>NZ_JBVHRG010000011.1:41429-222349 GCF_055567015.1 Sphaerisporangium cinnabarinum
CACCCCTCGACCACCACCCGCGAGGGAGGCGACCCCCTCGCCACCACCATCTCCCCCCCCCCCGGGACCGGGGCTCTACCCCGCGGTACCGGGCTTCTACCTCGCGGGACCCGGGGCTCTACTGTGCGAGGGCCGGGGCGAACGCGGCGCGGACGCCGTCGAGGTCCTGCGCGACGAGCTCGGCGAGCTGGACCGCGTTGAGCGCGGCGCCCTTGCGGAGGTTGTCGTTCGAGACGAACAGCACGAGACCGCGCCCGCCCGGCACCGACTGGTCGGTGCGGACCCGGCCGACGAACGACGGGTCCTTGCCCGCCGCCTCGAGCGGGTTGGGCACGTCCGCGAGCGCGACGCCGGGGGCGTCGGCGAGGATCGCGCGCGCCCGGTCGGGCGTGATCGGGGCGCCGAACTCGGCGTGGATCGCGAGCGAGTGCCCGGTGAACACGGGGACGCGCACGCACGTGCCCGCGACGGCGAGCTCGGGCAGCCCGAGGATCTTGCGCGACTCGTTGCGGAGCTTCTTCTCCTCGTCCGTCTCCTCCAGCCCGTCGTCGACGATCGACCCGGCGAGCGGCACGACGTTGAACGCGACGTTCCGCGGGAAGACGGCGGGCTCCGGGAGGGCGACCGCGCCGCCGTCGTGCACGAGACCGACGAGGCCCGGGCCGGACCCGTCGGCTGCGGCGGCCTCGGCCTGGGCGCCCGCGACGGCCTGGGCGCGCAGCTCCTCCGCGCCGGCGAGCCCGGCGCCGGAGACGGCCTGGTACGTCGCGACGATCAGGCGCTCCAGCCCGGCCTCGTCCGCGAGCGGCTTGAGGACCGGCATCGCGGCCATCGTCGTGCAGTTCGGGTTGGCGATGATGCCCTTGCGCGCCTCGCGCAGCGCGCCCGGGTTCACCTCCGAGACGACGAGCGGGACGTCGGGGTCCATGCGCCACGCGGAGGAGTTGTCGATGACGACGGCGCCCGCGGCGGCGAAGCGCTCGGCCTGCGCCTTCGACGTCGCGCCGCCCGCGGAGAAGAGCGCGACGTCGATGCCGCGCAGGTCCTCGGTCGGGGTCGCGGCGACGTCCTCCACGACGACGTCGGTCCCGCGCCACGGGAGCGTCGACCCGGCGGAGCGCGCCGACGCGAAGTAGCGGATGCTCGCGACCGGCAGGTCGCGCTCGTCGAGGAGGCGGCGCATGACCGCGCCGACCTGGCCGGTCGCGCCGACGACGGCGAGGTGCAGGCCCGGGGTGCTCTGGGTGCTCATGGGGGGTTCCTCTCCTGCGTCGGGTCAGCGGCCGGTGCCGGCGTAGACGACGGCCTCGCCGTCGGCGGCGTCGAGCTCGAAGGCGGTGTGCACGGCGCGCACCGCGTCGTCGAGCGAGTCCTCGCGCGTGACGACGGAGATGCGGATCTCCGAGGTGGAGATCATCTCGATGTTGATGCCCGCGTCGCGCAGCGCGCCGAACAGCTTCGCGGAGACACCGGGGTGCGACTTCATGCCCGCGCCGACGAGCGAGAGCTTGCCGATCTGGTCGTCGAACTGGAGCGAGTCGAACCCGATCTCGGCCTGCAGCGCCGACAGCGCGGACATCGCGGCCGGGCCGTCTCCCTCGGGGAGGGAGAACGAGATGTCGGTGAGACCCGTGCGGGCTGCCGACACGTTCTGCACGATCATGTCGATGTTCACGCCCGAGCCCGCGACGACCTCGAAGATCCGGGCGGCCGTGCCCGGGACGTCGGGCACGCCGACGACGGTGATCTTGGCCTCGCTGCGGTCGTGCGCGACGCCGGAGATGATCGGGTCTTCCATGACGGTCTCCTCGGGAAGGTCTGCGGTGCTGCCGGCGGTGCCGGCCGGGGAGGCGGCGCTCGCGCCGGGGCGCGCGGTGTACGCGTCCGCGCTGACGAACGTGCCGTCCTTGCCGTTGAAGGACGAGCGCACGTGGATGGGGACGCCGTACCGGCGGCCGTACTCGACGCAGCGCAGCGCGAGGACCTTCGCGCCGCTCGCCGCCATCTCGAGCATCTCCTCGTACGTGATCCGGTCGATCTTGCGCGCGGACGGCACGATGCGCGGGTCCGCCGTGAACACGCCGTCCACGTCGGTGTAGATCTCGCACACGTCGGCGTCGAGCCCCGCGGCGAGCGCGACCGCGGTCGTGTCCGACCCGCCGCGCCCCAGCGTCGTCACGTCGTTCGTCGCCTGCGTCACGCCCTGGAAGCCCGCGACGATCGCGACCTGGCCGCGGTCGAGGGTCTCGCGCACGCGCGTCGGGACGACGTCGACGATGCGCGCCTTGCCGTGCACCGCGTCCGTGATGAGACCGGCCTGCTGCCCGGTGAACGACTTCGCCTTCACGCCGAGGCTCGTGATCGCCATCGCGAGCAGCGACATCGAGATGCGCTCGCCCGCGGTGAGGAGGATGTCCATCTCGCGCTGCGGCGGGAGGGGGCTGACCTGCTGGGCGAGGTCGATGAGCTCGTCGGTCGTGTCGCCCATCGCCGAGACCACGACGACGACGTCGTTCCCGGCCCGCTTCGCCTCGGCGATGCGCTTGGCCACCCGCTTGATGCTCTCGGCGTCCGAGACGGACGAACCGCCGTACTTCTGCACGACAAGTGCCACGTGCTGCTCCATCTGTCGCCGGCCTCCGTCTCTCTCAACGGCCCGCCGGGTGCTTGTGGGTCGGTCGATGATAGGCACGCGTCCCGGGCCCCGGCCAAGCCCGTCCCGCCCTGCGGACCGCGGCAGGCCGCCGCCGGGGTCACACCTCCGGCAGCACGCGGGCCCGCGGCCCGGCCACGACGACGTACGCCAGCCCGACGACGACGGCCCCGCCGACGAGGTTGCCGAGGCCCACCCAGGTGAGGTTGCGGCCGAAGTCGGCCCACGTCGTCGGGCCGAGGTCGCCGAAGAGCCCGAGGGAGAAGGTCGTCATGTTGGCGACGACGTGCTCGAACCCGGACGCGATGAACGCGAGGATCCCCCAGAACAGGATCACCGCCTTGCCGGCCTCCGAGCGCAGGCGCCCGCAGGCCCAGATCGCGGCGCACACGAGGATGTTGCACAGCACGCCGCGGAAGAAGAGCTCTCCCCCGGTCTCGTGCGCCTTCGCGCGGAGCATCGAGGCGACCATCTCGCCCGCCGCCGCGTTCGAGCGCAGCACGCCCGCCTGCGTGACGACCCAGCCGAAGAGCATCGACCCGGCCAGGTTGCCGACGAGGCACAGGCCCAGCGTGGCGACGGCGTCGCGCACGCGGACGGCGCGCGTCGCGACGCCCTGGGTGAGGACCATCATCGCGGACGTGGCGAGCTCGGCCCCGGCGAAGACGACGAGCGTCAGCGCCGCGGCGAACACGCCCCCGGCGACGAGCCGCTCGGCCGGGGACCCGGCGGCGAGGAACGGGCCCGCCGTCGCGACCATGAGCACGACGCCGACGCCGATGTACGCGCCCGCGAGCATCGCCGCGACGAGGTAGCGCCCGGGACGTCTGGCGAAGAGCACCTTCTCCCGGGCCGCCTCCGACTGGGTGGTCACCGCCTGGGCGAGGGTCTGCACGACCTCGATCCTCGCGTCCGGGCGACCTCCCGGACAGGGTCGGTGGTCGCCCGGGCTCGGGGCCGAAGGTCCGCGCGTCGGCTCCGGGGTGCGGACGGGCGAGGGGCCGCGCACGGTCTCCCGCGCGCGGCCCCTCGGGCGTCGGTCCCGGTCGGTCGTCAGCCGACGCGGCGCCGGTAGACCGCTGCCGCCCACGCGTAGGCGAGGACGAGGATGCCGACGAGCCACGCGAGCGCGACCCAGATGTCGCTCCCGACGGGCTGGCCGGCGAAGAGGGACCGCAGGGTGTCGACGATCGCGGTCACGGGCTGGTTCTCGGCGAACCACGCGACCGGTCCCGGCATGCTGTCCGTGGGGACGAACGCCGAGCTGACGAACGGCAGGAAGATCAGCGGGTAGCTGAAGGCGGACGCGCCGTCGACCGTCTTGGCCGACAGCCCGGCGACGACCGCGAGCCAGGTCAGCGCGAGGACGAACAGGACGAGGATGCCGAGGACGGCGAGCCACGCCCCGACGGACGCGTCGGTCCGGAACCCCAGGAGGAGGGCGACAGCCACGACGAGGGTCACGGAGACGAGGTTCGCCACGAGCGAGGTGAGCACGTGCGCCCACAGGACGCTGGACCGGGCGACGGGCATGGACCGGAAGCGCTCGACGATGCCGCCCTGCAGGTCGAGGAACAGCCGGTAGGACGTGTACGCGACGCCGGACGCGACCGTGATGAGCAGGATGCCGGGCAGCAGGTAGTTCACATACGACTCGCCGCTGCCGGTGTCGATCGCGCCCCCGAGCACGTAGACGAAGAGGAGCATGAGCGCGATCGGGGTCACGGCGGTCGTGATGATCGTGTCCGGGCTGCGCAGGACGTGGCGCAGCGAGCGGCCCGTGAGGGCGCGGGTGTCGGCCAGGGCGTGGGTGGTCATCGGGCTTCCTCTCCTGCCGGGCGGGCGCCGTCGACGCTCGTCCGGTCCGCGGTGGGGGCGCTGTCGCCGGCGTCGCCGACGAGCGCGAGGAACACGTCCTCGAGGGAGGGCTGCTTCTCGACGTACTCGACGGTCGCCGGGGGCAGCAGGGCCTTGAGCTCGGCCAGGGTGCCGTTCTGGATGATCGTCCCGCGGTGCAGGATCGCGATCCGGTCGGCGAGCTGCTCGGCCTCGTCGAGGTACTGGGTGGTGAGCAGCACGGTGGTGCCGCCGCGCGCGAGCTCGCGCACCGTGGCCCAGACCTCGATCCGGGCCTGCGGGTCGAGGCCCGTCGTCGGCTCGTCGAGGAAGATGACCGGCGGGTCGCCGATGAGGCTCATGGCGATGTCGAGCCGGCGCCGCATCCCGCCGGAGTAGGTCCCGGCGCGGCGGGCCCCGGCGTCGGTCAGGGAGAACCGGGCGAGCAGCTCGTCCGCGACGCGCCCCGGGTCCGCGAGGTGCCGCAGGCGGGCGACGAGGACCAGGTTCTCCCGTCCGGTGAGCACCTCGTCGACCGCGGCGAACTGCCCCGTCAGCGAGATGGACTCGCGCACGTGCCCGGGCTGCGCGACGACGTCGAACCCGTCGACGGTCGCGGTGCCGGCGTCCGGCGCGAGCAGGGTGGACAGGATCCGCACGAGCGTCGTCTTGCCCGCACCGTTGGACCCGAGCAGCGCGACGATGCTCCCGCGCGCCACCTCGAGGTCGACACCGCGCAGCACGCGCAGGTCGCCGTACGACTTCTCGATGCCTCGCACCCGGACGGCGGGCGCGAGGGTCTGGTCAGCAGACATCTGCGGATCTCCGATCCCTGGGTTCTGGTGGGTGGTTCAGGGCCGGCGGACGACGACGTCGCCGAACCCGGTGCTGGCGTGGATCTCCGCGGTGGCCTCGTCCTCGACGGGGCCCTCCGTGGGCGTGAGGTGGTTGCGCACGCTGCCGTGCTCGGAGCTCGCGTCGAGGAACGCGGCGGTCCCCTCGGGCACGCCCACCTCGATCGAGCCGTACGACGTCGCGAGGGTGACGCTCCCCGACTCCAGGCGCTCGACCCGGATGCCGGCGTGCGCGGACTTGGCCGTGACCGTGCCGCTCACGCGGGCCACCGCGATGTCGCCGTGCGCACCGTGCACCGCGAGCGAGCCGGTGACGGCGCCGACCGTCGTCGTGCCGTTCGTCGCCTTGATCGTGCCCTCGCCACGGACCTCCTCGACGCGGACCGACCCGGCGCTGGCGCGGGCGTCCAGCGAGCCCCGCACGCGACGCGCCGCCACGGAGCCCGCCGAGGTCTTGACGTCGAGCCGGTCGACGTCCTCGACGCGAGCGTCCCCGGCGGAGAGCGCCATCTCGACGGTGCCGAGGCTGCCCTCGGCGTAGAGCGAGCCCGCCTTGCCGCGCACGTCGGAGCCCGCGGGCAGCTCGACGGTGATGTCGGCGGTGCCGGACGCGAACGGCAGCACGTACTGCTTCCACGAGCCGGGGTAGGAGATCGTGAGGGCGCTGACGTCGCCGTCGACGCGGACCGCCTCGGCGGCGCGGACGCTGCCTGACTTGGCCGGGTCGGTCGGCAGGACCGTGACGACGACGTCGTCACGGTCCCCGGCGACCACGTGCAGGTGGGCGAACGGCACGTCGACGACGACGGGCAGGGGTTGCGGGGCGGGGAAAGTGGGCATGACGAAGCTCCAGGAGTGGTGTCGTGGTGGTGTCAGGTGCGGTCGGAGAGGGCGGGGACGGAGACCGAGGCGGTCAGCGCACCCAGCCGGTGACGCGGGCGGAGCCGCGCTGCTGCGGGCGGGCCTGCGCGGCCGGGCGCCCGGTGGACTGCTCGAGCGCCGCGGCGACCGCGCGCACGAGCCACGTGTTGACGGAGACGCCGTCGCGGGCGGCGGCGGTCTCGGCCTGCGTCTTGAGATGGTCGGGCAGGCGCAGGGTCGTGCGGGTCGTGGCCCCGGCCTCGACGTCGGACGGCGCGGGCCCGGCGGCCGTGGCCGGGGTGTTCGCGGGGACGAGGCCCTCGACCGGGGCGGGCGCGGCGGCGGGGACGGCGACCACGAACTCGGGGGCACCGCCTCGCAGCCGCACGTCCACCGACCCCGGGGCGAGGTCTGCGGAGATCTCCCCCGCCGCGGCGGAGAGCGCGTCGAGGAGCACGAGACGCACGGCCGCGTCGAGCGGTGCGGTCAGGCGCTCCGCAAGCCGACGGCCGTCGTCCCCGGCGGCGTCCGCGGCGGCGGCGAGGCGGTTCTGGAGGTCGTCGACATACGGGGTGAGGTCCATGACGCCATCATGGCACCACGAGTGGTGTCACCGCAACCCCTCCGCGACAACACGTTGACACCACTGGTGACATCGGACCCCGACGGTGCGGAGAGCTCAGGCGGTGAGGTCGCGGACGACGTCGTACCCGAGCTTGACGATCAGCGCGCCGACGACGACCACGAAGACCACGCGTACGAACGCGCTGCCCTTGGCGACCGCCATCCGGGCGCCCACGTACGCCCCGAGCAGGTTGGCCGCGCCCATGAGGAGGCCCAGCCCCCACAGCACCGCGCCGTACGGCACGAAGAAGATCAGCGCGCCGGCGTTCGTGGCGAAGTTCGCGATCTTCGCGAGCGCCGACGCCGGCAGGAACGCGTACCCGAGGATGCTCACGAGCGCGATGACGAAGAACGTCCCGGTGCCCGGTCCGAGCAGGCCGTCGTAGGTGCCGATGACCAGGCCGATCCCGGCCGCCGCCCACCGGTGGCCGTTGCCCTCCCAGCGCAGGTTCGTGCTGTGCCCGAGGCTCGGCTTCGCGATCGTGTAGGCCGCGACGCCGACGAGCACCACGAGGATGATCGGCTTGAACAGGTCGGCCGGGATGCGCGACGCGAGCGCCGCTCCCCCGACGGCGCCCACGAGCGCGGCGAGCGCCATGGGCCCGGCCGTGCGCAGGTCCGGCCCGACGCGACGGTAGTACGTCGCGGCGCTCACCGACGTCCCCATGATGCTCGCGAGCTTGTTCGTCGCGAGCGCCTGCACGGGGCTGATGCCCGGGACGAGAAGCAGCGCCGGGAGCTGGACGAGCCCGCCCCCGCCGACGACGGCGTCGATCCACCCCGCCGTGAGCGCGGCGAGGACGAGCAGGAGGACGGTCACGCCGTCGATCTCGAGGCCGCCGGAGACCGGGAGGGAGAGGGCGGGAAGCACCCCCCAGTGGTACCACGCGGACGCGGCGCGCCCGGGCCGGGTCCACGACCGGTCCGCGACCCGTCCACGGCTGAGGAAGCTCTTCCCTATGCGTAACATCGCGGTTACGCTTCCTGGATGGACGTGTTCGAGGCCGTCGCCGACGACGTGCGCCGCGACCTGCTCCGCGCGCTGGGGGCCGGGTCGCTCAGCGCGGGTGACCTCGCGCGCGTGCGCGGCGACGTCTCCCGCCCCGCCGTGAGCCGCCACCTGCGCGTGCTGCGCGAGGCCGGGCTGGTCGAGGCCGTCGTCGCGGGACGCCGTCGCCTCTACTCGCTGCGGCCCGCCGCGCTCGACCCGCTCGCCGCGTTCGTCGCGGCGCTCACCGCACCCGCCCCGCCCGTCCCGGCGCGGGCGCTCGACGGCCTCGACCTCGAGGTCCGCCGCACCACCCGAGAACGTCGTGCCGAACGCGGCACGACCCAGCAGGAGGAGAGCGCATGAGCGACCCGACGAACCCCTCGCCAGCCCCCGCGCCGACGGCACCCGGTGCGCCGGAACCCGGTGCGCCGGAACCCGGCGGGACGGTCGAGCGCGGCCCCGCGGGCGACGAGCTCGTCGTCACGCGGACGTTCCGCGCCCCCGCCGACGACGTGTGGGCGAGCCTCACGGAGCCCGACCGGCTCGCGCGCTGGATCGGCTACTGGGAGGGCGACCCCTCGACCGGCCGCGTCGAGTTCTTCATGACGGCCGAGAGCGACGACCCCGAGCCCGAGGAGTACCGCATCACCCGGTGCGAGCCGCCGCACCGCTTCGCCGGGGTGACGTCGTCGGGCGACCAGACGTGGCACCTGTCCTTCGAGCTCGCCGAGCAGGACGGCGTCACGACGCTGACCTTCCGCCAGCTCCTCGGCCCCGGCGACGACGCCCGGAACGTCGGGCCCGGGTGGGAGTACTACCTCGACCGGCTCGTCGCCGTCCGCGAGGGGCGCGACGCCGCCACCGTGCCGTGGGAGCCGTACCTCGCCGGGCTCGCGGACCACTACGGCCGGGCGGGCGACGCCGTCTGACCGCGCGACGCCTGCGGCACGGCGGCACCGGGAGCGGCGGCTCAGGACTGGAGCGCGTCGTACTCCGCCTCGGTCGCGACGTCGTCCTCGACGTCGAGACGCAGGTGCGCGAGCGCGAGCTGCAGGACGCGCAGCGCGCTCGCGGCACGCTCCCCCCACAGCGAGACGTACGAGAACTGCCACCACCACAGCCCCTCGAGCTCGCGCCCGGCGTCGTAGTGCTGCAGGCCCTTCGCGAGGCACTCGGCGACGCACGCGAGGTCGCCCGAGAGCGACGCCGCACCGACCTCGGCGCCGACGAGCGGGTCGGTGATCTCGGCGTAGTCGTCGAACCCGTCGAAGAGCCGCGCGAGCGCCGTCCGCAGCGGGTCCACGTCCGTGTCGCGGCCGGCGTCGGGCTCGAAGCGCTCGACCGGCACGACGTCGCCCACGGCTCCCAGGCGGGCGCCCGCCGCGAGCGCGTCGGACAGCGCGAGGAGCAGGAGCGGCAGCACCGCCCCCGGGGCCGCGCCGGACGCGACCTGCGTCGTCGTGGTGAGGTAGGCGCGGGCCTGCTCCGCCATGCCCTCGGCGATCTCCCGCAGGTCGGGGTCGTTGTGGATCTCCCCCATGCTCGTCACCTCCCGTCAGCCGCCGACGAGGCGTCGGCCCTCGAACGCCCGGCCGAGCGTCACCTCGTCCGCGTACTCCAAGTCTCCACCGACGGGGAGCCCGGACGCGAGGCGGGTCACGCGCAGGCCCATGGGGCCGAGCATGCGCGCGAGGTAGGTGGCGGTGGCCTCGCCCTCGACGTTCGGGTCGGTCGCGAGGATCACCTCGGTCACCTGCCCGTCCGCGAGCCGGCTCATGAGCTCCGCGATCCGCAGGTCGCCCGGCCCGACGTTCTCGATCGGGTTGATGGCCCCGCCGAGCACGTGGTACCGGCCGCGGAACTCGCGCGTGCGCTCGATCGCGACGACGTCCTTGGGCTCCTCGACGACGCAGATCACCTCGGGCGAGCGGCGCGGGTCCGCGCAGATGCGGCACTGCTCCGACTCCGCGACGTTCCCGCACGTCTCGCAGAAGCGGACGCGCGCCTTCACCTCGGTGAGGGCGTCGGCGAGCCGGCGCACGTCCACCGCGTCCGCGGCGAGCAGGTGGAACGCGATGCGCTGCGCGCTCTTGGGCCCGACGCCGGGGAGTCGGCCGAGCTCGTCGATCAGGTCCTGGACCGCGCCTTCGTACACGCCCCCAGCCTACGGGGCGCGGCCCACACGACGGACCCGGATCGGTCCGGGAGCTCGAGCGTCACGGTCCGCGTGGCGCCGTCGTGTACGTCGCCTCGTAGGTGATGGCAGGCCCCGGACCACCCCGGCCGCCGAGCGTCGACGGGTCGAAGACCTCCCCCGGCAACCAGCTTCCGGGGGCGTCAGCCCTGGTCCTGGATCTCCTCGATGATCTTGCCGTCGAGCAGGCTCACCACGAGCGCGGTCCCGACGAGGCCCGTCGAGACGATGTCGGGGTCGTCCGCGGACGGGAGGTCGTCCATCGGGTCGACGGCGGACGTCTCACCCCGCGTGGGCTCCACTGTCCGCGGGACGCGGGCCGCCGCGATCGCCGCGCGCGCGGCGGAGACGCCGCGCAACGGGGCTGCCGACGAGCTCGCGGGAGCGGCCGGTGCCGCCGTCCGGGCAGGCGCCTCCTGGCGCGGTTCCGCGGACGTCGCCGCGCCGGGGCGTCCGGGCGCGGGGGCGGCGGGCGACGCGGTCCGGGCAGAGGTCTGCGTGACGGTCGGGGTGGGCACCGAGGCCGGTTCGAGCACGGGCTCCGGCTCGGGGCCGTCGTCGAGGTCGGCGGGCGGCTCCGCGGGCAGTCCCGCGAGCCACGCCTCGTCCGCGCTGTCCACGCGCGGCTCGGGCGCGGGCGTCGGCGCCGCCGCCCCGGCGAGCCACGCCTCGTCCGCGGCGTTCACCACGGTCGATCCGGCCGGCGGCCCGGCAGGTGCGGTCTCGGCGCTCGGTCGTTCCTGGAGCGCGACGGCGGCGCGCGGGGTCTCGTGCGCCTCCGCGGCCTCGCCGGCCGGGCGGGAGGTGCTCGAGGAGCGGACGGCGCCGGGGGCGCTCGGCGCCGCGACGGTCGCGACCGGGACCGTCGCCTGCGAGCCGCCCGGGGCGTGGAGGGCGGCAGCCCCGGCGGTCGCCGCCGTGCCGGAGGCCGGGGCACCGGACACCGGGGCGCCGGGCGCGGGCGCCGGTGCGGGGCCCGTCGACGGCGCAGGCGATGCCGGCGCGGGGCCCGACGACGGTGCCGAGCCGCCGCCCGCCTGGCCACCCTCGTCGAGGCGCGGCTCGACGCGGACCTGGAGCCCGAGCGTCTGGTAGACGACGTCCTGGACCGCGCTCGTGTGCCGGGACGACGAGAAGGTGCGGGCCAGCCCGGGCGACGGGAAGGCGAGGTAGAGCACGTCGGCGCCGAGCTCCGCGACCTGCGCGTTGGCGCTCACCAGCGACCACGTCACGGGGCTCGCGCGGAGGTTCTCGAGGACCTCCGGCCAGCGCCGGCGCAGCTCCTCGGTCGTCAGGGCAGGGCTCGCGCCACCCGCCGCCGGAGCGGACGGCGCGGCCGCGCCCTGCCGGGGAGCCGCCTCGCGCGGCGTCGACGGCCGCTGGGCGTCCTCGCGCGGCGCCTCCTCGCGTGACGTCGCGTGGCGCGATGCCTCGTGGTGCGGTGCCTCGGAGGTGTGGGAGGGAGCGTTCGCCGAGGCAGCAGAGGCAGCGGTCTCGCGGTCGCGGTCGTCCGAGGCCTCGGACTCCGAGACGGACGTCGTGCCGGACTCGGCGCCTGACGTCGCGTCGGACGCCGGTCGGGGCGGGGCGCTCGCCTCACCGGACACGGGACCGGTCCGCTCGGGGGCGGACGCCTCGGCAGGCGCGGTCTCCTCGCGCGGCGCGGACGAGTCGGCGGGAGCGGACGACCCCACGGCCGACCCGGCACCGTCGCCGGCCGACGGCCTTGCACCGTCGGCCGCCGACGCCGCGGCGCCGTCAGCAGCGGGCGACACGGCGGCGTCGCCGGACCGACGGTCCTGCTCCGGCGCGGAGGGAGCCTCGACGCGCCCGACCGACGTCGGGTCCTGCGCGACCGGCGCACCCGCGGGGGCAGCAGCAGCCTGGGCCGGTCGCGGGGGCCGGAGCGCCGCACGGACGGCGGCGGCGCCGGTGAGACCCGACGAGGGCACGCCGACCGGGGACGCGGCCGGAGCCGTGGCCGTGGCGCCGCCGTCGCCCGGGGCGGTCGTCCCTGCGGGGGGCGGGACCACGACGTTGCCCAGGCCGCCACGCTCGAGCCGGTCGAGGCGCGCCGCGAACCCGGCCGCGCCGTCGTCCGCCCCGGGCAGGAGCAGGCGGGCCATGAGGAGCTCGAGGTGCAGGCGGGGCGACGTCGCGCCCGTCATCTCGGTGAGCGCGGCGTTGACGAGGTCGGCGGCCCGGGACAGCTCGGCCACCCCGAGGTGCTGCGCCTGCGTGCGCATGCGCTCGAGCTGGTCGGCGGGCTGGTCGCGCAGGACGGCCTGCGCCTCGTCGCCCGAGACCGCGATGACGATGAGGTCGCGCAGGCGCTCGAGCACGTCCTCGACGAAGCGCCGCGGCTCGTGCCCCGTCGCGATGACGTGGTCCACGACGCGGAAGATGCTCGCGCCGTCGCGCGCAGCGAGGGCGTCCACGACGTCGTCGAGCAGGGTGGCGTGCGTGAAGCCGAGGAGCGCGACCGCTCGCTCGTACTCGACGGCGCCGTCCTCGGCACCCGCGATGAGCTGGTCCATGACGGACAGCGAGTCGCGGACGGAGCCGCCGCCCGCGCGCGTCACGAGCGGGACGACGCCGCTGCCGATCGCCACGCCCTCGGCCGCGCAGAGCTCCTCGAGGTAGGGGCCGAGCACGTCGGGCGGGACGAGGCGGAAGGGATAGTGGTGGGTGCGCGAGCGGATGGTGCCGATGACCTTGTCCGGCTCCGTCGTCGCGAAGACGAACTTCACGTGCTCCGGCGGCTCCTCGACGAGCTTGAGCAGAGCGTTGAAGCCCTGCGGCGTCACCATGTGCGCCTCGTCGAGGATGAAGATCTTGTACCGGTCGCGCGCGGGGGCGAACGCGGCACGCTCGCGCAGCTCGCGCGCGTCGTCCACGCCGTTGTGCGACGCCGCGTCGATCTCGACCACGTCGAGGCTGCCGGGGCCGCCGCGCGCGAGCTCGACGCACGACGGGCACTGCCCGCACGGCGTGTCGAGCGGGCTCTCCGGGGTGTTCCGCTCGCAGTTGAGCGTGCGCGCGAGGATGCGCGCGCTCGTCGTCTTGCCGCACCCCCGGGGCCCGGAGAAGAGATAGGCGTGGTTCACGCGACCGCTGCGCAGCGCCTGCATGAGCGGTGCGGTCACGTGGTCCTGACCGATCACCTCGGCGAAGGTCTCGGGCCGGTAGCGGCGGTACAGGGCGGTGCTCACCCCGGTCACTCTAGACGCCGCGACCCACACGCACGAGGTCGCTCCGCCGTCGTCCCGCCGGGCTGCCACGAGATCGACCCGCACGCCGGGGATCGACCCTCAGGAGGTCGATCGGGGGACGCGCGGGTCGATCTCGGCGAGGGCAGGTCAGCGGTGCAGCGCCTTGCGCGCGAGCCAGTTGCCCAGCAGCTGCGCGACCTGGACGATCGCGATGATGACGAGCACCGTCACGACCACGACGGCCCAGTTGTAGCGCTGGTAGCCGTAGACGATCGCGAAGTTCCCCAGGCCGCCGCCGCCGATGATCCCGGCGATGGCGGACATGTCGAGCACCGCGATGAAGAGGAACGTGTAGCCGAGGATGAGCGGCGCGAGCGCCTCGGGCACGAGCACCGTCGTGATGATGCGCCACGACGACGCGCCCATGGCGCGCGCCGCCTCGATGACGCCCGGGTCGATCCCCACGAGGTTCTGCTCGACGATGCGGCTCGTGCCGAACGCCGTCATCACCGACAGGGGGAAGATGAACGCCTCCGTGCCGAGCGTCGTCCCGACCACCTGGAGCGTCACCGGGCCGAGCAGCGTGACGAAGATGATGAACGGGATCGGCCGCACGATGTTGACGAGCACGTTGAGCACGCCGAACACCCAGCGGTTGGCGAGCAGGTTGCCACGCCGCGTCACGTAGAGCGCGATGCCGAGCGCGAGGCCCGCGACACCGCCCGTGAGCAGGGCGACGGACACCATCTGGAGCGTCTGGCCGAACGACTCGACGAGGATCGGCCACAGCTGGGACCAGTCGCGGTTCATCACAGACCTCCGGGGATGCCGTGTCGGAACGGGACGCTCTGGGCGCCGCCGAGCGGATCGCCTCGGCCGGTACCGGTGTCGTCCCCGTCGTCCTCGCCCGGCTCGGCGGCGAGGCGCGCGACGCGCGGGTCGTCGAGCGGGTGCGCCGCCGTCCCGAGGTCGACGACGTCGGCACGCTCGCCGAGCGCGAGGAGGAACGGCGCGATGCGGTCCTCGGGCGCGTCGAGCTCGACGGTGAGCGACCCGAACGGCCGCTCCCCCACCTCGGAGATGCCGCCGTAGACGACGGACCCGTCGACGTCGTGCTCGCGCAGCAGGCGGAACAGGTCCGTCCCGGTGCTCGCGCCCTCGCGCACGCCGACCGTCACGAGGCGGCCCGGGTGGCGCTCGCGCAGGCGGGCGAGCGTCTCGCGCGACGGCCGGTCGTGCAGCGCGGTGCCGACGAACCGCTGCGCGGCGTCGGCGCGGGGCGCGGAGAAGACGTCGTACACGTCGCCCGTCTCGACGACCTTCCCGTGCTCCATCACGGCGACGCGGTGGCAGGTCGAGCGCACGACCTCCATCTCGTGCGTGATGACGACGATGGTGATGCCGAGCTCGGCGTTGACGCGCCGCAGGAGCGCGAGGACCTCGCGCGTCGTCTCGGGGTCGAGCGCGGAGGTCGCCTCGTCGGCGAGGAGGATCGTGGGCTGCGCCGCGAGCGCGCGGGCGATCCCGACGCGCTGCTTCTGCCCGCCCGAGAGCTGGCGCGGGTAGGCCTTCGCCTTGTCGGCGAGCCCCACGAACGCGAGGAGCTCGGCGACGCGCGCCGCGCGCTTCTCGCGCGACCAGCCCGCCACCTTGAGCGGGTAGGCCACGTTCCCGGCGACGGTGCGCGACGACAGGAGGTTGAACTGCTGGAACACCATCCCGATCCGCGAGCGCACCTCGCGCACGCGGCGCTCGGACAGGCCCGTGATGACCTGGCCGTCGACGACGACCTCGCCGCTCGTCACCGTCTCCAGCGCGTTGACGAGCCGCACGAGCGTCGACTTCCCGGCGCCGGAGTAGCCGATGACGCCGAAGATCTCGCCGCGGCGGATGGACAGCGAGACGTCGTCGACCGCGTGCACGGCACCGTCGCCCTCGCCGAAGGTCTTGCTCACGTGGCGCAGCTCGATCGCGGGCTGCTCGTCACCACCCGGGTCGCGGGGGACGTCGGTCACGTCGGAATCCTCTCGTCGGAGGCCGGGCCGCAGGGCCGGGCCGCCTGGCGCGGTCGGGCGCCCGCCGCCGGGCGAGCCGTCCGCCTGCCATCGTCTCTCCCCGGCACGACCGCGCGCGAGGGCGGGCGCGTCCTGCGCGCCCGCCCTCCCGTCGCCCGGGACGTGCCGGGTCAGCCGCGGATGTCGGCCTCGATGCCCGCGAGGATCTCCTGGAGCTCCGCCGGCGAGTTCTCCTTGATGACGGCCGTGCCGCCCGACGCCTTCTTCTCGGCCTCGACGACCTCCGGCGAGTGCGAGAGCTCGGCGAGCTTGAGCAGCGTCTCGTCGTCCTTGTCCTCGGCGCGCGCGACCCACACGTTGATGTAGGGCTTCGCGGCGTCGGAGTCGGGGTCGTCCTGGAACAGGGCCTCGTCGGGCGAGAGGCCCGCGTCCTCGACGAAGTCGTTGTTGATGATCGACGCGTCGACCGACTGGAGCTGGATCGGGGTCTGCGCGGCGTCGACGGGCGTGACGGTCACCTTGGAGCTGGGCAGCACGTCGGCCTCGGTCGAGATCGAGCTCCCGCCGTCCTTCAGCTCGACGAGGCCGGCCTCCTGGAGCACGAGGAGCGCGCGGGCGAGGTTCGTCGGGTCGTTGGGCACGGCGACCTGGCCGCCGTCGGGGATCTGCTCGAGCGACGTGTGCTTCGTCGAGTACAGGCCGAGCGGGTAGACGGCGGTCGCGCCGATGGGCTGCAGGTCGTCGTTCGCGTCCACGTTGTAGCCCGCGAGGAACTGCAGGTGCTGGAACTGGTTCACGTCGAGCTCGCCCTGGGACAGCGCGGGGTTCGCCTGCGTGTAGTCCTGGAGGTCGACGAGCTCGACCTCGATGCCCTCGGCCTCGGCCTGCTCCTGGAAGACGGCCCACTTGTCGTCGGACGCGCCGACGACGCCCACGCGGATCGGGCCCTCGTCGCCGCTCTCGCCGGAGGCACCGCCCGAGGAGTCGCCGCCCCCGCACGCGGTGAGGGTCAGGGCGGCCGTCGCGGCGATCGCGGTCCAGGTCAGGCGCTTGCGGGTGGTGGAGAACGACATGGGGGTTCCTTCCGACGACGGCGGTGCGGTCACGGGTGGCGACAGCACGGCCGGGGGTGCAGGGGGGGGTCCCTGCGAGGCAGTGGGGTTCGGGGTGCTTCCGGCGGGCCATCAGCCACGCGGCGAGCGGGAGCCGGTCGTCGTCGAGGACGACGCGGCGGGTGCGGCGCAGGTCTCCCTGCGGGTCACGACGGCGTCAGCAGCCGCACATTCGCCCGGTGCGCACGCGGCGACAGCACGACGAGCCGGCGCAGGCTGCTGCGCGCGGGGTCGTGGTGACGACGTGCTGGCGGGTCATGCCGACATCATGGGCACGACGGCGGCCCGCACGCCAATCTCCGGCCGCGAAAGTCCACGATGTGGACCGCAAAGTGGTCGCATGTCGGGAACAAGGGCGCTCTCATCGGGACAGAAGGGGGTAATTCCGTCAGACTCGCCGCAGCGCTGCGCACCGAGGCGCCGCTGCACGCGCGCACCGCCGCGCAACGGCCGGACGGCGCAGCCGGCGAGGGGCCGCAGCGGGTCCGGGGACGCAAAGGACCCCTCGCACACCCACCAGAGCTCACCTACCCTTGCTGCCTTCCGGCCCTGGGGGAGTTCGGCGAGATGATGCCGCACGAGGGGTCTGCACCCACCCTAGCCCAGGTCGGCGCCGCGCTCGAAACCCGCTCCCCCACGCGCTCCTCCGCGCGTTCCACCACAGCGCCTCCCGGAGGCGATTCGGTCGGGGAGCCGCCGTCCGGTATCCTCGTTGCGCTGCTGTCGGTGCGCACCCGTGCGTCGTCGACCGTCGCCAGGAGGATTCGCCTAGTGGCCTATGGCGCACGCTTGGAAAGCGTGTTGGGTTAACAGCCCTCGGGGGTTCGAATCCCCCATCCTCCGCAGATCGAAGGGCCCGCCGCACTCGCGGCGGGCCCTTCGTCGTCGTGCAACGCGCACACCGAAAAGGCCCGTCGCACAGGTGCGACGGGCCTCTCGACGTCCCGACGGTCCGACGCGCCGGGACGTGGCGCCGGCGGTGCCGCCGACGGCTCCCCCCAGCCTACGGGTGTCCGGCCCGGAACGGCAGGGGTGGAGAGCCCCGGAGTCCCGGATCTTCGCCACATCCGCCCACCCAGGGACCTCCCTGGATCGCTGGACAGTCGTTGAACACGTGTTTAGTCTATTGAACATGCGTTCAGAGCAGCCGCCAGCGAGCACGCCCCCGCCGTCGGGCACCGACGACCTCACGACCCGCGCCCGGATCCGGGACGCCGCGATCGCCCGGTTCGCGCGGGACGGGTTCGGGGCGCCGCTGCGCACCATCGCGACCGACGCGGGCGTGAGCGCCGCGCTCGTCGTGCACCACTTCGGCTCCAAGGACGGGCTGCGCCGCGCGTGCGACGCGTACGTGTTCGACGCCGTCCGCGCCGCGAAGACCGACGCGATCTCGCCGCAGGACCCGGCGGCCGGGCCCATGGCGCTGTTCACCCAGCTCGCCGGGATCGAGGACTACGCGCCCGTGTTCGAGTACACGCTGCGCAGCCTCCAGGCGGGCGGCGACCTCGCACGGTCGTTCGTCGAGCACCTCACGCAGGTCACGCTCGAGTACATGGAGGACGGCGTCGCCGCCGGGGTGATCCGTCCGAGCCGCGACGAGCCCGCCCGCGCGCGGTACCTCGTCTCGCTCTCCCTCGGCTCGCTCCTCGTCGACGGCGCGCTGCGCGAGCGGACCGAGCCGCGCGACCCCGAGGCCGACCTCCGCGAGTACGTCGAGCGCGTGATGCTGCCCGCGCTCGAGGTCTTCACCGAAGGGCTCTTCGTCGAGCCGACGCTGCTCGACGCGTACGTCCGGCACACCATCCACCAGGAGGAGACGCGATGACGAGCACGACCCCCGCCGTCGAGGTGCACGACCTGCGCAAGGCGTTCGGCCACGTGCAGGCGCTCGACGGCCTCGACCTGACCGTCCGCACCGGCGAGGTCGCCGGCTTCCTCGGACCGAACGGCGCCGGGAAGTCGACGACGATCCGGGTGCTGCTCGGGCTGCTCCGCGCCGACTCGGGGACCACCCGGCTGCTCGGCGGGGACCCGTGGCGCGACGCCGTCGACCTGCACCGCCGCCTCGCGTACGTGCCGGGCGACGTGAGCCTGTGGCCGAACCTCACCGGCGGCGAGGCGATCGACCTGCTCACCCGGCTGCGCGGGCGCGTCGACCCGCGCCGCAAGGCGCTCCTGCTCGAGCGCTTCGAGCTCGACCCGTCGAAGAAGGCGCGCACGTACTCCAAGGGGAACCGGCAGAAGGTCGCGCTCGTCGCGGCGTTCGCGTCCGACGTCGAGCTGCTCGTGCTCGACGAGCCGACGTCCGGCCTCGACCCCCTCATGGAGTCGGTGTTCACGCAGTGCGTGCGCGAGGTCACGGCGGAGGGGCGGTCGGTCCTGCTCTCGAGCCACATCCTCGCGGAGGTCGAGAAGCTGTGCGACACGGTGACGATCATCCGCGCCGGCCGCACGGTCCAGTCCGGCACGCTCGCCGAGCTGCGGCACCTCACGCGGTCGTCGGTCACCGCGGTGACCGACCGCGACCCCGCCGCCCTCGACACGCTCGACGGCGTGCACGACCTCCTCGTCGAGCCCGGTGCCGACGGGACGCGGGCGCGGTTCGACGTCGACAACGACCACGTGCAGCCCGTGCTGCGCGCGCTCACCGACCTCGGGCTGCGGTCCGTCACGGTCACGCCGCCGTCGCTCGAGGAGCTGTTCCTGCGCCACTACGGCGACGAGCTCGCCCAGCTCGACGGGGCCGGTGCGCTGTGAGCGCCCCCACCGCGGCGCCGCCCCGCGGGCGTCGCGCGACCGCCGTCGCTCCCGAGCCACCCCGCCCCGGGCGCGCGGCCACGGGCTGGCTCACCCTGCTGCGCTTCGTCCTGCGTCGCGACCGCGTCCGCATCCCCGTCTGGACGGCCTCCGTCGCGCTCCTCTTCGGGTACGCGGCCGTCGCCCTCGACACGCTCTACCCGACGGCGGCCGACCGCCAGGCGCGCGCGGCGCTCGTCTCGAGCCCCGCCGGAATCATGCTGTCCGGGCCGCAGTACGGCATCGAGGACTACACGCTCGGCGCGATGATCGCCAACGAGATGGCCCTCACCGTCATGGTCGCGGTCGCGATCATGAGCATCTTCCTCGTCGTGCGGCACACGCGTGCCGAGGAGGAGACCGGCCGGGCCGAGCTCGTCCGGGCGGGGGTCGTGGGGCGGCACGCGCCCGCGACCGCGGCGTTCGTGGCGGCGGTCGTCGCGAACGCGGCCATCGCCCTCGCGACCGGCGCGGTGCTCGTCGCGACCGGTCTCGACGCCGTGGACTCCCTCGCGCTCGGCGCCGCCGTCGGGGTCACGGGCCTCGTGTTCGCGGCCGTCGCCGTCGTGACGAGCCAGGGCACCGAGCACGCGCGCGGCGCGAGCGGGCTCGCGCTCGCCGTGCTCGGCGTCGCGTTCCTGCTCCGCGCCGTCGGCGACGTCCAGGAGGAGCACGGCAGCTGGGTCTCGTGGCTCTCCCCCATCGGGTGGGCGCAGCAGATCCGGGCGTTCGTCGACCTGCGCTGGTGGCCCCTCGGCCTGTCCGCCGCGCTCGTGGTGCTGCTCCTCGCCCTGGGCGCGGCGCTCGCCGCCCGGCGCGACCTCGGCGCCGGGCTCGTCCCGCCCCGTGCGGGCCGGCCCGACGCCGCCCGGTGGCTCGCGAGCCCGCTCGCCCTCGCGTGGCGCCAGCAGCGCGCGTCCGTGCTCGCGTGGGCCGTCGGGGTCGGCGTCACGGCGCTCGCGTGCGGGACGTTCGTCGACTCGGTGGGCGACATGGTCGCGGACAACCCCGAGATCGCGCAGATGATCGGCGACGCGTCCGACCTCGTGGGCGGGTTCGTCGCCGTCATGGCCCTCTTCCTCGGGCTCGGCGCGGGCGGGTTCGCCGTCGCCTCGGCGCAGCGCGCGCGGGGCGAGGAGACCGCGGGGCGGCTCGAGCCGGTGCTCGCGACGGGCGTCGGGCGCGTGCGGTGGCTCGCGGGCCAGCTCGTCGTGACCCTGGCCGGGACGTGCGTCCTGCTCGCCGTGAGCGCCGTCGGGCTGTGGCTCGGCGCGCTGAGCGTCGGGGAGGACGCGTTCAGCCTCGGCGACTATCTCGCGGCGTCGTTCGCGTACCTGCCCGCGATCGCGGTCGTCGCGGGGGTCGCGGTCGCGGCGTTCGGGTCGCGCCCGGGCCTCGCGGCGCTCGCGTGGGCGCTCCTCGCCTACTCGTTCGTCGTGACGATGTTCGGCGCCCTGCTCGACCTGCCGTCGTGGGCGAGCGGGATCTCGCCCTTCTGGCACGTGCCCCAGCTCCCCGGCGCGGCCGCCGAGCCGTGGCCCTTCGTCTGGCTCACGCTCCTCGCCGTCGTGCTCGTCGCGCTGGGCCTCGCGGGCTTCCGCCGCCGCGACGTCCCACGCCCCTGACGCGTGGCCGTCGTGGGCTCCGGCTAGGCTCGATCCACCTTTTCCGACCACGGAGGTGACGGTCATGTCCACGCCCGACCGGAGCGACGCGACGCGCTCGGCCAGGGCCACCCTGCACGAGTGGGTCGACGCGATCCCCGCGCGGGAGCCGACCGAGGGTGCCGCAGTCCGCGACCCGCGCACGTGGGTCGCGGCCCTCGCGCTCGAGGGCACGTGGCTGGGTCTGTACCAGGACGCGTACCGGTTCACCGAGACGGAGTGGGACGAGCTCGTCGACGACCTCTCCCGGTACGCCGACGTCCGGCCGCCCGCGCGCGCCGTCGTGTTCCGCGACGTCGAGCTCGACGAGGACCCGTTCCGCGACGACGAGCGCCCGCTCGTGGACGCGGTGCTGCGTGTCGCGCTCGAGGAGGGGGTCGAGAACGTCACGTTCGCCGCCGTCGCACGGCGGTGCGACCGCAGCGAGTCGACCCTGCGGTCGATGTTCGGGGACGCGGAGACGCTCGTCGACGACGTCGCGATCGAGGTGGTGCAGTCCGGCTTCGACGACCTCTCGCCGCTGCGGCTCGACCCGTCGCGCGCCGCGGTCGCGGCCTCGGTCGCGGCGCTCGACGACTCGCGCAAGGCCGCGGCGCTCCTGCGCCTCTACGCGCTCGGCGGGGTCGCGCGCGACGACGTGCCCGAGGGTCAGCACATCGTCCACGCCGACGTGCTGCGCGCGTGGCGCGAGGAGGGCGCGCCGTCGTCCCTCGTGCTCGCCGCCCTCGCGTGCGACGGCTGGCGCGCGGGCGAGCGGCAGCGTGCGCTGCTGTTCCCGTCGGCCCTGCCGGGTGCGGTCGTGCGCGAGCTGGCCCGCCTCGTGGACGACGCGACGGGCCCCGGCACGCCGTAGCGGTCCCGTCCCGGCCCGACGCTGTCAGCGCCGGAGCTCGCGCTCCTGCACGACGCCGGGGCACGGGATCGCGACGACGTCACCACGCCGCAGGTCCTCGGGGAGCCGTGCCACGCCCCCGGTGCGGCCCGGGGCGGGGTGCACGGTGAAGCGGCGCAGGGGCGCCGCCGAGACCCGGCCGACGAGCCGGGCCTCCTCGACCACCGCGCCGCACGCGTCGAGGTCGGCGTCGAGCCACACCTGCCGGTGGTGGCCCCCGAGGCGCGGGACGACGTCCTCGACCCCGGCGAGCACGACGCACCGCGGCGACGCCTCCCACAGGCGCCCCACGCGACCCGGGTCGGCGCTCGCAGGTACGTGGACGGTCGGGGTCGCGCGCAGCCGGGCGCAGGCGGCGAGGCTCGTCCCGTCGACGAGCACGTCGTGCGGGGCGAGGACGGTGCCGCCCGGCCAGGCCGACGAGGGAGCGCCGCGCAGCGCGGCGAGCCGGGCGGAGAACGCGGTGTGCACGAGGGTCATGACTCCGGTCTACCGCGCGCGGCGGGGGCGGGAACCAGGCCTGACGGAACGCACACGGCCCGCGCCCGGATCCTCACGGCCTCCCGACGGGCGGGGCCGTCCGCCCGCGGGGAGGCTGCTCGCCGGCCGGCGTCAGGACGCCGCGGTCGGGGAGCCCGGGTCCGGCTCGAAGCGGTAGCCCATGCCCGCCTCGGTGAGCAGGTAGCGCGGGGCCGCCGGCTCCGGCTCGAGCTTCTTGCGGAGCTGCGCGACGTACAGGCGCAGGTACCCCGTGTCGCTCACGTGCTGGGAGCCCCAGATCTCGGTGAGCAGCGTCTGCCGCGTGACGAGCTTGCCCGGGTTGCGGACGAGCCGCTCCAGCACCTGCCACTCCGTCGGGGTGAGCCGCACCTGCTCGGTCTGGCGGTCGCGCACGCGCACGACGCTGTGGGCCGACAGGTCGACCGTCACGTCGCCCAGCACGACGACCGGGGCGGAGTCCTCGTGCGCGACACGGCGCGTGAGCGCGCGGATGCGGGCGAGCAGCTCCTCGATGGAGAACGGCTTCGTGACGTAGTCGTCGGCGCCCGCGTCGAGGGCCTCGACCTTGTCGGCGGCGCCCGTGCGCCCGGACACCACGAGGATCGGGGCGTCCGACCAGCCCCGGACGGCGTGGATCACGTCGAGGCCGTCGAGCTCGGGCATGCCGAGGTCGAGCATGAGGACGTCCGGGCGGTGGTCGATCGCGCGCGCGATCGCCTGCGAGCCCGAGGTCGCCGTGATGATCTCGTAGCCCTGCGCGGTGAGGGTGATGCGCAGGGCGCGCAGGATCTGCGGGTCGTCGTCGGCGATGAGGATCTTCATGGCGCGCTGGTCTCCGGGGCGTCGGGGTGGGGCGTCGGGCCCGCGGCGGGCAGGGCCACGACCATGGTGAGCCCTCCGCCGGGGGTGTCCTCGGGGGTGAGCGTGCCGCCCATGCCCTCGACGAACCCCTTCGACAGCGCGAGGCCGAGCCCGAGGCCGGTCGTGTTGTCGGTGTCGCCGAGGCGCTGGAAGGGCACGAACACGTCCTCGCGCCGCTCGGGCGGGATGCCCGGGCCGTGGTCGACGACGCGGATCTCGACCGACCCCCCGAAGGCGCTCGTCGAGATCCGCACGCGCTCGCCCGGCGGCGAGTGCCGTGTCGCGTTGGCGAGCAGGTTGACGAGCACGCGCTGGAGCAGCACCGGGTCGGCGACGACCGCGGGGACGTCGAGCTCGAGGTCGAGCTCGACCTGGGCCGGCCCCAGGCCGAGCTCGTCCAGGGCCGGCAGCACGACGTCGGCCGGCTCGACCTCGGAGCGCGACACCCCGAGGACGCCCGCCTCCAGCCGGCTTACGTCGAGCAGGTCGGTGATGAGCGTGCCGAGGGCGTCGAGGCTCTCGTCGGCGGTCGCGAGCAGCTCGTCCCGGTCGGCAGGGCTGAGCGCGCCGCGGGTCGAGCGCAGGCCGCTCACGGCGGCGGTCGCGGCGCTCAGCGGGCGGCGCAGGTCGTGGCTCAGCGCCGACAGCAGGGCGCTGCGCACGCGGTCGGACTCGGCGAGCTGGCCCATCTCGCTCGCGACCTCCGCGAGGTCGCTGTGCTCGAGCGCCGCCTCGAGCTGCACCGCGATGACGTTGAGCAGCCGCCGCTCCGAGGCCGCGAGGTCCGGACCGAACAGCTCGAGGTCGGCCCGCTCGTCCACGCGCACCGTCGTGCTGGGCGCGCCCGGCCCCGGGTCGCCGTCGGCCGCGAGCTCCGTCCCGGAGACGACCAGCCGCGCCCCCGCCATGCCGAACGCCTCGCGCGCCCGGCTCACGAGGGCCTGCACGGCGTCCTGCCCACGCAGGACGCTGCCCGCGACGGTGGCGAGCACCTCGGACTCCGCGGCCGCCCGCCGGGCCGCCCGGGTCGTGCGCGCCGCGCGGTCGACGACGACGCTCACGAGCACGGCGATGACGACGTACAGGACGAGGGCCACGAGGTGGAACCGCTCGCCCACGGTGATCGTGTGCAGGGGCTCGACGAAGAAGTAGTCGAGCGTGACGCCCGACAGGACCGCGGCGTAGACCGCGGGCCAGACGCCCCCGACGAGCGCGACCACGACGACGAGGAGCTGGTACGCCAGGACGTCCGTCACGAGCGTGTCCTCGTCGCGCGCCGTGACGAGGAGCCAGGTGAGCAGCGGTCCGCCGACGAGCGCGAGGACGAACCCGGCGACGCGGCGGCGCACGGTGAGCGCACCGCCCGAGCGGGGCAGGCGCGCCCCTCCCCCGGCGGCGGCGTGGTTGACGATGTGGACGTCGATGTTGCCCGCCTCGCGCGTGACCGTCGCCCCGATGCCGGGGCCGCTGAGGGCCGACGCGAGCCGACCCCGGCGCGAGACCCCGATGACAAGCTGCGTGGCGTTGACGCCCTTGGCGAACTCGACGAGCGCGGTGGGGACGTCGTCTCCCACGACCTGGTGGTACGTCCCGCCGAGCTGCTCGACGAGCGCGCGCTGGTGCGCGAGCGCGCCGGGCGCCGCGTCGCGCAGGCCGTCCTGCGTCGTGACGTGCACCGCGAGGAGCTGGCCCCCCGCAGACCGCGCGGCGATGCGGGCGCCGCGCCGCACGAGCGTCTCCCCCTCCGGGCCGCCCGTGAGCGTCACGACGACGCGCTCGCGCGCCTCCCACGTGCTGTCGATCCCGTGCTCGGTCCGGTAGAGCTGGAGCGCCGCGTCCACCTCGTCGGCGAGCCAGAGCAGCGCGAGCTCGCGCAGCGCGGTGAGGTTCCCGAGGCGGAAGTAGTTCGACAGCGCCGCGTCGACGCGCTCGGCCGGGTAGACGTACCCGCCCGCGAGGCGGTCGCGCAGCGCCTGGGGCGCGAGGTCGACGACCTCGATCTGGTCCGCGCCGCGCAGGACCGCGTCGGGGATCGTCTCGCGCTGCACGGCGCCCGTGATCTTCTCGACCACGTCGTTGAGCGACTCGATGTGCTGGATGTTGACGGTCGAGATGACGTCGATCCCGGCGTCGAGCAGCCGGTCGACGTCCTGCCAGCGCTTCTCGTGGTCGAGACCCGGCGCGTTCGTGTGCGCGAGCTCGTCGACGAGCGCGACGTCGGGGCGCCGCGCGAGGACGGCGCCCAGGTCGAGGTCCGTGAGCTCGACGCCCCGGTGGGTCACGCGGACGCGCGGCACCACCTCGAGTCCTTCTGCCATGGCCGCCGTCGCGGCGCGGCCGTGGGTCTCCACGACCGCGACCACGACGTCCCTGCCCTCGTCGCGCAGACGGCGGCCCTCCTCGAGCATGGCGTAGGTCTTCCCGACGCCGGGTGCCGCCCCGAGGAGGACCCGCAGCCGTCCGCGCGCCATGCTCAGCCTCCGATCCGGTCCAGGTCGACGTTGAGCTCGAGCACGTTCACCGTCGGCTCGCCGAGGTACCCCAGCGCACGCCCCCCAGTGTGCCGCGCGACGAGCTCCTCGACCTGCGCGGTGGTCAGGCCGCGCGCCGTCGCGACACGGTCGACCTGGACGGCGGCGTACGCCGGGCTGATGTGCGGGTCGAGGCCGGAGCCCGAGGCCGTGAGCGCGTCCACGGGGACGTCGGCGGGGTCGATGCCCTCGCGCTCGGCGACCTGGGCGCGCCGCTCCGTGATCGCGGCGACGAGGTCCTCGTTCTCGGGGCCGAGGTTCGAGCCCGACGACGCCGCGGCGTCGTACCCGTCGCCCGCGGCCGACGGCCGGGGCTGGAAGTACTCGGGCAGCGGGTCGCCGTCGGCGTCGGTGAACGCCTGCCCGAGCAGGGCCGACCCGACGACCCGGCCCGCGCCGTCGTGCACGAGCGACCCGTCGGCGCGCGCCGGCAGGACGAGCTGCCCGACGCCGGTGACGACGAGCGTGTACCCGACGCCGAGGAGGAGGGTGAGGACGAGCATCGCCCGGGTCGCGACCCAGACGACCCGCCCGGTGCTGCGTGTCGTGGTGTTCATGAGGTCTCTCCTGGTCGTCGGGGTCAGTAGCCGGGGATGAGGCGCACGACCAGGTCGATGAGCCAGATGCCGACGAACGGGGCCACGAGGCCGCCGACGCCGTAGACGAGGAGGTTCCGCCCGAGGATCGTCGAGGCGTCGGCCGGCCGGTACCGCACGCCGCGCAGCGCGAGCGGGATGAGCAGCACGATGACGATCGCGTTGAAGACGATCGCCGACAGCACCGCCGACGACGGCGAGCTGAGGCCCATGACGTTGAGCACCTCGAGGCCGGGGAACACGCCCATGAACATCGCGGGGATGATCGCGAAGTACTTCGCGACGTCGTTGGCGACGGAGAACGTGGTGAGCGCCCCGCGCGTGATGAGGAGCTGCTTGCCGATGCGCACGACGTCGATGAGCTTCGTCGGGTCCGAGTCGAGGTCGACCATGTTGCCGGCCTCCTTCGCGGCCGACGTTCCGGAGTTCATCGCGACCCCCACGTCGGCCTGCGCCAGGGCGGGCGCGTCGTTCGTGCCGTCGCCCGTCATGGCGACGAGGTTGCCGCCCTCCTGCTCGGCGCGGATGAGCGCGAGCTTGTCCTCGGGCGTGGCCTCGGCCAGGAAGTCGTCGACGCCGGCCTCCTGCGCGATGGCGGCGGCGGTGAGCGGGTTGTCGCCCGTGATCATCACCGTGCGGATGCCCATCGACCGCAGCTCGGCGAAGCGGTCCGCGATGCCCTCCTTCACGACGTCCTTGAGGTGGACGACGCCGAGCACGCGGCTCACGCCGTCCGGCGTCCGGACCGCGACCACGAGCGGCGTGCCGCCCGACTGCGCGACCTCCTCCACGACGTCGTCCAGCTCCGCGAGGACGCTCGACGCCGCCCGCTCGCCGCCCTCCTCGACCCACGCCGTCACGGCCGACCCGGCGCCCTTGCGGATCTGGGTGCCGTCCGGCTCGTCGATACCCGACATCCGGGTCTGCGCCGTGAACGGCACGATCTCGCCGGGCGCGGTCGGCCCGACGTCGAGGCCCCCGCGACGCGCGAGCTCGACGATCGACGTCCCCTCCGGGGTCGGGTCCGCGAGCGAGGACAGCGCGGCGGCGCGGACGAGCTCGCGCTCGTCGACGTCGCGCAGCGCGACGAACCGCGCGGCCTGCCGGTTGCCGTAGGTGATGGTGCCCGTCTTGTCGAGCAGCAGGGTCGTGACGTCGCCCGCCGCCTCGACCGCGCGGCCGGACATCGCGAGCACGTTGCGCTGCACGAGGCGGTCCATGCCCGCGATGCCGATCGCCGAGAGCAGCGCGCCGATCGTCGTCGGGATGAGGCAGACGAGGAGCGCGACCAGCACCGCGACGCTCACGGGGCTCGCCGCGTACGACGCGACGGGGTTGAGCGTGAGGGCGACCACGACGAACACGATCGACAGCGACGCGAGCAGGATGCTCAGCGCGATCTCGTTCGGTGTGCGCTGCCGGCTCGCGCCCTCGACGAGCGCGATCATCCGGTCGACGAACGTCTCGCCGGGCATCGAGGTGACGCGCACGACGATGCGGTCCGACAGGACGCGCGTGCCGCCGGTCACCGCGGACCGGTCGCCGCCCGACTCCCGGATCACCGGCGCGGACTCGCCCGTGATCGCCGACTCGTCGACGGACGCGATGCCCCAGACGATCTCGCCGTCGCCGGGGACCAGCTCCCCCGCCTCGACGACGACGACGTCCCCCAGCCGCAGGTCGGCCGAGGACACCTCGACCGCGTGGGCGCGCAGGGCCCCGGGGTCGGCCGTCTCGTCGTACACGGTGACCCGGTGCGCGACGGTCGCGGTGCGGGTCCGGCGCAGCGAGTCGGCCTGGGCCTTGCCGCGGCCCTCGGCGACCGACTCCGCGAGGTTGGCGAAGAGGACCGTGAGCCACAGGAACACGGCGATGACCACCGTGAAGGACCCGGGGACGGGCGTGCCGCCCGACTCCTCCGGGCCGCCGAGGAACGGCTCGACGACCGCGATCACGGTGGTGAGCGCTGCCCCGACCCAGACGAGGAACATCACGGGGTTGCGCCACATCTGACGCGGGTCGAGCTTGCGGAACGCGCCGGGCAGCGCCTGGCGCACCTGCGACCAGGTGAACAGGCCGCCGGTGGTCGCGGCCGGCCGGTGCACGGCGCGCGGGGACGGGTGGGTGAGCGTGGACATGGGTTACAGCAGCCCTTCAGCCAGGGGACCCAGCGCGAGAACGGGGAAGTACGTGAGCGCGGTGAGGAGGACCACCACGCCGATCAGGAGCCCCACGAACTGGGGACGGTGGGTCGGCAGCGTGCCGACGGTCGCGGGCACCTTGTCCTGCTGCGCGAGCGACCCCGCGAGCGCGAGGACGAGGGCGATCGGCACGAACCGGCCGAGCAGGATCGCGACCCCGAGCGCGGTGTTGAGCCACGGGGTGTTCGCGGTGAGACCCGCGAACGCCGACCCGTTGTTGTTGGCCGCCGACGTGAACGCGTACAGCACCTCGGTCGTGCCGTGCACGCCCGGGTTCCAGATCGACACCGTCTCGACGCTCTCGCGCACCGCCGGGATCGCGAAGCTCAGGGCCGTGCCGGCGAGCACGAGGGTCGGCGTGACGAGGATGTAGAGGCTCGCGAGCTTGATCTCGCGCGGCCCGATCTTCTTGCCCAGGTACTCCGGCGTGCGCCCGACGAGCAGGCCCGCGACGAAGACCGCGATGACGGCCAGCACGAGCATCCCGTAGAGCCCGGAGCCGACGCCGCCCGGCGCGACCTCGCCGAGCATCATGTTGAGGAGCGGGAGCATCCCGCCCAGCGCGGTGTACGAGTCGTGCATCGAGTTGACCGCGCCGGTCGACGTCGTGGTGCTCGTCGTGGCGAAGAGGGTCGAGCCGATGATCCCGAACCGCGCCTCCTTGCCCTCCATCGCACCCCCGGCGAGCTGCGGCGCCGTGCCGTTCCCGGCGGACTCCAGCGCGGTCAGGGCCACGAACGAGGCCACGAAGAGCACGCCCATCGTCGCGAGGATCGCGTAGCCCTGCCGGTCGTCGCCGACCATCCGGCCGAACGTGCGCGGCAGAGAGAACGGGATGACGAGCATGAGCAGGACCTCGACGACGTTCGTCCACGCCGACGGGTTCTCGAACGGGTGCGCCGAGTTCACGTTGAAGAACCCGCCGCCGTTCGTGCCGAGCAGCTTGATGACCTCCTGCGAGGCCACCGGCCCGCCCGGCACGCTCTGGGTGCCGCCCGCGAGGGTCGTCACCTGCGTGAAGCCGTCGAAGTTCTGCACGACACCGCCGACGAGCAGCACGACCGCGCCCACGAGGGAGATCGGGAGCAGGATGCGCAGGCACCCGCGCACGAGGTCCACCCAGAAGTTCCCGATCGTGCCGACCCGGCGGTACGCGAAGCCCCGCACGAGCGCGACCGCGACCGCCATGCCGACCGCCGCGGACACGAAGTTCTGCACCGCGAGCCCGGCAAGCTGCACGGTGTACCCGAGCGTCTGCTCCGGCGAGTACGACTGCCAGTTCGTGTTGCCCACGAACGACGCGGCCGTGTTGAACGCGAGGTGCTCCGACGGCGCGGGCAGCCCGAGCGAGTACGGCAGCCACTGCTGCGTGCGCTGGAGCAGGTAGAGGAGCAGGAGGCCCACGGCCGAGAACGCGAGGATGCTGCGCAGGTAGGCGGGCCACGTCTGCTCGGAGCGGGGGTCGACGCCCAGGACGCGGTACAGGCCACGCTCCACCCGCCAGTCCTTCGGCGTGGAGTAGACCCGCGCCATGTGGTCGCCCAGCGGGCGGTAGAGCGCCGCGAGGACCAGGGCGACGGTCCCGAGCGCGAGGAGCGCGAAGATCCAGGTCATCAGAAACGCTCCGGTCTCACGAGCGCCACCACGAGATACACGATCGCCGCCGCACCGAGAGCCGCGGCGAGGAGCTCGAGCACGATCACAGCTTCTCCACCGCCTTCCCGATTCCGGCGACCAGCACGAACACGGCGATCACGCCGAGCACGTAGACGATGTCGAGCACGAGACGTCCCCAGGTCGAGACCGACGGCCCCCTGTCGGGCGGCCGGGCGCCCACCGGACGGGGCGCCGACGACGATCGAACACCCGCCCCGAGGCGCCGGAGGCCGTCCTCACGGGACCCATACGGCGCGGGGCGCGACGCTAACGATCTCCTCACGGCCCCCGCCCGGTCCGGGCGGTCGCGGACGAGCCCGTCGGTTCCCGTGGGGAGTTCGTGACGACTGCGTGACCGGCACCCCGCCATCGGGGGCGGCGGCCGCCGTCGGGCACCTAGGATGTCCCGCATGATCTTCAAGGCCGTCGGCGACGGGCGCCCCTACCCGGACCACGGCCGGGTCACCGCCCGCGACTGGGCGGAGGTGCCCCCGCGTCAGGTGCGCCTCGACGAGCTCGTCACCACCAAGCGCACGCTCGACCTCGACGCACTCCTCGCCGAGGACTCCACGTTCTTCGGCGACCTCTTCGCGCACGTGGTCGAGTTCGACGGCGTCCTCTACCTTGAGGACGGCCTGCACCGCGCCGTCCGCGCCGCCCTGCAGCAGCGGGCGATCCTGCACGCGCGCGTGCTGACGCTGCGATGAGCGGCCGGTCCGGTAGGTTGCTGGCGTGACACTCCGCCCCGACACCGCGCGCGCCGTCCGCCGCCGGCGCATGCACGAGCGCCAGGCCGTCGTGTTCGGGCTGCTCATCGCGGCGCTCGCCGTCGTCGGGATCGGCGCCCTCGCCGTGTACACCGGGGCGATCGAGGCGCCGTTCGACCGGGAGCTGTCCTCGCCCGAGGCCGTCGACGACCTCGCGGACGTCAAGGTCCCCTGCCTCGCGGACGGCACGCTGCCCGTCGCCACGGGCGACATCCAGGTCAACGTCTACAACGCGTCCGGCAAGGACGACCCGCTGGGCCGGCTCAACCAGGACATCCTCACGTCGCGCGGGTTCGCGGTGCTCTCGACGGGCAACGCCCCGGACCTCGACGGCGACGGGAAGTCCGACGTCGTGTCGCGCACGCAGATCCACTTCGGTGCCGCGGGCGTCGCGCAGGCATACACCCTCGCCGCGCACTACGAGAACCCGGGCCTCGTGCTCGACGCGCGCGAGGACGCGACCGTCGACCTCTACGTGGGCGCCGACTTCGAGAACATCGTGGATCCGGAGCTCGTCGGCCTGTCCGGCGACGTCCCGCTCGAGAGCCGCGCGGGGTGCGTGCCGATCGAGGAGATCACGCCCCGCCCGCTGCCCGTGCCCCCCGCCGAGGGCTAGCACGTCCCGGCCCGGCGCCCGCCGGGCCTCCTGACCGCCGAACGGTACCCATGAGCACCCTGCCCCTCCGGCCCGCCCGGACCACCGACCCCGCCGAGGTCGACCGCCTGTACGAGATCTGCCTGCGGACCGGTGCGTCCGGCGCCGACGCGAGCGGGCTCTACACCGACCCGCGCCTGCTCGGCGAGGTCTACCTCGGCGCGTACCTCGCGCTCGAGCCGGGCCTGGCGTCCGTCGTCGAGGCCGACGGCGTCGTGGCCGGCTACGTGCTCGGCGCCCGCGACACCGCCGCGTTCGAGGACCGGTGCGAGCGGGAGTGGTGGCCGCCGCTGCGGGCGCGCTACCCCCTCGGGAGCTTCCCCGCGGGGTCGCGCGACGAGGCGCTCGTCGAGCAGATCCACCGCCCGCACCGCACCGACCCGTCCGTGCTCGGCGACTACCCGTCGCACCTGCACGTCGACCTGCTGCCGTCGGCCCAGGGCGGCGGGAACGGCCGCCGCCTCATGGAGGTGCTCTTCGACGCCCTGCGCGCCGCCGGGTCGCCCGGGGTGCACCTCGGCGTGGCGGAGGACAACGCGTCCGCGATCGGCTTCTACGAGCACCTCGGCTTCACCCGGCTGGACGTCGCCGAGGGCCTCGTCCTCGGCCTGCGCCTCTAGCCGACGGCCCGGCGGGCTGGTGCCCGCCGGGCCGTCGGCTCCGTGGAGCCTCCGTGGAGGCCGCGCACGCGCGTCGCGTCAGCGGGCGTCCTCGACCGCCTCGTGGACGGCGGGCTCGTCGCCCCCGGGGGCCGACGCCGGGCTGGCGGGCTCCTGGGTCGTGCCGCGCCACCGCGAGAGGTTCCGCATCACGTGGTAGATCACGAGCGCCGCAGCGGTGCCGAGCGCGATCCCCTCGAAGGTCAGGTCGCCCACGGCCCACGTGAAGTTGGCGATGCCGACGACGAGCGGCACGGCCGCCGTCGTGAGGTTGACCGGGTCGGAGAAGTCGACCTTGTTCTGCACCCAGATGCGTGCGCCCAGGATGCCGATCATGCCGTAGAGCATCGTCGCGGCGCCGCCCAGGACGCCGACCGGGATCGTCGCGATGAGGGCGCCGAACTTCGGCGACAGGGAGAGCACCAGCGCGGTCGCCGCCGCGACCCAGTACGCCGCGGTCGAGTAGACGCGCGTCGCGGCCATGACGCCGATGTTCTCGGCGTAGGTCGTCGTGCCCGACCCGCCGCCGATCCCCGCGAACGTCGTCGCGAGGCCGTCCGCGAAGAGCGCGCGGCCGGTGAGGTCGTCCAGGTTCTTGCCCGTCATCGCGGCGACCGACTTCACGTGCCCGACGTTCTCCGCGATGAGCACCAGCACGACCGGGACGAACAGGCCGAGCACGGCCACGTCGAACGTCGGCGTGACGAACTCCGGGAGCCCGAACCAGGCAGCCTTCCGCACCGCGTCGAACGACACCTCGCCCTGGATCACGGCCACGACGTAGCCGACGACCACGCCGACGAGGATCGACAGCCGCCCGAGGATCCCCTTGAACAGGACGCTCACGAGGATGATCGCGGCGAGCGTGACGACGGCCGTGACCGGCGCCTGCTGGAAGTTGCCCCACGCAGCCGGGGCGAGGTTGAGCCCGATGAGCGCGACGATGGTGCCGGTGACGATCGGCGGCATGACGACGTCGATCCACCGCGCGCCCGCCACGTGGACCACGAGCCCGACGGCGGCGAGCACGAGGCCCGTGACGAGGATCCCGCCGACCGCGACCGACTGGCCCTGCGACGCCGTCGCGGCCCCGATCGGCGCGATGAACGCGAAGCTCGACCCGAGGTAGCTCGGGAGGCGGTTGCGCGTGATGAGCAGGAACCCGACCGTGCCGACCGCGGAGAAGAACAGCGTCGTCGCGGGCGAGAAGCCCGTGAGGAGCGGCACGAGGAACGTCGCGCCGAACATGGCGACGACGTGCTGCATCCCGATCCCGATGGTCCGCGGCCAGGTCAGACGCTCGTCCGGGTCGACGACGTCCCCCGGTCGGACCGTCTTCCCGTTGCCGTGCAACCGCCACCCGATGGCGCTCATGTCTCTCCCGTCCGTGAAGCCCGTGTGAAAAAACCCCCGGTGCAGGGTAGTGGCCCGACGTCACGGCGGTGTTTCCCGGGCGCCCCCACGGACGCGGACGTCACGGCAGCTGCGGCACGACCTCGCTCGCGATGAGCTCCAGGTGGTCGAGGTCGTGCAGGTCGAGCACCTGGAGGTAGAAGCGCGTCGCGCCCTGCTCCGCGGCGGCCGCGATCTTGTCCGCGACCTCGCCGACCGTGCCGGCCAGGCCGTTGCGGCGCACCTCGTCGGGCTCGCGCCCGATCGCGTCGGCCCGACGGCGGAACTCCGCCTCGTCCTTGCCCACCGCGACGACGAACGCCGCCGAGTACACGAGCGAGTCGGGGTCGCGGTCGGCGTCGAGGCATGCGGCGCGCACGTTCTCGAACCGGTCGGGCAGGACCCCCGGGTCGGGGAACGCGGCGTTGAACTCGCTGGCGTACCGGGCCGCGAGCGCCGGGGTGCGCCGGGGCCCGTGGCCGCCGACGATCACCGGGACGCGCTCCTGCGCGGGCTTCGGCAGGGCCGGGGAGTCCGTGAGCGTGTAGTGCTCGCCGCTGAACGAGAACGTCTCGCCGACCGGCGTCTCCCACAGCCCGGTGATCACCGCGAGCTGCTCCTCGAGGATCCCGAACCGCTTCTCCGGGAACGGGATGCCGTACGCCTCGTGCTCGCGCGCGTACCAGCCCGCACCCAGGCCGAGCTCGACGCGGCCGCCCGACATCTGGTCGACCTGCGCGACCTGGATCGCCAGCACGCCGGGGTGGCGGAACGTCGCCGACGACACCAGCGTGCCGAGCCGGATGCGGCTCGTCTCGCGGGCCAGGCCGGCGAGCGTCGTCCAGGCGTCGGTCGGGCCGGGCATCCCGTCGCCGTCGCCCATGACGAGATAGTGGTCGGAGCGGAAGAAGGCGTCGAAACCGAGGTCCTCGGTGGCCTTCGCGACAGCGAGGAGGTCGTCGTACGACGCGCCCTGCTGGGGCTCGGTGAAGATGCGCAGGTCGATCTGGGTCATGCCGTCACCCTGCCACACCGCGCGCCCGCCCCCGCCCGCACGACGCCCGCTCCGCGAAGGCGGTGCGGTCAGTCCGTCAGAGGAACGAGGTCGAGCTCCTGGAACTCCGCGACCTCGGGGCCCCACCGCTCGGCGACGAAGCGGCGGTGGTCCGGGTGGGCGTCGTACGCGGCGTACGCGGCGTCGTCGTCGAACACCATGGAGAACTGGAACGTCAGCGGGCTCTTCGGGCTCACCTGGCGCGAGACGGTGAAGTCCCGGACGCCCGGGACCCCGGTGAGCGTCGCGCGGGCGGTGCCGAGGAACTCGGACTCCTCCGTGCTGCCGGCGGGGTGGACGAGGCGGAAGGCGACGGTGTGCTGGATCACTCCCCCACCCTAGGCTGGCGACCATGCGCGTGAGCACCGTGATCCTGCCGATCTACCCGTGGCGCGAGGGCCGGGACGTCTGGCGGTCCGCCGACGACCTCGGGTTCCACGCCGCCTACACGTACGACCACCTGTCGTGGCGGTCGTTCCGCGACGGTCCCTGGTTCGGGGCCGTCCCGACGCTCGCCGCCGCGGCGGGCGTCACGGAGCGGGTGCGGCTGGGCACGCTCGTGTCGTCGCCCAACTTCCGCGAGCCGGTGACGTTCGCGAAGGACGTCATGACGCTCGACGACCTGTCGGGCGGACGCGTGACCGTCGGCCTCGGCGCGGGGACGACGGGCTTCGACGCGACGGTGCTCGGCGGCGAGCCGTGGTCGGCCCGGGAGCGCGCCGACCGGCTGCGGGACTTCACGATCCTGCTGGACCGCCTGCTCACCGAGCCCGCCGTCACCCACGAGGAGGGGCACTACCGGGCGCACGAGGCGCGGACCATCCCGGGTCCCGTCCAGTCGCCGCGGGTCCCCTTCGCGATCGCCGCGACCGGCCCGCGCGGGCTGCGGCTGGCCGCGCGCTACGGCCAGGCGTGGGTGACGACGGGCGACGGCCGGCTCGGGGACGACGCGACCCCGGCGCAGTCGCGCGCCGCCGTCCGCGACCAGGTCGCGCGGCTCGAGGCCGCGTGCCGTGACGCCGGGCGCGACCCGGCGTCGGTGGAGCGCGTCCTCCTCACGGGCTTCACGCCCGACCCGGCGCTGGAGTCCGTCGACGCGTTCGTCGAGACCGCGCACGGCTACGCGGAGGCCGGCATCACGGAGCTCGTCGTCCACCGACCCATCCCCGGGACCCAGTTCGCGGCCGGCGAGCGCGTGTTCGAGCAGATCGCGACGGACGGCGCCGCGCAGGTCGCCGAGCTGTAGGGCACGGGCCCGTCACGCTCGGGAGCGTTCTCCACGCGCACAGTGTGCCGCACCTCCGGCACGTCCTCCCGCTCGGGTGGAACCTCTCGGGGCGTCGCTGCGTGTCAGAGACAGAGGACCCGCGACACATGTCGTGCGAGGGCTCACCGACCCGGGACGCGAGGAGGCGACGTGCGCAAGGCATCGGCGGGGTGGTACGCGGACGCACCGGGCTCGGGGAGCGAGCGCTGGTACGACGGCGCGGCGTGGACCGACCGGAGGCGCGAGCGCCGGGCGCGGGACGACGTCGGCCCGTGGCGGCGGGTCGTCGTGCTCGGGTCGGTGGTCGTGCTGGTCGTCGCGGCGCCGCTCCTCCTCGCCGTGCTCGGCTGAGGCTCCCCCGGGAGAGCCTTCCGCCGGGGCACATCAGCCGAGCGGCCCCCGTACCCGGTAGGTCACGTGGGTCACCTGGGACGCCGCCCGCACGGCGACGGTCTCGAGCGCGAGGGGCGGGACGCCGTCGAGCACGCGGTCGCCGTGGCCGAGGACCTGGGGCACGACGTGCAGCCGGAGCTCGTCGAGCAGCCCCGCCGTGATCACCTGGTTGATGGTCGCAGCCCCGCCTGCGATGGCGACGTCCCGGTCCCCCGCCGCCGCCCGCGCCTGCGCGACGGCGGACCCGATGCCGTCGGTGACGAAGAAGAACGTCGTCCCGCCCTCCAGGACGAGCGGCTCGCGCGGGTGGTGCGTGAGCACGAACACCGGCGCGTGGTAGGGCGGCTCCGGGCCCCACCAGCCCCGCCAGCCCGGGTCCCACTCCCCTCGCCCGGGCGTGAACATGTTCCTGCCCATGACGAACGCTCCCGCGTCGACGATCGCGGCGATCTCGGCCGCGTTCTCGTCGGCCGTCTCGAACATCCACCGGTGCAGGTCCACGCCCGCGCCGAACGGGTGCTCCAGCGTCTGGTCGGGGCGCGAGGAGTACCCGTCCACCGACACCGCCACGTCGCACGTCACGTTCCCCATGCCGCCCTCACCCTCCGCGGTCCGCGTGCGCCGCGACCGCCGTCGTCCGTCCTGACGACACGTCCGACCGCGGGCGGGCGCGGAACTCATCGCGGCACCCGGGTCAGCGCGGTGCGGGGGCCTCCTCGGTGGCGATGCGGAGGGCGGCGACGAGCTCGCGGTAGAGCTCGTCGGTCGCGAGGAGCTGGGGGTGCGTGCCGCGCGCGCGGACGCGGCCGTCCTCCATGACGAGGATGACGTCGGCGTCGATGACCGTGGACAGGCGGTGCGCGATGGTCACGACGGCGCGGTCGCGGGCCAGGTCCTCGATGACGGCGTGCACGGCGGCCTCGGTGAGCCCGTCGACCTGTGCGGTGGCCTCGTCGAGGAGCAGCACGTCGGGCGCGTGCAGGACGGCGCGCGCGAGGGCGACGCGTTGGCGCTCTCCACCCGAGACGGTCGTCCCGACGAGCGACGTGTCGAGGCCGTCGGCGAGCGAGCGCACCTTGGCCTCGAGCCGGACCTGCGCGAGCGCGGCCCACATCGCCTCCTCGGTCGCGGCGGGGTCGGAGAGGCGCAGGTTCTCGCGGATGGTGCCCGGCACGACGGGGGTCTCCTGCTCGACGTACGCGAAGCGGCGCCGCACGTCGTCGAAGGTCAGGTCGTCGTAGGGGACGCCGTCGAGGAGGATCTGCCCCGACTCGGGCTGGAGGAAGCGCAGCAGGAGCGAGAAGGTCGTGGTCTTGCCCGCCCCGGACGGGCCGACGATCGCGACCTGGCCGCGTGGGGGTACGTCGAGGTCGAGGTCGCGCACCACGGGCTCGCCGCCCGGGAGGTAGCGCGCGGTGACGCCGCGCAGCGACAAACGCGGCGCGTCGTGGGGAGCCACCGTGCCCGACGCCGGGCCCACCCCGGCAGGACGACGCGCGGCCGGGTCGTCGTCCTCCTCCGGCTCGATCGCCTGGACCTCGCGGATCCGGCCTGCGGCGGCGATCCCGGCCTGGAGCTGCGTGACGTTCATCGTCAGCCCCGTGACGGGCTCGACGATCTGGAACGCGTAGAGCAGGAACGCGACGAGGCTCGACACGGCCAGCAGACCCTGGTCCACGCGCCACGCGCCGAGCGCGAGGATGACGATGATCGCGAGCTGGATGCCGCCCCCGGCGATGCTCCAGGCGACCGCCTCGGTCCGCACGGCCCGCACGCTGTGGCGCGCGGAGTCCTGGGCGTCGTCGAGCACCCGGTCGATCTGGCGCCCCTCGGCGCGGCTGGCCTTGATGGTGCGGATCGCGCGCAGCCCGCCCTCGAGCGTGCCGCCGAGGCTGCCGAGCGACTCCTGCGCCTTCTCCTGCGCCTTGGCGATGCGGGGCATGAGGGCGCCGACGAGGACGCCGATGACGACGATCGCCCCGAGGGTCGTGCCCAGCAGGACGAGGTCGAGCACACCCATGAGCACCACCGTGCCGACGAGGGACACCGCCAGGTTCACGAGGATGACCAGGCTCGACGACGCCGCCTCGCGCAGCAGCACCGTGTCGGAGGTGACGCGCGTGACGAGCTCGCCCGTCGGGCGGCCCGTGAGCGCGCCGATCCGCGCGCGGAAGAAGCGCCGCACCATGGACGACCGCGCGTCGAGCACGACGCGCTCGGCGAGCGTGCCGAGCAGGATCCACTGCCACAGCCCGAGCACGAGCCCGACGAGCAGCAGCCCGACGAGCGTGAGCACGGCCGGCGTCAGCGACGCCCCCGTGCCGAGTGTGTCGAGCACCCACTTGGTGACCATCGGCGTGGCGAGGGTCGCGGCCGTCGTGCCGAGACCGAGCACGAGGCCGAGCAGGAGGGTCCGGCGGTGCGGGCGGACGAACTGCCACAGCACCGCGAGGCGCGGGAGGAACGGGCCGCGGGGCGTGCCGTCGGGAGGAGTCGGCGGAGCCTCGGGGCCGCTGGGAGCGGTCGGGGACATGTCGTCAACCATGGTTGACATCCTCTCTCGTGTCAACTGTCGTTGACGCGGTGCGGGCGGTCGCGCACCGGAGCGCTCGACACCCCTAGTGGAACACGGCTGTTCCACGAGTGACAAGCGGCGTTCCGCGACGACGAGGGCTATCGTGGGCCGCGTGACGGCACGAACGAGCGCGCGGGACACCCCTGCGGCCACGCCCTCCCGAGCGGCTCCCGACGCGCCGCCCCCGAGCGGCACCCGCACCCGCACCCGGCGCGCGATCCTCGACGCGGCGGTCTCCGTGCTCAGCACGGACAAGTCCGCGTCGCTCGCCGACGTCGCGCAGGCCGCCCAGGTGGGCCGCACGACGCTCCACCGCTACTTCCCCGAGCGCGCCGACCTCGTCGAGGCGATCGGCGCCGAGACCGTCGAGCGCACGCGCGCGGCGATCGCCGCCGCCCGGCTCGACGACGGGCCCCCGGCGTCCGCGCTGCGCCGCCTCGCCTTCGAGTACTTCGACCTCGGCCCCTGGTACATGGTGCTGTTCACCGAGCTCGCCGACGCCGAGTCCGCGTTCTGGGCCGAGGCCGAGCAGGCCGAGGAGCCGGTGCGGGAGCTGCTGCGCCGCGGGCAGGAGGCCGGTGTCGTCGACGACCAGCTCAGCGTGGCGTGGATCGTCCGCACGCTGTGGTGGATGCTGTTCAACGCGTGGTCCATGGCCGACGACGGCGAGATCTCGCGCGCCGACGCGCTCCGCATGGCCGTCCGCAGCATCGAGGGCGTCGCCCTCACGCGCGAGGCCCGCGCATGAGCGCCGGACCGGGGCCGGCACCCCGCCCCGGCCTCGTTGAGCGGATGCGCCGCTGGTGGCAACGCGCCGACGACGTCCGGACCGGCGTGCGCTGGGCGAGCGTCGCGACCGTGCTCGGCGGGATCGTCGTCGCGGTCGTGTGCCTCGTGCTCGTGCTGCGCGGCCGCGTCTGGGCCTGGGTCCCCCTGGTGGTCGCTGCCGCCGTCGCGCTGCGCGAGGTCCGTTACCTCCAGCGCGCCGCCCGGGGCGGCCGACCCCGGTACCAGGAGAACGCGCCGCGCTGACCGTCGTGCGGCGGGGTGCACCCACCGGGCCACGAGGAGCACGCGCTCGTCATCCGGAGGTCGCACCCCGGTGGGCCGCAGGATCCACCGGACGGGCGACGCGCCCGAGGTGCGCCGCGGGGAAGACTGGCCGTACGGCGCCGGTCAGCGGCGCCGGCCAACCTCCGGAGGCGCACCGTGACCCCCACCCCCGCCCGGGACACCGCGTTCCCCGCCCACGACGGCTCACCCGAGCAGCCGTCCACCCACGCGGCCGCGCGCGGCCTGCGCTTCACCGCGCGCCGCGCGTCCCGTGCCCGACGCCGGGGCGCCGCCCCCGCGCGCCGGCCCGCCGTCCCCCCGGTCGAGCGGGCGAACGGCTGGGTCGTCGCGCTGGCCGTCGCCGCCGGCGCGGTGCTCTTCTCGACCCTCGCGATGAAGGCGTTCCTCGGCGGCTGACCCACCCCGGCCCCCGAGGCGCCCCTACGGGGGCGACCCGGTTCAGAGCCGCGGGTCGACCGGTTCCGACTCCAGCGCCAGCACCGCGAACACCGGCTCGTGGACGCGCCAGGTCGGCTCGCCGCGTGCGACCCGGTCCAGCGCCTCCAGACCGAGCGCGTACTCGCGCAGCGCGAGCGAGCGCTTGCGTCCCAGCGACCGCTCGCGCAGGCGCTCGAGGTTGCGCTCCTCGGTGTACTCGGGGCCGTAGATGATGCGCAGGTACTCCCGACCGCGGACCTTGAGGCCGGGCTGGACGAGCCCGCCGCCCTTGCCCGGCACCCCGCGCCGCCGCACGAGGTTGGCGAGCGGCTTGACGACCATCCCTTCTCCCCCGGTCGCCGTGAGCTCCTCCCACCACGTCGTGCCCTCGGCGCGCGACGCGTCGTCGGCAAGGTCGACGACCACGCGCCGCGTCGCCCGGAACAGCGCCGGGTCCGCGGCGACGAGCGCGTCCGCGACGCCGAGGTGCCACAGGTGGTCGCGGTCGGCGTACGTCGCCCCCGTGACCTCCGGCGAGCCCGGCCTCCCGGCCGTCCCGCTCGCGAGCACCTGGAACGGGGCGACCTGGACGCCTCGCAGCGGGTCGGCGCCCGCACCGTCACCGACCGGGCCTGTGCCCGCAGCACTGGCCGCGCCCGTGTCCCAGCGGTAGCGCCGGTACGCCTCGACGAAGAGCTCGGCGTCGGTCGCGCGCCGCGCCGTCCGGCGACGGAGGTCGCCCACGTCGACGCCCCGCGCCTCGGCCGCGGCGAGGGCCCCGAGCGCCGCGGGCATGACGGCTCGCGCGGCCGCGCCGACGCTCGCGTACTGGTCGCGCAGGAGCTGGTCGGCCTTGAGCGACCACGGCAGCACCTCGGCGTCGAGCAGGACCCAGTCGGCACCGAGCGCGTCCCACGTCCCGGCCGCCTCCAGGGCCGCGGCGACCCGCGCGAGGAGGAGCTCCGTCGTCGAGCCGTCGAGGAACGACCGCCCGGTGCGGGTGTGGACGGCACCGGGCGCCTCGATCCCGAACCGCTCGGCGACGACGCGGGAGCCGCCCGGCCCCGAGTCGCGCGCGACGAGCAGGACGGCGCGCGACCCCATGTGCTTCTCCTCGCACACCACGCGGTCGACGCCGTCGCGCGCGTACGCGGCGAACGCGCCGTCCGGGTGCTCGAGCAGGCCGGGCAGCGTCGAGGTCGCGACCGGGCTCATCGTCGGCGGCAGGTGGAGCAGCAGGCGCGGGTCCACGGCGAACCGGCTCATCACCTCGAGCGCCCCCGCCGCCTGCTCCTCGCTCACGGTCACGCGCCCGTGCGTCGCCGTCTCGACGCCGCGGCGGCCGAGCACGTCCGTGACGCTCAGCAGGTCGTCCGCGCGCGCGGGCGCTCCGTGGCCGGCCGCGCCGTCGGGCAGGAAGGGGCGCGCCGGCGCGTAGTACTCGCGTGCGGCCGGCACCTGCACGACCTCCTTCTCCGGGTAGCGCAGGGCGGACAGCTTCCCGCCGAAGACGCACCCGGTGTCGAGGCACATCGTGTTGTTGACCCACTCGGCCTCGGGGGTGGGCGTGTGCCCGTAGAGGACCGTGGCGCGGCCGCGGTAGTCGTCGGCCCACGGGTAGCGCACGGGCAGGCCGAACTCGTCGGTCTCGCCGGTCGTGTCGCCGTACAGCGCGAAGCTGCGCACGCGGCCCGACGCGCGGCCCTGGTAGGACTCCTTCAGCCCGGCGTGCGCGACCACGAGGCGGCCGTCGTCGAGCACGAGGTGGGACACGAGCTCGCGGCAGAACGACTCGACCTCGCCCCGGAACTCCTCCGGCTCCTCGGCGAGCTGCGCGAGCGTCGTCTCGAGGCCGTGGGAGACCGTGACGTCGCGCCCGCCGAGCGCCCGCACGAGCTTGTGCTCGTGGTTGCCCGGCACCGCGAGCGCGTGCCCCGCACGGACCATGCCCATCGCGAGCCGCAGCACCCCCGGGGAGTCCGGCCCGCGGTCGACGAGGTCGCCGAGGAAGATCGCGCGCCGGCCCTCGGGGTGCGCGGCGTCGACGGGCCGGCCGGCGTCGTCGCGCACGACGGCGTAGCCGAGCGCCCCGAGCAGCGTCACCAGCTCGTCGAGGCAGCCGTGCACGTCGCCGATCGCGTCGAACGGACCATGCTCGTCGCGACGGTCGGTGAGCAGGGGCGTGCGCACGATGCGCGCCGCCGCCACCTCGTCCGCCCCGCGCAGCACGTGCACGGTGCGGAAGCCCTCGCGCTGGAGGCTCTTCAGCGACGACCGCAGCGCCGCGCGCTGGCGCTTCACGACGTGCGCGCCGAACCCGCGGTCCGCCCGCGCCGCGTTCCGCTCCACGGCCACCTTCTCCGGCACGTCGAGGACGATCGCGACGGGCAGGACGTCGTGCGCGCGGGCGAGCGCGACGAGCGACACGCGGGCCTCGCGCTGCACGTTCGTCGCGTCGACGACGGTGAGCAGGTTCGCCTCCAGCCGCTTGGACACGATGGTCTCCAGGACCTCGAACGCCGCCCGCGTGGCCGCCTGGTCGTTCTCGTCGTTCGACACGAGCCCGCGGCACACGTCCGACGACACCGTCTCGTACGGCCCGAAGTGCTCGCGCGCGAAGGTCGACTTCCCCGAGCCGGACACGCCGACGAGCACCACGAGGCTCGACGCGGGCACGCGCAGCTCGCCCGTCGTGCTCGGGGTCGCGCCCGTGGTCGACTGCGGGGTCGCGCGCTCGGCCGTCTGCCCGGTCATCGGGCCTCCTCCGTGGTCCGTGCCGGGGCCGGGGCCTCCGGGGTGTCGGGCGTCGCCGCGTCCGGGACGAGGGTCAGCACCGCCATCTGGGTGGGCGCCCCGACGTCGGGGGCGAGCGGGCCGACGTCGCGCAGCTCGACCGCGTACCCGTAGCGCTCCCCCGCGGCGTCCGCCCACGCGCGCAGCTCCGCGCGCGTCCACTCGAACCGGTGGTCGGGGTGGCGCACGAGCGCGCCCCCGGGCCCGTCCAGCAGGTTCGGGTAGTGGACGTTGTACTCGGCGTTCGGCGTCGTCACGACGACGGTCCGCGGCCGGGCGTGGCCCAGCACGGCGGCCGTGAGCGCGTCGAGGCGCGACGGGTCGACGTGCTCCACGACCTCCATGAGCACCGCGGCGTCGAACCCCGCCACGCGGTCGTCGACGTACGTGAGCGACGACTGCACGAGCCGCACCCGCTCGCGCTCCGCGTCGCTCGCCTCGTGCAGGCGCAGGCGCGCCGCCGCCCGCTCGAGCTCGCGCGCCGACACGTCGGTCCCGAGCACGCGCGTGAAGGTCCGGTCCGCGGCGAGGCGGCGCAGGAGCGCGCCTTCGCCGCACCCGAGGTCGACGACGGTCCGCGCCCCGGCGTCGTGCAGGGCGGCGATCACCGCGTCGGCCCGCTGCCGCGCGAGCGGCGGCTCCGGCGTACCCTCGGCGTCGCCCGCCGTGACGGCGCCGGTCCCCGTCAGGGCGCCCTGCGGGCCCACGTCGGACGACGCGACGGCGCCGGCCGGCGTGCCGGCGGCGGGTGCGGCGTCCTCCTCGGGGACGTCCCCGTCGAGCGCGGTGAGACGCGCGGTGGCGTCCTCGACGTAGCGGCGCTGGTGCGCGAGGTAGCGGCGCAGGATCTGCGCACGCTCCGGGTGGTCCGCGAGCCAGCCGCCGCCCGCGCGCACGAGCTTGTCCACCTCGTCGGTCGAGACCCAGTAGTGCTTCGCGTCGTCGAGCACGGGCAGCAGCACGTAGAGCTGCGCGAGCGCGTCCGCGAGCCGTCGGGTGCCGCGCAGGCGCAGGTCGACGTAGCGCGACGCGCCCCACGCCAGCACCGTCGGGTCGAGCGGCTCCGCCGTCGCCGTGACGCTCCAGCCCAGCGGCTCGAACAGCCGGCGCGCGAGGTCCGCACCGCCGCGGCACGGGAGGGACGGCACGTGCACGTCGAGCGGGATCGGGGCGTCCGCGAGCGCCGGTCGTGCGTCGCACCGGCCGCTCATCGCCGTCGCGAACACCTTGCCGAGCGCGACCGCGACCATCGACGACGCGGCGTACGGGCGGTCGTTCACGTACTGCGCGAGCGCGAACGCGTCGCCGCCGCCGAACCGCTTGTTCCGCACGATCCCCACCGGGTCGACCTCGAGCAAGAGCGCGGCCTCGCACCGCTCCGCCGTCGCCTCGGGGTAGAAGACGTGCGCGCGGCCGACGGGAAGGTCGAACACCTGCGCCCGGTCCGGGTGCTTGTGCAGCAGGTAGCCGAGGTCGGTGGCGTCGTCGAGCGTCCCGGGGGACGCCGTCGCGGCGAGGGTCACGAGCATGGCCGCCATGGTGCCACCCGGCGGGGCCCACGGCACCGGGTTTGTGGACGACCTCCGGGCCTGTGGACGGCCGTCGTCTCACCCGCCCCGGCCGTCGACGCGGAGGCCATCCCGGGTCTACCGTCGAAGCACGGGCGCCGCTGCCGACGGCACGCGCCCGGCCACCGTCGGACCGGAGGCCGCCCCGGGGCTCACGCCCCGCCGGCGGCCGCCTCGTCCCACACCACGACGTCGCCGGCCCGGACCGTGCCGGACGACAGCAGACGGCACACGACGCCGCCCCGCGCGTGCATCGCGCGCATCGCGCCGGGCGCGATCCAGTCGTCGAGCAGCCGGCACGGCGCGGCGATCCGCAGCACCTGGAGCTCGACGTCCCCGATCCGCAGGAACGAGCCGGGCTTCGTGGGCAGGTCGCCGTGGGTGAGCGTGACGTTGCGCCGCGTGAGACCGGGGTCGATCTCGTGCCCGAGGTCCGCGGAGGCGGCCGCGAGGTCGGTGAGCGTCTGGATCGTCACGTGCCGGTGCTTCGACCCGTGGTACCGGTCGCCGACGAGGCCCCTGCCCTCCTCGGCCTCGACCGACGCGACGACCCGCGTCGGCAGCCGACGGGCCTTCGCGACGTGGATCGCGTGCACGCGGGGCTGGTCCGGCATGGCACCAGCCTCGCACCCGGCGCCGCCGCCGGGCCACCGCCCCCGGGCCGGGCGAGCGCCGGGTACCGGTGTACCGTCCGGTGCATGACCGACGTCCGCAGCCGCACCCATGCCCAGGCCGTCGACGCAGCGATCGAGCTCTTCACCCGCAAGGGCTACGAGCAGACGACCGTCGAGGAGATCGCCGACGCCGCCCAGGTCAGCCGCGCCACCTTCTTCCGCCGCTACGGGTCCAAGGAGGACGTGGTCTTCGCGGACCACGAGCTCCTGCTCGACGAGGTCGTCGTCATGCTCGCCGCGACGCGGCCCGTGCCCGACGCCGAGGGTCACCTCACGCCCGACCCGACGGTCGACCCGTACCTCGAGGTGTGCCGCGCGGCGCGGCTGGTGTTCGACCACCACGTCGGGCAGCGCGAGACCTCCCTGGCCCGCTGGCAGCTCCTCCAGCAGGTGCCCGCCCTGCGCGACCGCGAGCTCGTCACGACCCACCGCTACGAGCGCGCGTTCACGGCGTACCTGCGCGACGCGCTCCCGCCGGACGAGCGTCGCTCGACGGCGTCCATCGCGTTCGCGGCGTCCGTCGTCGCGGTGCACAACGCGCTCCTGCGCCGGTGGCTGCGCTCCCCCGAGCAGGACCTGCGCCCCCAGCTCGAGGAGGCGTTCGCGGACCTGCGCCGCGCCGCCGTCGGCCGGTACGCCGCGCCGGACGGCGCCGCCCAGGAGCGCAGCGGGGACGGCGTGCCCGCGGCGCGCCGCGTCGTCGTGACCGTGGTGGACGCGGACGCGGACGCGCAGGGCGTCGCGGACGACGTCGCGCGCGCCGTCCGCGACGCCCTGGCCTGACCCCTCCCGCCCCGCCCCGCCGAACAGGTGGTCCTGGTCCGTCTGCGCCCGCGGACGGACCAGGACCACCTGCTCGGCGGCGCAGGATCGCCTCGTGTCCCAGTCCGTGGGACGGTGCGGGGCGAGTCCTGTGCCGGGGGAATGCGCGAGTAGCATCGGCGGTTGCAGAACGCAGTACGCACGAACGTGCTCCGGGGTCGGTGCAATTCCGAGCCGGCGGTGACAGTCCGCGACCCGCGCCCACGCGCGGTTGACCTGGTGGAACTCCAGGACCGACGGTGACAGTCCGGATGGGAGGAAGCACGTGCGGCGCGGCCGTCCTCGGCCGGGCTCTCGCGAGCCCGCGCGACGGGGCGCGGCCTCGCCGTGGTGAGCGACGCCGTCGGGCCCCGTGGCCCGGCAATGCCGCCCGCCCTCACCCCGGAGCGCTCGTGCCCGGGAGGACGAGGACATCCGATGGACCTGATCCACGCGCTGTTCGACGCGCAGCTGACGATCGGCGGCCAGCACCTGCTGTGGCGCGAGATCGTGGGCAACGGGTTCGGCCTGGCGTCGGCGCTGGGCGGCATGCGGCGCAAGGTGTGGGCGTGGCCGGTGGGCATCGTCGGCAACCTCCTGCTGCTCACGGTGTTCCTCGGCGCGGTGTTCGCGACGCCCAACCCCGTCAACCTGCTCGGCCAGGCCGGTCGCCAGGTCATGTTCGTCGTGGTCTCGGTGTACGGGTGGGTGCAGTGGCGCAAGACCCAGGCGCGGCTCGGCGACGCCGACGCGGACAGCCACGGCGTCGCCGTCGTGCCGCGCTGGGCGTCGTGGCGCCAGCGCGCGTTCCTCGTCGTCGCGCTCGTGGGCGGCACGGCGCTGCTGACCCCCGTGTTCCGCGCGCTCGAGTCGTACGAGCCGGTCTGGGCCGACGCGTGGATCTTCATGGGCTCGCTGCTCGCGACGTACGGCATGGCGAAGGGCTGGGTCGAGTTCTGGCTCGTCTGGGTCGCCGTCGACGTCGTGGGCGTGCCGCTGCTGATCTCCGCCGGCTTCTACGCGTCCGCGTTCATGTACGTGTTCTACGGCGCGTTCACGCTCGTCGGGTTCTTCGTGTGGTGGCGCGTCAACCGCCGCGCGGCCGCCGCTGCCGAGGCGGACGCCGCGGCGGCGGGCGCGCCCGCCTGACCGCCGGCCGCCCAGTCCAGCCACCTCGATACCCCGTCTCGATTGACTGAGACGGGGTATCGCTGCACTATGGGAGGGACCGCCGCCGACGCCGGGCCCGCACCCCGGGCAACCGCGTCGAGGACGGTCGACCGACCGCAGCCGCCCTCCCAGGGGAGCACCGATGCCCACCACCCCGATCATGCCCGGCGTCACCGAGCCCACCTACGACCTCGCGACCCCGCTCGACCTCGACTACGCCGGCGCGTTCGCCGACGCGACCGAGGAGGACCGCGCCCACCTGCAGCGCGTCCGGCAGTTCGTCCAGGACGAGGTGCTGCCCGTCATCGACGACTACTGGGAGCGTGCCGAGGTCCCGTTCGACCTCGTCAAGCGCATGGGCGAGCTCGACCTGCTGCGCGACGGTGTCGACGTCGACGGTCGTCCGCACGTGAGCCAGCTCGCGGCAGGCCTCGCCGCCATGGAGATGTCGCGCGGCGACGGCTCCGTCGCGACGATCTGCGGCGTCCAGGGCGGTCTCGCGCTGCGCAGCATCCAGATGCTCGGCTCCGACGAGCAGCGGGCGAAGTACGCCGAGCCGATGGCGCGCGGGGAGATCCTCGGTGCGTTCGCGCTCACCGAGCCCACCCACGGCTCGGACTCCGTCTCGCTCGAGACGACGGCGCGCAAGGAGACGCGCGACGGCGTCGAGGGCTACGTGCTGAACGGCGAGAAGAAGTGGATCGGCAACGGGTCGTCGGGCCACATCACGGTCGTGTGGGCGCGCCTCGTCGGCGACGACGGCGATGGTCAGGTCCACGGGTTCGTCGTGCCGCAGGACACCCCGGGCTACACGGGCACGACCATCACCGGCAAGGTGTCGCTCCGCGCGATCTGGCAGGCGCACGTCGTGCTCGACGACGTGTTCGTCCCCGCCGAGAACGCCCTGCCGGGCGCGCGGTCGTTCAAGGACACCTCGCGCGTGCTCTTCGCGACCCGCCTCGGGGTGGCGTGGGCCGCCGTCGGGCACGCGGTCGCGTGCTACGAGGCCGCGGTCGCGTACGCGAAGCAGCGCGTCCAGTTCGGGCGCCCGCTCGCCGCGAACCAGATGGTGCAGGAGCGCCTCACCCGGATGCTCTCGACGATCACGCAGCTCCAGCTCCTCGTCGCGCAGATGACGCGGCTCGACGAGGCGGGGACGCTCACCGGCCCGCAGGCGTCGCTCGCGAAGTACACGTGCACCCGCGGGGCGCGCGAGGTCGCGGCGAACGCGCGCGACCTGCTCGGCGGCAACGGGATCCTGCTCCAGAACCGCGTCGCGCGGCACTTCGCCGACATCGAGGCCCTGCACACGTACGAGGGCACCGAGTCGGTCCAGGCGCTCATCGTCGGACGCGACATCACGGGCGTCTCCGCGTTCGTCTGACGGCCCCGAGGGCGCACGCCCTCCCCCTGCTCCCCGGCGCCGCTCGCCCCTCCTCGCGGCGCCGGGGCTCCTTCCTGTTCGCCCCGTCTCCTCGCCCTCCCCGGATCGGAGTCCCATGAGCACCGACGCCAGCCCCCTGCCCGACGCCGCCGCCGTCACCCCCGAGGACGAGGTCACCCCGGTCCTCCTGCACGGCGCGCGCACCCCGTTCGCGCGCTTCCGCGGCGCGCTCGCCTCGCTCTCGGCGGCCGAGCTCGGCGCGCACGCGATCCGCGGCGCGCTCGCGGCCGCGGGCGTCGCGCCGGAGCAGGTCGACACGGTGATCGTCGGGCAGGTCGTGCAGGCGGGCGCCAAGCAGGGCCCCGCGCGCCAGGCCGCGATCCTCGCGGGCCTCGGCTGGGACGTGCCCACCGTGACGATCAACAAGCTGTGCCTCTCGGGCCTCACCGCGATCATCGACGCGGCCCGGCTGGTCCGTACGGGCGAGGCGAGCGTCGTCGTCGCGGGCGGCCAGGAGTCCATGACGAACGCGCCGCACCTCGTCGTCGGGTCGCGCTCCGGGTTCGCGTTCGGGGACGTGACGATGGCCGACTCGCTCACGCACGACGGCCTGAACGACCCGTTCAGCGGCGAGGTCATGGGCGAGCTCACCGACCGCGGCTGCGCGACGCGCGGCATCGGCCGCCCGGAGCAGGACGCGTTCGCGCTGCGCTCGCACCAGCGGGCCGCCGCGGCGCGCGACGCCGGGCGCCTCGCCGAGGAGATCGCCCCCGTCGAGGTGCCGCAGCGGCGGGGCGAGCCGGTCGTCGTCGCGCACGACGAGGGCGTGCGTGCCGACACGACGCTCGAGGCCCTGGAGCGTCTGCGCCCGGCCTTCGTGCAGGACGGGACCATCACCGCCGGGTCGAGCTCGCCGCTGTCCGACGGCGCGGCGGCGGTCGTCGTCGCGAGCCGCGCGTTCGCGAAGCGCAACGGTCTGCCGTGGCTCGCCGAGATCGGTGCGGCGGGGCAGGTCGCGGGGCCCGACAACTCGCTGCACTCCCAGCCGGCGCGGGCCGTCGAGGCCGCCGTGAAGCGTGAGGGCATCGCCGCGGCGGACCTCGACCTTGTGGAGATCAACGAGGCGTTCGCCGCCGTCGCGCTGCAGTCGGTCGCGGACCTCGGCATCGACGCGGACGTCGTCAACGCCGACGGCGGCGCCATCGCGCTCGGCCACCCCGTCGGCGCGTCCGGTGCCCGGCTCGCGCTGCACCTCGCGCTCGCGCTCCGTCGCCGCGGGGGCGGCGTCGGCGCGGCGGCGCTGTGCGGCGGCGGCGGTCAGGGGGACGCGCTCGTCCTGCGCGCCTGACCCTCCGGGCGGGCCCCGTCGGGGCTCCGCCGCGCGAGCCGACCAACCCTGGTGCACGATGCTGCACCAGGGTTGGCGCGTTTCGGCGGCCGCGGTGTGACGCAGATCGCGCCACGACGGCCGGGTTTCGCGTCATGGATCGCGTCTGACGTGGTCCCTCTCCCTGGAACCGCCCCCCACGAGAGGACCGTCATGACCACCGTGACCGACGCAGCCCGCCGTACCGCGAGCCGTGCGCGCCGCTCGCACCTGTCCGCCGTCGCCGTCGCGCTCGTCGGGCTCGCCGCAGGCTTCGCCGCGGCGCCCTACCTGCTCGGCTGACGCCTCCCGCTCGACGGGCCCGGGACCGCGCGGTCCCGGGCTCTCGTCATCCCTCGGTCGTCGTGCTCTGCGCCGGCTCGCGCGCGAGCAGCTCCTCCAGCCGGTCCAGCAGCGGGACCTGGCCCGCGACGACGAGCCCGCGAGCCCGCGCGAGCGGGAACCAGCCGGCCCGGTCGAGCTCGGGGAACTCCTGCATCCGTCCCGAGCGCGGCGGCCACTCGAGCGCGAACGTGTTGCTGGAGATCGCGGTGACGTCGAGGTCCGCCTCTCGCGCCCACGCCGCGACGAGCTTGCCGGCACGCTGGCGCACGGTGCCGAGGTCGAGGTCGGGCGCCTCCGCCGCGGGGGCCGGGACGCCGAGCTCCTCGGCGAACTCGCGCAGCGCCGCCGCGTGCTCGTCCTCCCCCGGCTCCACCTCGCCCTTGGGGATCGTCCAGCCGCCGGCGTCCTTGCGCGCCCACAGCGGGCCGCCCATGTGCCCGAGGAGCACCTCGACGGCGTCGTCCCGGAACCGGTAGAGCACGAGCCCTGCTGACTGCTTCACCCCTCCTTCCTACACAGCCGACGCCGGACCGGCCCGTCGGAGCCGCGCGGACCACCCGCCGGGGGCGTCTCGGGGGCGTGCCGGGGGCCTGTCGGGGACCTTCGGGGGCATGTCGGGGGTCTGTCGGGGTCTGTCGGAGGCACGGCGTAGCGTCGGCAGCACCAGGACCGGGACCGCAGGAGGGGACGACCATGACCACGCCGAGCGTCACGCACCTCAATCCTGCCGGGCTGCACCGCAACCCGGCGTTCTCGCAGGGCACGATCGTCGAGACCGGTCGCACGCTCTACGTCGGCGGACAGAACGGCACCGACGCGGACGGCGCGATCGTCGAGGGCGGCATCGCGGCCCAGACGGCGCAGGCGCTGCGCAACGTCCTCGCCGTGCTGGCCGAGGCAGGCGCCGGGCCGGAGGACGTCGCGCGGCTCGCCGTCTACCTCGACCCCGAGGCCGACCTCATGGAGGGCTTCGCCGCCGTCGGCGAGGTCTGGGGTCCGCACCCCGCCGCCGTGACCGTCCTGCGGGTCGGGATCGCGCGGCCGGGCGCGCTCGTCGAGATCGAGGCGGTCGCGGCGCTCCCCGCCTGACGCGAGGCACCCGCTCCCGCGCGCGACGTCACGGGGGTGCCGCTACTGTCCGGGGGTGCCAGCCGACCGGACCCCGTACCGCGCCCTGTGGCGGGCGGCGGCGTACGGGGTCGCGGCCTCGCTCCCCGTGCTCGCGCTCGCCTGGCTCGTGCGCGCGGAGTCGGGGGTCGTCGTGGACGCGGACCGCGCCGCCGTCGCCGCGGCGACCCGGTTCGCCGGCGAGCGCCCTGCGCTCGAGCGCGCGCTCCTCGTCGGGCAGGAGGCGCTCGCCGCACGGTGGATGAACCTCGCCGCGATGGGCGTGTGCGTCTGGGCGTGGCGGCGCCACGGCCTGGGGCCGCGTGCGGCCTGGGCGGCCGGGACCATCTGGGGCGCGTGGGCCCTCGGGCTCGGCGCGAAGGAGGTCGTCGGCCGCGCGCGGCCCGTCCTCGAGGACGCCGTGTCGACCGTGCCGGGCGCGAGCTTCCCCTCGGGTCACGCGATGAACGCGGCGGCGGTCGGGGTGACGCTCAGCGTGCTCGTCTGGCCGCTGCTCGGGCGGCGTGGCCGCGTCGCGGTGGTCGGCGGCGCGACGGCGCTCGCCCTCGTCACCGCGGCCGACCGCGTGCTGCTCGGCGCGCACTACCCGTCCGACGTCGTCGGCGGGATCCTCTTCGGCGGCGCGGTCGCGGGGGCGTCCGCCGTCGGCTTCCACGGGTGGACCGCCGCGCGGTCCGGCCGTCCCTCCGGTGACACTCCCAGGAACGAGGTCTGATGCATCCCTTCGTGCACCGCTACGAGCTCGACACGACCCGCCCCACGGCGAAGGAGGTGCTGCGCGACGTCGGCCTGCGGGCGTTCCTCCCGGGAGCGGTGCTGTGGGTGGTCATCGTCGCGACGGGCTTCCTCGTCACCGGGCCGCTCGGCGACCTGCCGGGCGAGGTCGCGGTCAACCGGTGGTTCGAGCAACGGCGCACGCCGTTCTGGGACACCGTCACCGACGTGCTCTCCCTCATCGGCACGACCGAGTTCATCATCGGCGGCACGCTGCTCACCGTCGCGCTCGTGTGGTGGCGCACCCGGCAGTGGTGGTTCGCCCTCGTGCCCGCGCTCGCCGTCGCGCTGCAGGCGCTGATCTTCCTCACGTCGTCGATCGTCGTGGGGCGCGAGCGGCCCGACGTCTCGCGGCTCGACGAGGCGCCCCCGACGTCCAGCTTCCCCTCCGGGCACACGGGCGCATCGGCGGCGTTCTACCTGACGCTCGCCCTGCTCGCGCAGCGCATCACGAACCCGGTCCTGCGCGTCGTCGTGACGGTGCTGTGCTGCCTCGTGCCGCTCGGCGTGGGTCTCTCGCGGCTCTACCGCGGCGCCCACGGACCCGCGGACGTCGTCGTGGGACTCCTCAACGGCATCGTGTGCTGCGTCCTCGCGTGGCACTACCTGCGCCGGGACCTGCGCTCGAAGCGCTGAGACCCTGGGGGTAGCGCTCCCGGCGCCGGATCCACGAAACGCTCCCCGACCACGACGACGGCGGGCCCGGTCCGAAGACCGGGCCCGCCGTCGTCGTGCGGGGGCGGTCCGGGCGCACGCGGCGCTCGGACCAGCCGTCAGATCACTCGCACAGACCCACCGGGTCCCACGAGCCCCACGTCACGGAACCGGGGAGCTCGCCCTTCGTCCACCACTGGGCCGTGTAGTTCACGCCCGCACGGGACACGGTCTGCCCGCCGGTGTAGACGGCCTCGCGCGACCAGGCCGGGGCGCAGACCGCCGCCTCGACCTCGGGCGCGGTGCCGCAGGGGCCGATCTTCTTCCAGGCGTTGCTCGCGCCCGGCTCCTGGTTGCGGGTCCACCACTGGGCCTTGTACTCCGTGCCCTCGTGCGAGACGACCTCACCACCGGTGTAGACGCCCGTGCCGTACCAGGGCACCGCGCACTCCTCGGCCACGCCGGGGCCCGGGGTCGCCGCGCGCAGCGTCGAGCCCAGGGCGTTGCCGAGCTCGTTGCGGTAGTCACCGGAGAGGTCCCACCACATCGCGCCGCCGTAGCCCTGCGTCGCGACGAACTCGGCCTTCGCCGTCACGGACGCCGGGTCGTCGTAGCTCCACCACTGGTCGCCGTTGTACAGCCAGCTCGCGCCGATCTTCGGGTCGAAGAACTTCTTCCCGCCGAACGAGCGCAGCTCGGCGTACGTCTTGGTGCCGACGTACCCGGCGGCGGGCTGCCAGCCCTTCGTGCCGTCCTTCACGCCGTACCAGCCGTGGCCGTAGGCCGCGAGGCCCGCGTTGACCTGCGACGGGTCCGCGCCCGCCTTGACGTACATGCCGAGCGCGCCGTCGAGGCCGAGGCCCCAGTTCTCCGCGCCGTCGGGGTGCAGGTTGCCCTGGTGACCCGTCTTGTCCGGGACCCAGCCGCCGTGGAAGTCGTAGCCCTGGACGTTGAGGAAGTCCACGACCGCGAACAGGCGCGGGTCGAGCCAGCCGCCCTGCCCCGCGTTCCAGCCGCCCGCGGGCGCGAACGCCGTGAGCAGGTAGTCCTGGCCGGTCGTCGCGCCGCGCGCGTCGAGCTCGGCGCGGAACTCCTCCATGAGGCGCAGGAAGTTCTCCTTGTCCTCCGGGCGGGCGTTCGCCGTCTCGCCGCCGGTGACCGGCCACTCCCAGTCGATGTCGATGCCGTCGAAGATGCCGGCCGCGACGCCGGGGCCGCCCTTGCCGTCGACGACCGGCAGGTTGCCGTCGATGTAGAGGTCCAGGCAGGAGTCGACGAGCCGCGTACGACCCTCGGCCGTGGACGCCGCCTCGGAGAAGTTGTCCGACCAGGTCCAGCCGCCGAGGGAGACGAGGATCTTCGTCTCCGGACTGACGGCCTTGAGCTTCTTGAGCTGGTTGAAGTTGCCGGCGAGCTTCTGGCCGGGCTTGTCGGCCTTACCGTCGACGGAGTCCGCGGCGGGGACCTCCGCGACGAAGTCGTTGAGGGGGTCGCCCTCGCCGGGGACGTCGGCGATGTCGCACACCAGGTCGGTCGTGACGTTGCCGAACGCGTAGTTGATGTGGGTGAGGTCCTCGATCGCTCCGGTGCGCACGAGGTCGGCCACGTGGAAGTCGCGGGTCACGCGCGAGTCGGCCATGACGTAGCCGACGCTGCGGAACCCGTTGATGTCCGACGGCCCGGCGACGGAGGCCGCCGGCTTCGTCGTGGGCTGGGGCGCCGCCGCGGCGGGCGACGCGAAGGTGGCGGCCGTGAGGGCGAGCGCCCCGACGACGGCGGAGGCCGCGACCACGCGCGAGCGCGCTGGCGAGGTCCTGGCGAGCGAGCGGCCGGGGGCAGCCGCGCTGGGTGTCGATCGATCGGTCATGAAGGCCTCGTTGCTCTTCGGCCCGGGCTGGGGATCCCGGGATTTGTTCGGTCTCCTGCAAGATACCCGCGCGCGTCCCCGTCACGCCAGGGTCCGAACGAAACTGTTACCGCTGTCGGTGGCAGGGCGCAGAGTAGGGCGGTGAGCTTCGACCGTGCGCCGCACGCCCCCGTGCTGCGCGCCCGTCCGACGATCGCGCACCTCGACGCCGACGCGTTCTTCGCCGCGGTCGAGCAGCACCAGCGCCCGTCGCTGCGCGGGCGCCCGGTGCTCGTCGGCGGCGTGGGGCCGCGCAGCGTCGTCGCGACGGCGTCGTACGAGGCCCGGCAGTACGGCGCCCGCTCGGCGATGCCGATGGAGCAGGCGCGGCGGCTGTGCCCGCCGTCCACGGTCGTCGTCGTGCCGCGGTTCGCCGCGTACTCGGCCTACTCGGCCCGCATCATGGCGGCGCTGCGCGAGGTGACGGACCTCGTCGAGCCCGTGAGCATCGACGAGGCGTTCGCCGACGTCGCCGCGGCCGTCGGGCCGGAGACCGACCTCGAGGCGCTCGCCACGGGGATCCGCGAGCGGGCGCGCGAGCTGAGCGGCCTGCCCGTCTCGCTCGGGCTCGGGCGGTCCAAGCTCGTCGCGAAGCTCGCCTCGGAGGCCGCGAAGCCGGGCGGCGTCCGGGTCGTCGGGGCCGACGACGAGGACCCTTTCCTGCTCGACCTGCCCGTGCGGGCGCTCTGGGGCGTCGGTCCGGTGTCGGCCGCGCGGCTCGACGAGCTCGGGGTGCGCACGGTCGCCGACCTGCGCCGTCAGCCGCTCGACACGCTGCTCCTCGTCGCGGGCGAGGCGGGCGGCACCAACCTCTACCGGATCGCGCGCGGCTGGGACGACCGCCCGGTCTCCACGGTCCGTGAGCGCAAGTCCGCGGGCGCGGAGCACACGTTCGACACCGACCTCCACGGCCGGTCCGCGATCGCCGCGGCGCTCGATCCCGTGGTCGACGCCGCGCTCGCCCGCCTCGAGCGGCACGCCGTCGCGGCGCGCACCGTCGTGGTCAAGGTGCGCCTCGCGTCGTTCACGACCCTCACCCGCTCGGTCACGCTCTCCCGCCCGACGACCGACGAGGGCGCCCTCCGCGACGCGGCCCACCGCGCGCTCCGCCTCGCGGACGTCACCGAGCCCGTCCGTCTGCTCGGGGTCGCGTTCCACGCGCTGTCGGAGCACGCGCAGCTCATGCTCCCGCTCGGCACGGACGCGCCGGAGGACCCTGCTGGTCCGGTCGCTGCCGGGACGGTGGGTGCTGAGGCGGTGGGCGTCGAGGCTCTGGCCGCTGAGCCAGCCGACGCCGGGGCGACCGGTGCGGAGCAGGTGCTACCGCCGTCCGCCCCGGGGCCCGTCCGGGCGACGGCCGCCCTTCTCGCGCCCGGCCTCGACGTCGCGACCCCGGCCGACGGGCGCGGGTGGGTCGTGCGCGTCGGCGACGACGGCCGCGTCGCGGTCCGCTTCGAGACGGCGCGGACCGGACCGGGCTACCAGCGCTGGGTCGACCCGGAGGCGGAGGAGCTCGCGCTCGTCGAGCCGCTCGGCCCGGACGGCGAGCCCGTGCGCACCTCGCCCGCGGACGACGACGCGTAGCCAGGGACCGCTGCGCCCCTGCACGCGGTGCGCGTCCGCGCACCGTCCGGGCCTGCCGTCCCCGTCCCGGTCCTGCCCGACGCCGGGCCCTCGGCGCGCTGCGGACCTGGCCCCGGGCCGTCGGGCAGCCGCGGGACGACCCCGGCCGCGACGAGGAGGAACGCCGCGCCCACCCAGAACGCGGCCTGCGGCCCGACGACGTCGCTCAACCCGCCCGTCGCGAGCGCGCCGACCGCCTGCCCGCCTGTGAGCGCGACGAAGAGGGTCGCGGTCGCGCGCCCGGCGGCGTGCGGGCGCAGCACGGTGCCCCACGCGATGAGGACGCCGCTCAGGGCGGTGTAGGCGCCGCCGAAGAGCGCGCCCGCGACGGCGACGACGGGCACGCTGCCCGGGGCGAGGGCCAGCGCGGCGGTGCCGGCCGCCGTCGCGACGGCCGTCACGACCCAGGCGCCGTGGAGGCCGAGCACGCGGACGGCGTCGCCGCTGAACGCGCCGAGGACCGCCGCCACGCCGAGGAGGCACCAGAGGGCCGCCGTCGTGCGGCCGGGGAGGCCACCGGTCACGGTGACGAGGTCGCGCCCGAACGTCCAGACGGCCGCGCTGCCGATCCCGGCCACCGCAGCGGCGACGCCGGCGCGCCCGAGCGACCGCCCGCCCGCGCCGCGGGACGCGGGCGGCATCTCGGGGGCCGCGGGCCAGCGCGCACTCCGGTCGACGAGCGCCGCCGTGACGATCGCCCCGACCGCGGCAGCGAACCACGCGGGCCGCCAGACGTCGGGCGCGACGAGCGTCGCGGCGCCCACGAGCGCGACACCCACGCCCGTTCCCGAGTTCACGACGGCCTGCGCGCGCCCGGCCCGACGGCGGTCGACCGTCGAACCGACCGCGGCGACGAGGGCGGGCGACGCCGCACCGGCGGCGCTGCCCGCGACGAGGACGCCCGCCGCGAGGCTCGCGGACGACCACGACAGCCCGACCAGGACCGCCCCGGCCGCGGCGAGCACCGCTGCGGCCCGGACGACCGCGCGCGGGGAGCGTCGGGCCAGCACGCGCTGGGCCCCGAGCGCGGCTGCGCAGTAGGCGGCGAAGCTGCCCGCGGCGATCGCGCCCGCGGTGGCGGACGAGAGACCGAGCTCGCTCGTGAGCGCCGGGAGCTGGAGGCCGTACCCGTAGCGGACGACGCCGTACGTCACCGCGATGAGGCCGGTCCCCGCGGCGACCAGACGACCGGGGGCGGGTGCGGCTGAGTGTAACGATCGTTTCAGCATAGTGATCGTTACGCTATCCCCATGCCCCGGACCGACGCACGCCGACCGGCCCGCGACCGCCTGCTCGATGCCGCGGAAGCGCTGTTCGTCGAGCACGGCATCGCGGCGACCGGTGTCGACGCCGTGCTCCGCCGCGCCGAGGTCTCCCCCGCGACCCTGTACGCGCACTTCGCCGGCAAGGACCACCTCGTCGCGGCCTACCTGGAACGGCGGCACGAGCGCTGGCGCGCTGTCTGGGACGCGGCGCTGGACCGCTGCGGGGACGACGCGGACGCGCGGGCGCTCGCCGTCTTCGACGCGCTCGACGGCTTCCCCACCGCGACGAGCACCCGCGGCTGCGCGTTCCTCGCCGCCGCGGTCGAGGTCACCGACCCCGAGCACCCCGCGTACCGGTGGCTCGCCGCCGACACCCGGCTGCTCGTCGACCGGCTGCGCGACCTCGCCGCCGCGACCGGCGCCGCGGACCCCGACGCCCTCGCGGCCGAGCTCCTGGCGCTCTACGACGCCGCGCTCGCCTCCCGCGCGCGCTGCGCCGTCGCGGGCGACGACGGCCCGACGCCCCTCCCGTGGCGCGACCTCGCAGCCGGGGCGGTCGCGCGCTACCGCGCCTGACCTGCCCGGCGCTGCTGATGCGCTCCCCTGCGCTCGCGACGATCCTGGACGCAGGGCCGCGTCACGACACGAGGGAGGCCCCGTGGAGTCCGTGCAGGGGAACGCGCCGCAGACCGAACCGCCCGAGGACGACGAACCCGCCGTCGACCCGCGGGCCCACGCCAACCGGTGGCGCGCGCTCGTCGTCCTGGCGGTCGCGCTGTCGATGGTCGTCATCGACGGGACGATCGTCGCCGTCGCCGTCCCGGACATCGTCGCCGACCTGAACCTCGGGCTGAGCGAGGCGCAGTGGATCAGCGCCTCGTACGCCGTCGTGCTGGCCGCGCTGCTGCTCTCGTCGGGCCGTCTCGGGGACCGGCTCGGGCGACGACGGCTCCTCGTGGTGGGCGTCGTCGTCTTCCTCGCCGGGTCGCTGCTCGCCGCCGCGGCCGACGACGGCGGCTCGCTCATCGTCGGGCGGCTCGCCCAGGGCCTCGGCGCGGCCGCGATCCTGCCCTCGACGCTGTCGACCGTGAACGCGACGTTCCGCGGCAAGGACCGGGCCGCGGCGTTCGGGGTGTGGGGCGCCGTCATCTCCGGCGCCGCCGCGGTCGGCCCGCTCGCGGGCGGGTGGATCACGACGTCGTTCACGTGGCCGTGGATCTTCCTCGTCAACGTCCCCGTCGGCGCGCTCGTCGTGGTCGGCGCCTACCTCTGGGTACCCGAGACCCGGGCGCACGCGTTCGCCCCCGGGCTCGACCTCGTCGGGCTCCTGCTGTCTGCGCTCGGGTTCGGCGCGCTCGTGTTCGGGCTCATCGAGGGCCAGACGTTCGGCTGGTGGAGCCCGAAGGGTGACGTCGAGCTGCTCGGGGCGACCTGGCCGGCGTCCGCGCCCGTCTCGCCGACCCCGGTCTTCCTCGCGGCCGGGCTGCTCCTGCTCGTGCTCTTCGTCGTGTGGGAGCGGCACCGCGCGCGGGTGCGGCGGTCCGCGCTGCTCGACCTCACGCTCTTCCGCATCCCGACGTTCCGGTGGGGCAACGTCACCGCGACGACCGTCGCCGTCGGCGAGTTCGGCATCATCTTCGTCCTGCCGCTCTTCCTCGTGAACGTGCTCGCGCTGTCCACCATGGGCGCCGGGCTCGTGCTCGCGGCCATGGCGCTCGGCGCGTTCCTCTCCGGCGCGTCGGCGCGTCACCTCGCCGCCGCCGTCGGCGCCCCGCTCGTCGTGGTCATCGGCCTCGCGCTCGAGATCGTCGGGGTCGCCGCCGTCGCGCTCACGGTCACCGCGACCGTCTCCCCGTGGCTGCTCGCGGCCCTGCTCGTCGTCTACGGCGTCGGGCTCGGCCTCGCCTCCGCGCAGCTCACCAGCACGACCCTCGTGCAGGTCCCCGCCGAGGAGTCCGGCCAGGGCTCCGCCACGCAGTCGACGGCGCGGCAGGTCGGCTCCGCGCTCGGGACCGCGCTCGTCGGGACCGCGCTCGCCGTCCTGCTCGGGAGCGCCGTGCCCGCGGCCCTCGACGGCGAGGGCCTGCCCGACGCCGAGGTCACGCGCCTCGCCGACGCGACGAGCGGCTCCGCCGGCGACGTCATCGCAAAGCTGCGCGCCGAGGGCACCCACGGCGAGCTCGGCCCGCAGGAACCCGAGGTCGTCGACGAGCTCGCGTCCGGGTTCGCCGACGCGACCCGCGGATCGCTGCTCGTCGCCGGAGCGTTCCTCGTGCTCGGTCTCGCGTCCGCGACGGCCGTCGTGCGGGCGTCGCGCCGGTCGGTGTGAGGGTCGCCCCGACGCCGGAGCGAGGGTCGAGCCGGCGCGGGGTCACGTCAGGCGGTGCCAGACGCCCTCGGACACGACCTCGACCGCGCCGTCGACCACGAACGCGGTCTCGTCGTCGACCGCGTAGGCCGGCCTGCCCAGGGTGGCCGCCCACCGCCGCGCCGCGGCCTCCGTGTTGTCGGGCAGGTCCGGGTGGCCCAGGTGGGGGAACATCGAGAAGTCGACGAGCCCCAGGGGCGTCGCGTCCTCGCCGTCGAGGGGCTCCCACCCCACGAACTCCTCGCCGATGCGCGGCGTCAGGGCCATGCTGCCGCCGCTCATCCCGACGTAGACCGTGTCGGTGAGCGACGGCACGAGGTCCGCGAACCCCGACCGTCGCATCCAGTACGCCAGGTACCCCGCGTCACCGCCCGCAGCCAGCAGCACGTCCGTCTCCCGGACGAGCGGCACCCAGCGGTCCGCGGGGATGCTCGGCAGCGCCGTCAGCTCCAGCACGCCGACCGACCCCCACCCCAGACCCGCCATGTGGTCCGACTCCCCCGTGATGAAGTCCCGGGCGTTCTTCCCCGGCCCCACCCACGGGTGGCCGTACAACGCCGTCGGGATGCACAGCGCCGAGCACTCACCGATCGGCCGGCCCAGCAGCCCGACGAGCGCCCCCTCGATGGTCGGGTTGGTGACTCCCCCTGACGTGAGCAACAGCTTCATCGCGTCCTCCTTGGCTCCGGCGGTCTGCACGGCAGACCGCGGTGCGGAGGGGAACTCATCGCGCCGCGTCGTTGGCGTACGCCCCAGCGCGACCGGGTACGACGAAGGGCCCCACAGCCGCAGGTTTCTGCGGGTGGGGCCCTTCGGGTGGCGGTAGCGGTGGGATTTGAACCCACGGTGGACTTTCACCCACACACGCTTTCGAGGCGTGCTCCTTAGGCCGCTCGGACACGCTACCTCGCCGGGATACCCGGCCCAGGAAGGATACCTGGTCACACCCCCGGACACCGAATCGGCCGGTCAGCCGGTCCTGCGCCGGGTCACACGCGCCCCGCCCGAGCCCGCGCGAAGCCGGACCACCCGGCCCACGCCGCGTCGTCGGGCCGCACCCGCCGCCGGACCGCGCCGGCGTCGCGCACTCCGTCGGAGGGCACGGGCGTCACTTCCCGGCGAGCGCCTCGGCGAACAGCGGGGTGACGTTGTCGATCGCGTAGATCACGGCCGTGGGCGTGCCGAGCGAGAAGGCGTTGGAGAGGTCCTTGTCGTCGAACACGACGTAGCGGCCGTCGGCGACGGACGGCACGGTCTGGAAGATCGGGAGCGCCTCGACGTCGGCGGCGGTGAAGCCGATGGGCTGGATGACGGTGAGGTCGGCGTCGAGCAGGTCGACGTTCTCGGTGCCCAGCGTCGCGGAGAACTCCTCGCCGGCGGCCTCGTCGATCTCGGGCTTGGTGTCGAACCCGAGGCCCTGCATGAACTCGCCGCGGCTGGAGGTCGAGACGTAGGCGCCGAAGCCCTCGGCCCAGTACGACCCGATGACGGCGGTCTTGCCCGCGAACTCGGGGTGCTCGTCGCGCGCGGCGGCGAACGCGTCGTCGACCTCGGCGAGCAGCTCGTCGCCGGCCTCGCTGCGTCCGAGGGCGGCGGCGATCATGCCGACCTGGTCCTCCATGGGCGTGAGGTAGGCCTCGCCGCCCTCGGGGATGGCGACGGTCGGGGCGATCTCGGAGAGCCGCTCGTACCGCTCGGGGTCGCCGGACGACTTCACGTCGAGGATGACGTCGGGGTCGAGCACGGCGATCTGCTCGTACGACGGCTCGAGGGTGCCGATGATCTCCGGCGACTCGTCGTACGCGTCGGCGAGCCACGGGCCGACGCCGTCGCCGCCGAACGCGAGCCAGTCGCTCGCGCCGACGGGCTGGACGCCGAGCGCGAGGGCGGTCTCGGCGTCGCCCCACCCGAGCGCGACGACGCGCTCCGGCTCCTCGGGGATCTCGACGTCGCCGAACGCGGTGGGGATGGTCACCGGGAAGGTGTCCGCGGCGCCGTCGGTGGTCGCGCTGCCCGAGGGCGACACCTCGGCGTCGCCTTCGCCGGACGAGCACGCGGCGAGCGCGAGGACGGCGAGCGCGGACACGGCCGCGAGCGCGCGGCGGGGACGGGTGGTGCTGGTGCGGTGCATGGGACTCCTCAGTCCTCGAAGATCTGGCCGACGGGCTCGCGCTTCTCCGCCTGGAAGCGGTCCTCCGCGCGGCCGTAGGCCCAGTAGCCGGAGAGCGACAGGTCGGAGCGCGGCACGCCGCGCTCGGTGAAGACGCGGCGCAGGGCCTTCATGGCCCCGCGCTCGCCGTGCGCGAAGACGTGGACGCGGCCCTCGCGCCACGGGAGGTCGGCGACGGCGTCGGGCAGGAGCGTCGTCGTCCCGGCGGGCGCGTCGCCGCGCAGCACCCAGGTGACCTCGACGCCGTCGGGCGCCTCGAGCGGCAGGCGGTCCGCCTCGGTCCCGACCTCGAGCACGGCGTGCCCGACGGCGTCGCGCGGCATGGCCTCGAGCGCGGCGGCGATCGCGGGGAGCGCGGAGTCGTCGCCGGCGAGCAGGTGCCAGTCGGCGGCCGGGTCGGGCAGGTACCCGCCGCCGGGGCCGGAGAGGACGAGGCGGTCGCCGGGCTTCGCGCGCGCGGCCCACGGCCCGGCGAGGCCCTCGTCGCCGTGCACGACGAAGTCGATCGCGAGCCGCTGCGCCGCCTCGTCGACCCAGCGCACGGTGTACGTGCGGGTGACGGGCACGTCCTCGGGCGCGAGCGTGTCGCGCAGCGCCGCGACGTCGTAGGGCGGCTCGAGCCCGAGCTCGGGCTTGGCGAAGTAGATCTTGACGTACTTGTCGGTGTGCTCGTTCGTCGTGAACGCGGCGAACCCGTCGCCCCCGGCCACGACGCGCACGAGGTGCGGGGAGAGCCACGCGGTCTCGAGGACCTCGAGGACCGTCTGGGGGCGGGCGCGCCGCGGGGCGGGCGCGGTGGTGGTCGACATGACAACCTCTCGTCGGTGACTTAGGTGAGGCTAACATCACCGCCTGGGCGCGAGGTCGTGACGCCGGTCACCACCTGTGCCGAGCAGCGTGGATCGCGCGGTCGAGAGGCCCCGAGGGAACTCATACACACGCCCTGTGCCCTCCACAGCGGTCGCACAGGGTCGACCGGCGGAATGGGGGACGTCCTCGACCACGGCGCCCAGCGCCCCGGCACCCGGAGGCCTCGTGTCCCAGCCCGTCCTGTACCTCGTCGACCTCGTCGCGGTCACCGTCCTCGCGTTCGGCCTCTACTTCCCCCGGCACCGCCGCCGCGACCTCGTCGTCGCGTACCTCGGCGTCAACGTGGGGGTGCTCGCGGTCGCGGCGACGCTCGCGACGAGCACCGTCGGCGCCGGTCTGGGGCTCGGGCTCTTCGGCGTCCTGTCGATCATCCGCCTCCGCTCGACCGAGCTCTCGCAGACCGAGGTCGCCTACTACTTCGCCGCCCTCGCGCTCGGCCTGCTCGGCGGCCTCGGCGCGACCACCGGCTGGCTGTCCCTCGCCGGCATGGCGCTCGTCGTCGGGGTGATGGCCGTCGTCGACCACCCGCGCGTCCTGCGCCGCGCGCAGAGCCAGACCGTCGTCGTCGACCGCGCCCTCGCCGACCCGGCCGAGCTCACGCGCTACCTGGAGGAGCTGCTCGGCGCCGAGGTCCGCGGGGTGAGCGTGCAGCGGCTCGACCTCGTCAACGACACGACCTGGGTCGACGTCCGCTGGACCGCGCCGCGTACGCCGCGCCGGGGCACGCGCCCGGCCCGTCCCGCGGTCCTGCCCGACGACGTCCCCCCGCTCGCGGCCGAGGCCGCGCCGCTCCGCGTGGCCGCCACGGCCCCGGACGGTCTCCCCGCCCGGACGGGGGTGCGCGCATGAGCCCGCAGACCCTCCCGGCCGACGACCGCGTGCGCGCCGCCCTGCACCCGCTCGCGGGGGTGGACCTCGACGAGCTCGTCGGGACGGCCGCGCTGCTGACCCGGGTCGACCGCAAGTACGTCCTGCCGGTGGACGACGCGGTCGCCGTGCTCGACGCCCTCGCCCGCACGACCGCCGCGCGCGTCCTCGAGATCGACGGCGCGCGCAGCTCGGCGTACGAGTCGGTGTACTTCGACACGCCCGACCTCGCGTCGTTCCGCCTCACGGCGACGCGCCGCCGTCGGCGCTTCAAGGTCCGCACGCGCACGTACCTCGACTCCGGGACGAGCTTCCTCGAGGTCAAGACGCGCGCCGCGCGCGGCACGACGCTCAAGCAGCGCGTCGCGCACGACTGCCCGACGGCGCTCGACGGCGGGCAGGAGTTCGTCCACCGGACGCTCACCGCCGAGGGCATCGACGGCGTGCCGGAGCACGCGCTGGCACCCGGACTCGTGTCGCGGTACCGCCGCACGACACTCCTGCTCCCCCGGCCCGACGGCGCCGCGCGTGCCACCGTCGACACCGGGCTCACGTGGGAGCTCGACCGGCCCGACGGCGCTCGGCCCCTCTCCTGGCCCGTCACCCAGCTGGCGGTCGTCGAGACGAAGGGCGGCTCGACGCCGTCGGACCTCGACCGGCTGCTGTGGCGGCACGGGCACCGCCCCGAGCGGATCTCGAAGTACGGCACCGGGCTGGCGCTGCTGCGCCCCGACCTGCCCGACGGCCCCTGGCGGCGCGTGATCCGCCGCCACCTCACCCCCTCCCCGGGCAGCACGACGTCCGACCGGACTCCCGACCACCACCTCGCCCGACACCCCGCCCGCACCCCCGGGCACGACGACAGGAGCCTGTGATGCGCATCCGACGACCCCTCACGTACCTCACCGCGGCCGCGGCGGCCGCCGTCCTCGCCGGCTGCTCGGTCCTGGGCAGCGACGCCGCCACGGACGACACGTCCGCGAGCGCGAGTACGACCGCGAGCGACAGGACGACCGCCGCGTCCGACGCCGTCGCCGGCCTCACCCCCGAGGAGTCGCGCGCCGACAACGCCGAGGTGACGGTGGACGACGCCGACCTCGCGGTCGACGAGGCGTCGGCGACGACCGTCGCGCTCGACGGCGGCACCGCCACCGTGGACGGCGACGGCGTGACCGTCGACGGCGCGACCGTCACCGTGACCGCCCCCGGCACGTACGTGCTGAGCGGCACGCTGGAGGGCCAGGTCGTCGTCGACACCGCCGAGGACGGACTCGTCCAGCTCGTGCTCGACGGCGCCGAGATCACCGCGACGACCAACGCCGCCGTGAACGTGCAGGACGCCGAGAAGGTGGCGGTGGTCCTCGCCGACGGCTCGACGAACAGCCTCACCGACGCCGAGACCTCCTCCGACCAGGACGCCGACGGCGAGCCCGACGGCGCGCTGTTCTCGACGGCCGACCTCGTGGTCGGCGGCGACGGCGCGCTCAGCGTGACGTCGCACGCGGACGACGGCATCGTCTCCAAGGACGGACTCGTGGTCGCGGGCGGCGACCTCACCGTCGACGCGGGCGACGACGGCCTGCGCGGCAAGGACTACCTCGTCGTCACGGGCGGGACGCTCGACGTCACCGCCGCGCAGGACGGGCTGAAGTCGACCGAGGACGGCGACGAGACCCTCGGGTTCGTCGACGTGCGCGGCGGGGACGTCACCGTCACGTCCGGCGACGACGGCGTGCAGGCGGTGACGGACGTCGTCGTCTCCGGCGGCACGCTGACCGTCACCGCGGCCGGCGGCGCGGGCGCCGACCTGAGCGAGGACGCCTCCGCGAAGGGCCTCAAGGGCGACGTGGGGGTCGTGGTCGGCGACGACGCGACGGTCACCGTCGACGCCGCCGACGACGCGCTGCACTCGGACGGCGCCGTGTCCGTCTCGGGCGGGACCGTCGAGCTGTCGTCCGGCGACGACGGCGTGCACGCCGACGGCGACGTCACCGTCTCCGGCGGCGATCTCACCGTCACGACGTCCGTGGAGGGCATCGAGGGCGCGACTCTCACGATCTCCGGCGGTGACGTCCGCGTGACGGCGAGCGACGACGGCCTCAACGCGACGGTCGGGTCGACGACCGCCACCGGCGAGAGCGACACGGCAGCGGGCGACAGGTCAGCGGACGGCACGGCAGCGGGTGACACCGCAGGGGGCAGCGCGGCATCGGGCGGCTCGCCCGACGGCACGATGCCGGAGCCGCCGGACGGTGCACCGGGCGGCACGACCGGCGGCACGCCCCCGGAGATGCCGGCCGACGGCGAGCTGCCCGAGCCCCCGCAGGGCGGCGAGCTGCCCGACGGTACGGAGCCGCCCGACGGCGCCGACCTGCCGCAGGGTGGCCCCGGCGGCGGGAGTGGCGGTGCGGGCGGCGGTGCCGGGGGGATGGACGCCGACGACGGCTCGTCGCTGACGATCTCCGGTGGCACGCTCACGATCGACGCGGGCGGCGACGGGATCGACTCGAACGGCTCGCTCACGGTCACGGGCGGCGAGACGGTCGTCCAGGGCCCGACGAACGACGGCAACGGCGCGCTCGACGTGAACGGCACGTTCACCGTCAGCGGCGGCTCGCTCGTCGCGGCGGGCAGCGCGGGGATGGTCGTCGTCCCGGCCACGGACTCCGAGCAGGGCTGGCTCGCCGCCGACGTCTCCGCGAGCGCCGGCGACACCGTCACCGTCACGGCGGCCGACGGCACCGTCGTCGCCGAGCTCTCCGTCACGAAGGCGACGGCGAACGTCGTCGTCTCCTCCCCCGACGTGTCGACCGGCGAGACCTACACGGTGACCACTCCGGCCGGCTCGGTGGCCGCCGTCGCGGGCGAGTGGACCGGCGGCGGCATGGGGGGCCGCCCCACCCGCCCGGGCACGCAAGACGGCACCACGGCCCAGGACGGCACGGCCCAGGACGGCACCGCGGCCCAGGACGAGACCACCGAGTCCTGACCGCGAGTCGTCCGATGCGGGATCCCAGCCCGAGCGCTCTGCCGAGGTAGAGCCCTGGTCCCGCGAGGCAGAGCCGTGGTCCTGCGCAGCAGACCCGTTCTCACGCGAGGTAGAGCCGTGGTCGCGCGAAGTAGAGCCGAGGTCATCCGCGAGAGAACCGCGGCCGGGCACCGGAAGGAGTGCGCCAAGGATCTTTCCCACTCCGGTCCGCGCGGCCTCATGGTCGCGGGGAGCCCTTGCCCTGGTCGTGCCGCGTCCTCGCGTTGGAGCACCGTCGTGCCCGACGGCGGTCGGTCGCCCGCGGTGAGTGCGCCTCAGCCGGCCACCAGCGAGGCGGCACCACCATGCGGACCCGACCCCGCGCCGTCGGGCACAAGACCACGGCTCTACCTCGCGGAACCACGGCTCTACCTCGCGGAACCACGGCTCTACCTGGGCAGGCCTCGGGTCCACCTCGCGGGGCCTCGGGGCTCCCTCGGGGTGACCAGGGCTACCTCGGCGGACCGGGGTTCGTGCGCCGCTCCCGTCGTACCGTGGGAGACGTGCCCACCGACCCGACCGCACCGTCCCCGACCGAACCGACGACCGCCTCCCCCGCGCACGTGGCGACGTCGGCCGCCGACCTGCCGTCCGCCGTCCCGACCCTGTCGTCGCGCCTCGCGTGGCGGCCGAGCCAGCCGCCGGCGGGCGCGGAGCCGGCGCCGCGGACGGGGACGGTCGAGGACGCGGTGGAGCTGCTGCGCGGGCGGCGGGTCACGGCGCTCACGGGCGCGGGCGTGTCGACGGACTCGGGGATCCCGGACTACCGCGGCCCGGACTCCCCGCCGCGGAACCCCATGACGTACCAGCAGTTCGTGCAGGACGAGGCGTTCCGCCGCCACTACTGGGCGCGCAACCACGTCGGCTGGCAGCACGTGCACCGCACGCACCCGAACGCGGGCCACCGCGCGCTGGCGCGGCTGGAGGACGCGGGCGTGCTCGTCGGGCTCATCACGCAGAACGTGGACCTGCTGCACGAGGACGCGGGCAGCCGCAACGTCATCGACCTGCACGGCCGCTACGACCGGGTGATCTGCCTGCAGTGCGGACGCGTCATCTCGCGCGAGCACCTGGCCGAGCGCCTGACCGCCCTCAACCCGGGGTTCCTGGAGAGCGTCGGCGACGTCGGCGACGTGGAGATCGCGCCGGACGCGGACGCGGTGATCGAGCAGACGTCGCACTTCCGGCCCGCGCCGTGCGAGTTCTGCGGCGGGGTGCTCAAGCCGGAGATCGTTTACTTCGGGGAGAACGTGCCGCGCGAGCGGGTCGACCGCGCGTTCGCGATGGTCGACGAGGGCGACGCGCTCCTCGTCGCAGGGTCGTCGCTCACGGTGCTGAGCGGGCTGCGGTTCGTGCGGCACGCGGCGAAGGACGGCAAGCCGGTCGTCATCGTCAACCGCGGCTGGACGCGCGGTGACCCGCTCGCGACGCTCAAGATCGAGGCCGGCACCACGGAGACCCTCACCGCCCTCGCCGAGGCGCTCGCGCGCTGAGGCCACCGACCCACGAGCGGTGGGGAGGAAGGACGGCGCTGGGTCGTGGCGGGCCTGGCGGGAGGCGCCGAGGAACGAGGCGCCGGATGGTAGACCCGGCGCCGTCCTTCCTCCCCACCGCGACCGCGACGACAGGGGGTGCGCTCAGCGCTGCGCGCCGAAGAAGTCGCGGAGCAGCCGCGCGCACTCGTCCTCGCGCACGCCGCCGACGACCTCGACCGCGTGGTTCGCGCGCTGGTCGCGCACGAGGTCCCACACCGAGCCGGTCGCACCGGCCTTCGGGTCCCACGCCCCGAGCACGAGCCGCTCGACGCGCGCCAGCACGAGCGCGCCCGCGCACATGACGCACGGCTCGAGCGTGACGACGAGCGTGCAGCCCTCGAGGCGCCACTCCCCCCACGTCGCGGCGGCCTGACGCAGCGCGAGCACCTCGGCGTGCGCGGTCGGGTCGCCCGTCTCCTCGCGCCGGTTGCGCCCCACGCCGAGCAGCCGCCCGTCCGGCCCGACGACGACCGCCCCCACGGGCACGTCGGCGCTCGCGAGCGCGTGGGTCGCCTCGTGCAGCGCGAGACCCATGAGGGCGTCCCACGTGCGGCGGCGACCCGCGACCGTGTCGGGCGGGAACGCGCCCTCCGTCGCGGGGAGCGCGAGCCCGCGCGGCACGGTGCCCGACGCCGTCCCCTCCTCCGGGTGCACGGGGTCACCCCGGTGCGCGGGATCGCCCGAGCGGGCGGGGCCGCCCGGGTGGGCCGGCTCGCCGGGGTGGGCGACGTCGTCGGGCACGGGACCTCCGGTCGGTAAGGGCGGGCCGCACCAGGCTAGCGACCGGGCGCCTGCCCGCGCGCGGATCCGTTACCGGCCGGTACGGCAGACGGCCCGCGGTCCGATACCGTTGTCACCATGCGCCTGCACGTCGCCGACCACCCGCTCGTGGCCCACAAGCTGACCGTCCTGCGGAACAAGGAGACGACGTCCTCGACGTTCCGGCTCCTCGTCGACGAGCTGGTCACGCTCCTCGCGTACGAGGCGACGCGGGACGTGCGCGTCGAGCCGCACGAGATCGAGACGCCCGTGACCACGACGGTCGGCGTCCGCCTCGCGGAGCCGCGCCCCCTCGTGGTGCCCATCCTGCGCGCGGGCCTCGGCATGCTCGACGGCATGACCCGCCTCCTGCCCACCGCGGAGGTCGGGTTCCTCGGGATGCAGCGCGACGAGGAGACGCTCGAGGCGGTCACGTACGCGAACCGTCTCCCCGACGACCTCACGGGCCGCCACGTGTTCCTGCTGGACCCGATGCTCGCGACGGGCGGCACGCTCGTCGCCGCGATCGACTACGTCTTCGCGCGCGGTGCGCGCGACGTCACGGCCGTGTGCCTGCTCGCCGCCCCGGAGGGCATCCAGGTGCTGGAGCAGGCGGTCGGCGAGCGCGTCGACGTCCAGCTCGTGGTCGCCGCGGTCGACGAGCGGCTCGACGAGAAGGCGTACATCGTGCCCGGGCTGGGCGACGCGGGCGACCGCCTGTACGGCGTCGTCTGACGCTCCCACCTGCACCGACGCTCGCCGGGACGCCCCGGCACCCGCTCAGCACGACCGGAACGCGAGATCGCCCCGGTCCGCATGCTGAGAACTTCCGCGGCTCCTCTTGGCGTGCCGTGCGCTCCGCTGCCATGCTCGCTCCCGTGAGCACCTCGACCCGTCCCGTCAGCGCGCCGTCCGGCGTGCTCCCGGGCGCGGTCGTGTGCGTCTGTTGTCAGGCCTGAACCCTCTCCCGCACCTCGGTTCAGCCCTCGACCCCTGCCGACCCGCCGGATGTCCGGCGTCGCCGTCGGCCCGACGCACCCGGAGCCACCCATGACGCTCACCGCTACCCGTCCCGCCCGCCGTACGCCGTCGGCCCGCGTCCCCGCCCCCCGGGCGGCCACGCCGCGCCCCGCGACCCCCCGCCCCGCCCCGGCGCCCCGCCCGGCAGCACCCGAGCCCGCCGCCCCGCGGCGCAACCCCGGCTTCGTGCTCTACGTGGGCGTCGACGCCGCCCCGGGCGAGCAGCCGCAGGCGCAGCTCGTCGAGCTCGCCGAGGCCCTGGGCGAGCTCGCGCGCGACTGGCTGCCGAGCGCCGAGACGTACACGGCGCTCGCGCTCGCCGAGCCGACGACCGCGACGACGTCGCCCGTCCAGGACATCGCCGCGTTCCGCGAGCGGCTCGCGACCCTCTCGCCCGTGCCGCGCGTCGTCATCGACCCGGCCGGGCGCACGGTCACCGTCGAGGGCCGCTCGGCGCGCCTGACGTCCCGCGAGCTCGAGCTGCTGTCGTACCTGGCGCGCACGGCGCACCGCGTCGTGACGCGGGCCGAGCTGCTGGAGACCGTGTGGGCCGACCACGAGGTCGCGAGCGGCAGCCGCACCATCGACGTCCACGTGCGACGCCTCCGCGAGAAGCTCGGGCTGGAGCACGTCATCACCACGGTCCGCGGGCTCGGCTACCGGTTCGACCCGCAGACCCCCGTCGTCCTCGGCGGCTCGGGGGACGCCGCCTGAGGACCGCGCTGCCGGGCCGCGGTCGACGTGGGGGTACGTGGGGGACCACGCGCCCGGCAGCGCAACCCCTCCTGTGACGACCCTCGCACGCGGCCCGCTCGCCGGGCGCGGACGCCCCCGCGGCGATACGTTCGGCCCATGCGCACAGTCATCGCGGGAGGTCACGGCCAGGTGGGCCGTCGCCTGGCCCGGACGCTGGTGGAGCGCGGGGACGACGTCGTCGCCTTCGTGCGGTCCGCCGCGCAGATCACGGATCTCACGGAGCTCGGCGCGCACGTCGCGCTCGTCGACCTCGAGAAGGACGACGCCGTCGCGGTGTCGTTCGAGCTCGAGGGCGCGGACGCCGTCGTGTTCGCCGCGGGCGCCGGACCCGGCAGCGGCGCGCCGCGCAAGGACGCGGTCGACCGCGCGGGCGCGGCCCTCCTGGCGGACGCGGCCGAGCGCGCCGGGGTGGGCCGCTACGTCCTCGTGTCGTCGCGCGGCGTCGAGGCGGCGCGCGCCGACGAGCGCCCGGACGGCGTCGACGACGTCTTCTGGGCCTACCTGCGCGCGAAGGCCGCCGCGGAGGACGACCTGCGCACGCGGGCCGACCTCCGGTGGACGATCGTCCGGCCCGGCCGCCTCACCGACGAACCGGGCGTGGGCCTCGTGGCGCTCGCCCCCGTGGGCGACGGCGACAAGCCCCGCGGCAAGCGGCGCAAGCCCGGTGCCGCGGTGGGCGAGCGGTCCGACGTGACGCGCGACGACGTCGCGCTCGTGCTCGCGGCGGTGCTCCACGAGCCCCGATCGGCCGGACTCGTGCTCGACCTCGTGGGCGGCGACCGCCCGGTCGAGGACGCGCTCGCCGACGTCCTGCCCTGACCGCCCGGCCCGACGACCGCCGTCGGGCGCGTCAGGACCCGCAGCGGGACCCGCGCTGCCAGAACACCCCGAGCGGGTCGCGGTCCGGCCGCACGAGGATGTTCGCGATCCGCGCCGTGTAGTTCCACCCGTCGTAGGACACCTGGTCCTCGTAGCCGTACCACTCGCCGGACTTCCATGCGGCGTAGCACGGGGGCGTCGCGCTGAACGGGTCGACCGCGAGCTGCTCCGACCAGGACCCGGCGTGGAGGACGTACTTCGCACCCGTCCCGGGGGCCTCGCCCAGCTCGACCGTCCGGCGCTCGCCCGCCGCGAGGTCCCACTGCCCCTTCGCCTGACCCGTGATCCGGAAGGTCAGCGGGACGTTCGAGCCCGCGTTGTCGAGGACCACGGACACGGTGCGGAACGACGCGCCGCGCCGGGCGTCGTAGTACGGGTCACCGAGGACGAGGCTCGCGTCGGGAGCCGCGACCGCACAGTCGAGCGCGTCGAACCGGGCCGTCACCGTCTCGGTGAACGGGGTGCCGAGGACCGTGCGCGAGAGCTCGAACGTGACCGCACCGGGCCGCACCGCGAGCGCGCCCGCCGGCAGGTCGACGCTCGCGCTCGCACCGGGCGCGACCTCACCGAGGTCGCGGGTGCCGAAGGGGGTGCGGACGACGACGCGGGTCGGCTCGTCGGCGTCGTTGCGCAGACCGGTCGTGAGGACCACCCCGCCGGCGCCGGGCGCGCACTGCGTCGTCGCCGTGAGCGTCGCCGCCCAGTCGGGCACGTACGCCGCACCCCGGTAGGTGGCCGCGAGGGTGGAGTCCTGGAACCCCTTCCCGAGCACCCAGCGGTACTGGCGGAAGGTCACCTTCCCGGCCTTGACGTCGAGCGCGCCCGTGTCAATCGTGAAGGTCGCCGTCTCCCCCGGCCTGATGCCGCTCACCGGGGCCGAGTCACCGACCGCGCCGCCGAGCATCCGGGCGTCGAGCGTCTCCGCCGTGTCGTTCGTCAGGGTGCCGACGAGCCGGATCGAGCCGTCCTGCCAGCGCGCCTCGACCGTCGCCGTGCGTGCCCAGGACGGCGCGTAGGTCGTCGCGGCGTACGACGCGGTCACCGTGCTCGCCGCCAGGCCGGGGGCGTGCGCCCGCTCGACCGCGAACGTGACGGTCCCGGCCGGGACGTCGCGCAGGCGGGTGTCGACCGCGAGCGTCGCGGTCGCGCCCGGGGCGACCTCCACGGGCGCGGCGCCGCCGTAGGGCGTCGTCATCGCGACCCGCAGCGTCGTCGCCCGGTACGGGTTGTGGAACGTCCCACGCACGACCGACGAGCCCGCGCCCGCGCCGTCCGGCACGACCCACGTGGCGGTCGCCGACGCGGCGCCGTCCGCGGCGGACCAGTCGAAGCAGTCGACACCCGGGACGTCGTGGCTCGCGAGGGCCGCGCCGTCGGCGAGCACGTCCAGCGTCAGCGACGCCTCCCCCACGCCGCCCGGCACGTCGACCACCACGTCCCGGCCGCCGTCGACCGTGCGCGTCAGGTCGTCGCGACCGGCGACGGCGAACACCACTGGGACGGTCGAGCGCGTGTTGTCGTAGCGCAGCGTGACCGGGGCGGACGACCGCTCGGTCGCCGGGTCGAGCACGCACGCCCCGACGGTCGGCGCGTCCACCGCGGGCGCGTGCCGCACGGCGTCGTAGGTGGCGGTCACGACGTGCGTCCGGCCCGATCCGTCGAGCCGCGAGACCCGGAACGCGACCTCTCCCGCGGCGACCTGCCGGGACCCGGTGTCGAGGGTCAGCACGGCCTCGGTGCCGGGGGCGACGTCGACCGCGCGCGTCGTGCCGAGCTCGCCGCCGTCCAGGGCCACGCGCAGCGTCGCCGCCGCGTGGTCGTTGCGGAAGGTCCCGCTCACCACCACGGAGCCGCCGCCCTCGGTGGGCGCCCACTCCGCCGTCGCCGAGCCCTCGACGTCCCACGTGAAGCAGTCGACGCCGTCGACCACGTGCCGCGCGACGGTCTCCCCGTCCGCGACGACCGTGAACGTCGCGTCCCGCGCGCCGACGCCACCGGGCACGACGACGTCGCGCACCTCGCCGCCCGCGAGCGTCGCGGTCAGGTCGTCACGACCGACGACCGAGAACGTCACCGGCACGGTCGACGACCCGTTGTCCAGGTGCAGCGTCACCGGCGCGGACGACGTGTCCGTCGCCGGGTCGAACACGCACGCACCGACCGTGGGCTCGCGCGACGCCGACGGCGCGTGACGCGCGGCGTCGAACGACGCCCGCACCTGGTGCGGCTCCGCACCGGGCGCACCGACGCGCACAGCCCGGAACGTCACCGACCCCGCCGCGACGTCCCGCGAACCCGTGTCGACGACGAACGACACCTCACCGCCCGGGGCGACCTCGACGGTCTCCGCAGCACCGTGCCGACCCGCGGACAAGGAGACGCTCAGCGCCGCCACCGCGTGGTCGTTGCGGAACGTGCCCTCGACGACGAACGACCCCGTCTCCGGCGACCAACGCGTCGTCGCTGAACCCTCGACGCGCCACTCGAAGCAGTCGACGCCGTCGACCACGTGCCGCGCGACGGTCTCCCCGTCCGCGACGACCGTGAACGTCGCGTCCCGCGCGCCGACACCGCCGGGCACGACGACGTCGCGCACCTCGCCGCCCGCGAGCGTCGCGGTCAGGTCGTCACGACCGACGACCGAGAACGTCACCGGCACGGTCGACGACCCGTTGTCCAGGTGCAGCGTCACCGGCGCGGACGACGTGTCCGTCGCCGGGTCGAACACGCACGCACCGACCGTGGGCTCGCGCGACGCCGACGGCGCGTGGCGCGCGGCGTCGAACGACGCCCGCACCTGGTGCGGCTCCGCGCCCCGGGCGCCGACGCGCGTGGCACGGAACGTCGCGGACCCCGCCGCGACGTCCCGCGAACCCGTGTCGACGGCGAACGACGCCTCCGCGCCCGGGGCGACCTCGACGGTCTCCGCAGCACCGTGCCGGCCTGCGGACAGGGAGACGCTCATCGCCGCCACCGCGTGGTCGTTGCGGAACGTGCCTTCGACGACGAACGTCCCGGTCTCCGGCGACCAGCGCGTCGTCGCGGAGCCCTCGACGGCCCACTCGAAGCAGTCGACGCGGTCGACCACGCGCGAGACGAGCGGGTCGCCGTCGGCCCGGACCGCGTAGGTCGCGGCCGCGGCGCCCGCCTCGGGGAGCTCGACCTCGGCGCGGGCGTGCGCCGGGACGGTCTGCGCCAGGCCCGGGTGCCCGTCGACCGCGAACGCGACCGGGAGGGTCGAGGCCGAGTTGTCGTAGGTCAGGGTCGCGCCGGCGGACGACGTGTCCGACTTCGGGTCGAACACGCACTGCGCGACCGCCGCCTCCGGGACGACGGGCGCGATCGTCTGGCCGTCGAGCGCGAGCGCGACCCCGCTCGGCGGCCGCGAGACGACCGCCTCGCCGCCCGACCCCACGAGCAGCCGCTCCTGCGAGAGCACGAGCATGCTCGCAGGCACCGCGGGCGCGTTGACGTCGACCACGAGCGAGGCGCTCTCGCCCACGCTCGTGCGCCCGGGGAGGTCGGCCGCGTGCCACGCGGGCGTGTCCGGCGCGGCGAGGCCGACCGTGACGGGCGCACCCGTCCCGTTCGCGACGTCGGCGGTGTACCGCACCGTGCCGTCCGCGTTCTTCGCGCGGACCTGGACGTCGTCGGCCCCGAGCCACGCGAGCGGCACCGCCGCGCTGAGCGTGCGGCTCGCGGTAGCCGCCTGGTCGTCGGCCCCGGCCCGCACCTCGACGGGGACGGCCGCGGGGAGCACGCGGAGCGCGCCGTCGTCGCGCTGCTGGACCTCGGGCACGAACGAGCCGTCCGCGCGGAGCTGCACGGCCAGGTCGACCGCCGGCCCGGCGGACGCGCCGCGCGCCGGCGCGGGCAGCACGGTGTCGCTCGCGCACTCGAGCGCGGCGCCGTCGCCCGGGGTGGTGCAGGTCCAGTCGTCGTCCACAGGGCGGAGGGACAACCCCTCCGGCAGCGTGGGCACGGTGAAGCGCACGCCGCTGGCGTCGCGGTCGCCGGTGTTGGCGGCCGTGAACGTGAGCGTCGCGGTCCCGGGGTTCGCCGCGAGCGTCACGCGCTCGTCGTCGAGCCGGACCTCCGCGCCGACGTACTTCAGGGGCGGCGGCGTGAGGTTGCGCTCCACCGTCCGCAGCCCTTCCGCCTTCACACGTGCGGGGAACTCGTAGACACCGCCGCCGCGGGCCGTGACCGTGACGACGAGGTCGCGGGCCTCGCCCGGCGCGAGCACGCCCACCGCGCACGCGAGCGTGCCGCCCTCTGCGGCGGGGCCGCACGGGAGCGCGGCCGTGCGCAGCACGGGGGCGACCGACGCGCCCCGCGCGACGACCGACGACGTGACGGCCTCCACGCCGGCCGGCAGGTCGACCTCGACCGTGACGTTCTGCGCCGCCTTCCCGCCCGAGTTCGACACCGTCAGCCGCACGTCGGCGGGCTTGCGCGCCTCCATCTCGATACCGGTCCCGAGCGCGACATCGAGCGCGGCCGGTGCAGGCTCCGGCGTCGGGTCGACGGGCGTCGGCTCGCCGGTCCCCGGGTCGGTGGGCCCGACGGGTGCGGGGTCGACGGGGGCGGAGCCGACCGGGCTCGTGTCGCCGGGCGGCGTACCGCCGGCGGGCGGAGTCGCCCCCGCATCAGGCGTGGTCGGGTCCGTCGGCGCCGGCGGGATGTTGGTGGGCGACGTCGGGTCCGTCGTGGGGTCGGACGTCGGAGCGGTCGTCCCCGCGCTCGGCGAGGGCGCCGGAGACGGCGACGAGCCGGACGGCGACGGGGACGACTGCGAGGACGGCGACGGCGTCGGCTCGGGGGTGAAGGCCCCGAGCGCGCCCGCGACGCCCAGCCCTGCGACGGCGAGGACGCCCACGGTGACCGCCGCCGCGGCGATCGGCGCGGACGCGACCAGCGCGAGCAGTCCCCCGGCCCCGGCCGCGGCCAGGGCGCCACCGCCCGCCGCGGCACCGCCGACGGCTGCCGCTCCGCCCACCGCCGCAGCCCCGGCACCTGCACCGGCCCCGGCACCGGCCGCGCCTCCGGCGACGCTGCCCGCGGCGCCGACGGCTCCCGCCGCCGCGCCGGCACCACCGATCACCCCGGTCCCGGCGGCACCCGCGCCGGCGCCGCCGCCGACGCCCGCACCGGCACCGGCACCGGTCGCCGCACCGGAACCGCCCGCCGCACCCGAGCCACCTGCCGCACCCGAACCGCCGGCCGCGCCGGACCCGCCGGCGCTCGAGCCTCCGGCACCCGACCCGCCCGCGCCACCCGAACCACTTGCGCCCGAGCCACCCGCACCCGCGCCGCTCGCCGACCCGCTGCCGGACGCGCCCTGGAGCGCGGCCGCGACGCCGCCGGCGACGGCTGCGCCACCCGTGGTCGGCAGGGCCGTCCCGACGAGACCGAGCGCGCCCACGCCGAGCACGAGCGGGGCGATGACGGCGCGCATGCCGTGGGACACGTCGCCCAGCTCGAGCACGAGCCCGCGGCAGTCGTCGCAGCCCTCGAGGTGCGACTCGACGCGCGCCGTCTCGCGCTTGGCGAGGCCCCCGCGCACGTAGGACCCGAGGAGCGCGTTGACCGTGCGGCACTCCTCGGCGGGGACAGACGTCAGGTGCTGCTGGAGGTACGCCTGGCGCAGCCCCTCGCGGGCGCGGTACGCGAGCGCGGAGACGCCGTTCGCGGTGAGGCCGAGGAGCGGGGCGATCTCGGCCGGGGACAGGCTCTCGACCTCGGTGTACCAGAGCACGGCACGCCACCGCTCCGGCAGGTCCTGGTAGGCGCGCGTGACCGTCGAGCGCTCGAAGCCCTCGAGCGTCGGGTCCTCCGTCGAGGCCATCGGGCCGAACGCCGACTCGAACGTGCGCTCGTCGTCGGTCGGCTGCGTGCGCCGGGCGCCGTTCACGAGGTCGTACGACAGCCGGCGGACGACGGTGAAGAGGTAGGCGCGGAAGGTGACGTCCGGGCCGCCGCCGCTCTGCAGCACAGAGAGCGTGCGAGCGAACGCGTCCGACACCACGTCGTCGGCGTCGGCGCTCGAGCGGACGTACTGGCGCGCGACCGTGCGCGCGGCACCGGCGTGCCGTTCGTAGAGCACCCCGTAGGCGCCCGTGTCTCCCGCACGCACGGCGGTGATGAGCTCGGCGTCGCTGAACGCCTCGCTCTCCACCCGTTCCTGTGCCTGCGTCATCGTCACCCGCCCCGGAGACCGCCCCGAACCGAGGCTACGGTGGCCATAGTAGACGCCCGTCCATCTCACGGGCAGAGGCATCCCGCCACCGGAACGAAAGGAGTCGCACTTCCTCCGGTTCGCCCCTTTTCACCCGGGACGCGAGGTCCTGGAAACTTCCCGCGGTTCTCGCGTCATGGATCCCGCGGCCGCACGTCTCATCTACATGGACCACCTCCCGGGGTACGCCGTGCCCGCGACCGACGCCGTGCGCGAGCGGTGGCGGCGCGCGAGCGCCGACAGCGTCTGGCTACGGCCGGGCGACTGGTACCACCCTGCCGTCGACGCGCTCGTCGAGGCGTTGTGCGAGGAGCGGGACGCGACGCCCGCGGCCGAGCGGCTCGGCCGTGTCCGCGCCGAGGCCGGGGTCGGGATCGGCGAGGCCATCGACGACGTCGTCTGCCTGTACCGCGCGCACGACCGCGAGCCGGTCCTCGACCTCGTCCGCGGCGTGGCGGTCGGCTGGTCCGAGGGGTACGAGGCCAATCCCGTGGCACCCGAGGTCCTGGACCCGGAGTCCGGTCTCGCCACGACCCAGTACCTGGTGCACCGGCTCCGCGAGACGTACGGTGCGGCCGAGCGCGCGGGCCTCGACGCGACCCGGACCCACGGGCTGCTCGTCGTCGACGTCGCGCTCGACGACCTCACGGGGTGGCAACGGTTCGCGCGGTCGGCCGCGATGGGCCGCGCGCTCACCCACACGTTCGGCGAGGGCCACCCCATGGCGTCGATGGGCAACGGGCTCTTCGTCGTGCTCGGCGAGCGGGACGCGGACGACGACGTCCTGCGCACCGTGCTCCGCCACAACATCGAGCGCACGGGCCTCGCGCTGGGGGTCACGGCGATCCTGCGCCGGCCGCCGCGCGTCTGGCTCGAACCGCTCCCGCGCACGCACACGGCCGCCGTCCAGCTCCTCGACACGCTCCAGCGCTGACACGACGACGCCCCGTCCCACGCGGGCGAGCACGTGGTCCGGGGCGTCCGGGGGCGTCTGCGGCTGGCAGGTGACCGACCGCCCGCGAGCAAGGCGGCGACCGCGTGTCAGCGCGGCGTGAAGGTGAGGCAGTCGGCCCGGTCCTCGCCGGACGCGCCCGCCCCGACGCGGATCGACGGCGCGGAGCACTCGAGCGAGGCGTTGTGCACGCACTCCGTGCGCTGGCAGGCCCCGACGTGCGCGAGCACCTTCTCCAGCCCGCCCTTGGTGCCCAGCGGGATGAAGGTCGCGCACTCGGCGTCGCCCGTGTGGCCGGCGATCGTCACGGCGCCCGCGTGGCACCCGTGGTCGTGGTTGTAGCCGCAGCCGTCGATGGAACACTCGACGACCTGGGGCATCTCCGTGAGGCTGCTCATCGCGATCTCCTGTCTCCGAGGACCCCTCGTGGGTCGGTCTCCGCGTTCCACGGTATTCCGGGAATTCCTCGGTGTATAGCAAGGAAGGCCTTGCTCAGAAATGCAGGAATGCGCAGCAATTACCGCACGGCATTCTTGCGGAAATGCTTCGTCGCAGGTCAGTTGTCGGTGCCGTCGGCCCGGGGCCGCCAGATGACGAGCGCGCGCGCCTCGCCGTGCTCGACGAGCGTCTCGCGCAGCGCCTCCTCGACCCCACGCCGCACGCTGCGCCCGCGGGGCACCACGACGACGTCGCCGCTCGCCGCGGCGGCGAACACGCGGCCGCCCGGCTCGACGCGCGCCGAGAGCGCCTCGATGCGCCGCTCGAGCCGCTCGACCTGGGACTCGAGGGCCAGGATCCGCTGGATGCCGGCGAGGTTGATGCCCTCGTCGTGGCTGAGGCGCTGCACCTCGAGCAGCTTCGCGACGTCGCGCAGCGAGTACCGCCGCCCCCGGCCCGCGGTGCGGCGCGGCACCACGAGGCCGAGGCGGTCGTACTGGCGCAGCGTCTGCGGGTGCATGCCCGCGAGCGCCGCGGCCTGCGAGATGACGAGGACGGGCGCGTCCTGGTCGACGTCGGGCGTCACGTCCGGACCCGTCCGGGCGTCGTCCGTGCGGTACGCGGTCATCCGGGCCTCCTTCCCGAGCCGGCGCCCCGGGCGCCGGTCACTCCGCGGCCTGGCGGACCAGGTCGGCCCGCACGTCCTGACCGTCGGTCGCGGCGGCGAACGTCTCGACCGCCTCGCGAGCGGCCTTCGAGAGCTTCTGCGGCACCGCGACCTGGACCGTGACGAGCAGGTCGCCGGTCGACTTCGCGGTCTTCACGCCCCGGCCCCGGACGCGCAGCGTGCGCCCCGACGGCGTGCCGGCCGGCACCTTGACCTTGACGGTCGAGCCGTCGAGCGTCGGCACGGCGATCGTCGCGCCGAGCGCGGCCTCGGGGAAGGTCACCGGGACCGTGATCCGCAGGTTGTTCCCGTCGAGCGAGAACACCGGGTGCGGGGTGACGTGCACGGTGACGACGAGGTCGCCGTCGGGCCCGCCCGCCGTGCCCGGGCGGCCCTTGCCGCGCAGGCGGATCTTCTGGCCGTCGCGGACGCCCGGCGGGATGCGCGTCGTGACCGTGCGGCCGTCGACGGTGAACGTCACGGTCGAGCCCTCGACCGCCTGCCGGAAGGGCAGGGTCGTGGCCGCCGCGAGGTCCGCGCCGGCGCGGGGCCGGGGGCCGCCGAACTGCTGGCCGGCCCCGCCACCGCCGAACATCGAGCCGAGGATGTCCTCGAAACCGCCCGCGCCCTGGCCGCCGGTCGAGTAGCGGACCCGGGTGCCGCCCGGGCCCCCGCCGCCGAACATGCCGCCGAAGACGTCCTCGAAGCCCGCTCCCCCGGCGCCGCCGGGGCCCGCGGAGAAGCGCGCGCCCCCGCCCGCCATCGCCCGGATCGCGTCGTACTGCTCGCGCTCCTTGGGGTCCGACAGCACGGCGTACGCCTCGCCGATCTCCTTGAACTTGGCCTCGGCGCTCGCGTCGCCCTGGTTCTGGTCGGGGTGGTACTTGCGGGCGAGCTTGCGATAGGCCTTCTTGATCGCGGCGTCGTCGGCGTCCTTGGGGACGCCGAGCGCGGCGTAGAAGTCCTTCTCCATCCAGTCCTGTCCGGTCACGGCGCCTCCCTCCTGTCGGTGGTCGTGGTCCTGGTCCTTCGTTCCATGGCTGCTGCCGGTGGGTCTGCTGCTGGTGATCCTCGCGTGCCCGACGGCGGAGCGCACCTCCGCGCGGGAGGTGCGCCCGCGCCGTCGGGCACGAGGAAGGGGTGGCTACTGCGGGCCGACGACCGAGACGCGCGCGGCGCGCACGACCCGCTCCCCGATCCGGTAGCCGGGCTCGATGACGAGGTTCACCGTGGTGGCGGTGGCCTCGGGGTCGGGCTGATGCATGAGCGCCTCGTGGACGGTGGGGTCGAACTCGTCGCCCACCGCGCCGTAGCGCTCGATCCCGAACTTCTCGAGCGACGCGTCGAGCTTGTCGGCGATGGCCGCGAACGGCCCCGTCAGCTCGCCGTGCTGCCGCGCGCGGTCGATGTCGTCGAGGACCGGGAGGAGCGCGGTGAGCACGTCCTCGATCCCCTTCGTGCGCGCGGCCTCCTGGTCGCGCAACGACCGGTTGCGGTAGTTCGTGAAGCTGGCCCGCTCACGCTGGAGCGCGTCGAGGTGCTCCGCGGCCTCGGCCTTCGCCGCGAGGACCGCGGCGTCGACCCCGGCCTCGTCGGACGGCTCGAAGTCGAGGCCCGCGAGCGGGTCCGTCTCCGCGTCGTCGCCCGCGGAGCCGCCGGCCTCGCCCTCGGGGCGAGGCCGACCGCTCTCCGGGTCGACCTTGCGCTTGTCCGTGAACTGGAAGGGCTTGTCGTCGGAGCCCTGGCCGGGCTCGCGCCCGGCCTGCTCCTCGGGGCCCTGCGGGTCGGTCGGTCCGTCGGCCGTCACTTGCGCTCGTCCTCCTCGTCCACGATCTCGGCGTCGACGACGTCCTCGTCAGGGGCGGACGTCGCGCCCGCCGCGGCGGTCGCGTCGTCCTGCGCGGCGCCGGGGTTGCCGGCGGCCTGCTCCTGCTCGGCCGAGGCGTAGAGCGCCTGGCCGATCTTCTGCGAGGACGCGACGAGCTTCTCGTGCGCGGTCTTCACGGCGTCGGCGTCCTCGCCCTCGAGCGCGGACTTCACCGACGCGATGTCGGCCTCGACCTCGGTGACGACGTCGGCGGGGAGCTTCTCCTTGTTCTCGGAGACGAGCTTCTCGGTCGAGTAGACGAACGCCTCGGCCTGGTTGCGGGTCTCCGCGTCCTCGCGACGCTTCTTGTCCTCGGCCGCGTGCTCCTCGGCCTCCTTGACCATGCGGTCGATGTCCTCCTTGGGCAGCGCCGAGCCACCCGTGATGGTCATCTTCTGCTCCTTGCCGGTGCCGCGGTCCTTCGCGCCGACGTGGACGATGCCGTTCGCGTCGATGTCGAAGGTGACCTCGATCTGCGGCACGCCGCGCGGGGCCGGCGCGATGCCGGTCAGCTCGAACGTGCCGAGCGGCTTGTTGTCGCGCGCGAACTCGCGCTCGCCCTGGAACACCTGGATGAGCACCGACGGCTGGTTGTCCTCGGCCGTCGAGAAGATCTCGCTGCGCTTGGTCGGGATGGCCGTGTTGCGCTCGATGAGCTTGGTCATCACGCCGCCCTTGGTCTCGATGCCGAGGGACAGCGGGGTGACGTCGATGAGCAGGACGTCCTTGCGGTCACCGGAGATGACGCCGGCCTGCAGGGCCGCGCCGACGGCGACGACCTCGTCCGGGTTGACGCCCTTGTTCGGCTCCTTGCCGCCCGTGAGCTCCTTGACGACGTCGGTCACGGCCGGCATGCGGGTGGAACCACCCACGAGCACGACGTGGTCGATGTCGGAGACGGAGACGCCCGCGTCGGAGATGACCTTGTGGAACGGGGCCTTCGTCCGGTCGAGGAGGTCCTGCGTCATCTGCTGGAACTGGGCGCGCGTGAGCTTCTCGTCCAGGTGGATGGGGCCGTTCTCGCTCATCGAGAGGTACTGCATCGAGATGGTGGTGCTCGTCGCGGACGAGAGCTCCTTCTTCGCCTGCTCGGCGGCCTCGCGCAGACGCTGGAGCGCGATCTTGTCCTTCGACAGGTCGACGCCCGAGCTGTTCTTCACCTGCTTGATGAGGTGCTCGACGATGCGGTTGTCCCAGTCGTCGCCACCCAGGCGGTTGTCGCCCGAGGTCGCGCGGACCTGGATCGTGGAGAAGTCGTCCTCGTCCTTGCCGACCTCGAGGAGCGAGACGTCGAACGTGCCGCCGCCCAGGTCGAAGACGAGGATGAGCTCGTCCTCCTTGCCCTTCTCCAGACCGTACGCGAGCGCGGCCGCGGTGGGCTCGTTGACGATGCGGGTCACGTTGAGGCCCGCGATCTGCCCGGCGTCCTTGGTCGCCTGGCGCTCGGCGTCGTTGAAGTACGCCGGGACGGTGACGACCGCGTCGGTGACGGGCTCGCCCAGGTACTCCTCGGCGTCGCGCTTGAGCTTGCCCAGGATGCGCGCGGAGATCTCCTGCGCGGTGTACTTCTTGTCGTCGATCTCCACCGACCAGTCGGTGCCCATGTGGCGCTTCACCGAGCTGATGGTGCGGTCGACGTTCGTGACCGCCTGGCGCTTGGCGACCTCGCCGACGAGGACCTCGCCGGTCTTGGAGAAGGCGACCACCGACGGCGTCGTGCGCGACCCCTCGGCGTTCGCGATGACCGTGGGCTCTCCGCCCTCGAGGACGGCGACCACCGAGTTGGTGGTGCCGAGGTCGATCCCGACTGCTCGTGCCATGTGTGTGCCTCCGTCGTTCTGGGTGCCCGACGGCGCTGCTGCGCCTCGGCACACCGGGTTGAGTCTGCTTCACTCAAGGTAGATCCGTGGTCGGTGCTCGCGCAACCTCACCCGGCTCAACTTGAGTCCATCAGGCTCAACCTTCACGCGACCCGCACTATTCCCCGCTCGCGGCCGCCCGGGACCGCGCCTGCTGGCGCGCCCGCTGCTGCGCGTAGCCCTCCTGCCAGTCGGCGGCGAGAGCCATGTCGCGGCGGCGGACCTCGTCGACCGTCAGCTCGACGGGGAAGCCCCAGGTGTCGGCGAGCACGAACAGGTGGTCGCCCGTGACGGTCGTGCCCCGGAGCCTCTCGAGCTCTCGGAGGCCCCGGTGCACCGTGCGCCGGAAGCGCGACTCCTCGTCCCGGAGCACGCCGCTCAGCTCCTCGCGCCGGCCGACCAGGCGCGGGTAGGCGTCGCGGTACGTCTCGGCCACGACCGCGACGAGGTCGTCGACGAACCGGTCCTCCAGGCCGAGCCCGAGCGCGTGCACCACGGCCCGACGCACGAGGCGCCGCAGCACGTACCCGTGGGCCTTGTTGCTCGGCCGCACGCCGTCCGCGGCGAGGAACGTCGCGGCGCGCACGTGGTCCGCGATCACGCGGAACGGGCGCGGATCGTCCTCGTACGTGCGACCGCTCAGGTCCTCGAGCCGGTCGACCAGGGGGCGCAGCAGGCTCACGTCGAACACGTCGGGGGTCGCCGTCGCGGCGGCGGCGATGCGCTCGAGCCCGCCCCCGAAGTCGATGCTCGGCTCGTCGAGGAGGACGAAGCCCTCGCCCGTGCGGCGGTAGCGCATGAACACCTGGTTGCCGATCTCGACGAACCGTCCCCCCTCGCTCGCCGGGTGCGGCTCGCCGACGGACGGGTCGTGGAGCTCCGGGCCCAGGTCGTAGAAGACCTCCGAGTCCGGCCCGCACGGGTCGCCCACGGGCGTGCCCTCCAGGCCGCCGCCCCGGCTCCACCAGTTCTCCTCGGCGTCGTAGAGGAAGACGCGGCCGCCGCGCATGCCGTCGCGGTCGCCGTCCGCACGCGACCCGACGTCCACGACCGGCGCCTCGATGCCGTGCTCGGCGAACACCGTGACCCAGGCCTGGGCCGCCGCGTCGTCCCGAGGGATGCTGTGCTCGGACGACCCGCGGAAGCACGTGACGTAGAGGCGCGAGAGGTCGACGCCCACGAGCGCGAGGAACTCGGCGAACCACCGGACCTGACGCTCCACGTCGGCGGTCCCGAGACTCCAGTTCCCCAGCATCTCGAAGAACGTCGTGTGCCGTCGGTCGCCGACCTCGTCGATGTCCTGCGACCGCAGGCACGGCTGCGAGTCGACCAGGAGCCGCCCGGCGGCGTGCGGTCGCACGCCGAGCAGGTAGGGCATCAGCGGCTGCATGCCCGCGCCCGTGAACAGGGTCGTCGGGTCCTCCCGCAGCACCAGGGGCGCTCGCTCGATCACGGCGTGCCCCCGGGTGGCGAAGAAGTCGAGGTAGGCCGAGCGGATCTCCTGGGCGTCCATCCGTCGACCCTAGGGACGGGGACCACCGACTTCCAGGGCAATCCCCCGGCGCCCGGCGAGGACGACCGCGCCCCGCCGCCCCTCGCTCAGATCAGCTCGACGCCGTCGGCCTGCGGCCCGCGGTCGCTCTGCCGGATCTTGAACCGGACCCGGTCGCCCTCCTCGAGCTCCTCCCCGCCGCGCACGACGGACACGTGCACGAACAGGTCCTCGCCGCCGGCGTCGGGCGTGATGAAGCCGAAGCCGCGGTCGGCGTCGTACCGCGCGACCGTGCCCTCGCCGCCGCGCACGCGCCCGCCGGACGCCGGACGACCGCGGTCCGAGCCCGGGCGGCCGCGGTCGGCGCCCGGTCGGCCGCGGTCCGGCCCCGGGCGCCCGGAGCCGCCCACGAGCTGCACGTTCCGGGCGTTCGGGCCCTTGTCGCCCTCGACGACGTCGTACGTCACGCGCGCGCCCTCGGCGAGCTCGGTGAGCCCGCGGCCCAGGGCGCTGACGTGCACGAACACGTCGTCGCCGCCGCCGTCGGGAGCGACGAAGCCGAAGCCCTTGACGTCGTCGTACCAGGACACGGTGCCGTCGGCGCCGTCCGCCGCGGGCTGCGCGGCCTGCGCGCCGAGCGGCAGCAGGTGGTCCGCCTGCGGACCCTTCTCGCCCTCGACGACGAGGAACGCCACGCGCTGCCCCTCCGTGACGACGCCGCCCCCGACGATCGCCGAGCTGTGCAGGAAGATCTCGTCGCTGCGCCCGTCGGGCGTGACGAAGCCGTAGCCCTTGGCCGGCTCGTACCAGACGACGGTGCCGAGCACGCCGAGGGGCGCGTCGGCGGCGCGGTCGCCCGTGACGCGGACGCGCCGCGCCTGCGGGCCGCGGTCGCCGGTGCCCATCTCGAACTCGACGACCTGCCCCTCGCGGAGCTGCTTCGGGCCGTCGTCACCGACGATCTCGGACGCGTGCACGAACAGGTCCTCGGCCTCGTTCCCGAGGTCGATGAAGCCGAACCCTCGGTCGGCGTCGAACCATCGGACTGTTCCCTGGGGCACCTAGGACTCCTTGCATCGACAGACAGTGCTGCTCCTAGTGTCCCCGACGACGCCGCGCCCCGGCGCCGCGGGACCGCTCGGCCGGGCCTCGGCCGCGACCCGCAGCTACGGCGTCGCGGCGGGGACGGGCTTCCCCTCGTCCGCCGGGTCGTCCGCCGGGTCGTCCGTCGAGCCCTCCGCGGGGTCCGCCACGGCCGGGCGGACGTCGTGGTCCGCGGCGGACTCCTCGACCGGGACGCGCTGTGCGGCCGCCGCACGACGGCGGCGCACCACGAGCACGACCGCACCGGCGAGCGCCGCGACGACGAGCAGCACCGCGCCGATCCCCACCCACGGCGCGACGGCGGCGCGCGACGACGCGTCGTCGGCCGCGGCGGCGGCGTCGTCGAGGCGACCGGCGTCGAGCGCCGCGCGCGCGTCCGCGTTCGAGCCGTCGACGTCCAGCAAGAGGCGGCCGAGGTCGGCGAACGGGCCGCCGCCGGTGCTCGCGGCGACCGCGTCGCCGACCGTCCCGACGACCTCGACCGTGCGCGGCAGCACGGTCGCGAGCGCCGCGTACTCCTCGGCGGTGCGGGCGCCCTCGTACTGCGCGCGGACGGCGGCCGGGTCGGGCAGGCCCGCGTCCTCGGCGGCCTGCTGGACCTGGCCGGCGGTCGCGGCGGCGTCGGGCCCGATCGCCTCCCGAGCCGCGTCGGCGTCCGCGAACGCCCAGTCCGTCATCGCGGTGCGCAGCCCCGCGGGCGGGAGCCACGCGCCGTCGGCCGCGTCGAGGGCGACGTAGGCCTCGCGGGCCGGGCCCCGCGCGTCGAGCAGGGCGGTCTCCTCGGCGTCGGCGACCCAGGTGCGGTACGCCGCCTGGGCGTCGGGGACCTCGCCGCGCACCTCGACGAGGTCGAGGAAGCGACGACCGTCGGTGAGGCCGGGGCGCCCGGGCTCGCCGGGGGCGGCGTACGCGCTCTCCCCCGCGTACGCGGCCGCGACGAGCGACCCGAGCGCCTCGTCGTCGAGCCCGCCGACGAGCGCGGACACGGCGGTCCACGCCGCGGCGTACGCGTACTCCTCGGTGGCGTCGGTGCCGTCCTGCACGTCGACGTCCGCCCAGGCGACGAGCGGGAGCGCGTCCGCCGCGTCGCGCGCGGGGGCCGGGAACGTCTCGGTCGGGCCGCCGGTCTGCGCGGCCACGCGCTCCCCCACGACCTCGGCCAGACCCTCGGACACCCACCGGTCCACGAACCGGTCCCCGGCGAGCCACGCGTGCGAGAGCTCGTGGAAGAGCAGCCCGGCATCGAGGTCCTCGGGGATGACGATCTCGCCGGAGCCGCGGTCGAACCACGCGTACCCCAGCACCTCGGGCGACACGTCCTCGCGGATGCGCTCGAGGTTCCCCGGCCACGGCATCCCGACCACGCGCTCGAGCGCGGGCAGCCCGGCGGCGACCTGCTCCGCGACGAAGGCGCTCCACTCGGCGTCGCCCGGGAAGCTCTCGAGCACGAGCTCCGTCCCCGCCGCGTCGACCGTCGTCGTGTCCACCTGCGCCGGGTCCCGGAGCGAGACGAACGACCACGTGCCGAGGTCGTCGGTGCTCTCCGTCGCGCGGTGCGTCCGCGTCGTGCCCTCGAGGATCGGGGTGAACCCGTCCCACGTGCTGTCGAAGTCCATGGACGTCGGGGTGACGATCTCGACGGTGACCTGGCCCGGGTCCCCGGGCGCGCCGACGGCGAACGTCGCGTACCCCGGCCCGACGCGCGTGTACCCCTCCGAGCGGATCGGCTCGCCCGGGATCGTGTACGCCCACTCCACGGTCCGCTCGCGGCCGTAGTTGAGCGGCGAGAACGAGACCCGCGCGGCGCTCGTGGCCGGGTCCTCGGTCGGCTCGAGCGTCACGGGGAGCGTGGCGCCGCCGCTCGTCGCGGTGACGTCCGTCGCGCCCGCCGGCACGGGGATGCCGTAGGCGTCCCAGTAGTAGAAGTACTGGCCGCTGTCGGGCTGCTCGTTGCGCAGCGTGGTCGTCACCCGGACCCGGACCGGGCCGGTGCCGTCCACCTCGTAGCGCGTGTGCGACGTCTCGGACAGCCCGTTGGCCGGGTCCGCGCTCGCGACCGCCGGCACCCCCACCACGACCGCGCCCGCGAGCACGCCGACGAGCACGGCGCACGACGCCGTCCGCCCCGCACGCCGCCCGTCGCCGGACCCTCCTGAGACCACCCCTGCACCGCCGTCCTCGCCGAAGCGCACAGCCCGTCGCCCCCCGTTCGTCGGGACCGGTCGACGACGACCGGGACGGGGCACCGGCGGGAACTGTACCGGCTCCCGGGGACGCTCCCTGCCACGCCCGGGGCCGGTGCCGGGGCCGCCGTCGGACACCTCGTGGACACCTGGTCCTGGCACGCTGTGCGGGTGACCACCGCTCCCGGCCAGCCGTCGCTCGCCCGCCGTCTCGGCACGACGGACGCCGTCGTCGTCGGGCTCGCGTCCATGGTGGGCGCGGGCGTGTTCTCGGCGTTCGCGCCCGCCGCGGCCGCGGCGGGGACGGGCCTGCTCGTCGGGCTCGCCCTGGCCGCCGTCGTGGCGTACGCGAACGCGACGTCGTCGGCCCAGCTCGCCGCGCAGCACCCGACGTCCGGCGGCACGTACGTGTACGGGCGCGAGCACCTCGGCCCCTGGTGGGGCTACGTCGCGGGGTGGGGCTTCGTCGTCGGGAAGACGGCGAGCTGCGCCGCCATGGCGCTCGTCCTCGCCGCGTACGCCGCGCCGCCCGGGTGGGAGCGTCCCGCGGCCGCCGCGGCGGTCGTCGTGCTCACCGCGGTCGGCTACCGCGGCGTGACGCGCACGGCCCGCGTCGCGCGCGGGATCGTCGCGGTCGCGCTGCTCGCGATCGCGACCGCGGTCGTCGCGAGCCTCGCGGGGACGACGCCGCGGTGGTCCGCCGTCCTCGACCCCGACGGCGCGCACGGCGGCTGGTACGGCGTCCTCCAGGCCGCCGGGCTGCTGTTCTTCGCGTTCGCCGGGTACGCGCGCGTCGCGACGCTCGGCGAGGAGGTGCGCGACCCGCGCCGCACCATCCCGCGCGCGGTGCTCGTGTCGCTCGGGACGGTCGTCGTGCTCTACGCCGTCGTGGCGGTCACGCTCCTCGCCGTGCTCGGGCCCGCGCGGCTCGCCGCGTCCGCCGCGCCGCTCGCCGACGCCGTCGCCGCCGGGTCGTGGTCGTGGGCGGGACCGGTCGTGAGCGTCGGCGCGGTCGCCGCGAGCGCCGGCGCGCTCCTCGCCCTGCTGGCCGGGGTGAGCCGCACGGGGCTCGCGATGGCCCGCACCGGCGACCTGCCGGGGTGGTTCGCCGCGGTGCACCCCGTGCACCGGGTGCCGCACCGCGCGGAGCTCGCCGTCGGGGCGGTGGTCGTGGCGCTCGTGCTCACGACGGACCTGCGCGGCGCGATCGGGTTCTCGTCGTTCGGGGTGCTCGTGTACTACCTCGTCGCGAACCTCTCGGCGCTGCGCCAGACCGCACCGCACCGCTTCTACCCGCGTGCGCTCCCGGTGCTCGGCGCGCTCGGGTGCGTCGCGCTGGTCGTCACGCTCCCCGTCCCGAGCATGGTCGCGGGGGTCGTGGTGCTCGCGGTCGGCGTCGTCCTCCGGGCCGTGCGCGTCCGGTCGTAGCCTTCCGCGCTGCTCACCGTCCGGCTGCAAGACCCGCGGGCCCCGGGACACGAGCGAGGTATGAGCGGACACCGGACCGTGCGTGCGTCCGCGGCGACGATCGCCACCCTCCTGGCGGTCGGTGTCGCCGTGGGCTGCGGCGCCCCCGACAGCACGACCCCCGGGGCGCCGGGCGCGTCCGGGTCGGACCCCGTCGGGCTCGTCGGGATGTGGCGGGTCTCGGGGGCCGACGGCGAGGGCCCCGACACGTGGCTGCGGCTCGACGCCGGGCAGTACATGCTGTGGGGCGAATGCGACGCGTACGTCGAGGGCGGCTGGGAGGCGGCAGGCCGGGCCTTCGTCGCCTCGGACCCGTACGCCGCCGCGGCGGCGTGCGGTGCGGCGGGGATACCCGAGATCCCGTGGCTGCGCACGGTGGTCGCTTACGAGCCCGACGGCGAGGGCTGGCGACTGCTCGACGCGGACGGCACGGTCGTCGCCGGGCTGCAGGTCGACGGCGCCCCGGCCCCGATCCCCGACGCCGCGGAGCACTTCGCGGAAGCCCCCGAGGTGACCGACGACGTGCGGGCGGCGTTCGACGCGCCCGCTGCGCTGCCGCGCGGCCTCGCGCCTGCGGAGGTGCGGGACCTCGTCGGGCGGTGGGAGCCGGCCGGGCGCTCCTCCACCGACCCGCACGTCGTCTTCCACGAGGACGGGACGTGGTCCGGCTCCGACGGGTGCAACGGCGGGGGCGGCGCGTGGGCCCTGGACGACGGCGGTCGCCTGCTCGCGACGACGGGCCTCCAGACCCTGATGTGGTGCGAGGGAGAGAGCGTCCCGGGCTACGTCGCCTCGGCCGCCCGTGCCGGTCTGGACGGCGGCCGGCTGGTGCTCGTCGGCTCGGACGGCGCGGAGATCGCCCGTCTCGTCCGAGGCTGAGCCCCGCGCCGTCGCGAGATCGGCCCGCGCGTCCGAGATCGACCGTCAGGAGGTCGACCCGGCGACGGGCGGGCCGATCTCGGCGTCAGGACTCGGGCTCGGGCTCCGGGGGCGTGCCCGTGGCGTCGTCGGACTCGACGACGCGCGACGACTCGCCCTCCTCGCCCGCGGGCGGCAGGCCGCGCTCGTCGGGCTCGTAGTAGCGGCCGGTGTAGCGGGGGCGCAGGAAGTTCTCCGTGGTCAGCACGGCGTCGACCTGTTCGGCCGTGAGCAGGCCGTGCGCGACCACGACGTCGCGCACGGAGGCCCCGGTCCGGGCGGCCTCCGCGCCCACGAGGTCGCCGTTGCGGTGGCCGATGATCTCGTTGAGGTACGTGACGATGCCGATGGAGTCGAGCACGTGCCGGCGGCACACCTCGACGTTCGCCGTGATGCCCGTGACGCACTTGGTGCGCAGCGCGACGCACGCGTTGGTCAGCAGGTGCAGCGACTCGAACATCGACTGCGCGAGCCCGGGCTCCATGACGTTGAGCTGGAGCTGCCCGGCCTCGGCGGCGTGCGTGATCGTCACGTCGTTGCCCATGACCTTGAAGCAGACCTGGTTGACGACCTCGGGGATGACCGGGTTCACCTTGGCGGGCATGATCGACGAGCCGGCCTGGAGCTCGGGCAGGTTGATCTCGCCGAGGCCCGCGCGCGGCCCCGACGACAGCAGGCGCAGGTCGTTGCAGATCTTCGACAGCTTGGCCGCGAGCCGCTTGAGCGCGGAGTGGACGGCGAGGTAGGCGCCGTTGTCGTAGGTCGCCTCGACGAGGTTCTCGGCCGGGACGGTGTGCAGGCCGCTCACCTCGGCGAGCCGGCGCGTCGCGACCTTCGGGTAGCCGGGCGGGGTGTTGAGCCCGGTGCCGATCGCGGTCGCGCCGAGGTTGACCTCGAGCAGCAGCTCGCCCGCGACCTCGAGCCGGCGGATCTCCTCCCCGACGTTCACGGCGAACCCGGCGAACTCCTGGCCGAGGCTCATGGGGACCGCGTCCTGGAGCTGGGTGCGGCCCATCTTCAGGACGTCGGCGAACTCCGACGCCTTCTCGTCGAACGCGCGCTCGAGCCGCCGCACCTCGTGCTGGAGCCGCACGACGAGCTCGTGGACCGCGAGCCGGAACCCCGTGGGGTAGGCGTCGTTCGTCGACTGCGAGCGGTTGACGTGGTCGTTCGGGTTGATGACGTCGTAGCGGCCCTTCTCGAACCCGGCGAGCTCGAGCGCGAGGTTGGCGACGACCTCGTTGGTGTTCATGTTGACGCTCGTCCCGGCGCCGCCCTGGAACACGTCGACGGGGAACTGGTCGAGGCACCGACCGTCGCGCAGGATCGCGTCGCACGCGGCGACGATCGCGTCGGCGACGTCGCGCTGGATGGTGCGCAGCTCACGGTTCGCGAGCGCCGACGCCTTCTTGACCATCACCATGCCGCGCACCATCTCGGGGACGTCGCTCACCGTCGTCCCCGAGATGCGGAAGTTCTCCATGGCGCGGACCGTGTGGACGCCGTAGTAGGCGTCCGCCGGGACCTCCTTCGGTCCCAGCAGGTCCACCTCGGTGCGTGTCCGTTCGCTCGACATGCCCCGACCGTAGCCCGGCCGCGCGCTCCCGCACGCCCGGGCGGCGCGTCAGCCCACCGGCTCGTACACGAACCGCTCGACGCGCACGGCGGACGCGCTCGGGCGGCCCTCGCTCGTCGCGTGCACGCCGAGCCAGAGCCCGAGGAACCCGCCCGCGGCGGCGCTGTCGAGCGTGCGCCCGTCGACCGTCGCGACGTCCACGACCGGCCCGTCCGCGGGCCCGGCGACGAGCCCGTAGTCCTGCCCGCGCACGCGCAGCCCGACGACGACCGGCTCCCCGGGGGCGGCAGTCACCGTCGTCTCCCCGACCACCGCGTCCGTGCCGCCGCGCCGGTGCACCGCGACGACGCGCCGCTCGTCCCCCGGGCCGCCGTCGACGAGGAGCCGCACGTGGTCGTCCTCGGACTGCCGCACGACGACGCCCGCGCGCTCCCCCGCCACGGCCGGGGCCTGCAGGGTGACCGTCACGTCGACGTCGCGGTGCTGCTGGCGCACGCCGAGGAACGCGGGCGCGCCCGGCTCGGCGAGCGTCGTCGGGCGCACCGGGAGGTCCCAGCCCTCGCCCGCCGGGGTGGCGACGTCGCGCGGCAGGGCGCGCACCGCCGTCCAGCGCGGGTCGTCGGGGCGGACGACGCCGCTCGCCCCGCCCTGGACCTCCGTCCGGGGTGCCGGGCTCGCGAACGGGACCTCGACGGCGTCGGGCACGCGGCCCTCCCCGGGCGCGAGGACGGGCCAGCCGTCCTCCCACACGACCGGGACGAGGAACGTCTCGCGGCCGAGCGGGTAGTGGTAGCCGCCGTAGACGCGCATCGCGAGCAGCACGGCCCACCACGAGCCGTCGGGCGCCTCGACGAGGTCGGCGTGGCCCACGCCGACGACGTCCACGCCCCGCCCGAGGTGCCTGTGCGTGAGCACGGGGTTGGCCTTGTTGCCCTCGTACGGCCCCGTGACCGACGACGCGCGCGCGACGGACACCGCGTGGTGGAAGTCCGTCCCGCCCTCGGCCGCGAGCAGGTAGTACGTGCCGTCGACCTTGTACAGGTGCGGGCCCTCGGCCCACACCGCGCCGCGCACGGCCCCCGTCCACACCACGTGCTCGGGGCCGACGAGCGTGCACGTCGCGGGGTCGAGCTCGCGCACCCACACCTCGGTCTGGTGGAACCACTCCGGCTCGGGCGCGAGGCGCGTGCCGTGCAGCCAGACGCGGCCGTCGTCGTCGAAGAAGATCGACGGGTCGATCCCCGCGACCCGCTCGCCGTCCTCGACGCGCAGCCACACCGGGTCGGACCACGGCCCGGCCGGGGCCGTCGCGGTCATGACGAAGTTGCCGCCGCGGGTGTCGTCGTCCGGGTCCACGAGCGTGCACACGAGCCAGAACGTGCCGTCGTGGTGCCGCAGCGTCGGGGCGAACAGGCCGCCCGACGACCGGATGCCGTCGTAGTCGAGCTGCCCCGACCGGTCGACGACGTCCCCGACGTGCTCCCACGTCGCGAGGTCGCGGCTGCGCAGCACCGGCAGGCCGGGCAGGTACTCGAACGTCGAGGTGACGAGGTAGAAGTCGTCGCCGACGCGGCACACCGACGGGTCGGGGTTGCACCCGGGCAGCACCGGGTTCTGGACGCGCGTCATGCGCGCTCCCCCGCCTCGACGCGTGCGGACACCTCGACGGCGACGAGCCGCTCGTCCGCGGCCGTGACCTCGTGCACGGGGCCCGTGACGGCGAGCGTCGCACGCGCGGTCGCGGCGCCCGGCACCACGTGCCGCGCGGCCGGCGCGGACTCGTTGACGATCGCGCCGCCGGTCGTCGACCCGAGGTCGCCCGCACCGGGGGCGGAGTCGACGGCCGCCGCGTGCGCGCCGACCCAGACCTCGACGTCGCCCGGCTCGACCACGCGCACGAGGCGGCGGTCGGAGAACGCGAGGCGCGTCGTCGGGACGCGGAACGTCACGCGGCGCGACTCGCCCGCCGCGAGGTCGACGCGCGCGTAGCCGAGGAGCTGCGCGACGGGCCGCGGCACCGAGCCGACGACGTCGCGCGCGTAGAGCTGCACGACGTCCGTCCCCGCCGTCGCGCCCGTGTTGGTCACGGTGACCGCGGCGCGGAACGTCCCGCCCGCGGCGACGGCCGTGTCGACCTCGAGGTCCGCGTACGCGAACTGCGTGTACGACAGCCCGAACCCGAACGGCCGCACCGGCGTCGGGTCGGTGGACGTCACGTCGGACGGCCCGCCGAGCACCGGGTGGAGGTAGGTGTACGGCTGCGCGCCGCCCGCGCGGGGCAGCGACACGGGCAGGCGGCCCGACGGGTTCACCGCGCCGACGAGCACGTCCGCGACGGCGCGGCCGCCCTCCTCGCCGGGGAAGAAGCCCTGCACGACGGCGGCCGGCACGCCGCCGCGCGACGACGCCGCGTCGAGCGCCCAGCCGATCGCGTAGGGGCGGCCGGTGAGCAGCACGAGCACGACCGGCGTGCCCGTCGCGACGACCTCCTCGACGAGCCGCCGCTGCACGCCCGGCAGCTCGAGCGACTCGACGTCGTTGCCCTCGCCGACGGTGCCGCGCCCGAACAGCCCGGCCTCGTCCCCCACGACGACGACCGCGACGTCCGCGTCCCGCGCGGCGTCGACCGCGGCCGGGATCTCCGTGACGTCGTCGCCCTCGACCGCGCACCCGCGCACGTACGTCACGTCGGTGCCCGCCCCGGCGAGCGCGTCGCGCAGCGACTCGAGCACCGTCGGCAGCTCGATGCCCGCCGGGGTGCCCGGGTGGTGCGCGAGCACGTGGTTGACGAACGAGTAGCAGCCCATGAGCGCCTCGGCCGAGTCGGCGTCCGGCCCGACGACGGCGACGCGCCGCGGGGCGGCCGGCGCGCCGTCGGCCCCGGGCCGCACGAGCGGGAGCACGCCGTCGTTCGCGAGCAGCACGAGCGACTCCTGCGCGAGGCGGCGCGCGGTCGCGCGCTGGCGCGGGGTGTCGAGGTCGACGGCGGTCGGCGGCTCGTCGGCGTAGGCGCCGGGGTCGAGCAGGCCGAGCTCCTCCTTCTGGGTGAGCAGGCGCAGCACGGCGCGGTCGACCCACGCCTCGTCGAGCGCCCCCGACCGCACGCGCTCGGCGAGCGGCGCGAGGTACGCGTCGCCCGTCGGCAGCTCGACGTCCAGGCCCGCCCGGAGCGCCTGGGCCGCCGCCTCGCCGCGGTCGGCCGCGACGCGGTGCATCACCTCGAGGAACGCGACGCCGAAGTAGTCGGCGACGACGACGCCGTCGAACCCCCAGCGCCCGCGCAGCACCTCGGTGAGGTGCTCGGTGCTCGCGTGCAGCGGGACGCCGTCGACGTCGACGTACGACGCCATGACGGACCGGGCGCCGCCGTCGCGCACCGCCATCTCGAACGGCGGGAGGTAGACGTCGGCGAGCTCGCGCGGGCCCGCGCTCACGGGCGCGTGGTTGCGCCCCGCGCGGGAGCCCGAGTACCCGACGAAGTGCTTGAGCGTCGCGTGCACGCCCGCGTCCTGGAGACCGCGCACGTACGCCGTGCCGACCGTGCCGACGAGGTACGGGTCCTCGCCGACGCACTCGTCGACGCGCCCCCAGCGCGGGTCGCGCACGACGTCGAGCACGGGCGCGAGGCCCTGGTGGACGCCGAGCGTGCGCATCGACTCCCCGACCTCGCGCGCCATCTCCTCGACGAGGTCCGGGTCGAACGACGCGCCCCACGCGAGCGGCGTCGGGTACGTCGCGGCCTGCCACGCGGCGAGGCCCGTGAGGCACTCCTCGTGCACGATCGCCGGGATCCCCAGCCGCGTCTCGGTCCGCAGCCGCCGCTGCTCCGCCCACAGCCACGCCGCGCGCTCCGCCGGGTCGACGGGGCGCGTGCCGTACACGCGCGTGTAGTGCCCGATCCCGTGCTGCGTGATCTCCGCGAGCCGGCCGCCGTCGGCCTGGCCGGCCGTCATCTCCGACTGCATCGGGGCGACGGTGCCGTTCTGGTCGAGCCAGTAGCCGACGAGCTGCGCGAGCTTCTCGTCGAGCGTCATGCGGGCGTGGAGCGCGCGCACGCGCTGGGAGACGGTGGGCATCTGCGGGGGTGCGGGGCGCGGGGTCGGCGCGGGGTCGGTGCCCGGGGTCGGGCTGCCGAGGGGTGCCGTCGGGACGGCAGGGACGACGTCGGTCACGGGACCGTTCTCCTTCGGTGGTGGCCCCGTCCCGCGCACGGCGCGGGACGGGGCAGGGTGCGGACGGGCGTGGTCAGCCCTTCACGGCGCCGGTGAGGCCGCCGACGATGCGCCGCTCGAACAGCGAGAAGAAGACGAGCGCGGGGATCATCGACAGGGACGTGAAGGCGAGCACGCGGGCGGTGTCCACGGAGTACTGCGACGCGAACGCCTGCACGCCCAGCGGGAGCGTGTACGACGTCTCGTCGTTGAGGATGAAGAGCGGGAGCATGTAGCTGTTCCAGCTCGCGACGAACGCGAGGATCCCCACGGTGATGACGCCCGGCAGGGACAGCGGCACGACCATCCGGAAGAAGAAGCCGAGGCGGCTCGCGCCGTCGATCGACGCGGCCTCCTCGATCTCGCGCGGGATGGCGCGCAGGAACGGCACGAGGATGATGACGGTCGTCGGGAGGGCGAACGCGATCTGCGGGAGCACGAGGCCGCCCACGGAGTTCATCAGCCCGAGCGAGCGGATCATGATGTAGAGCGGCGTGATCGCGACCGTCATGGGGAACATCAGGCCCGCCGCGAACAGCGCGTAGAGCGCCCCGCGCCCCACGAACGAGTAGCGCGCGATGACGTAGCTCGCCATGAGGCCGAGCACCACGACGCCGAGCGTCGTCAGGAGCGCCGCGACGAGCGAGTTCCCGAGCTGCTGCCAGAACAGCGAGCTCGACAGGACCTCGACGTAGTTGACGACCTGCCACGGGTCGGGCAGGCCCGACGGGTCGGCCGTGATCTGCGCGTTGGTGCGGAACCCGCCGACGACGATGTACGCGATCGGCGCGAGGCACACGCCCACGAGCAGCCACGCGACCACGTAGGTCAGCGGGCCGCCCCGGCCGATGCCGGAGCCGCGCGGCTCCTTCGGGGTCTTGACGCCGGCGGCACGCTCGGGCGCGGGTACGGCGGTGACGGTGGCCATCACTTCTTCCCTTCCGTGATCGCGCCCTCGGTGTCACGGCGCAGGACGTACCGCTGGTACACGAGCGCCACGGCGAGGGAGATGAGGAACAGGACGACCGCGACCGCGCTGCCGTACCCGTAGTTCCCCGCGTTGCGGCCGTTCGCGACCATGTACGTCGCCATGGTCGACGTGCCGGCCGTCGAGGCCACGTACTGGCCCCAGATGATGTAGACGAGGTCGAACAGCTGGAGCGAGCCGATGATCGACAGGAACGCCCAGATCCGGACCGTCGGGCCCAGCAGCGGGAGCGTGACGTAGCGCTGCGCCTTCCAGTACGACGCACCGTCGATCGCGGCGGCCTCGCCCAGCTCGTCGGGGATGCCCTGGAGGCCCGCGAGGAAGAGGATCACGGCGAAGCCGATGTACTTCCACGTGATGATGAGCAGCAGGGTCCAGATCGCGACGTCGGGGTCGGCGAGCCAGTCGACCGAGAGGAACCCGAGGCCGATCTTCTCCAGCAGGTCGTTCACGGCGCCGGTCGTCGAGAGCATGAGGCTGAACCCCGTGCCGACGATCACCTCGGACACCACGTACGGCACGAACACGAGCACGCGGACCACCGAGCGGCCGCGCATGCGCCGGTTGAGCATGAGCGCGACGACCACCGCGACCGGGCCCTGGAGCACGAGCGACATGAGCACGATGAACCCGTTGTGCCGCAGCGCCGCGAGGAACTCGGGGTCGCGGAAGATCGTGAGGTAGTTCTCGAACCCCACGAAGTCCGTCGGCGGGCCGAAGCCCTTCCACTTGAAGAACCCGTAGTACGCCGCCATCAGCACGGGGACGATGACGAACGTGAGGAAGACGACGAGCGCCGGCCCGGCGAGCACCGCGATCTCGGCTCGCTGGCCCCAGCGGCCGCGGCGCGGGCGGCGGGCCCGCGCCGCGGCGGCCGGGGGCGGCCCTGCCACGGCGCCAGCGCCGCCCCCGGCCCGGTCCTCGGGCGTCGTCGTGCTCGGCGAGGTCTCGCCCTGGGACACGGTCATGGCTCCGGCTACTCCTTGGCCGCTGCGGCGTTCGTCGTGTCGACGATGTCCTGCGGCGTGCCCTTGCCGGCGAGCAGGTTGACCACGGAGGTGTTGAGCGCGTTGCCGACGTTCTGCCCGAACAGCGTGTCCAGCCAGACGGTGACGTACGGCGCCTCGTTGTAGGCCTCGAGGATCGAGACGAGCGCGGGCTCCGTCACGACGCCCTGCGCCTCCTTGCTCGCGGGCAGGGTGTGGAACGCGGTGGCGTACGCCTCCTGCGACTCCTTCGACATGATGAAGTTGAGGAACTCCGCGCACTCGGCGGGGGCCTGGGCCGAGCAGGAGAAGCCGTCGACGCCGCCCATCATGGCGCCGGGCTCGCCGTCACCGCCCTCGACCGCCGGGAACGGGAACCACTGCAGGTCCGCGAGCGGCTTCTCGTCCGGCGTGAGCGACGCGATGACGCCGGGGTTCCACGCGCCCATGAGCTCCATGGCCGCCTGGTGGTTCGCGATGAGGCCCGCGGACGAGCCCGCGCCCTGCTGCGCGGAGGTCGTGAGGAAGCCCTGGTTGAAGGGCTCGGTCTCGGCGAAGGCCTGGAGGTCCTCGCCGGCCTTGAGCCAGCACGGGTCGTCGAAGCTGCGCTCGCTCGCCGCCGTGTTGATGGTGTCCTGCGAGCACTCGCGCAGGGCGAAGAAGTAGTACCAGTGGGCGGCCGGCCACGCGTCCTTCGCGCCCAGCGCGATCGGCGCGACGCCCGCCGTCTTGAGCTGGTCGACGACGCCCTCGAGCTCGTCGACCGTCGTCGGGTTCGCCGTCACGCCGGCCTGCTCGAACAGGTCCTCGCTGTAGTAGACGCCGCCCGGCAGGATCGAGACCGGCATCCCGTAGACCTTGCCGTCGACCGTGAAGGCGCTGAGCGCCGCGTCGCCCACGGCCTCGCGCGTGGTGTCGTCGATCGCGTCGGTGAGGTCCATCGCCTGGCCGGCCTCCACGACGTCGGCCAGCTTGCCGCCGCCGCGCGCCATGAAGATGTCGGGCGCGTCGCCCGAGTTGAGGGCCGTCTGGAGCTTGCCGTCCATGTCCTCGTTCTGGATGGCCTGGATCTCGATCGTGACGCCGGGGTTCGCCTCCTCGAACGCCGCGACCGTCTCCTCCCAGTAGGCCTTGCCCTCACCGGTCGTGGAGTTGTGCCAGAAGGTCATCGAGACCGAGCCGTCGTCCGAGCCGGAGTCGCCTCCGCCTCCGCAGGCCGTGAGCACGAGCGTGCCCGCCAGGGCGACGGCGGTCGCCGTCAGGAGCTTTCGAGCCTTCATCGTTCCGTCCTCTTCGTCGAGTCGCACCGGGGCGCACGCTGCCTCGAGCGCGCCGGGCCGCCACCGCTGTGGGGCCGCCGGTAGCGACTCTGGCAGCCGCGACCCGGTCGTGTCAATCGTTATCGATAACGTTTTACATACGACGTGGCACGGGCCTCCGACGGCGCCCGCCAGGGGCTACTGTCATCCCCATGCGCTCCACGGGAAGAGTCACGATCGGCGACGTCGCGCGCACCGCCGGCGTCTCCGTCGCGACCGTCTCCAAGGTGATCAACGGTCGCTACGGCGTCGCGCCCGAGACCTCCCGCCACGTCCAGGCGGTCATCGACGACCTCGGGTACGAGTCGTCGATCGTCGCGAGGAGCCTGCGGAGCAGCAGGACCAACGTCATCGGGATCCTCGTCGCCGAGTTCGAGCCGTTCTCGACCGAGCTCCTCAAGGGCATCTCCGAGGCCGTCGACGGGACCGGGTACGAGCTCCTCGCCTACTCCGGCGGGCTGCGCCGCGACGACCGCGTCGGCTGGGAGCAGCGCTCCCTGTCCCGCCTCGGTGGCACCCTCATCGACGGCGCCATCCTCGTCACGCCCACCGTCGTCGCGCCCGGCAGCTCGATCCCCGTCGTCGCCGTCGACCCGCACCGCGGCCCGTCCGACCCCCCGACCGTCGACTCCGACAACCTCGCCGGCGGCCGCACCGCGACGCAGCACCTCCTCGACCTCGGCCACCGCCGCATCGGCTTCCTCGCCGGCCGCCCCGACCTCGAGTCAGCGCGCCTGCGCGAGCAGGGGTACCGCGAGGCGCTCGCCGACGCGGGCATCGCCTTCGACCCCGACCTCGTGCGCGTCGGCGGCTACCGCCCCGACCTCGCGGACTCCCCCGCGCACGAGCTCCTCTCGCTCCCCGAGCGTCCCACCGCGATCTTCGCCGCCAACGACCTGTCCGCGATCCGCACCATGGAGGTCGCCGCCGAGCTCGGCCTCCGCGTGCCCGACGACGTCTCCGTCATCGGCTTCGACAACGTGCCCGAGTCCGCGCTCACCACCCCGCCCCTGACGACCGTCGACCAGCCCATCCACCGCATGGGCACCGAGGCCCTGCGGCTCATCGTCGACCTCGTCGAGGGCCGGACGCGCGAGCCGCACGTCCGCCTCCCCACGACCCTCGTCGTCCGCGGCACCACCCGCGCCGTCTGACCCATCGGCCCGCAGGACGGCGCCGCCATCGCGCGGGAGAGCCGTGGTCCCGCGAGGTAGAGCCCTGGTCGGCCGAGGTAGAGGCGAGGTCCCGCCGAGGTAGATCCGTGGTCCCACGGGGTAGAGCCCTGGTCGGCCGAGGTAGAGCCCTAGTTCCGCGGTAGAGCCGTGGTCACACCCGACGCCGCGGGCTCGCCGCAGCATCCAGGCTGGCCGTGCCCGACGTCGGCCGGGCACCCGGGGCGGCCAGGTCGCCCGTCGGGACCGGGGGTGGGCCGACCAGGTCATCCGGGCAGCGCGAGCAGGCGGTTCCGGCGCGTCCGTCGGCCAGGACGCACCCGATCCACCTGCTCGGCACGACGGCGGTCGGTCCGCGCCCGGCGACCGTGGCGCCGCCGCGGGAGGTCGCCCGGGCGGTTCTCGCCTGCGAGAACACGAAAGGCGGGGCGACCCCCGCCGTCGGCCCGGCGACCCGGGCTCTACCTCGCGGGACCACGGCTCTACCCCGCGGGACCACGGCTCTACCCCGCGAAGCCAAGGCCCTACCTCGGCGGGGCGGCGGCGTTGGAATCCTGGGCGCCCCGTCGTCGTTATGTCATCAGTACCACTGTCGACAGACCTTGAGGAGGTCAGGTGGCCCGCCTCGCACGCCGCGTCCAGGTCGAGAACGACTTCGGCGAGATCATGCACTACGACCGTCACACCGGCGGCGGCTTCGTGTCGCCGCACGCCCGCGTCCCCGAGTCCGTGCCCGTCGGGTGGGGCACCTACGTCGAGAAGGGCGCCGTGGTGGGTCACGGCTGCCGGCTCGGCGACGGGACCTGGATCGACCGGGACGTCGTCCTCGGCCGCGACGTCCGCGTCGGCGACAACGTCCGCATCGCCCCCGAGGCACGCGTCGGCGACCGCGCCCGCGTGGGCAGCGGCGCGCGCGTCGGGCGCCGGGTGCTCGTGGAGGCCGGCGCCGTCGTCCCGCCGGACGAGATCGTGCCCGACGACGCGACCGTCCGCCGCCGGGGCGGCCTCCGCTCCGGGTACGACGTCGCCGCGTAGCCCCACTTCTCCCGGCGGGCCCCACCACCGCGGGCCGGCGGGCGTCGTCCGCCACGGCGTCCCCGGCGACGCCTCCGAGCGCGCCGCGTCGCGCGGCGCGCCGGGCGGACGCCTTCCCGCGCCGCCCGCCGGGTGCGTAGCCTTACCGCCCGTGACCTTCCCGCCGCACGGCCCGGCCGTCCCCCCGCCCCAGCAGCCGCCGCACCCGCTGGGCCCGGCGGGTGCCGCCGTCCCGCTCGACCCGCGCGCCGTGCTCGAGGGCCGGCCGCCGGGCCGCGCGCGCGTCGGCGCCATCGTGACGATCGCCGTCGCGAGCCTGTGCCTGCTCGTGGGCCTCGTGCTCGCGGCGCTGTCCGGGGTGGGCACGTTCACGGTCGGGCTGCTGCTCGCGCTCGTGCCGCTGGGCATCTGGGTGCCCGTCGTGCTCGCGCTCGACCGCCTGGAGCCCGAGCCGCCGAGCGCGCTCGTCGTCGCGTTCCTCTGGGGCGCGGGGATCGCGACGCTCGTCGCGGGGATCCTCAACACGCTCGGCCTCGAGCTGCTCACCGCGCCGCTGTTCGGCGAGGAGGTCGGCTGGTACGTCGTGGCGTCGTTCGGCGCGCCGTTCGTCGAGGAGATCCTCAAGGGCGCGGTGCTGTTCGGGATGCTCTGGTTCCGGCGCCACGAGATCGACGGCTGGACCGACGGCGTGATCTACGCCGCGATGGTCGCCCTCGGGTTCGCGGCGGTCGAGAACGTCACGTACTTCATCATGGCCGCGCAGGACGGCACGCTCGGCCCGACGTTCGTGCTGCGCGCGATCGTCACCCCCCTGCTGCACCCGCTGTGCACGGCGCTCACGGGCCTCGGCGTCGCGAGCGCGGCCACGAGCCCGCCCGGGCCGCGCCGTGTGCTCGCGCCGCTCGGTGGTCTCGCCGCGGCCATCGCCCTGCACATGCTGTGGAACGCCTCGACCGGCTTCGGCCCGCTCGCGCTCGGGGTCGCGTACCTCGCCGGGCTCGGGGTGCTGGTCACGCTGGTCGTCCTGCTCGTCCGGGACCGACGCCGCACGGTCGCGACGATCCGACGCCAGCTCGTCCCGTACGTGCCGACGGGCCTCGTGACGCCCGCCGACCTCGCGATGCTCTCGACGCTCGCCGCTCGCCGTCAGGCGCGCGACTGGGCGCGTCGCACCGGTGGCGCGGGGGCCGCGCACGCGATGCGCGACTACCAGCAGGCCGCGACGGAGCTCGCGCTGCTCCACGACCGGGTCGAGCGCGGCGCGGTCGAGGCGTGGCGCGTCGAGGGGCAGCGGCGCGCGCTGCTGCAGCTCATGCTCACGGCGCGCCAGGCGTTCCTGGTGCGGGCTCCGCAGCCGCCGCCGGCGCCGTGGTCGCCGGGTGCGCCGTCGGGGTTCACGTCCGGCGCGTGGGCGCCGAGGGCCGGCCTGCGGTAGCGGACCGTCCGCCGCGCGGCGGGGTGCGGATGACGAGCACCGCGTCCACGGGCGCGCCGTCGAGCGCACGGTAGGAGTGCTCGGCGTCCGACACCCAGCGCAGCCCGTCCCCCACGGTCACCACGGCCTCGGCACCACGACGGCCCGCGCGCACGCGGCCGGAAGTCACGAGCAGGTGCTCGACGACGCCCGGCCCGTGCGGCGGCGACGTGCGGTCCGCGGACGCCGCGAGGTGCAGGTGGTAGACCTCGACGGCCGTGCCGTCGGGCAGGTGGTGGGCGTCGAGGAGGCGGGCCCGGACGCCCTCGGACGACACCTCCGAGCCCGGCCGCTCGGCGAGGAGCGTCGCGAGCGGGACGCCGAGCGCCCCGGCGAGCGCGTAGAGCGTCGCGAGCGTGGGGTTGCGCGCGCCGTGCTCGATCTCGGAGAGCGAGCCCTTGCCGACGCCCGCCGCCGCCGCGAGCGCCGACAGCGACAGCCTGCGCTCGGCCCGCAGCGCCCGGATCTGGGCGGCGACCGCGGCGAGGGTCTCGTCCCCGCGGCGGTCCGACGGCGCGGGGGCGCCACCGCCCGGGCCGTCGTCCGACCCTGCGCTCGCCCCCGTGCTCGCCCGCGCTCCCCCGTCGCTCACGCGCGGCAGCCTACCGGCAGCGTCGCGGGCCGCTCTGGTAACGTTCCGCAAACAGAACGGCTCGGCACGTCCGCTGGAGCAGCATGGAACCCGACCCGGAGCGCCTGCGCCCCGTCCTCGCCGGGCTCGTCACGGCCCTCGTCGGCTTCACGAGCTCGTTCGCCGTCGTGCTCGCGGGCCTGCGCGCCGTCGGCGCCACGCCCGACCAGGCCGCGTCCGGGCTGCTCGCCCTGTGCGTGACGCAGGCCGTCGGCATCCTCTTCCTGACGACGCGCCACCGCACCCCGCTCACCCTCGCCTGGTCCACGCCCGGGGCCGCGCTGCTCGTCAGCACGGGCGCGGTCGCGGGCGGCTGGCCCGCCGCGGTGGGCGCGTTCTGCGTCGTCGGCGGACTCGTGCTGCTCACCGCGCTCTGGCCGCGGCTCGGCGACCTCGTCGCCGCGATCCCCACCCCGATCGCCCAGGCGATGCTCGCGGGCGTCCTGCTCACGCTGTGCCTCGCGCCCGTCCGCACGTTCGTCACGACGCCGCTGCTCGTCGCGCCCGTCGTGCTCACGTGGCTCGTGCTGCTGCGGGTCGCGCCGCGCTGGGCCGCGCCGGCGGCGCTCGCGGTCACGCTCGCGATCGTCGGGTACGAGGCCGTGGGGAGCGGCAGCGTCGCCTGGGCCGACGCCGTCCCCCGCCTCGACCTCACCGCCCCGACGCTGTCGTGGCAGGCGGTCGTCGGGCTCGCCGTGCCGCTCTACGTCGTGACGATGGCGTCGCAGAACGTCCCGGGCGTCGCGGTCATGGCCTCGTTCGGCTACCGCGTGCCGTGGCGCGAGACCATGACCGTCACCGGCCTCGCGACCCTCGCGGGCGCCGCTGCGGGCGGGCACGCGATCAACCTCGCGGCGATCTCCGCCGCGCTCGCGGCGGGCCCCGAGGCGCACCCCGACCCCCGACGGCGATGGGTCGCCGCGCACACCGCGGGATGGGCCTACCTGGTGCTCGCCGTCGGCTCGGCCGGGCTCGCCGCGCTGGTCGCGGCCGCGCCCGCCGGGCTCGTCGAGGCGGCCGCCGGCCTCGCGCTCGTCGGGACGCTCGGCGCCGCCGTCGCGGGCGCGGTCGCCGAGCCACGGGGCCGTGAGGCGGCCGTCGTGACGTTCCTCGTCGCCGCGAGCGGGACGGTCGTCGCGGGCATCGGCGCCGCGTTCTGGGCCGTGCTCGCGGGCCTCGCCGTCCACGCGGTGCTCACCGTGCGCCGTCGGGCACGCACCCCCGCCACCCCCGAGGCGGCACCCCGACAGCGCGAGGTAGAGCCCCGGTAGCGCGAGGTAGAGGCGTGGTCGTGACCACGCCTCGACCTCGGCGGACCGGGGCTCTACCTCGGCGGGACGACGGCGCCCGTCGGCTCGTCCGTCGGGTGCGGCCCGAGGACGGGCAGGTTGTCGCGGAAGACGTTCGTCGGGTCCACGCGGCGCTTGACCTCGCGCAGCCGCTCCAGGGTCGCGGGCGGGAACGCGTCCGTCACCCGCTCGGTGCGCAGGTCGGTGTCGAAGCTGAGGTACGTGCCGTCGAACAGGTCGGCGAGCGCGTCCCACCGCGCGTCGAGACGGGACCGGCTCGCCCCCATCGCGACGACCGAGAAGTTCGCGGATCGGTGCGCGTACGCCGTCGCGTCGGCGGGGACGTCCGACGCCGCACCGCCCGTCGAGCGGATCTGGAAGAAGTACGTGTCCCCGCTGGCGACGAGGCCCGCGAGCCGTGCCGACGCCTCCGGCGTGAGGTGCTCCAGCAGCCCGGACCGCGACACGGGCTCGCCCTGCCCGCCGTGCGGGCCGGGCGGGGGCGCGGAGACGACGGCGTCGTACGGCACGATCTGCGCCGTCGCCCGGGCGAGCAGCGGGGAGATCGCCGCGAACGGCTGGAGCCGCGCGAGGACGGTGTCCGGGTCGTCCGAGTCGACCATCGTCATCGACTGCGCGACGACGGGCTGCCCGGGCCGCGGCCGCCCGACGACGAGGAAGCTCGTCGTGTCCCGCGGCGAGGCCTCCACCGTGGCGCCCCAGCGCTCGAGGAACCCGGCGAGGTCCGACGCGTCGTGCACCATCTGCGCGAACCCCACCGCGGACACCTCGTCCGCGACGAGCTCGAACGACGTGACGATCCCGACCTGCGCCCCGGCGCCGCGCACGGCCCAGAACAGGTCCGCGTTCTCGTCGTCGCTCGCGCGCACGACCGAGCCGTCCGCGAGGACGACCTCGACCGCGCGCACGTGGTCGATCGTCAGGCCGTGCGCCCGGCCGAGGAAGCCGATGCCGCCCGCCGTCGCGAGACCGCCCACCCCGACACCGCCGGAGTCGCCCGACGTGATCGCCCAGCCGCGCGGCGCGAGCGCCGCGGCGACCCCGCCCCAGCGCGCGCCCGGACCGACGCGCACGAGGCGCGCGGCGTCGTCGAGCACCTCCACGTGGTCGAGGGCGGCGAGGTCGAGGACGATGCCGCCGTCGTTCGTGGAGCGCCCGCTGATGCCGTGCCCGCCCGAGCGGACGGACAGCGGCACCCGGCGCGTCACCGGCTGGGCGCGCGCGAACGCGAGCGCCTCGACGACCTCCGCGGTGTCGCGCGGGCGCAGCACGAGGCCCGGCGAGCCGCCGCGCAGGTAGTTCGAGCGCACCCCCGCGTACGTGGCGTCGCCCGGCTCGACGGCGCGCTCCGCGAGCGAGGCGGGGACGTCGTCGTACGCGATCCCGTCGCGACGCGCGGCCCGCACGGCGAGCGGCACGACGCGCGACGTGTCGGTGCCCCGCTCCGCGCGCGCGGCGTCGACGGCGTCGCGCAGGGCGGGCGCGACCTCGTCCGCGAACCGGCGGGTGGTGCGCTCGTCGTCGGTCGCGAGGATCAGCGTGGAGACGCCCTCGTCGAGGACGAGCGGCAGGAGCCGCTCGACCCAGGCCGCGGGCGGCCCGGAGAGGTCGGGGGCGCCCCCGAGGCCGGACGCTCCGGCGTCCGCCTCGAACGTGCCCGACACGTTGAGCAGCCGCGTCACCTCGCGCGGGTCGCGCCCGACGGCGGCCGCCGCCTCGTCGATGCGCGCGTTGCCCGCGCGCAGCCCGTCGAGGCCCACGCGGCCCAGCGACGGGAGCCAGCCGTCGGCCTTCTCTCCCACGAGGCGCAGCATCCGGGGGCCGAGCGCGCCCAGCCACAGGGGGATGCGGCGCGTGGTGCCCGGACCGGGCGTCGCGCCGTCGAGCCGGTGGTGCCGACCCGGCACGAACAGCTCGCCGTCGCCGTCCTCGCCCCAGATCGCGCGGATCACCTCGATGGCCTCGGCGAGCGCGTCGACGGAATCCCCCGGCGTGAGCCGGCGCGTGCCCATCGCCGCCATGGCGTCCCAGAAGGCCCCCGCTCCGAGGGCGAGCTCGACGCGACCGTCGGAGAGCAGGTCCAGGCTCGCCGCCGCGCGCGCCAGGACGGCGGGCGGACGCATCGGGACGTTGACGACGTCGGGCGCGACGTGGATGCGCTCCGTCGCGGACGCGACGTACGACAGCAGCGTCCACGTGTCGAGGAAGCGCGGCTGGTACGGGTGGTCCTGGAAGGTCACGAGGTCGTAGCCGGCGTCCTCCGCGAGGCGCGCGAGCCCGACCGTCGCCTCCGGGTCCTGCGCCGACGGCGTGACGAACGTGCCGAACCGGAGCGGGTGGCCGTAGTCGGTCATGCGCGGGCCCCGCCGTCGGTCGGTCCGACCGGTGCCGCGCCGCCGGTCGTGCCGCGGGCCGCGGCGACGAGCTCGCGCGCCGCGGGCGCGACCTCCTGGCCCACGACGGCGAGCGTCGTCGGGTCGTCGCCGCCGATGATCCACGTGGACACGCCGTGCTCGAGCGCCACCTCCGCGACCTGCTCGGCCCACTGCCGCGGCGACCCCTGGAGGAACCCGGCGCCGCCGTCGGCGGTGAACCGCCCGCCGACGTTGAGGAGCCGACGCACCGCGCGCGGATCGCGGCCCGCCTCCTGCGCGGCGGCGTCGATCGTCGCGTTGCCCTGCGCGAGCGCCTCGAAGCTCTGCAGGTACGCGAGCGACGGGAGCCAGCCGTCGGCCTGCGCACCGACGACGCGCAGCATGCGGGGCTTGAGCGCCCCGACCCAGATCTCGACGTCGTGCGCGGGGGCGGGACCCCGCTTGGCGCCGTCGACGTGGTGGTACGCCCCGCCCACGTCCAGGCGCTCGCGCGTGGACGTGTCCCACAGCCCGCGGATGACGTCGATGCCCTCGGAGAGCGCGTCGACGGACTGCCCCGGCGTGAGTCGCTCGCCGCCCATCGCGACGATCGGGTCCCAGAACCCGCCCGCGCCGAGGCCGAGCTCGACGCGCCCGCCCGACAGCCGGTCGAGGCTCGCGACGGCGCGCGCGAGCACGGCCGGCGGGCGCAGCGGCAGGTTGAGCACGTTGCCCGCGAGGCGGATGCGCTCGGTGCGCGCCGCGACCCACGACAGCAGGGTCCAGGTGTCGAGGAACGCCGCCTGGTACGGGTGGTCCTGGAAGGTCACGAGGTCCAGGCCGACCTCCTCGGACAGCTGCGCGAGCGCGACCGCCTGCTGCGGCGCTGCGGCGGTGGGCGTGACGAAGGACCCGAAGCGCAGGTCGTGGCCGTAGTCGGGCATGGCTCCTCGCGATCTCAAGATACGTTGTTGAGCAGAACATATCGAGAACAGATAGGTGGTGCAACCGCATTCCCGCGGTACCCTGAGCGGATGAGCACGAGCGCGACGACCGCCGCACCCACCGGCCCGGCCGAGCTCCCCGGCCGCCTCGAGGACCTCGGCTGGCACCTCGGCGTCCTGCTGCGCGCCTACCGCGCGACCGTCGAGCAGGCGCTCGACGACGTCCCGCACGGCACGCGCGGCTACCAGGTCCTCGTGACCGTCGCGCAGGGCGACCACCCCACGCAGCTCGCGCTCGCCGAGCACCACGGCATCGACCGCACCGTCATGACGTACCTCGTCGACGACCTCGTCGCGTCCGGCCTCGTCGAGCGGCAGCAGAACCCCGCCGACCGCCGCGCCCGCCGCGTCGTCGCGACGCCCGAGGGCCGCCGTCGTCTCGCGGGGTGGGCCGCCGCCGTGCACGACGCCGAGGAGCAGCTCCTCGACATGCTCGCGCCCGACGAGCGCGGCACCTTCCGCACCCTCATGCGCCGCGTCGCGTGCGACCTCCGCGACATCGACGCCGGCACCGACCCGTGCACCGTCGCCGAGCACACCCTCCGCGGCACCACCACCCCGCCCAGGTAGAGGCAGGGCCCGCCGAGGTAGAGCCAGGGTCCGCCGAGGTAGAGCCGTGGTGCGCCTCGCGCGCAACCACGGCTCTACCTCGCGTGACCGAGGCTCTACCTCGCGCGACTACGGCTCTACCTCGCGTGACCGGGGCTCTACCTCGGCCGACCGGGGCTCTACCTCGCGGGGCGGGGGGCTACCTCGGGAGGGGGTCCGCGGCGGTGGGTGACGCGTCGGCGTCGGCGAGGGCGGCGTCGGTGCCCTCGGGGTCCCGGCCTCGCAGGGGGTAGAACCAGAAGCACACGAACGCCAGGGCGGCGATGAGGACGGGGACGCCGCCGAGCAGGAGGCGCACGCCCGTCGCGACGCCGTCCGGCTGCACGACGTCGCCCGTGCCCTCGACGTACCCGCTCGCGGAGAGCACGGCCGCGACGAGGACGGCCTGCACGATCACGGACCCGCGCACGACGAACCCGTTCGCGCCGAAGTACATGCCCTCGCGGCGCAGACCGGTACGACGCTCGTCGTCGTCGATGACCTGCGCGAGCGCGACCTCGAGCACCTGCATGAGCCCGGCCACGCCCACGCCGACGGCCAGGCCCGCGAGCGCGGCGCCGAGCACGGTGGTCGGCACGAGGTAGAGGCACGTCGCGAGCCCGTACACGGCGACGACCCACAGCATCGTGGAGCGCGGGCCGATGCGGCGCACGACCCACGACCACCCGACGATCGCCGGGATGGCCGCGACGAAGATCGGCGCGAGGAGGAACGTCGCGTCGGCCTCCGCCCCGCCGAGCACGTAGCGCACGTAGAACGGCACGGCGGCGAGCACGATCGCGGTGGTGCTCTGGAGCAGCAGCGACCCGAGCACGTAGGTGACGAACGCACGGTTCGCGAACGTGTAGCGCAGCTGGGCGCCGAGCCCGACGGCGGCCTCGCGCTCGCGCACCGCCGCGACGTCGACGGGACGCTCGACCATGCCGGCGAGGGACCACGCGAAGAACCCGAGGCTCACGACGGCGAGCAGCAGCGCCATCCACGTCCACCCGAGCGTCCCGTACAGCAGCGGGGCGCCGGCGGTGCCGAGGATCATGCCGACGAGGCCGAAGATCTGGCGCGGCGCGTTCCCGCGGGCGCGCTCCGCCGTCGTGCGGAAGATCTCGGGGAACAGCGCGGAGACGTTGAGCACGACGACGACGTACGCGACGTCGTACACGGCGACGACGACGAGGAACCACACGACGAGCCCGGTGGGGCTCAGCGCGGGCGGCACCCACACGAGCGCGAACGCGACGACGAGCGGCACGACGCCGAGCCCGATCCACGGCACGCGGCGGCCCCAGCGGGTACGGCGCCGGTCGGAGGCCGCGCCGACGAGCGGGTTGAGCACCGCGTTGAGGATGCCGTGCGCGACCATGGCGCCCGCGACCCAGCCGGCGGGCACGCCGAGGTGGTCGACGTAGAAGTAGACGACGAACGCGGAGAACGTCTGGAGCAGCAGGTTCGCGGGGAACGCGGACGCGCCGTAGGCGACGGTCTGCGCACGCGTGGCCGCGCCCACCAGGCGGCGGTCCCGCACGCGGGCCAGCAGCCCTCCGGTCGGCGCCCCTCCGCTCGGCGCCGTGCCCGACGGCGTCCCGGCCGGCGCGCTCATCGCTCGCCCCGCTGGACCGCGCGCAGGTCGCGCCAGCCGACGCGGACGAGGCCTTCCTCGGCCACCACGGCCGCGACCGCCGGGTCGGCGAGGAGGCGGCGCTCGAACCCGCGCTTCGGCGCGGCGTAGTCGGCGACGTCGCCGAGCTCGTCGTCGTCGAGCATGGGGTGCAGGTAGATCTCGGTGACGCCGGGCGGCACGCGGCGCAGCAGGTCGAGGAAGCCGTCACGGACGTCCTCGTAGCCCTCCGCGTCGTCCGTGCCCTCGCCGGCGAGCTCGAACGGGTGCGTCCACAGGCGGTCGACGAGCACGACCCCGAGCGCGTCGGCCGCCGCGGTCGCCTCGTCGAGGAGCGGCTGGAAGTCGCCGGGCGGCAGGAGCATCCCGTCGGTCGTGCGCGGCAGGCGGAACGGCAGCCCGTGCCGGGCCGCGAGCTCGAACACCTGCGGCAGGAACGAGCGCCCCGTCTCGAGCCCGTAGACCGAGCCCATGTGGTTGTCGAGGTGCGAGACGTCGACCCCGGCGGCGAGCGCCGCGTCGAGCTGCGCCGCGAGCTCGGCCGCGACGTCCTCGGCGCGCGCCCGCTGCTCGACGGTGCGGACGTCGCGCGGGAAGTACCCCGCGGCGTCGACGAGCGAGGTCCCCGCCCCCGTGAGGGGCCGCCACCGGTAGCGCGTCCACTCGCTCGTGAGCACGAGGTGGACGCCGACGTCGACGGGGTGCGCCGCGGCGAACGCGAGCGCGTCCGGCGCCCAGCCGCACGGCACCATGACGGTCGCGGAGTCGAGGTGCCCCGCGAGGAGCAGCTCGGAGATCGCGCGGTTCGCCGCCCGGCACATGCCGTAGTCGTCGGCGTTGAGGATCACGGCGCGCGCGTCGCCCGCGAGGCCCAGCCGGGACACCAGGTCCGACGGCGGCCCGCCCGCCGCGGGCGTCGTCACGACGCGGCCTCCGCGTGCTCGTCGTCGGCCTCGCCGCTCTCGCCCGGTGCGGAGTGGGCCGCGGCGGCGCGGAACACCTCGTCGCGCAGGGCGTCGCTCGCGGACCGGGCCGCGCCCACGACGACGGCGTCGCTCGTGAGCTCCGACGGGACGACCCGCACGGGCAGCACGGCCAGCTTCTCGCCGAGGAACCGCTGCACGCGCTCGGCGATCGGGGGGCGCGCGGCGTGGTTGGTGAGGACGAAGAGCTCCGGCTCGACGACGAGCGCGACGGCCGCCGCCACGACGCCGATGCGCTCCGCGACCTCGTCCAGCACGTCGCCGGACGCGCCGTCGCCCTGCGCTGCGCGGTCCACGATGTCCTTGACCGCGATGTCGTCCGGGAGGCCGTTCTCCTTGGCGATCGCCGCGATCGACGACGCCCCGAGCGTCTCCGAGCCGAGCGACCGGCCGGGGTGCGGGAGGAACGACACCTCGCCGGCACCGCCCGCCGCGCCGCGGTGCAGACGGCCGTCGAGGACGAGGCCGGCGCCGAACCCGTCGCCGAGCCCCAGCACGACGAACGTCCGGACGCCGGCGGCGACGCCGTCGCGCTGCTCCGCGATCGCCGCGAGGTTGAGGTCGTTCTCGAGCGTCACCGGGCAGCCGAGCGCGTCGACGAGGGCGTCGTGGAGGTCCGTGCCGCCCTTCTCGAAGCCCGGCACCCGGCGGATCGTCGCGTGGTCCGGGCTGATGATCGACGGCACGGCCGCGACGGCGCGCGTCACCTCGACGCTCGCTCCCTCGGGCAGCCGGGCCTCGACGTCGGTGATGCACGCACGCGCGAGCTCGGCCGCGGCGCGGGCGCGCGCCGTCGGGGTCGGCCGGACGTCGCGCCGCTCGGCGCGGGCGCGGACCGCTCCCGTGACGTCGACGAGCGCGACCCGCACGCGGTCGCGCGCGACGTCGATCCCCAGCCCGAACGCGTAGTCCGGGTCGACCCGGTACAGCGTCGCGGCCGGGCCCCGACGGTCCCGGTCGAGTCCCGCCTCCGTGACGACGCCCGTCGCCTCGAGCGCGCGCAGGGTCTGCGCGACGGTCGTCTTCGACAGACCGGTCGCCGCGACGACGTCGGGGCGCGCGACCTGCGCTCCGGTGCCGAGCACGTCGAGCACGGCGCGCGCGTTGAGGGTGCGCAGGAGGGCGGGGGTTCCGGCGGGAGTGGTGTCCATCTGGTCTCCGTCGAGCAGTGGGTGGTCGAGCGGACATGTCCGGTCCGAGCAGGTAGGGCGGGAAGTTTCCTACCCGCCGGAGACTAACCGCGCCGTCTGCGGTTGTCGACGGCGGCCGCCGCGCGTCTCCCACCCTGTAGCGTGTCGTCGTGATCCGCCGAGCCCTCGCCCGCGCCTTCTGGGCGACCAGCCGGTGGAGGCTGCGCTCGCAGCCGTACGACACGAGCCGGCCCACCCTCCTCGTCGGAGCCCCGCACACGTCGAACTGGGACTTCGTGCTCATGCTCGCGATCGCCTGGAGCACGGGCATCCACGTGCGCTGGCTGGGCAAGCACACGCTCTTCGCCGGCCCCGCGGGTCCGCTCATGCGCGCGCTGGGCGGCATCCCCGTGGACCGGCGCGACCCGAGCCGGGTGGTGAACGACGTCGTCGGCCGCCTCCGGGCGGGCGAGGTGTTCTCGCTCGTCGTCACGCCCGAGGGCACGCGCGGCGCCGGGTCGTACTGGAAGTCGGGGTTCTACCGGATCGCGCGCGAGGCGCACCTGCCGGTCACGCTCGGCTACGTGGACCGCACCACGATGACGACGGGCCTCGGCCCGACGATCGACCTCACCGGCGACGTGCGCGCCGACATGGACGTCGTGCGCGCGTTCTACGCCGACAAGTCGGGCCTCCGGCCCGCGCTGCGCACCGAGCCGCGCCTGCGCGAGGAGGACGCGCCCGCCTGACGGGCAGCCCGACGCCCGCGCTCTCGGACGCTCGTCCAGCTTCGGGCCACCGTCACGTCCGGTGCCCCGGCGCCCTACGTAGTCCCCACACTCTTCACCCGCCGGACGGATGCCCCGGGCACCTCGCGGGAGGGTTCTGGACCCCGGTCGAGCCGCACGAAGACGCCCTCCGCAGGACGTCGCGTACGGGACATCCCGTACTCCGGAGCGGCCCTGCGTAGGCGTTGGAGCCTCGTCCTCCACCTGCATACGGTCCCCTCGTCACGGTCGACGGTGCGGGCTCCGCACGACGTCGGCCCTCCCCCGACACAGGAAGCGAGTCCCCCGATGAAGCGACTCCGCGCGGCGCTCCTCGCCGCCGTCGTGGGCGCGACCGCGATCATCGCCCCGATCGCGATCGCCCCCAGCGCCTCGGCGCACGGCTGGATCACCTCTCCCCCCAGCCGGCAGGACAACTGCGCGAAGGGCACCACGTCCTTCGACTGCGGTTCCATCAAGTACGAGCCGCAGTCCGTCGAGGCCCCCAAGGGCTCGATGAAGTGCTCCGGCGGCAGCGGCTACGCGATCCTCGACGACGCGAGCAAGCCCTGGCCCCGCACGACCACGGGCCGCGACGTGACGTTCCAGTGGAACCTCACGGCGAACCACGCCACGAGCGTGTGGGAGTACTTCGTCGACGGCCAGCTCTTCGCGACGTTCGACGGCGGCGGCGTCCAGCCCCCCAAGAACATCTCGCACACCCTCAAGGGCCTGCCGCTCGGCAACCACACGATCCTCGCGCGCTGGAACGTGTCGAACACGGTCAACGCGTTCTACAACTGCGTCGATCTGACCGTCACGGCCGACGGCACCAACCCCGGCGGGGGCACCCCCGGCGGCGGCACGCCTGGTGAGGGCGGCACCCCCGGCGGCGGCACGCCGGGCACCTGCGCGGACCCCGCGTGGGCCGCGACGTCGACCTACACGGGCGGCGCGAAGGTCTCGTACGCGGGCAACGTGTACGAGGCGAAGTGGTGGACGCAGAACAACGTCCCCGGCTCCGAGGCATGGGGCCCGTGGAAGCTGATCGGCGCCTGCTGACCTGCTGAACCCCGCGACGGCGGGTGGTCTCGTCCGACGGGCGAGGCCACCCGCCGTCGTGCGTCGCCGACCCGGCGACGAGGGCGCGCCAGGCGCGCGTACGCGGAAGCACGTACGGGCTTTGCCCAATTGTCCGGCTCTCCGCCCGTTTCGTAGCGTCGAGGTGCCCGATCCGAGAAGCGGCCCGCGAGGAAGCGCGCCGCAGGACCCACGCACCACCGGATGGAGAGCGAGACATCTCATGCGAAGACTGAGAGCGGTACTCCTGGCAGCCGTCGTCGGCGCGGTCGCGATCATCGCGCCCGTGGCCGTCGCGCCCAGCGCGAGCGCGCACGGCTGGATCACGTCGCCGCCGAGCCGGCAGGACCACTGCGCGAGGGGCACGACGTCCTTCGACTGCGGCTCGATCAAGTACGAGCCCCAGTCCGTCGAGGCGCCCAAGGGCTCGATGCAGTGTTCGGGCGGCAGCGGCTTCAGCATCCTCGACGACGCGAGCAAGCCCTGGCCGCGCACGCAGACCGGCACGTCGGTCACGTTCCAGTGGAAGCTCACCGCGGCGCACAACACGAGCACGTGGGAGTACTTCGTCGACGGCGTGCTGTTCAAGACGTTCAACCAGAACGGCGCGCAGCCGCCCAGCAACATCTCCCACACCCTGACGGGCCTGCCCGAGGGCAACCACACGATCCTCGCGCGCTGGAACGTGTCGAACACGGTCAACGCGTTCTACAACTGCGTCGACCTGAAGATCGGCAGCGGCGGGACCGACCCGGGCAACCCGGGGAACCCCGGGAACCCGGGCAACCCCGGCACGTGCTCGGCCCCGGCGTGGTCGGCGAGCGCCGCGTACGTCGGCGGCGCGAACGTCTCGTACTCCGGTCGCAACTACCAGGCCAAGTGGTGGACGACGGGCGAGAACCCGTCGCAGAGCGGCCAGTGGGGCGTCTGGAAGGACCTCGGGGCCTGCTGACGCACTGATCCCGGGAGCCATCCCGACAGCCATCCCGACAGTACTGCCGACGGCCGGCGGACGCGTGCACGCGCGCGACCGCCGGCCGTCGCGCGCGACGGGCGCGGTCCCGGGTCAGAGGCGCCCGGGGGTCAGCCCCGGCCCCGCAGCCGGTCGAGGTCGCGGCGCTCGCGCTTCGTGGGACGGCCTGCGCCGCGCTCGCGGACGGCGACGCGCACGGTGAGCTCGCGGGGCGGCGGGGGCGGGCTCTGGTCGTCGACCGCCTGCGCGGCGAGGGTGGCGGACACCCGCTTCACGAGCACCTTCTCGACGACGAGGATCCGCTCCACGGGACCGCCCCGCACGACGACGCGGTCCTTCACCTTCACGCTCGTCGCGGGCTTCGCGCGCTCGCCGTTGACGCGCACGTGCCCGGCCTTCACGGCGGCCGTCGCCTGCGAGCGGCTCTTGAACACGCGGACGGCCCAGAGCCAGCTGTCGACGCGTGCGCTCGTCGCCTCGGTCGTCACCACCCTCCGAGCCTACGAGACCGCGCGCGGCGCGGTACCGGCGGGGCCGTGCGGCCCGCAGACCGCCGTCGGCGTGCGAGAACCGGGCACCCGTGCCACGGTGGTGCCAGGTCATTCGGGGCAAGAGTCCTTTTGGCCGGATCTGTCCCTACGGGAAACGGAGACGTGACATGGGCATCATCGGCTGGATCCTCATCGGCCTCATCATGGGTGCCATCGCCCGCGCGATCGTGCCGGGCAAGCAGAAGGGCGGCTGGATCGTCACCCTGCTGCTGGGCATCGTGGGCGCCCTGCTCGGCGGGTTCATCGCCTCGGCGGTGTTCGGCACCGACGTCAACGAGGAGTTCTTCGACCTCGGCACGTGGGGCTTCGCGCTCATCGGCTCCATCATCGTGGTGTTCATCTGGTCCTGGTTCACCAACCGCAAGCGCGCCTGACGGCGTCGGCCGCACCGGCGGCCCGCTTCCTCGGACGGCCCGGTCCCCTCAGGGGGACCGGGCCGTCCGTGCGTTCCCGGGGCGTATTGCCGTGGACGCGCCGCCCGTGCGCCGGACACGCTGGACCCATGAGCGCCGTCGCCCCTCCCGTCCCGGACGTCTCTCTCCCGCGCGGGTACACGCTCGTCGAGGCCCCGCACCCCGCGTCGCTCGACGCGCCCGAGGCGTGGGCCTACCTCGCCGTCGCGGACGTCGGCCGCGAGCACGAGCTCGAGGTGCACGGCTACGACGACCTCGCGCTGCCACCCCGCGAGATCTTCACGGGCATGGCCCACCAGGAGTACTCGGCGAAGCGCCGGTTCGTCGTCGTGCGCTCCGCCGCGGCGGCCACGTGGCACGAGCAGGGCGTCCCGCCCGCGGTGCCGGAGGTCGTCGCGCACCTCTTCGTGACGCGCCCGGTCACGAGCAACGAGCACCTGGGCGAGTCCTACGCCGTCGTGCGTCCCGCCGAGCGCGGCCGCGGCGTGGGGGGCGCGCTGCTCGCGCTCGGCGAGCGCCTGAACCTCGACGCGGGGCGCACCGTGCTCTTCTCGGACACGAACCACGGGGAGGAGCCGCCGCCCGGTCCCGGCGCGCTCGAGGCCACGACGGGCGCGGGCCGGGTCCCCGCGGACGCCCCGGGGCCGCGCTTCCTGCTCGCCCACGGGTACGTGCTCGAGCAGGTCGAGCGGCACTCGGTGCTCGACCTCCCGGTCGCGCCCGCGGTCCTCGACACGCACCGCGACGGCTCCCGGGCCGCGGCGGGCAGCGACTACCGCCTGCACACCTGGACCGACGAGGTGCCGGCGGCCTGGGCCGACCAGGTCGCGGTCCTCTTCACGCGCATGAGCACCGACGCGCCGACCGGTGGCGTCGACTACGGCGAGGACCCGTGGGACGCGCGGCGCGTGCGGACGTGGGTGCAGCAGCAGGCCGAGAAGGACGACGCGTTCCTCGTGTGCGCCGCCGAGCACGTGCCGTCGGGCACGCTCGCGGCGTTCACCGTGCTCGTCCACCCGCGCGGGCGCGAGGACTTCGCGATCCAAGAGGACACGCTCGTGCTGCGCGAGCACCGCGGGCGCCGGCTCGGGATGTTCGTCAAGGTCGCCAACCTCGACGCGCTCGTGGCGCAGCGCCCCGGCACCCGACGCGTCCACACGTGGAACGCGCAGGAGAACGACCACATGCTCGCGATCAACGTCGCGCTCGGCTTCCGCCCCGCGGGCGTCTGGGCCGCGTGGCAGCGCAGGACGACCCCGGAGGACGGCGAGTGACCGCACCGCACGCAGGACCGACCATTCCCGCCGCCCGCGACGGGCGCGTGCGCATCGAGCCCGTCCCGGGGCACCTCGACGGGCCCGACGCCTGGGCCGTCCACGGCACGGTCCGGGTGGGCGACGCGATCGACCGCGCGATCCACGGCCACACCGACCTCGTGCTCGACGCGGCCACGGTCGCGTCCACCGTCGCCAGCGCGGGCTACCGCCGCGTGCTGCGGTGGGTCGCGGTGCTCGACGACGCCCCGCTCGGCTCGACCCCCCGGCCGGAGGACGTCGTCGGACGGTCGATGGTGGCGCTCCCGCAGCAGGGCAGCACGCACACGGCGCTCGTCTACGTAGGCGTGGACCCGGCGCACCGGCGCCGCGGCGTCGGCACCGCGCTGTGGGAGGCGGCGCTGGAGGTCGCGCGCGCGGAGGGCCGGCGGGTGATCCAGTCCGACTCGTCGTTCGCCCCGGAGCCGCCGCCCGGCCCGGGTGCGATCGAGGCGCCCACGGGCAGCGGACGCGTCCCGGCGCACGACGACGCCACGACCTTCGCGCTGCACCGCGGCTTCACGCTCGAGCAGGTGATGCGGCACTCCGTGCTCGCGCTCCCGGTGCCGTCGGCCGTGCTCGACCCGCTGCGCGAAGCGGCGACGGCGCGGGCGGCCGGGTACCGCGTGCACGTGTGGACGGACGAGGTCCCCGAGGAGTGGCTCGACCAGCTCGCGGTGCTCGAGACGCGCATGAGCACCGACGCCCCGAGCGGCGGCCTCGACCTGGCGGAGGACCCGTGGGACGCGGAGCGCGTCCGGACCTTCTCCCGGGAGATCCACTCCCGCGGCCAGGGCTACGTCGTCGCCGCGGCGGAGGACACGGCGTCGGGCACGCTCGCGGCGTTCTCGATGGTCGCGTACCCCCGCGACCGGCCGGAGGTCGTGTTCCAGGAGGACACGCTCGTGCTCCGCGAGCACCGCGGGCGCAGCCTGGGCCTGCTCGTCAAGGTCGCCGTGCTCGACGAGCTGGCGCGGAGCCGGCCGTCGGCACGCCGCGTGCACACGTGGAACGCAGAGGAGAACCGGCACATGCTCGCGATCAACGTCGCGCTGGGCTTCGCGCCCGCGGGCGTCGAGGCGGAGTGGCAGCTCGTGCTCGACGCCTCCCCCGGCCCTGCGCCGGGACCGGTGCCCGCACCGGAGCCCGGCAGCGCGTCCTGACCCCGGGGGTCGCCGCGACCCGACCGCTCAGCGGATGCCGTCGAGGAAGCGGATCACCCGCTCGGTGACGAGCGCGGCGGCCTCCGGCTCGTACGACGGCAGGCTCGGGTCCGTGAAGAGGTGGCGGTCGCCGGGGTAGACGAACAGCTCGGCGTCGGGCGTGGACTCCACGAGCTCGCGCGCGGCGTCGAGGTCGCCCTCGCCCGCGAACGACGGGTCCGCGTCCATCCCGTGCACCTGGACGGGCACGGCGTCGGGCCACGCGTCGCCGAACTCGGAGACGGGCACGCACGCCTCGAGGAGCACCGCGCCCTTGGCGCCCGGCTGCGTCTGGGCGAGCATCTGGGCGGGGAGGACGCCGAGGGAGACCCCGGCGTAGACGACGCCCGCGTCGTAGCCGTCCGCGGCGGCCCGGCCGCGCTCCAGCACGGTCCCGAAGCCGAGCTCCTGCACGTGCGCCATGCCCTCGTCGAGGGTCGCGAACGTGCGCCCCTCGAAGAGGTCGGGCGTGTGCACGACGTTCCCCGCGCCGCGCAGCGTCTCCGCGAGCGTCCGCACGCCCTCCGTCAGTCCCTGCACGTGGTGGAACAGCACGACCTCCGCCATGGTCCCTCCTCCGATCGTCGCTCGTGGGCCGTGCGACGGCGTCGCCGCCCGGTGCGCGCCCGACGGCGCACGACCCCCATCGTCGCGCGCCCTGCCCACGCGCGCCCGGGGTCCAGGGACCTGCGACGGCCGTTCGTCAGGCCGCCGGACCATGGACCGCGGGACGGTCGGGGTGGGCGAGGGCCGACGTCGGTCAGTAGTTTGGTGGTCATGACCTCGCAGCCCGTGCCGCCCCCGATCGACCCCACCACCACGCCGTCCTGGACCGCGCTGACCGTGCACCGCGACACCGTGGAGCCGGACCTGCGCACCTGGTTCGCGGCCGACCCGGACCGCGCGCGCCGCCTCACGCACCAGGCGGCCGACCTCACGGTCGACCTGTCGAAGAACCTCGTCACCGACGAGACGCTCGAGCTGCTCGTGCGGCTCGCCGAGGAGGTCCACCTCGACGACCGCCTCGAGGCGATGTTCACGGGCGAGCACATCAACGTCACGGAGGACCGCGCCGTCCTGCACACGGCCCTGCGCCGGCCGACCCCGCTGGGCGACGACGAGCACCTCGTCGTCGACGGTCAGGACGTCGACGCGGACGTGCACGCGGAGCTCGCCAAGGTGTACGCGTTCGCGGACCAGGTCCGCTCGGGCGAGTGGACGGGCGTCACGGGCGAGCGCGTGCGCACGGTCGTGAACATCGGCATCGGCGGCTCCGACCTCGGGCCGGTCATGGCGTACGAGGCGCTGCTCCCGTACAAGCACCAGGACATCGAGGTCCGGTTCGTCTCGAACATCGACCCGACGGACGTCGCGGAGAAGACGGCGGGCCTCGACCCGCGCACCACGCTGTTCATCGTCGCGTCCAAGACGTTCGGCACGCTCGAGACCCTGACCAACGCGCGCCTCGCGCGCGACTGGCTGTGGACGGAGCTCGCGGCGGTCGGCGCGATCGAGGACACGGACGAGGCCCGGCAGGCCGCCGTCGCGCAGCACTTCGTCGCCGTCTCGACCGCGCTCGACAAGGTCGCGGCCTTCGGGATCGACCCGGCGAACGCGTTCGGGTTCTGGGACTGGGTGGGCGGACGCTACTCCGTCGACTCCGCGATCGGCACGTCGCTCGCGATCGCGATCGGGCCGGACCGGTTCGCCGAGCTGCTCGCGGGCTTCCACGCGATCGACGAGCACGTGCGCCGCACGCCGTTCGAGCGCAACGTCCCGGTCCTCATGGGGCTGCTCAACGTCTGGTACGTGAACTTCCTCGACGCGCACACGCACGCCGTGCTCCCGTACGCGCAGTACCTGCACCGCTTCCCGGCGTACCTCCAGCAGCTCACCATGGAGTCCAACGGCAAGCGCGTGCGCTGGGACGGCTCCCCCGTGACCACGGAGACGGGCGAGATCTTCTGGGGCGAGCCGGGCACGAACGGCCAGCACGCGTTCTACCAGCTCATCCACCAGGGCACGCGCCTCATCCCGGCCGACTTCATCGCGGTCGCGAACCCCGCGCACCCCCTCGTCGACGCGGTGGGCGACGGCGGCGCGGTGCAGCCCGGCGCGGACGTGCACGGCCTGTTCCTCGCGAACTTCTTCGCCCAGACGAAGGCGCTCGCGTTCGGCAAGACGGCGGACGAGGTCCGCGCCGAGGGCACCGCGGAGCACCTCGTGAGCGCCCGCACGTTCCCGGGCAACCGCCCGACGACGTCGATCCTCGCGCCCGCGCTCACGCCGTCGGTCCTGGGCCAGCTCATCGCGCTCTACGAGCACATCACGTTCGTGCAGGGCGTCGTGTGGGGCATCGACAGCTTCGACCAGTGGGGCGTCGAGCTCGGCAAGAAGCTCGCGCTCGAGATCGCGCCGGCCGTCGCGGGCGACGAGGACGCCCTCGCCGCGCAGGACCCGAGCACCGCGGCCCTCATCGACCGCTACCTCGACCTGCGCGGCTAGCCTGCGCCCCGCCCGAGCTCGGGGACGACCGTGCTCGGGCGGCTCGCGGGAGCCGTCGCGGCCCCACGGGATCGTGCCCGCGCACCCGCCCGCCCGCGTCCGCGGCCTGTGTCGTCCGCCTCACGCCGCAGACGTGTCGCGAGGTCGCGGCGCCGTGCGCACGACCGCCCCTCCACAGCCGCGCTGCGAGCGCCCCCGCGCTGCGTACACTGGCGGGCGCGCGACCGCCGCGAGCCCGTTCGGCGTCGCTCTCACCGTGGAAGGAACCCCGATGGCCGACGCCGCCACCCCCGAGACTCTTGCTCAGACCCTGATCGAGCACGCCGACGCCGTGCGCAGCGCGTGGCTGGAGGCCGCGGCGCACGAGCTCCACGGCCGCACCTCGCGGGGCGAGCTCGAGCGGGAGCAGGGCGAGATCCTCGACGCGCTCCTCGACGGCCTGCGTGCCGGCGGCGTCTCGCTCGCCGAGCCGGCGTTCGACCAGCTCCGGGGCATCCTCGCGGACGTGTCGTCCGCCCGTGCCCGCCTCGGCTTCACGCCCCGCGAGACCGCGATCGGCGTGTTCGCGCTCAAGGAGGGCCTGTACCGGCTCGACTCCGCGACCGGCGCCGACACGGACGTGACCCCGCTGCTGCGCCTCGTCGACCAGCTCGGGCTCTTCACGTTCGAGACGTTCGCGGCCGCGCGCGAGGGGATCATCGCCGAGCAGGCCGAGCAGCTGCTCGAGCTCTCGACCCCCGTGGTCAAGCTCTGGGAGGGCATCGTCGCAGTGCCGCTCGTGGGGACGCTCGACTCCGCGCGCACCCAGGTCGTCATGGAGAAGCTGCTCAACACGCTCGTCGACACGGGCAGCGAGCACGCGATCATCGACATCACGGGCGTGCCCGCGGTGGACACCCAGGTCGCGCAGCACCTGCTCAAGACGGTCGTCGCGGCGCGTCTCATGGGGGCCGAGTGCACGATCAGCGGCATCCGCCCGCAGATCGCACAGACGATCGTCGCGCTCGGTATCGAGTTCGGCGACATCCGCACGCGCGCGACCCTCGCCGACGCCCTCGTCGACGCGCTGCGCGCGAGCCGGGACACCCGCCGGACCGGGCTCCCCGCATGACCGACGGCGTCCCCATCCTCAAGATCGGCTCGACGCTCCTCGTCTCGATCCAGATCGACCTCCAGGACGACACGGCGCTGCAGCTCCAGGAGGACCTCGCGCAGCGGATCACCGACACCGGTGCGCGCGGCGTGATCATCGACATCTCCGGGCTGGAGATCGTCGACTCGTTCATCGGCCGCATGCTCGCGTCGGTCGCCGGCATCTCGCACGTGCTCGACGCGACGACGGTCGTCGTGGGCATGCGCCCGGCCGTCGCCATCACGATGGTGGAGCTCGGGCTGTCGCTCGGCGACGTCCGCACCGCGCTGGACGTCGAGCGCGGCCTCGCGCTCCTCGCCCCCGAGGAGCGGTCCGCCGAGGACGTGCTCCTGGCCGCCGCCGAGCGCGAGGAGAGATGACCACCACCACCCCGCCGCCGTCGTCGACCGCGGAGCGCGTGCCCGTGCGCACCGACTCCGACGTCGTCAAGGTGCGCCAGCTCGTCCGGTCGCTCGCGCAGCAGGCGCGCCTCTCGCTCGTGGACCAGACGAAGCTCGTGACGGCGGCGAGCGAGCTCGCGCGCAACACCCTCGTGTACGGGGGCGGCGGCGAGGCCGAGGTACAGCTCGTGACGGAGGGAGCGCGGACGGGCGTCCGCGCCGTCTTCTCGGACGAGGGGCCGGGCATCCCCGACCTCGACCTCGCGCTCACCGACGGCTGGACCAGCGGCGGCGGGCTCGGGCTGGGGCTCTCGGGGTCGCGGCGCCTCGTGCAGCACTTCGCGATCGACACCGCGGCGGGCGTGGGCACGCGCGTCGAGATCGCGACCTGGTCGCGATGACCGCGGAGGACACCGACCGTCCCGACGTGCGCCGCACGCTCGTCGAGGACGGCACCTGGTACACCGTGGACCACCCGTCCGCGGTCGGCAGCGTGCGCCGCGGCGCGAGCGTCGCCGCGCGCAACCTCGGCCTCGACGACGAGCGCGCGGCCGAGGTGGGCCTCGTCGTCTCCGAGCTCGCGACCAACCAGTGCCGCCACGCCGGTGGCGGCTCGGTGCTCGTCCGCGTCCGGCGCACCGGCGACGAGGCCGCGCTCGACGTGCTCGCCGTCGACTCCGGCCCGGGCATGCGGGACATCACCGCGGCGATGCGCGACGGGGTCTCGAGCCGGGGCACGCTCGGCATCGGCCTCGGCACCCTGCCCCGTCTCGCGTCGGCGTGGGACGCGTGGACGTCGCCCGGGCAGGGGACGGTCATCGCGGCGACGTTCGTCGCGCACGGCGCGACCACCGACCTCGCGGCCCCCACGGGCGTGACCCGCCCCATGACCGGGCAGGACGTGTGCGGCGACGCCCTCGCGGTGCGCCACGACGACGGCGTGCCGAGTCTCCTCGTCGCCGACGGGCTCGGCCACGGACCGCTCGCCGCGGCGGCCTCCGCGGCCGCGGTGCGGGCCTTCCTCGACGCGCCTCCCGGCAGCCCGGTCGCGCTCCTCGAGCGCGTGCACGGCGCCCTCGGCGGCACCCGGGGCGCGGCCGTCTCGGTCGTCCGGGCGTCGGACGGCGTGCTGCGCTGCGCCGGGCTCGGCAACATCGCCGGGACGGTCCACGGCACGCGGTCGCGCGGTCTCGTGAGCCACCCCGGCATCGCCGGGACGCGCGGCCGGCCGCTGCGCGAGACGACGTACCCCGTCGAGCCGGGCGACGTCGTCGTGCTGCACAGCGACGGACTGACGGCCCGGTGGTCGCTCGCCGACTATGCGGGCCTCGCCGTCCGGTCCCCTCTCGTCGTCGCGGGCGTCCTGCTCCGCGACCACGCCGTGCGCCGCGACGACTCCTGCGTGGCGGTGCTGCCGATCCCCCGGGAGGCCGCGTGAGCACCACCCTCCTCATCACCCAGCTCCGCTCAGACTCCGACGTGCTCGCGCTGCGCCGGGCCGGGCGCGAGATCTGCCGGCTGCTGGGCCTCGACACGCAGGACCAGGTGCGCGTCGCGACGGCGCTGTCCGAGATCGGGCGGTCCGCGGTCGGCTCCGGCACGGCCGACGTCGTCGTGGGCGTCCTGCCCGGGCTCCCGCAGGCCACGCTGCGCGCCGAGATCGTGGCGGGGACGCCGTTCCTCGTCGAGGGCGACTCGAGCGACGGCGGCGTCCCGGCCGCCCGACGGCTCGTCCCCGGCCTGCAGGTCGACCCGACGGGCACGCGCGTGCTGCTCACCAAGGCCCTGCCCGCGACCGCGCGCACGGACGAGGCGACCCTCGCGGGCGTGCGCCGGTCCACCGCCGCCGCGCACGTCGCCGACGCGAGCGACGAGGTGCGCGTGCAGAACGCCGAGCTCGTGCGGACGCTCGACGAGCTGACGCACCAGCAGGACGAGCTGCGGCGCTTCAACGAGGAGCTGGAGGAGACGAACCGCGGGGTCCTCGCGATGTACGACCAGCTCTCGGCGGAGCTCGAGGAGACCAACACCGGCGTCGTCGCGCTGTACGCCGAGCTCGACGAGCGCGGGCGCGAGCTCGCCGCCGCCAACGAGGCGAAGACCCGCTTCCTGCGGAACGTCAGCCACGAGCTGCGCTCGCCCGTGAACTCGATCATCGGCCTCACCTCGCTCCTCGCGGACTCCCACCTCGACGCCGACCAGACGCAGCAGGTCGGGTTCCTGCGCGAGAGCGCGACGACGCTGCTCACGCTCGTCGACGAGCTGCTCGACCTCGCGCGCGCCGAGGCCGGCCACGACGACGTCGAGCCCACGCTCGTCGACCTCGGGGGGCTGCTCGACGAGCTGCGCGGCACCACCCTGCCGCTGGTGCGGTCCGGCGTGTCGCTGCGGGTCGCGGCCGAGCCGGGACTCACGCTCGTCACCGACCGCCGGCTGCTGTCCCGCGTGCTGCGCAACCTGCTGACGAACGCGGTGAAGTTCACGGACGAGGGCGAGGTCGTGCTGCGGGCCGCGGCCGACGGCGACGTCGTGCGGTTCGACGTGCGCGACACGGGTCTGGGGATCCCCGCCGACCAGCTCGACGCCGTGTTCGAGGAGTTCGTCCAGGTGCCGAACCGCCTGCAGCCGACCGTCCGCGGCACGGGCCTCGGCCTGCCGTACGCGCGGCGCACGTCGGAAGCGCTGGGCGGCACGCTCGTCGCGACGTCGCGCCCGGGCGCCGGGAGCGTCTTCACGCTGCGCCTCCCGTCGCTCACGGCGGCTCCCGAGGACGCCCCCGCCGCGCGACCGGAGCCCGAGGAGGCCCCCGTGCGCGACGCCCCGCTCGGGCACGTCCTCGTCGTCGACGACGACCGCGCCTACGCGTCGGTCGTCGCCTCGATGCTCCGCGACGCCGCCGCGCGCGTCAGCGTCGCGCACGACGCCACGCACGCGCTCGCGCTGCTGCACGACGGCCCGGCCGACGTCGCGCTCCTCGACGTGTGCCTGCCCGGCACGGACGGCCTCGCGCTGCGGTCGCGGATCCGCGACGTGCACCCGGGCACCGCGGCCGTGCTCATGTCGAGCGCCCCGCCACCGCCCGGCATCGGCGACGTGCCGTTCCTCGCGAAGTCCGAGATCGACCGCGACCGCCTGGTGGCGGCCCTGGGGCGCGAGGTGCGGAGCCGATGAACGCCGACCGCACCGTGCTCGTCGTCGACGACACGCCCGCGCACCGGTACGTCATGGCGAGCTGGCTGCGGCGGGCCGGGTTCGGCGTCGTCGAGGCCGGGACCGGCCGCGACGCGCTCGAGCACGCCACGACCCCGGTCGACGCCGTCGTGCTCGACGTGAACCTGCCGGACCTCTCGGGCCGCGAGGTGTGCCGGATCCTCAAGAGCGACCCCGCGACCGCGCACCTCCCCGTGCTGCACGTCTCCGCGACCGACGTCGACGCCGCCGCGCGGACGGCCGGGCTGGAGGGCGGCGCGGACGCCTACCTGCCCGAGCCGCTCGACCGGGACGAGTTCCTCGCGACGATCAGCGCGCTGTGCCGGCGCGTCGACGCGCAGCGCGGCGCCGGGCGCACCGCCCGCCGCCTGGAGGCGCTCACCGACGCGCTCGTCCCCCTGCACGAGGCGCGCTCTCCCGAGGCCGTCGCCGACCACGCCGCCCGGGGCGCGTGCGCCGTCCTCGGTCGCGCCGTGATCTCGATGGTCGTCGCGGACGCCGGGGTCGTGCTGCGCTCGGTCTGCGTCGCAGAGGGTGCCGCGCTCGTGCGCGGTCGCGGCCCGACGGCGGTCCTCCCGCCCTCCGGCGCGTCGACAGCCGTGTTCGGCCCCGACGAGGTGCCCGCACCGTGGCAGCCGCTCTTCCGTGAGGCGAGGATCGGACCGTCGGCGTGGTTCACGCTCTGGCTCGAGGACGCCTCGGGGGCGCTCGTCGGCGGCCTGGGCATCGAGGTCGGCGACGAGCCGCTGTCCGAGGAGGAGCAGGAGGCCGCCGCGCGCTTCACGGAGGCCGCGACGGTCGCCCTGTCGAACCTGCGCACGTTCACGGAGGAGCACCGGATCGCCCTCGCGCTCCAGCGCGCGCTCCTGCCGTCCGGGCTGCGGGTGAGCGGCGGCGTCGAGGTCGTCGCGCGCTACGAGGCGTCGGACGCGCGGCTCGACGTCGGCGGCGACTTCTACGACGCGTTCGACCTCCCGGACGGGCGCGTGGCCGTCGTCATCGGCGACGTCCAGGGCCACTCCCTGCGCGCGGCGACCGTGATGGCGGAGGTGCGGGTCACGCTGCGCGCCTACCTGCGCGAGGGGCACGACGCCGCGTCGGCGCTGGACCTGCTCAACGCGGCGCTGCGCGAGGACCACCCCGAGTTCGCGACCGTGTGCGTGTGCGTGCTCGACCCCCGCACGGGCGCCCTCGAGCTCACGGACGCCGGCCACCTGCCCGCGTTCCTCGTGCGCACCGACGGCACGGTCGACCGGGCCAAGGCGGGCTCGCGCCTGCTCGGCGTGCCGAGCCCGCAGGCCCGCCCCGCCCACCACGACGTGCTCGCCCCCGGCGACCTCCTCGTGCTCGTGACCGACGGTCTCGTCGAGCGCCGCGGGGCGTCGCTCGTGGACGCGCTGGACCGGCTGGCCCGGGTCGCGGCGCAGCACGCCGGCGCGAGCCCGACCGTCCTGTGCGAGCGCGTCGTCGCGGCGTTCGACGACCCGGGCCGCGAGGACGACGTCGCGGTGGTCGCCGTCGCGCGTCAGGCGTCTCCGGACGGCACCTTGTCCTTGACGTCGTCGTAGCCGACGTCCCCGGGGACCTCACCCGGGGCGTAGACGAGCCGCACGACGCCCGTCGGGAACGTCTCCGAGCGCAGGAGCGTCAGCGGGTAGAAGGGCTCCCCCTCGTCGAACAGCCGCTCGCCGGTGCGGGCCGCGACGGGGTGGACGAGCAGGCGCAGCTCGTCGAGCAGCCCCGCGGCGAGGAGCTGGCGCACCACCGAGATCGACCCGGCGACGAGCACCTTGCCGAGGCCCGGCTCCTCCTTGAGCGCGCGGACCGCGTCGACGAGGTCGCCGTCGACCCGCTCGACGTGCCGCCAGCCGAGGTCCTGGTCGCCGCGCGTCGCCACGATCTTCCGCAGGTTCCCGAGCCGCGCGGCGAACTCCGCGTCCTCGCCCCCGGCGGTCTCCCGCTCGGGCCACGCGCCGGCGAAGCTGTCGTACGTGACGCGCCCGAGGAGGAGCGCGTCGACGTCCCGGTAGTCCTCGTCCACCGCCGCGGCCATGTGGTCGTCGAAGTAGGGGAAGTGCCACGCCGGGTCGATCTCGGCGACGCCGTCGAGCGAGAGGAACAGGGTGGACACGATCGTCGCGGTCATGGGTGGGCCTTCCGGTCGGGCTGGTGGACGAGGGGGCAGACCGTCATGGCCGAACGAACTCATCGTCGCGCGCCGAGCACGCCCCACGCGACCGCTCAACACGGGGTCAGCGACCAGATCCGGCCGATCCCGGTCGCCGACCCCGTGCCCGACGGGGGTGGGGGCGGGGAGAGGGTGTGGGTGGGGGGCGGGGTTCAGCGGCGGAGGGCCAGCGTCAGGGTCGCGCCCACCGTCAGGTGCTCGACGACGAGCAGGGCCACCGCGCCGGGCGTCACCGCTCCGAGCGGGCCGAGCAGGGAGACGAGCAGCACGACGCCGCACGTCACGAGCCAGGCCCGCCGCCCGCCCGAGCGCAGGCGGCCGAGCAGCGCACGCACGCCCCACCCGACGTACCCGACGACGAGCGTCACGACGACCGCCGCCACGACGCCGACCGTCTGCGTCCCGCTCGAGGTGCGCACCACGGGGTCGACGCCGAGCGCCGTCCCGGCCAGCAGCACGACGGCGGCGAGCACCGCCGCGGCGGGCGGGACGAGCCAGCGCGGGACGCGCCGCCCCGCCCCGACCCCCGGGACGCGGCGACGAGCACGAACCTCGACCTCGGGCTGGTGGACCTGTGCCGCAGGGCCGGGCCCGCCGTCGGGCGCCGACGAGCGGGTACGGTGCGGGACGCGCGGGGTGCCGTCCGAGGTGCCGTCCGAGGTGCCGTCCGAGGTGCTCCGCGTCGTGGACATGACGTTCCTCCTTCGTCGCGCGGCGCGGTGCCGCGGCTCGCGCGACCGGGGCCGCGGCCGGCGGGTGCCGACACCCCACGCTCGCGGCCGGAGCCTCCGTCCCGCACCGGTCGGAGGGCGGCGGCCGGACCGACCGGCGTCGGCTCCCGACCCTGCTGCCGGACGACGACCCCCGACCTTGGTCGGTGGTCCGCCGTCCGGGGGCCGCCTAGCGTCCGGAGCATGACCACCACCGACTGCCCTCCCCTCGCCGGGCGCCCCGTCCTCGCGACGGCCGCCGCGCGCCGCGACGGCACGCGCCCCCTCGTGCCGGGGTGGGTGGTCGCGCTCGCCTGGCTCGCCGTCGCGGTGCTCACGGCGCTCGCGACCGCCGGGATCGTCGCGCAGGACGACGCCGGCGCGGCACCGTGGCTCGACGTCACCGTCGCGGTCCTCGCCCTGGCGGCGCTCCCCCTGCTGTGGTCGCGGACCCCGCGCGACGCCCCGGTGACCGGCGCGCTGGTCCTCGCCTCACTCGCGGCGTGCTCGGGCGCCGCGACGCCCGCCTCGACCGTCGCGACCCTGCAGGTCGCCCGCTGGTACCCGCTGCGCACCGCGCTCCCGGTCGCGGTCGCCGGGTTCCTCGGCCACGCCGCGCAGGCGCTGTGGCGACCGCAGGCGCTGCCGCTCGGCTGGTGGCTCCTGTGCGACCTCGCCGTGCACGCCGCCCTGCTCGGCTGGGGCCAGTACGCGCAGGCGCGCGCCCAGCTGCTCTGGTCGCTGCGGGACCGTGCGCGCCGCGCCGAGCACGAGCAGGAGCGCCGCGTCGCCGAGGCGCGCGTCGCGGAGCGCACCCGGATCGCGCGCGAGATGCACGACACCCTCGCGCACCGGCTCTCGCTCCTCGCCGCCACGGCGGGCGCGCTCGAGTACCGGCCGGACGCCGACCCGGAGCGGCTCGCCCGCGCCGCAGGCCTGGTGCGCGCCGGGGTGAGCTCCGCGCTCGACGACCTGCGCGACGTCGTGCGGGTGCTGCGCACGGAACCCGGGCCCGGCGGGACCGACGCGCTGTCGCCGCAGCCGACGCTCGACGACGTCGAGCGGCTCGTCGTGGAGGCGCGCGACGCGGGCGGCGTGGTGACCTACGAGCGGACCGGGTCGGCCGACGTCCCGCCGACGGTCGCGGTCGCGGCGTTCCGCGTCGCGCAGGAAGGGCTGACGAACGCCCGGCGGCACGCGCCGGGCGGCCCGGTGACCCTCCGCGTCGTCGCCCGGGCGGGCGAGGTCCGGGTCACGGTGTCCGACGGCGGCCCGCGCCACGTCCCCGTCGGCGCGGGCGGTGCGGGGGCGGGGGGCGCCGCGGGCGGTGCCGACGCAGCGAGCGGCTCGGGCGCCGGCTCCGGCACCGGCCTGGTCGGCCTGCGCGAGCGCGTCGACCTGCTCGGCGGGACCTTCGACGCGGGGGCGCACGGCGCGGGGTTCGTGCTCGACGTGCGGCTACCGTGGGACGCGTGACGGAGCAGGGTGGGCGCGGGGACGCCCCGCGCGGGAGCGGCCACCACGACACCGGGGCGGTCCCCCGGGACACCGCGCGCACCCGCCTGGTGATCGTCGACGACGACGCGCTGGTCCGCGCCGGGCTCCGCCTCATGCTCGACGGCGCGCACGGCATCGAGGTCGTCGGCGAGGCCGCCGACGGCGCGGAGGTGGCGACCGTGCTCGACGCGCACCCGACCGACGTCGTGCTCATGGACCTGCGGATGCCGCGCGTCGACGGGATCGAGGCCACGCGGCGCGTGCGGTCACGGCCGGACGCGCCCGCCGTCGTCGTGCTCACGACGTTCGACACGGACGAGGAGGTCGTCGGCGCCCTGCACGCCGGTGCGTCCGGCTACCTGCTCAAGGACATGCCGCCGGAGCGGATCGTCGCCGCCGTGCGCGCTGCCGCGACGGGCGAGCCCGTGCTGTCGCCGGAGATCGCGCGGCGTCTCATGACGTCGGTCGCCGACGCGGGCGGCCAGCGCGAGCGGGCCCGGGCCGCGCTCGACGCGCTCACCGGGCGCGAGCGCGACGTCGCGGTCGAGCTCGGCCGCGGCGCGACGAACGCGGACATCGCCGCGCGCCTGTTCCTCAGCGTCCCGACGGTCAAGGCCCACGTGTCGAACGTGCTGCTCAAGCTCGGGCTGGAGAACCGGACGCAGGTCGCGCTGCTCGTCCACGCCGCGGGCCTCGACTGACCGTCAGTCGCCGGGCCACTCCCCCGTCCAGCGCTCGAACGCGCGCGCCCCGCCGCGGTCGATGAGCGCCTTCACGACCGCGTAGACCGCGCCCTGCAGGAGCGCGGCGAGCACGATCTCCTTGAGCGGGTACTCCGACTGCAGGGGTGTCGGGGCGTCCTTGCGGTGGCCGGGCGAGACCCGCTTGTAGATCTGCTTGAACACCTGCCCGGCGACGAGCCCGCCCACGACGGAGCTGACGATGCCGACGGGGCGGTACAGGATCTTCGCGGACTTGCTGCCGTTCTTCTCCGGGGGGTGGTCACCGGTCGTCACGTCGTCCATCCCCCGACGCTAGGTCGGCTGCGGCGCTCTCGCTCGTCGCACGGCCCCGGGCGGCCCGCCGGGGGCCAGGCCGGGACGTCAGGCCGGGACGACGGCGCACCCCGCCGGGTCGACGACGACCCGCACCCGGTCGCCCGGCTCCGCGACCGACGGGGCGCCCGCGAGCGCCACGAGCCGGGCGGGCGCACCGCCGTCGGCGCGGGGCAGGTCGACGTCGACGGTCACCTCGACCGCCCCGCGGCGGAAGACGCTCCCGACGACCGTCGCGTCCCACGCGTCGTCCGACGCCGGCACGCCCTCGGTCGTGAGGCGCAGGCCGCGCGGGCCGACCGCGAGCAGGTTCGCGGGCCCGTGCGGGACGAACGCCTGGTAGCCGAGGAACTCCGCGACGCGGCGCGACGCGGGCGCGCGCCAGAGGTCCTCGGGCGGCGCGACCTGGAGGAGCCGGCCCGCGTCCATGACGGCGACGCGGTCGGCGACGGTGAACGCCTCGTCGTGGTCGTGGGTGACGAAGACGGCGGTCGTGCCGGTGGCGCGCAGGGCCTCGCGCAGGTCGAGCGCGAGGCGCTCGCGCAGCCCCCGGTCGAGCGCGGAGAGCGGCTCGTCGAGCAGGAGCAGCCGGGGGCGCGGCGCGAGCGACCGCGCGAGCGCGACGCGCTGGCGCTCGCCCCCGCTGAGCGTCGCGACCGCGCGCCGCTCGTACCCGGCGAGCCCGACGACGTCGAGCAGCTCGGTCACGCGCGCGTCCCGCGCGGCGCGCGGCAGCCCCGCGATGCCGTACGCGACGTTGCCCGCGACGTCGCGGTGCGGGAAGAGCTGGCCCTCCTGGAACATGAGCCCGTACCCGCGGCGGTGCACGGGGACGCCCGTGAGGTCGCGGCCGTCCCACGCCACGGAGCCCGCCGCGACCGGCTCGAGCCCGGCGACGGCGCGCAGCAGGCTCGACTTGCCGCACCCGCTCGGCCCGAGCAGGGCGAGCACCTCGCCGGGCGCGACGTCGAGCGTGACGCCCGCGACCGCCGTCGTGCCGGGGTCCGTGCGCGCTCCCCCGGCGCCGCGGCCGCCGTACCGCACGACGACGTCGCGCACCGCGAGCCCGGCGGCCTCCCCCGGGCCGGGGCGCGACGGCTCCGGCGCGCCCGTGCGCGCGGGGGCGGGGTCGGTCTGCACCATCAGAACTCTCCTCCGGGTCGGTCGCCGCGCAACCGCTCGGCGAGCAGCATCACGGTCGCGGTGAGCAGCGCGAGCACGACGCTCGCCGCGAGCGCCATGCCGTAGTTCTCGGCACCCGGGCGGCCGATGAGCCGGAAGATCACGACCGGCAGGGTCGCGCTGTCCGGGCGGGCGAGGAACGACGTCGCGCCGAACTCCCCGAGCGAGACGGCGAACGCGAACCCGACCGCCAGCCCGAGCGACCGGGCGGCGATCGGGCCGTCGACCGTGCGGAAGACGCGCCCGGGCGCGGCGCCGAGGGTCGCGGCGGCCTCGCGCAGGCGCGGGTCGATGGCGCGCAGCGTCGGCAGGACCGTGCGCACGACGAGCGGCGTCGCGACGACCGCCTGCGCGATCGGCACGAGGAGCCCCGACGTGCGGAGGTCGACGTCGAGCCCGAGCGGCCGGTCGAGCGTGACGAGGAACCCGAACCCGACCGTCACGGCGGAGACCCCGAGCGGGAGCATGAACACCGAGTCGAGCACCGAGATCGCGCGCCGACCCGCGCGCGAGCGCGGGCGCCGGGACACGACGAGCGCCACGAGTCCACCGACCACGACGGCGAGCACGGTCGCGAGCGCGGCGGTGCGCAGCGAGTTGCCCGCCGCCTCCCACACGGTGACGGACAGGGCGTTGCGCCCGCCCGTGGTGCCGAGGTTCGCGTAGTTGTCGAGGCCCCAGCCGCCGCCCGGGACGCGGAACGAGCGCACCACGAGGGTGCCGAGCGGGAGCCCGACGAGCACGACGACCACGGCCGCGGTGAGCGCCGCGGGCGCCAGGTCGCCCGTCGGGCGGCCGTCGCGCCACAGGCGCAGCGGGTGCGCGGACGACGCCGAGGACGACAGGTTCAGGGCCCGCTCGCGCCGGGCCCGCGTGCGGTTCGCGACGGTGAGCGCCGCAGCGACGACCACGAGCTGCACGACCGACAGCACCGCCGCGGTGCGCAGGTCGAGGAACTGGGTCGTCTGGATCCAGATCTCCGTCTCGATGGTCCCGTAGCGGATGCCGCCGAGCACGAGCACGACGCCGAACGCCGTCGCGCAGAAGAGGAAGACGATCGACGCGGCGCTCGTGATCGCGGGCGTCAGCGCCGGGAGCGTCACGGTGCGGAACGCGCGCCACGGCGTCGCGCCGAGGGCGCGCGCGGCCTGCTCGGCGCGCGGGTCGAGGTGCTCCCAGAGCCCGCCGACCGTGCGCACCACCACGGAGTAGTTGAAGAACACGAGCGCGACGACGATCGCCGCGAACGTCTCGTCGAGCTGCAGGAACCCCAGCGGGCCGCCCTGCACGAGCAGCGACCGGAACGCGACGCCGACGACGACGGTCGGCAGCACGAACGGGACCGTGACGAGCGCGCGCACGACCCGCCGCCCGGGGAACCGGCACCGGTACAGCACGTACGCGCCGGGCACGCCGAGCAGCAGCGACAGCGCCGTGCCGAGCACGGCCTGCCAGAGCGTGAGGCCGACGATCCGCCACGTGCGGGGCTCGGAGAAGACCTCCGCGAACCCCGAGAGGTCGAGGCCGCCGTCGTCCCCGACGAACCCGCGCGCCACGAGCGTGACGACCGGCCACGCGAAGAACACCCCGAGGAACGCGAGCGGCACGGCCGCCGCCAGACCCCACAGCACCCCGCGCCCGACGCCGCCCCGCCGGACCTCCCGACCCCTCACCACGGCTCTCCCCCGCGCGACCAGGGCTTCCCCTCGCGTGACCACGGCTCTACCCCGCGAGGTAGAGCCGTGGTCGCCCGGGGACCGGGGGTCAGTCGACGACCGTCGCCGTCCATGCCTTGATCCACTCGTCGCGGTGCGCCGAGACGTCCGCGGGCGCGACCTCGAAGGGCTCGTCGGCGAGCGGCGCGAGCTCGGCCCAGCCGTCGGGCAGCGCGACGGAGTCGTCGGCCGGGTACATGTACATCTGGTCCGCGACGTCGGCCTGGAACGTCTCGCTCACGAGGAAGTCGAGGAACTGCTGCGCGCCCTCGGGGTTCTTCGCGTTCGCGAGCACGCCCGCGTACTCGACCTGGCGGAAGCACGTGTCGAGCAGGGCGCCCGTGGTCGACGCGGAGCCGTCCTCGGTGAGCGTGAACGCGGGCGACGTCGAGTACGACAGCACGAGCGGGCGCGGGCCCGCGCCCTCCGAGCCGGAGAAGTCCACGTAGTACGCGTCCGACCAGCCGTCGACGACCTTCACGCCGTTGGCGCGCAGGTCCGCCCAGTAGTCCTCCCAGCCGTCCTCGCCGAACGCCCCGACGGTCGCGAGGAGGAACGCGAGGCCCGGCGACGACGTCGCGGGGTTGGTCACGACGAGGAGGTCCCGGTACTCGGGCTTCGCCAGGTCCTCGAGCGTCACGGGCTCGGGGATCCCCGCGTCGGCGAACCACGTGTGGTCCACGTTGACGCACACGTCCCCGAGGTCGACGGCGGTGAGCTCGCCGCCGTCGCCGACCGCGTACGACGCCGCGGACTCCGAGACGTCCGCGGGCGTGTACGGCTCGAGGACGCCCTCGTCGATGGCGCGCGACGCGAAGGTGTTGTCGATCCCGAACACGACGTCGCCGAGCGGCGAGTCCTTCGTGAGGATCAGCTGGTTGACCAGCGCACCGCCGTCTCCGGGCGCGACCTGCTCGACCGTGAGCCCGCTCTCCTCCTCGAACGCGGCGAGCACGTCGTGGCTCACCGCGAAGGAGTCGTGGGTCACCAGGGTGACCGTGCCCCCGCTGCCCGACGACGCGCCGTCGCCCCCGGCGCCGTCGCCGCCCGAGCAGGCCGCGAGGGCGAGGAGCGCGAGCGTCGCGCCCACGCCGGTCGCGAGGGCCCGGCCGCGGCGGCCGACGGTGGTCGTGTGCTGCATGTGTCCTCCCTGGACGTTCAGGAGGGGTCCACCAACCCGACGAGCCGCGCGCCGGGTGGGCGCGACGGACCGCGCGAGCAGGTGATCGAGATTCCCGACTTCCTCCACCGGTGCTAACCGGATCAGGTTCGAGGGTCTGCGGTGGTCCGCACTCTCAGCTCCTCCAGGAGCTCCCCTGTCGTTCACCGCGAGCCTACACCGGCCCCTCACCCCGAGAGTCCCCTGAGAGGACCCTGAGCACGGGCGACCGCGGACCAGGGGCGGCTCGGGGCTCGTCCCCGATGCCGCGGGCGTGCGCGTCGCGGGAGGGTCGGTACGGCCGCCGGGAGCCCGGCGGCCACCAGGACACGACGCGGCGCGGTGAGCCACGACGCGCCGGCAGGGGCACGACGAGAGGACGGACGAGGACGTGACGACGACAGGTGCGGCACAGCGGAGCACCCCGCGCGAGGGCCCGCCCGCTGAGAGCGCTGAGGGCGCTGAGGGCGGTGCGCGACCCGCGATCGCGACCGCGCGCGGGCTGGTGAAGACGTACGGGCGCGGCGAGGCCGCGGTCCGGGCGCTCGACGGCGTGGACGTGGACGTCGAGAAGGGTCGGCTGACCGCGATCATGGGCCCGTCCGGGTCCGGGAAGTCCACGCTCCTGCACTGCCTCGCAGGGCTCGACTCCCCCACGGCGGGGACCGTCGTCGTCGACGGAGAGACCGTCTCCGCGATGAGCGAGCGCCGGCTGACGCGCCTGCGGCGCACGCGCCTGGGGTTCGTCTTCCAGTCGTTCAACCTCGTGCCGACGCTCACGGCGGAGGAGAACATCGTGCTGCCGCTCGCGATCGCCCGCCGTCCCGTCGACCGGGAGTGGTTCGACCGCGTGGTCGACGCCGTGGGCCTGCGCCCCCGCCTGGGGCACCGGCCCGCCGAGCTGTCGGGCGGGCAGCAGCAGCGCGTCGCGTGCGCGCGGGCGCTCGTGTCGCGTCCCGCGATCGTGCTGGCGGACGAGCCGACGGGGAACCTCGACTCGCGCGCCGCCGCGGAGGTCCTGGGCTTCCTGCGCGCGTCCGTGGACGACCTCGGCCAGTCCGTCGCGATGGTCACGCACGACCCGACCGCCGCGTCGTACGCCCACCGGGTGCTCTTCCTCGCGGACGGCCGCCTCGTGACCGAGCTCCACGACCCGACGCCGCAGGCGGTCCTCGACACGCTGGGCGCCCTCACGCCCGCCGCGCCGTCGCCGGCGCACGCGCCCGCGGGCGCCGCCGGGGTGCCGACGACGGCGGCCGCCCGATGATGGGCCGGATCGCGCTGCGCGGCGTGCGCGCGCACGGCGCGCAGCTCGTCCTCTCGGTCCTCGCGGTGACGATCGGCGTCGCGTTCGTGACCGGGACGTTCGCCCTGCGTGCGATGCTCGCCACCACGTTCGACGGCATCGTCGCCTCGTCGGTCCAGGCGGACGCGTACGTGCGCGGCGCGTCGTCGGCCGGGGACGCGCTGATGTCGGCGTCGGCCCAGGTGGGCGGTGCGCGCAGCCTCGTCCCGGCGGACCTGGCGCGCGACCTCGGCGCGCGCGACGACGTCGCGCTCGCGCTCCCGGACGTGAGCGGTCCCGCGGTGCTCGTGGGCGCGGACGGGACCGCGGTCCTCGGCAGCCAGGCGCCGAGCATCGGCGTCGCCTACGACCCCCGCGACCCCGGCCCGCAGGTGGTCGACGGCCGCGCACCCCGCGACGGTGGCGAGGTCGCGCTCGAGTCGGCGACGCTCGCGTCGTCGGGCCTCGCGGTGGGCGGCACGACCGACGTCGTGCTGGGCGACGCCGTGCGGCCCGTGCGCGTGGTCGGCGAGGTCTCGCTGTCCGCGCCGATGGCGGGCGCGACGATCGTCCTGCTCGACGCCGGGACCGCCGCCGCGACGTACGCGCCCGACGGCCTCGTCCCGTCGGTCGCTCTGTACGCGGCCGACGACGTCTCCCCGGAGGCGCTGCGGGACGCCGTCGCGACCGCGCTCCCCGCGGGCGCCGAGGCGCTGACGGGGGCGGAGCTGCGCGCCGAGACGAGCGAGGCGATCACCGACCAGCTCGGGTTCGTCTCGACGTTCCTGCTGGTGTTCGCCGCGCTCGCGCTGTTCGTCGGCACGTTCATCATCACCACCACGTTCTCGATGCACGTCCGACGCCGCACGCGCGAGCTCGCGCTCCTGCGCGCGGTGGGCGCGTCGCCCGGGCAGGTGTTCGGCTCCGTGGTAGGGCAGGCGGCGGTCGTCGGGGCCGTGGGCGCGCTGCTCGGCGTCGGGGCGGGGTTCGGCCTCGCGGAGCTCGCCCGGACCGGCCTGGGCGCGGTCGGCATGGAGCTGTCCGGCACGCTGCCCGTCACGACCGCGGGGGTCGTCGTCCCGCTCGTGGTCGGCATCGTGGTCTCGGTGCTCGCCGCGGCCCTGCCCGCGCGGCACGCCGCGCTCGTGCGCCCGGTGGAGGCGATGCGCGCCGACGTCGTCCGGCCCGCCGGGACCGGTCGGGTCCGTGCCGCCGTCGGGACCCTCGCGCTGCTCGCGGGCGTGGGGCTCGTCGTCGCGGCGGCCGTGGCCGGCAGCGGGGGCGCGCCCCTCCTCGGGCTCGGCGCGGCCGGCGTCGTCGCGGGCGTGCTCCTCCTCGCCCCGCTCGCGGTCGGCCCGGTGCTGACCGTCCTCGCCGCGCCGTTCGTCGCGCTGGTCCGCCCGCTGGGCGGCCTCGCACGCGGCAACGTCACGCGCCAGCCGCGGCGGACCGCGGCGACCGCGGGCGCGCTCGTCGTCGGGATGGCGCTCGTCTCGACGACGTCCGTCCTCGCGCTGTCGGCGCGGACCTCCGTGCAGGACATCGTCGACCAGGAGACGGCGGCCGACCTCGTCGTCCGCTCGGCCACGCCGTACCTCCCCGACGGGGTCGCGGGCGACGTCCGCACCGTGCCGGGCGTCACGGCGGTCGACGTCACGACGTACGGGCAGGTCGTCGTCGACGGCGAGCCGCAGCTCGTCGTCGGCTTCCCCGCCGAGGGCTTCGGCCGCTCCGTGCGCACGACCGCGACCGAGGGCGACCTCGCCGCGTACGCGCGGGGCGAGGCCGCGGTCATGGCGGACGCGCTCGACGAGCACGGCTGGGCGCTGGGCGACGTCCTGACGCTCGCCGACCCGGCACGGCCCGACCTCCCGGCCCGGGAGGTGCGCATCGGCGCGGTGGTCGACTCGCACGCGTTCTCCGTCGACCTGCTCCTGCCGCCCGACGTGGCGGCCTCCGTCGGCGCGACGACGACGGAGATGCTCTTCCTCGACACCGAGCCCGGCGCGGACCTCCCGGCCGTGCGGGCCGCGGTGACCGACGCCGTCGCGCCGTACGTCGTCGCGTCCGTGCTCGACGCCGACGAGTTCGCCGGGGAGGTCGCGGGACAGGTCGAGTCGGTCCTCGCGATCGTCTACGCGCTGCTCGGGCTCTCCGTGCTCGTCGCCGTGCTCGGCATCGTCAACACGCTCGCCCTGTCCGTCGCGGAGCGGACGCGCGAGATCGGGCTGCTGCGCGCCGTCGGGCTCGGGCGGGCCCAGCTCGCGACGACGATCGTCATCGAGTCCGTGCTCGTCGCCGTGTTCGGCACGGCGGTCGGGCTCGTGGTCGGGACCGGGCTCGCCGCCGCGCTCCCGTCGGTGCTCGCGGACGAGGGCTTCACGACCCTCGCCGTGCCGTGGGCCCAGCTCGGCGCGATGCTCGTGCTCGCGGGCGTCGTGGGCGTCGTCGCCGCGGTGTGGCCCGCGGTGCGCGCCGCACGCCTCCCCGTCCTGGACGCGGTGAGCCACGACTGAGCCGGGCGAGCGCGCCGGGCGAGCGCGCCGGGCGGCGCGTGGGCGGCGACTTCGCACTACGGTGGTCGTGCGAGCACGCCCGGCGCCGCCCGGCGCCCCGACCGACGGAGGACCCCTCGTGGCCGACACGAACGAGACCGAGCAGACCCTGGCCCTCAAGGTCGGGACCGTCGCCCTGACCTTCGCCGCGGGCTGGGCCGCGCAGAAGCTCGTGACGTTCGTCTGGGCCAAGGTCACCGGGCACGACGCCCCGAAGGACCTCGACGACGAGGAGGTCGGCGTCGTCCAGGCCGTGACCTTCGCGGCCGTCGCCGCGGGCGTCGGCGTCCTCGCCCGCCGCTTCGCGGGCAAGGAGGCGAAGCGCGTCGTCGCCCGCCTCGCCTCGCGCGCCTGACGTCCGGCCCGGCCTCCCTCCGCGCGAGGGAGGCCGGGCCGCCCGGTAGCCTGGCGCGCGTGACCGCCCCGCCGGCGAGCCCGACGCCCCCTCAGGACCCGATGCTGCGCGCCGGCCTGCGCGTCCTCGCCGACGCCGGCCGGCTCCTGGCCCGGCACTGGCCCGCGCTCGTCGCGGTCGCCGTCCTCGCGCAGGTGCTGCACGAGCTCGCCCTGCGGGCCGCGCTCGCCGTCGCGCCGTCGTCGGGCGTGCTGGGCCTCCTGGTGCTGTGCTTCTCGCCGCTCGCGACGGTCGTCGGGATCGTCGTCATGCTGCACGTGCTGCGGCGGGAGCCGCGCACGGAGCGGGACCGGCTCGAGGTCCGGGCGCTGCTCGGATCGATCGCCTCGGTCCTCGTCCCCTACCTCGTCATCTACGAGTTCTACGGCGGTCTGTCCTCCGACTGGCAGGCGTACATCGACTCCGCCGCGCTCGACCACGCGTTCGCGGCGGGGGCGGGGATCGAGACCGCCAGCCCCGTCCCCGAGGGCTTCGGGCTCACCGTCGTGCTCGTCGTCGCGGGCGCGCTGCTCGCCCGCACCCTGCTGGAACGCCTCGCGCGGCGCCTCGACCGCGGCGCCTCCGCGCGCGACGACGACGCCCGGCGCAGCGCCCGCTCCGCCGCGGTGCGCATCGCGGCGGGCTACTGCGAGGTCGTGTGGATCGTCGTCGGCGCGTTCACCGTCACGGCACTCGTCGGTCGCGTCCGCGAGTGGTGGTCGACGCGCGTCGTCGTCGTCGAGGTGACGACCTGGTGGGACGGCGTGGTCGCCCGCGTGGACGCGCTCAAGCCGCTCGTCGAGGCCGTGGGTCCGACGACGTCCCTCCTCGTCGCGGGCGTCGTCACCGGGCTCGTGGTCCCGCTCGCGTGGCTCACGCTCGGGACGATCGTGTACGGCGTGGAGGCGATCGACGTCGTCGACCCCGCCCACGCGGCGCCCAGCGACGGCGACGCGACCGGACGGACGGCCCGCGCCGTCGACCGGTTCAACCGGACGCTCGGCGAGAGCGGTGCCCAGCGGGCCTGGGCGCTGATGCTCGACCCGGGCCGGCGGTTCGGCGGCCTCGTCGGCGCGCTCGGGATGCTGTGGCGCAGCCGCTGGAGCGCGGTGCTGCTCTTCTGCGTCGCGTTCGCGCTCCTCACGCTCACCGAGCAGGTCGTGCTCACCGCCGCGCAGGCGGTCGTCGGCCAGCCGGGGATCGTCGCGTGGCGCGCGCTCGTCGGCCCGCTGGAGACGGTCGGGACCGTCGTCGTGCAGGTGCTCACGACCGTCCTGCTCGCCGCCGCGGCCGACGCGCTGCTCGCGAGCCTGGGCCTGCCGTCCGCGCTGCGCACGCGGCGCGCGGCGCGGCGGGCCGAGCCGGGCCCCGTGGTCGACACCGGGACGGAGAGCGCGCCGACCGCCGTCGGCGCGGCCGCGGCCCGCTGACGCGGCACCCCGCCGGGCGGCGGTCAGCCGACGTCAGCGACGGGGAGGGACCAGTACGCCGGCAGGAGGCTCGGCTCGACGAGACGCACCTCGGCGGGCTCGGCGTCGTCGGGGGTGAGGAAGTACTGCGTGCTGCGGCTGGAGACGGCACCCGTGCAGCCCGGCGCCTCGGGGTACGGCATGCCCGCGAGCGCCGACGCGCCCGCCGCGAACTCCCGGCCGGCCGTGTCCCGGAGCAGCACCTCGCACGACGAGAAGGTCTCCTCCGCGCCCTCGGGGGCGGGCGGCGCGTCGGAGCGGAGCGACACGTCGGCCGCCCAGAGCGTGTAGCCGTCGGGCGCATCGATCCGGCCGCCGTACCCGTCGTCGAGCCCGTCGACCGCCTCGAGACCCGCGAGCCGGGCCCGCACGTCCCCGACCTGGGCCCACCCCTCGGCGTCCGCGGCGTGCGCGACGCGCGGCTCGCCCGACCACCAGGCCTGTACCTCGTCCGACCGCCAGGTCAGCCAGCCCAGGGCTCCGAGCGCGACGACGAGCACCGGCAGCCACCAGCGGTTGGTCCGCCACCAGCCGGCGCTCACGCGTCCCACCCGCCCGGGACGAGCGCGGGACGCACCGTCTCCACGGAGTCCCCCGCGGCGGGCGGCGCGACGCGGCCGAGGTCGACCTCGGCGATCGCCTGGGGACGGTCGAGGTCCGCGTCCTGGTGCTCCGTGAGCACACGCAGCACGAGGCCGCCCTCCAGCGCCCGCGCGGGCACCTCGACGGCGACGGTCCCCGCCTCGGGGACGTCCGGGTCGGCGAACGTGCTCAGCACCTGGTTGCTCACACGGTGCGACGCCTCGTGGTCCCGTCCGACGGCGTCGCGCAGCTCGACCACGTCGACGCTCGCCTCGCCCGTCGTCCCGGACACCGCGAGGTCCACGACGACCCAGACGCCGTCGGTCGTCAGCGGGCCGGCGCCGTCGTCGAGCGTCGTGCCGGTGCGGACGTCGTCGACCCGCACGCGCACCGGACCCGCGGTCACGACCTCGCCCACGGCGCCCCGCGACGTCGTCGGCGTGAGCGTGGGCCACCACGTGTCGACGCGCGACACCGCGGCCCCCGCCCCCACCGCGAGGACGAGCAGGGCCACGGTCACGGCCCGGCCGGTCCGCCGCGAGCGCGCGTCCGGCGCCTCGGGCCCGACCGCTGCCACGGCGGTCGCCTCCTCGGTCACCAGCCGTCCTCCGTCTCGGGCGGGTCCACGATCTCCGGCGGGACGTCCCCGGCCGGCACGTCCACGAGCGTGACGGCGCCCGTCTCGGCCCACCGCCGGCCGCCGCCGACCGTCATGTCGCGGTACCGGAACGTCGGGACGGTCACGGTCAGCAGCTCGTCGGGCGTCGCGACCACCGCACGGCCCTGCCCCGGCACCGTCACGGGCCACAGGAGCGCGACGTCGTCGGCGAGGCCCGGCGACAGCACCGGGTACGCGGACGCGTCACGCACGAGCAGCGTCGGGTCCGGGCGGTCGGGCTCCGCGTCGCCCGCGAGCGCCAGACCACCGGGCAGCTCGTCGGGGAGCGTCACCGCGGTGCGGTCGAGCCGCCGCGACTCGCGGTCCGTGTCGAGCGCGCCCACCACCATGACGAGCCACGCGTCCGCCCCGGAGTCCTCCAGCGCGGAGACCTGGACGGTGTCCGTCACGGACCACGAGCGCACGGTGAGGTCGAACGGTCCCGTGGCGACGGGCTCCCCCGCGGCAGCCCGGGCCGGCCCCGCGTCGGCGGCGTCGTGGCGGGCGAGCCCGCCGGCCGCCGTCGTGCCGACGACGGCCCCCAGGACGACGGCGAGCGCCACGCGGCGCGGCCACGTGCCCACGACGGCGCGGAGCAGCGGCACGCCCCGGGCGGCCTTCGGCGCGGTCGACGTCACGGCGCGCATCCTACGGGCCGCCACGGGACCGTCGCTGGACCGCCACGGGCCGTCAGGCCCCGCGCACGAGGAGCGTCGTGACCGGGCCCATGACGATCGCGTACATGACCGCGAAGAACAGCGTGTGCAGGAGCACGAAGAGCAGCGCGTCCAGCGCGGCGCCGCGCGCCCGGAAGTGCCGCACGAGCTTGCGCACGAACTGGACCGGGTGGACGAGGTCCCAGCTGTTGAACCGCACGTACCGGCCGAGGTAGATCCCGACGGAGACGAGCGCCAGCACGACGAGCACCACGACCCACGACACGGGCCGGCGGAACGGGGCGTCGTCGTCCGGGTAGAGCACGATCGCGAGCAGCGCCTGCGCGAGGAACACGTTGACGAGCGTGTTCATCACCCCGGACAGGGCGAGCGTCAGCACGGCCACGATGTCGTACCAGAGCGGGACCTCCTCGCCCTCCTGGCGGTGGCTGTAGTTCAGCTCCGTGACGAGGTAGCCCGCGTTCGGCAGGAGCAGCAGCCAGACGCCGAACCCGAGGACGGCGCACGCCACGACCGCCCACGACGGGGCACCGCCCGCGATGAGCACCGCGTCGACGACGACCACGATCCCCAGCACGATGACGGGCGCGATCGAGAGCCCGATGTTGAGGAGCATGGGCCGGTACAGGCGCGTGCGGTACAGCGGTGCGCGCAGCACCACGAGGGCGAGCGCGTACACGTTGAGCAGGGCCACGCCCCCGAAGAGCCAGTCGAGCACGCCCCCACGGTACGGGGGGTTCCCCGCGCGCGGCGCGGGGAGCGTCGTTAGCGTGGAGGTGCTCGACGCAACGACCTCCCCCGTGCCCGACGACGGGCACCTCCCCCCAGGAGTCGCCATGGCGCAGCAGGACGCGGGCAGGGCCGCCGGACCCGCCGCGACGACGACGTCGACGTCCACCTCCCCGACCCTCATGCTCGTCCTCGCGACCATCGGCTTCGCGGTGAACTTCTGGGCCTGGGCGCTCATCAGCCCGCTCGGCGCGGCGTACGGGCAGCAGTACGACCTCACCGACGTGCAGGTGTCCGTGCTGGTGGCCGTCCCGGTCGTCGTCGGGTCGCTCGGCCGCATCCCCGTGGGAGCGCTCACCGACCGGTACGGCGCGCGCATCATGTTCCCCCTGGTCAGCGCGCTGACGATCCTGCCCGTGCTGTTCGTCGGGCTCGTCGCGGACAGCTTCGTCTGGCTGATCGTCGGCGGGTTCTTCCTCGGTCTCGGCGGCACCGCGTTCGCCGTCGGGGTGCCGTTCGTCAACGCGTGGTACCCGCCCGCGCGGCGCGGCACCGCCGTCGGGATCTTCGGCATGGGGATGGGCGGCACCGCGATCTCCGCGTTCACCACCGTCCGCATCCGCGACGCGTGGGGCGACGCCGCCCCGTTCCTCCTCGTCGCCGCCGTCCTCGCGGTGTTCGCCGTCGTGTCGTGGCTGCTGCTGCGCGTCCCGCCCGGCCGCGCGGCCGCCCCCGCAGGCGGGTTCTGGTCCCGCACCTGGGCGACGTTCCGCCTCCCCGCCACCCTGCAGCTCTCCTGGCTGTACGCCGTCGGGTTCGGCGGGTTCGTCGCGTTCTCCGTCTACCTGCCGACGTTCCTCGTCAACGCCTACGACCTCACCGCGTCCGACGCCGCGGCCCGCACCGCCGGGTTCGTCGTGCTCGCCGTCGTCATGCGGCCCGTCGGCGGCGCGCTGTCCGACCGGTTCGGCGGCGTGCCCGTGTCCGTCGTGTGCTTCGCCGTCGTCACGGCGCTCGCCGCGGTCGTCGCGTTCCAGCCGTCGCTCGTGCCGGTCGGGACGATCGCGTTCCTCGGCCTCGCCGCCGCGCTCGGCGCGTCGTCGGGCGCGACGTTCGCCCTCGTCTCGAAGGTCGCGCCGGTCGAGAAGGTCGGTGCGGTCACCGGCCTTGTCGGTGCGGCGGGCGGCCTCGGCGGGTTCATCCCGCCGCTGCTCATGGGCGCCGTCTACCAGCTCGAGGGCACCTACGGCCTCGGCTTCGGCCTGCTCGCCCTCACAGCCCTGCTGACCCTGCTGTTCACCCTCGGCCCCGTCCGTCGGGGCGTCCGGGCCCGCGCCTCCGCGTCGTCCTCCTGACCCTCCGCGAGAGGCCGTGGCCAGACGAGGTAGAGCCATAGTCACGCGAAGTAGAGCCGTAGTCACGCGAAGTAGAGCCGTGGACACGCGGGCTAGAGCCGTGGTCATGCCCGACGGCGCGTGGTCGTCCTGGGTGGGCAGGGTGGGTGGTGGTGCCGCGTCTACCATCCGCCGCTCGTTCCTCGCGGCTCTCGCCAGGCCCGCCACGACGCGGCACCCCCACCCACCCCGCCCGGCGTCGTCTCACCTCTGGGTCTCCCCTTCTCGAGCGACTGCCCGCGGTGTCACGTGCGCTCGCACCGCACCGCCGACCGGTCACCGCGCTCACGTCGGAACTCGGTGGCGAGCAGGTGATCTGGGCTCGTCCTGGTCGACCTACGGGCCACAATCACCTGCTCGCCGGAGGCCGCGGCCCATGGTGGACAGTGGGTGTCGCTCGGCCCTCCGGCCCGGCGCGGGGCGGCCGGGGGACGGCGCCCGGCTCCACCACGGTCTCCGCGATTGACCACGGCTCTACTTCGCGTGACCACGGCTCTACCTCAGCGAACCACGGCTCTACTTCGCGTGACCACAGCTCTACCTCGCGCGACCGGGGCTCTTCCTCGCGCGAACCACGGCTCTGCCTCTCTACCTCGTGTGGCGAGAGGTCGTGATCGCGGGGTCAGGGGGAGGCGGGAGAGGACGGGTCGCGGGCGACGAGGCGCGGGAGGACGAACCAGAGGCCGACGAGCAGCACGAGCGTGCAGCCGCTCGACCACAGGGCCGCGGTCCGGTCGACGACGACGTCGACGACGAGCAGCACGGTCCCGGTGACGACGAACGCGAGGACGAGCACGCCGAGCCGCGCGATCCGGTCGCTCAGGGTCACGAGCGTCGTCTTGCGGTGCCGACGGAAGAGCGTGCGGTGCAGGCTCACCGGCGTCACGAACAGGCCGGTGGACAGCACGGCCAGCGCGACGAGCGCGAGGTAGACACCGGTCTGGACGGTGTCGAGGTCGCCGAAGCGCTGCTGGAAGGGCAGCGTGAGCAGGAAGCCCGTGAGGATCTGCACACCCATCTGCATGACGCGCAGCTCCTGGAGCAGCTCCGCCCAGTTCCGGTCGGACCGTTCCTCGGCCGACTCGTCCCGCCCGTCGCTGACCTGCGTGGTCATGGTTTCCTCCCTCGCGCCGACGCTGGGATAATCTTCACTCTGCTGGGGTCAGGAATCGGCTCCGTCCTGCTCGATCTCCGGGGACCCCCATCGATGGACGCTGCCCTGCCCGCCGACGCCACCGAGCCCGACGACGTCGTCCCGCCCGCTCTCGCCGACCTCCTCGCCGCCCTCGGCCCGGGTGACCCCCAGCCGGTCGGCCGCTTCCGCGTGGACATCGCCACCGACACGTGGTGGTGGTCCGACGAGGTGTACGAGATGCACGGTTTCGCGCCGGGCGAGGTCGTACCGACGACCGCCCTCGTGCTGTCGCACAAGCACCCCGAGGACCGGGAGCGGGTCGCGAGCGAGCTCGCGCAGGCCGCCCGGACCGGGGAGCCGTTCGGGTCCATGCACCGCATCGTGGACGCGACGGGCGCTACTCGCACGCTCGCCGTCGCGGCGCAGGGGAAGAACCCGGGCGGGGAGCTGCCCTGGGCGCACGTGGTGGGCTACTTCGTCGACCTGACGACGGCTCACGCCGAGGCCGCGCGGCGCGCGGCGACCGCGTCGATCCGGGCCGCGGACGCGTCGCGCTCGGTGATCGAGCAGGCCAAGGGCGTGCTCATGGCGGCGCTGCGCACGGGGCCCGACGACGCGTTCGAGGTGCTGCGCCGCCGCTCGAACGACGTGAACGTCCCCGTCCGCGAGCTCGCCCGGCGCCTCGTGGAGGGCGTGGTCGGCGGCGCCGAGACGGCCGGGCCCCTGCTCGACGAGTCGGTCCGACGCCGGGTCGACGCGCTGCTCGAGGCGCCGTGCGCCGACGAGCCGGCCACCGGCGGCTGAGCGCCGGGGCTCAGTCCCCCACGGGCGCGCCGACGCCGGGGATGCGCCGCGTCTCGACGATCTCGCGGGCGACGTCGACGAGCTTGATGTTCGCGTCCTGGGACACGCGACTCATCACGGCGAACGCGCGGCCGGGGGTCAGGGAGTACCGCTCCATGATGATGCCCTGGGCCTGCCCGATGAGCGTGCGGGTCTGGACGGCGGACTGGAGCTGCTCCTCGGTCCGCGCGGCCGAGATCGCCGCGGCTGCGACGGCGGCGAACGTCGACGCGAGGTGGTGGGAGTCCGGACCGAACGCGGCCCGCGACCCCGAGTACATGTTGAGCGCGCCGTGCGCGTTCTCCGACGTGTAGAGCTGCACGCACAGCATGGAGCGGACACCGAGCTCGCCCGAGACGCGCGGCGCCCACCGCGGCCAGCGCGGGTCCGCCGCGACGTCCCCGGACTCCACGAGCGCGTGCTCGCGGATGGCGTCGAGGCACGGGCCCTCGTCGAACTCGTACTGGAGCGCGTCCCCGCGCGCGACGACCGGGTCCGACACGGCCGCGCTCTCGATGCGGCGGCGGGTCACGAGCGAGATGCCGGCCTCGTCGCACCCGTCGACCATCGCGACGGCGAGCTCGACGACCCGGTCGAGGGTCTGCTGCAGCGTAGGTTCGTCGGCCAGGGCGCGGGCGGCGTCCGCCACGAGGCCCGCGACCGTCGCTTCCTCCGCCATCAGGTCGACGACGGGGACCTCGGTCAGCGGCGCTCCGGATCCTCCCGGGGTCGGCTCGGCGCTCGTTCTGCGATCGATGCTCATGGGTGCTCTCCTTGTCTCCGCGGCAAGCCTACGTCGCGGAGAACCGGGGCACGTCGTGCCGGAGGCCCCGCCCGGGCGTCACCGGGGCGGGGCGGGGGCGGCGGCCGTCTCGCCCGCACAAGGCGTGGCGGCTGGTGACCCTCTCACGGGCGCCGTCGCTCTCGCGACGGACCCGCCCCCGGGCGGGCGCGGACGCCCACCCTCCGACCCTTCCCGAGCGAGACGCGGCCCTCGGCCGAACCGTCCGCGCCTCCCCCGGTGAGGATGGCGCCCGTCAGAACACGGGCTTGCCTCCCGTGACACCGAGGACGGTGCCGGACACGTAGCTCGCGTCCGTCGGGGAGGCGAGGAAGACGAACGCCGGGGCGACCTCCGCGGGCTGGCCCGCGCGCCCCAGCGGGGTGTCCTTCCCGAACTGCTCGATCTTCTCCTCGGGCTGGGTAGCCGGCTGGAGCGGCGTCCAGATCGGTCCCGGCGCGACGGCGTTCACGCGGATGCCGCGCGGGCCGAGCTCGGCCGCGAGGTTCACCGTGAGGTTGTTGATCGCCGCCTTCGTCGACGCGTAGTCGAGGAGCGACGTCGACGGCTGGAACGCCTGGATCGACGAGTTGTTGACGATCGCCGCCCCCTCGCCCAGGTGCTCGAGCGCCGACTGCGTGATCCACAGCAGCGCGTAGAGGTTCGTCTTGAGCACCCGGTCGATCTCGTCGGTCGTGACGTCCTCGATCGACTCGCGCCGCGCCATCTGGAAGCCGGCGTTGTTGACGAGCACGTCGAGCCCGCCGAGCTCGGACGCGGCGCGCCCGGGCAGGGCCCGTGCCGTCGCCTCGTCGGTGACGTCGCCGGGCAGGAGGGCGCACGTGCGGCCCGCCTCGCGGACCCAGCGCGCCGTCTCCTCGGCGTCCTCCTGCTCCTCCGGCAGGTAGCCGATGGCGACGTCGGCGCCCTCGCGCGCGAACGCGATGGCGACGGCGCGGCCGATGCCCGAGTCGCCGCCCGTGATCAGCGCCCGACGGCCCTCGAGCCGCCCGGTGCCGCGGTACGACTGCTCCCCGTGGTCGGGCACCGGGTCCATGCGTCCGGTGAGGCCCGGGGGCTCCTGCTGCTGGGCCGGGAAGGTGGTCTCGTCGGTCATGTGGTTCCTCCTTCTCGTGTCGTTCTCGTCGTGCGCGGGACCGCCCGGCTCAGGAGCGGGCCGGCTCGCGACGGCGTGCGAGCTGCGCCTCGTGGGCGCGGGGCCGCGCGACCGGGCGGACGGCGGCGAACGCGCCCGCGACCGTGGCCTCGGCCGTCGGGCCGACCCCGCCGGCCTTGCTCAGCGCGCGCATGACCTGCGCGGCCGTCTCCTGGACGGGGACGCCGGCCTCGCCGGCCGCCTCCGCGAGGAGCTGGCCCGCCGCGACGTCGTCGACGCCGTGCACGGCCATGAGCACGCCCTTGACCTGCTCGACGGCCGCCTGCGTGACGAACGCGCGCGTGACCGCGCGCTGCGACTCGCGCTCGAGCGCCTCCTTGTGCGTCGGGGTGACGTCGACGACGTACCCCGCGATCTCGACGACGCGACCGCGCGCGTCCCGTCGGCCCTGTCCCGTCACGACGACGGACCGGGCCTTGCCGTGCCCGTCGACGATGCGGTGCGCGCACGAGAACGGGCGTCCGGAACGGATCGCCTCCGTGGCGGCGCGCACGACGCGGGCGCGGTCGTCCGGGTGCTTGCGCGAACGCAGCGCGTCGAGGCTGGGCTGGACGTCCCCCGGCGCCCAGCCGTGCATGGTGTACACCTCGTCCGACCACCACCACGTCCCGGTGCCGAGCTCGACGCGGTACTGCCCCACGAGGAGGTGCGTGCCCACGGCAAGCACCTCCGCGAGCGCTGCGGGGCGCACGGGCGCCGTCTGGTCGGGGCTGAGGGTGGTCACGGGGATCGAGGCCATGTCGTCCTCCCAAGGTTCGGGGGGCTTCGGGCCGCTTCATGACTCCGGTGCCCAACGTAGCCCACCCTCCCGAGGTCGGCACCCGGGCTCGGCTACGGTGCGGGCATGACGCGCGACCCGAGTCGGACGATCGTCCAGCACACCGCGGACGCGCTCGCGCTCGTCCGCCCGACGGCGCCCGCGGACACCCCGCTGGAGGACGCCGTGGGGGCCGTCCTGGCCGCCGACGTCGTGTCCGCGCTGGACGCCCCCGCGTTCGACGCGTCCGCGATGGACGGGTACGCGGTGCGCGCGCAGGACGTGGCGGGGGCGACGCCGTCGGCGCCCGTGGTGCTGCGCGTCGTGGGCGACGTCGCGGCCGGGGACGCGGGCCCGCCCGGGCTCGACGGCGGTCTGGGGCCGGGCGAGGCGGTCCGGATCATGACGGGCGCGCCCGTGCCGCCCGGGGCGGACGCCGTCGTGCCCGTCGAGCGCACGTCGACCGGTCGCTTCACGCCGGGCGCGGCCGGGAGCGGGCCGACGACGGTCGCGGTCCACGACGCCTCGCGCACCCACGTGCGGACCCGCGGGGAGGACGTGCGCCGGGGGGACGTCGTCGTCGCGGCAGGCGCCGTGCTCACGGCGCGGCACGTCTCGGTCGCGGCGTCCGCCGGGCACGCGACCGTGCGCGTGCACCGCGCGCCGCGCGTCGCGGTGCTCTCCACCGGCAGCGAGCTCGTGGCGCCGGGGACCACGCCGGGACCGGGGCACCTCCCGGACTCCAACTCCGTCCTGCTCGCCGAGGCGGCCCGCACGGCGGGCGCGCACGTGGTCCGGCGCGGGGCCGTGGGCGACTCCGCGGCGGCGCTCGTCGCGACGCTGGACGGGCTGCTCGACGCGTTCGACGGCGCCCCGCCCGACCTGCTCGTCAGCACCGGCGGGGTGAGCGCGGGGGCGTTCGACGTCGTGCGCGAGGTGCTCGACCCCGCGACCCGCGCGGGCACGCCGTGGCAGGACGCGGTCACCGACGCCCGGCTCGTCGCGGTCGGCATGCAGCCCGGCCGCCCGCAGGGTCTCGGACGCTGGCGGGGTGTGCCGTGGCTCGCGCTGCCGGGCAACCCCGTGAGCGCGTACGTGTCGTTCGAGCTGTTCGTGCGGCCCGTCGTGGACCGGCTGCGCGGCGTGCCCGGCACGGGCCGCCCGCTCGTCCGGCGCGTCGCCGCCGCGGGGTGGTCCTCGCCGCCTGGGCGCGAGCAGCTCGTCCTCGTGCGCCACACCGAGCCCGACGGCGCGCGCGTCGTCCCCGCGGGCCGTCGCCCCGAGGAGGACGCGACGGCGCGCGGCTCCGGCTCGCACCGCCTGAGCGCGCTCGCGCACGCCGACGCGCTCGCCGTCGTCGGGGCCGACGTCACGGCCGTGGCGCCGGGTGACCCCGTGCAGGTGCTGCTGCTCTGAACCCGGGGCCGGCCGCGGTCACTTCGCCGGGGGCGGCGGGTGGCCCTCCGACGCCTGCACGACGACGATCCCGCGCCCCGAGAGCGCGAGCTGGTACGCCTCGCCGGACCCGCGCCCGATCGCGGCACCGAGCTTCGCCGTCTTGCGGATCGAGGACTGCAGCGACGTCGACCACAGCACCGCGGCCTGCATGTCGACGAAGGTGGGGACGTCGACGTCGAGCACGACGGGCGTGCCGAACGCGGTGACGGCCAGCGCCCCGGTCCCGGTGAACGTCGTGTTGAACAGGCCGCCGCTGAGCATCGACGCGCCCTCGACCCGGTTGATGTCCCACGCGAGCGAGCTCTCGAACGCGAGCACGTTCGCGCCGTTGACCGTCACGCCCTCGTCCTCCAGGTGGAGCACGAAGACCTGGTCCGCGTCCTGCGCGAGGAAGACGTCGCCGCTGCCCGAGACCTTCATGAGCGACATGCCCTCGCCCGTGAACGCCTTCTTGAACATCTTGCCGAGACCGCCGCTGCCCTCGTACGCGAAGTCGACGTCGCCCTGGTAGGCGACCATCGAGCCCTGCTTCGCGAAGAAGAACCCGCCCGTGCCGCGGAGGTCGACCTTGAGCATGCGGTCGTTCTGGAGCTGGAAGCTGCCGGGCTCGACGGAGCGCTCGGCGTGGTCGAGGAGTGAGCTGCGCATGGGTCGATCCTCGCGGTCGCGGGCCGCGAGCGCACCCGAGCCCGCGACCGACCCCGGGCGTGGCGCCGCGCGCTGCCCCGCGTGCGAGAGTGGCGGCATGAGCTTCACGCACCTCGACGAGCGCGGGCACGCGCGCATGGTCGACGTCACCGCCAAGCAGCCCACCGTCCGCTCCGCGACGGCGACCGGGACCGTGCGGTGCTCGCCGGAGATCGTCGCCGCGCTGCGCGACGGGACCGTCCCCAAGGGCGACGTGCTCGCCGTCGCGCGCATCGCCGGGATCGCGGGCGCCAAGCGGACGTCCGAGCTCCTGCCGCTCGCGCACGTCATCGGCGTCCACGGGGCGGTCGTCGACCTCGTCGTGGGCGACCACGGCGTCGACGTCACCGCCACCGTCGGGACGGCGGACCGCACGGGCGTCGAGATGGAGGCGCTCACCGCCGTCGCGGTCGCGGGCCTCGCGGTCGTCGACATGGTCAAGGGCCTCGACAAGTCCGTCGAGCTCACGGACGTGCGGCTGGTCGCGAAGACCGGGGGCAAGTCCGGCGACTGGCACCGCGAGCCGTGACCTCCCGCCCCGACCACGGGTCGGCACCCGACGGGCCGGGTCGGCACCTCGGGCTGCCGATCCGCGCACGGGGTGCCGAACCGTCCCTCCCGTTCGACGCCGTCGTGCTGGCGGGAGGGCGGGCGGAGCGGCTGGGGACGCCCAAGCCGGGGCTCGTCGTCGGGGGTCGGCCCCTGCTGGAGCACGCGCTCGCGGCGACCGTGGGGGCGGCGCGGACGGTCGTCGTCGGGCCGGACGAGCTCGCCGCCCCGGGGCGCTACGTCCGCACGCGCGAGGACCCGCCGTTCGGAGGGCCCGTCGCCGGGATCGCGGCCGGGCTCGCCGCCCTGCCCGACGACGGCCGCGCGCCCTGGGTGCTCGTGCTCGCGTGCGACGTCCCCCGCGCCGCCGAGGCGGTACCCGCGCTGCTCGCCGCCGCCCGCCGCCGGAGCGGCGAGGTCGCCGTCCACGCGGTGCGCGACGGACGCGCGCAGTGGCTCGTCGGGCTGTACGAGCGCGCGGCGCTCGACGCCGCGCTCGACGCGCTGCCGACCGTGCAGGGCGCGTCGGTGCGGCGGCTCCTCGCCGGTCTCCCCGCGATCGGCGTCCCCGACGACACGGGCGCCACCGACGACGTGGACACGTGGGAGGATGCCCGCGAGCAGGAGCGCCGCCTGGCCGCAGGCGCGCCCGCGGTGCCCGGCGCCCCGCCCGCCGGCACCCCCGACGACGGCAGGAGGCCACGATGACGAACCTCGAACGCTGGGTCGACGCGCTCGCGCAGGACCTCGACCTCGACCCGGAGGTCGTCGACATCGGCGCGGTCCTCGACCTCGCGCGCGACGCCGCGCACGGCATCGAGCGTCCCGCCGCGCCTCTCACGACGTTCGTCGCGGGCTACGTCGCCGGGCTCGCCGTGCACGACGGGTCGGGCCGCAGCGTGCAGGACGTGCTCGACCGGGCGACCGAGCTCGCGCTCGCGTGGACGCCCGAGCCCGAGCTGCCCGGCACGGCGGCCCCGGCCGGGGCGCAGGACTGAGAGATGGCGACCGTCCGCTACTTCGCCGGCGCGCGCGACGCCGCCGGCACCGAGACCGAGACCGTCGACGCGACGACGGTCGGCGAGCTGCACGCCGCCGTCGTCGCCCGGCACGCGGCGCTCGCCGACGTGCTCCCGCGCTGCTCGCTCCTCGTGGGAGGCGTCCGCGCGGCGAGCGACGACACCCCGGTCGCCGCGGACGAGACGGTGGACGTCCTCCCCCCGTTCGCCGGCGGCTGACCCCGCCCGACTGACCCCGCCCCGTTCCGAGCAGGCGGTCCTGGCTCGTCACGGTCCCGGGACCCGCCGCGACCGCCTGGTCGGCGCGCCCCGACGGCCTGGTCGTCAGTGGTCGCCGCCGTCGAGCTGCGCGAGGACGTGCGGCAGGAGCGGCTCCAGGACGGCCCAGCCGTCGCGCACCCCGCCCGTGGAGCCGGGGAGGTTGACCACGAGCGCGCGCCCGTGCGGACCGGGCGCGACCCCCGCGACGCCGCGGGACAGCACCGCCGCGGGGACGTGCTCCGCGCCGCGCCGACGCAGCTCCTCCGCGATGCCCGGGATCTCCTGCGCCAGCACCTCGCGGGTGCCCTCGGGCGTGAGGTCGCGCGGCCCGACGCCGGTCCCCCCGGTCGTGAGCACGACCCGCGCTCCCCCGGCCACCGCCCGGGCGACCGCGTCGCGGACGGGGGCGACGCCGTCGGGCACGAGGTCGGTGACGACCGCCCAGCCCGACGCCGCGAGCAGCCCCGCGAGGAGAGGTCCCGAGCGGTCCTCCGCCTCGCCGCGCGAGCAGCGGTCGGACACGGTGACGACGGCGACGGTCGCGTCCGCGGGCCGTCCGGTGGGTGCGGTCATGGCGCCACGGTAGCGAGCCCGGCCCGGCCCGGCGGGGACGGGACCACGGCGTGCGCTCACCGCGCACGATCCAGGCGACCTGGGCATAGTGGCTGTGGACCGACCGCCGCACCTGCTCGCCCAGGAGGCTCGTATGTCGTACCTGTCCGTGCCGTCGTCGCCGCCGGCGCGCCACCCCTGGTGGTGCCCGGTGGTCCCCGCCGCCCCGGGGGGCGGGAGCGCCGCATGACGACGACGTCGGAGGGCCCGGTCGAGGACGCGCTGCTGCGGCTCGGCAAGCACCTCAAACGCGGGACGGTGTCCGACGACCTGCGGCAGGTGTTCCTCACGGGCGGCCGCCAGGGCGACGTGTTCTACCGCGACCGCTGGTCCCACGACAAGGTCGTGCGCTCGACCCACGGCGTGAACTGCACCGGGTCGTGCTCGTGGAAGGTGTACGTCAAGGACGGCATCATCACGTGGGAGACCCAGCAGACCGACTACCCCTCCGTGGGGCCGGACTCGCCCGAGTACGAGCCGCGCGGCTGCCCCCGCGGCGCCGCGTTCTCCTGGTACACCTACTCCCCCACGCGCGTGCGCTACCCCTACGTGCGCGGCGCGCTGCTCGACGCCTACCGCGCGGCCCGCGCCGCCACGGGCGACCCGGTGCTCGCGTGGCGCAAGGTCACGACGGACCCCGCCACCGCCCGCGCCTACAAGGCGGCGCGCGGCAAGGGCGGCCTCGTGCGCGCCACGTGGGACGAGGCGGCGGAGATCGTCGCCGCGGCGCACGTGCACACGATCGCGGCGTACGGGCCCGACCGCATCGCGGGGTTCTCCCCGATCCCCGCCATGTCGATGGTCTCCCACGGGGTGGGCGCGCGGTTCGTCCAGATGCTCGGCGGCACCATGCTGTCGTTCTACGACTGGTACGCCGACCTGCCCGTCGCGTCCCCGCAGGTCTTCGGCGACCAGACCGACGTCCCGGAGTCCGCGGACTGGTGGAACTCGACGTACTGCATCATGTGGGGCTCGAACGTCCCCGTGACCCGCACGCCCGACGCCCACTTCATGACCGAGGCGCGCTACCGCGGCCAGAAGGTGATCGTCGTGTCGCCCGACTACGCGGACAACACGAAGTTCGCCGACGAGTGGCTCGCCCCGCACCCGGGCACGGACGGCGCGCTCGCCCAGGCCATGGGCCACGTGATCCTCACGGAGCACTACGCGCAGCGCCGCACCCCGCAGTTCGCGGAGTACGCGGCCCGCTTCACGGACCTCCCCCACCTCGTCGTGCTCGAGGAGCACGACGACGGATCGGGCACGACGTACGTGCCCGGGAAGTTCCTCACCGCGGCGGACCTGCCCGACGGCGTCGGGCGCCCCGGCGACGACGGCGCCGACTCGGCGAACGCGCGCTTCAAGACCGTCGTGCTCGACGCGGACGGCACCCCGCGCGTCCCGCACGGGAGCCTCGGCCACCGCTACGGCGAGGCCGACGCCGGGCGGTGGAACCTCGACCTCGGCGACATCGACCCGCTGCTCTCGGTCGCCGACCCGCACGGCGTCTTCTGGGGCTCCCCCCAGACGCCTCCCAGCCGCGACACCGTCCCCGAGCGCCCGCTGTCGCCCGACCAGGGCTCTACCCCGGCCGACCAGGGCTCTACCCCGGCGGACCCGGGCTCTCCCTCCGCCGACCACTCGTACGAGACGGTCGCCGTCGGGCTGCCGCGGTTCGACCTCGACCCGGCCCCGGGCGACGACGCGGGCGCGCACCTGGGCGGTGCGGGCGTCGTCGTGCGTGGCGTGCCGGCGCGTCGCGTCGGCGGGCGGCTCGTCACGACGGTGCTCGACCTGCTGCTCGCGCAGTACGGCGTGAACCGGCCGGAGCTCGGCCTGCCGGGCGAGTGGCCCGCCGGCTACGACGACGACGCGACGCCCGCCACCCCGGCGTGGCAGGAGCGGTTCACAGGCGTCCCGGCCGCGGCCGCCGCACGCATCGGGCGCGAGTTCGCGCAGAACGCGCTCGACTCGGGCGGGCGCTCGATGATCATCATGGGCGCGGGGACGAACCACTGGTTCCACTCGGACACGATCTACCGCGCGATGCTCGCGCTGACCACCCTCACCGGCTGCCAGGGCGTGAACGGGGGCGGGTGGGCGCACTACGTGGGGCAGGAGAAGTGCCGTCCCGTCACGGGGTGGGCCCAGTACGCGGGCGGCCTCGACTGGTCACGACCGCCGCGCCAGATGATCGGCACCGCGTTCTGGTACCTCGCGACGGACCAGTGGCGCTACGACGGCCTGCCCGCGGACGCGCTCGCGTCGCCGCTCGCGCAGGGCCAGTTCTCCGGACGCACGACGGCGGACACGCTCGTCGAGTCCGCGCAGCGCGGCTGGATGCCGAGCTACCCGACGTTCGACCGCAACCCGCTCGACCTCGTGGACGAGGCCCGCGCGGCGGGCAAGGAGCCGGCGCAGCACGTCGTCGACGAGCTCAAGGCCGGGAACCTCCGGTTCGCGTGCGAGGACCCCGACGACCCGGCGAACTTCCCGCGCGTCGTCACGGTGTGGCGCGCGAACATCCTCGGGTCGTCGGGCAAGGGCAACGAGTACTTCCTCCAGCACCTCCTGGGGACGGACGCCGCGGTCAACGCCGCGGAGTCCGGCCCCGAGCGGCGCCCGCGGTCGATGACGTGGCGCGAGGAGGCGCCGCGCGGCAAGCTCGACCTGCTCGTCACGCTCGACTTCCGGATGACGTCGACGACGCTGTTCTCGGACGTCGTGCTCCCCGCCGCGACCTGGTACGAGAAGCACGACCTGTCCTCGACGGACATGCACCCGTTCGTGCACTCGTTCAACCCGGCGATCGACCCGCCGTGGCAGACGCGCACGGACTTCGACATCTTCCACACCGTCGCGGCGAAGGTCTCCGAGCTCGCGGTGACGCACCTCGGGGTGCGGGAGGACCTCGTCGCCGCCCCGCTCGCGCACGACACCCCGGACGAGATGGCCGTCCCGCACGGCGCGCTCACCGACTCGGGGCAGCCCGTGGCCGAGCGCGAGCTCGTGCCGGGCGTGACGATGCCGAAGCTCGTGGTCGTCGAGCGCGACTACCCGGCGTTCGCCGCGCGCATGGCCGCGCTCGGCCCCCTCACCGAGAAGGCGGGCATGGCGACCAAGGGCGTGCAGTTCTCGCCCGGGCCGGAGGTCGCGGACCTCGGCCGGCGCAACGGCCTCGTGCCCGACGGCCCCGCCGCCGGACGTCCGCGCCTCGACCGCGACACGCACGCGTGCGAGATGATCCTCGCCCTCTCGGGCACGACGAACGGTCGCCTCGCCGTGCAGGGCTTCGAGCACGTCGAGCGACGCACGGGCACGCCCCTGGCGGACCTCGCCCGGGGCGAGCAGGGCAAGCGCGTGACGTTCCCGGACGTCCAGTCCCGCCCGACGCCGGTCATCACCTCGCCCGAGTGGTCGGGCTCGGAGCACGGCGGGCGCCGGTACTCGGCGTTCGTCGTCAACGTGGAGCGGCTCAAGCCGTGGCACACCCTCACGGGTCGGCAGCACTTCTACCTCGACCACGACTGGATGATCGAGCTCGGCGAGCACCTGCCGGTCTTCCGGCCGCCGCTCGACATGCACCGGCTGTTCGGCGACTCGCCCGTCGTGGGCGACACCTCGCCGTCGGGCTACCCGGGGTCCGCCGGGCACGCGGAGGTCGCGGTGCGGTACCTGACCCCGCACAACAAGTGGGCGATCCACTCGGAGTACCAGGACAACCTCTTCATGCTGTCGCTCTCGCGCGGCGGGCCGGGCATCTGGATGAGCCCGGCCGACGCGGCCAAGATCGGCGTCGCGGACAACGAGTGGGTCGAGGCGTACAACCGCAACGGCGTCGTGGTGGCGCGCGCGATCGTCAGCCACCGGATGCCCGAGGGCACGGTCTACATGTTCCACGCGACCGACCGCACGATCGACGTCCCGCTCGCCGAGACGTCGGGCCTGCGCGGCGGGATCCACAACTCGCTCACGCGCATCCTGCTCAAGCCGACGCACCTCGCGGGCGGGTACGCCCAGCTGTCGTACGCGTTCAACTACCTCGGGCCCACGGGGAACCAGCGCGACGAGATGACGGTCGTCCGGCGCCGGAGCCAGGAGGTGCGGTACTCGTGACGCGGACGGACGCAGCAGGCGGCCTCGGGCCGGCCGGCCGGGAGGGGGTGGCGTCGTGCGGGTGATGGCGCAGATGTCGATGGTCATGAACCTCGACAAGTGCATCGGGTGCCACACGTGCTCGGTGACGTGCAAGCAGGCGTGGACGAACCGCACGGGCGTGGAGTACGTGTGGTTCAACAACGTCGAGACGCGTCCCGGGCTCGGGTACCCGCGCACCTACCAGGACCAGGAGCGCTGGCAGGGCGGCTGGGTGCGGACGAAGAAGGGCCGGCTCAAGCTCCGCGCCGGCGGCCGCCTGAAGAAGCTCGCGACGATCTTCTCCAACCCGAAGCTCCCCTCGATCCACGACTACTACGAGCCGTGGACCTACGAGTACGACATGCTGCTCTCGTCGCCGCAGGGGCAGCACACGCCCGTCGCCCGGCCGAAGTCGCTGCTCACGGGCGGTGACATCAACATCTCGTGGTCCGCGAACTGGGACGACGACCTCGGCGGCTCGACCGCGACCATGCAGGACGACCCCGTGCTCCAGCACATGTCGGAGCACGTGGCCACCGAGCTCGACAAGACGTTCATGTTCTACCTGCCGCGCATCTGCGAGCACTGCCTCAACCCGGCGTGCGTCGCGTCGTGCCCGTCGGGCGCCATGTACAAGCGGGCCGAGGACGGCATCGTGCTGGTCGACCAGGACCAGTGCCGGGGCTGGCGCATGTGCGTCACCGGGTGCCCGTACAAGAAGGTCTACTTCAACCACAAGACCGGCAAGGCCGAGAAGTGCACGCTCTGCTACCCACGCATCGAGGTCGGCCTGCCGACCGTGTGCTCGGAGACGTGCGTCGGGCGCCTGCGCTACCTCGGCCTCGTCCTCTACGACGCCGACAAGGTCACCGAGGCCGCGAGCGTGGAGGACGAGCACGATCTCCTCGCCTCGCAGCGCGCCGTCTTCCTCGACCCGAACGACCCCGAGGTCGTGGCCGCCGCGCGTGCCGAGGGCATCCCCGACGACTGGATCACGGCCGCCCAGCGCTCGCCGATCTGGGACCTCGTCTCGCGCTACGAGGTCGCGCTGCCCCTGCACCCCGAGTACCGCACCCTGCCGATGGTCTGGTACATCCCGCCGCTGTCCCCCGTCGTCGACGTCGTCGCCGCCTCCGGGAACGACGGCGAGGACGGGCGTACGCTGTTCGCCGCGATCTCGAAGATGCGCATCCCGCTCGAGTACCTCGCGGGGCTGTTCACCGCGGGCGACACCGCCCCGGTCGAACGCGTGCTGCGCCGCCTGGCCGCCATGCGGTCGTACATGCGCGACATCAACCTCGGCCGCGAGGCCGACGAGCAGACCGCGGCCGCGGTCGGCATGACCGGTGCCCAGGTCCAGGAGATGTACCGCCTGCTCGCCGTCGCGAAGTACGAGGACCGGTACGTCATCCCGACCGCGCACACCGAGATCGCGCGCGAGCTCGACGAGCTCGGCAGCCGTGACGAAATGTCATGTTCCCTCGACTACGACGGCGGCCCCGGCATGGGCGGCATGGGCCTCACGGGCGGCGGACCGTTCGGCGAGACGTCGGGCAGCCCGGTACCGGTCGCGGTCGAGAACTTCCACGTGCTCCAGGCGCGGCAGACGGCGGACTCGCCCTACGGGCCGTCGACCCCCGGTCGCGTCAACCTCCTCAACTGGGACGGCAACGGGCGACCGCCCGGCCTCTTCCCGCCGGGCGAGGGGCCGGAGCCGGGCGACGTCTCGGGCGCGCCCGGCGGCGTCACGCCGGGCGGCCCGGGCTCGTTGCCGGGCGGGCGCCAGGACGCGCGGCACGACACGATCCCCGGTCCCCCGACGCCCGGTGGGCCGGCGCCCGGCGGGCCGGCGGGCGGTCCCGCGCCCGGGAGCGGTCCTGGCGTCGAGCCCGACGGAGGCACCCGATGAGGGCGCGCTCCCTGCTCCCGACCCCGGCGCTGCGGCCCGGGGCACGGCCCCGGGGGCCGCGGCCCGACCACCTGGCACCGGTCGCGACGACGGCCGCCCAGCGCCGCACCGCCCACATGGCCGCGTCGCTGCTGCTGGCCTACCCGGACGAGGACGTGCTCGCCGCGGTCGACGCCGTCCGCGCGTCCGCCCCGGGCCTGCCCGCCCCCGTCCGCGAGCGCCTGGAGGCCTTCTGCGACGTGCTCACGGCGCCGGGCGCGCCGGGCCTGCGCGAGCTCCAGGCGCGGTACGTCGCGACGTTCGACCTCAAGCGGAAGTGCTCGATGTACCTGTCGTACTACGCGGCGGGCGACACGCGCCGGCGCGGGACGGCGCTCGTCGCGTTCGTCGAGGCGTACCGCGCGGCCGGGTGGGAGGTCACGGGCTCCGAGCTCCCCGACTACCTCCCGACGGTGCTCGAGTTCTCGGCCCGGACCACGGGGGACGACGCGACGATCGCGGCCGGTCTGCTCGCGTCCCACCGCGACGGCATCGAGGTGCTGCGCACGGCGCTCGAGAGCGCGCGCAGCCCGTGGACAGGGCTCGTCGAGGCCGTGTGCCTCACGCTGCCGCCGCTCGACGAGCGCACGCAGCAGCGGTACGTCGAGCTCGTGACGGCGGGGCCGCCCGCCGAGCTCGTGGGCATGGAGCCCTTCGCGCTCGAGCCGTACGGCACGGGCACGCCGGACCGGACGGGAGGTGCGGTGCGATGAACGGGGTGAGCACCGGAGAGGTCCTGCTGTGGGTCGTGTTCCCGTACGTGACGTTCGCGGTGTTCGTCGTGGGCTCGGTCTGGCGGTACCGGTACGACAAGTTCGGCTGGACGACGCGGTCGAGCGAGCTCTACGAGAAGCGGCTGCTGCGCCTCGGCTCGCCGCTCTTCCACTTCGGCCTGCTGTTCGTCATCCTCGGGCACCTGCTGGGGCTCGTCATCCCCGAGTCGTGGACGGAGGCGGTGGGGATCCAGGAGGTCGCCTACCACTTCGTCGCGACCTACATGGGGTCGGTCGCGGCCGTCGTGCTCGTCGCGGGCCTGCTCATCCTCGTCTACCGCCGCCGCACGTCCGGCCCCGTCTTCCGGGCGACGACGCGCATGGACAAGACGATGTACGTGTTCCTCGCGGCGTCGATCCTGCTCGGGTCGTGGGCCACGGTGCAGACGCAGCTCCTCGCCGACGGCCTCGGGTACGACTACCGCCAGACCATCTCGCCGTGGTTCCGCTCGCTCTGGTACCTCCAGCCGCAGCCGGAGCTCATGGCGGGCGTGCCCGCGGCGTTCCAGCTCCACATCGTCGCGGCGAACCTGCTGTTCATCCTCTGGCCGTTCACGCGGCTCGTGCACGCGTTCTCCGCCCCCGTGCCCTACGTGTTCCGCCCGTACGTCGTGTACCGCTCGCGCGACGCGTCGGTCGCCGCACGCGCCCCGCGGCCGGGCTGGGACCCCTCGGAGCGCCCGCGCTCGCGCTGACCTCCGGGGTCCCGTCCGGCTGGTCCGGGTGACCCGGGTCGGCGCCCGCCGGCGGGTGAATTCGGCCCGACGCCGTCCCCAGGACGCCCTGCGACGCCCTCCTTCCCGGGGCGGTCAACCCCGACCGCGACCGTCCCTGGAAGAGGTTCCCGCATGTCCACCACCGCCCCGACGACCGCCGGTCGTCCCCGCGCCACCCGCCCGTCCGTGCCGTCGGCGGCGGACGCCACGCCCGCCCGCCGCCGTCGCGCCGCCCTCGTGCCCGCACGTCTCGCGGGCCGGGCGGACGCCGCCCTCGCCGCGACCGCGCGCGTCCTCACCCGCTGGTCCGTGCCCGCCCTGCGCGTCGCCCTCGGTCTCGTGTTCCTCGGGTTCGGCGTCCTCAAGCTCGTCCCCGGCGCGAGCCCGGCGGCCGCGATCGCGGCACGCACCGTCGAGACGCTCACGCTCGGCCTCGTCGGCGGGACCGCGGCCGTGGTCCTCACCGCGGTCCTGGAGACGTTCATCGGCCTGACGCTCCTCACCGGCCGGCTGCTCCGCGCGGGGCTGCTCGCGCTCGCCGTCGCGATGGCCGGGATCCTCTCGCCGATCGTGCTGTTCGCGGACGAGCTGTTCGGCCACGGCATGACCCTCATGGGCCAGTACGTGCTCAAGGACCTCGTCCTCGTGACCGGCGCGGCCGTCGTCGCCGCCGTCGCCCTCGGGGCGCGCCTGAAGCTCGACGCATGACCCCTCGGCGCTCCCACGCCTTCCCTGACCCGACCCCGAGGACCCCGTGACCGCTCCGGTCACGGGGTCCTCGTCGCCTGCGGGCGACGAGCGATGAGTCCCGGCCGCCCCACCGGTCCTCCCTCTCGACGCGGGCGTCGCACGACGCCCCCACCCCGACGGAGGACGTCCATGACCGCCACGCACAGCACCCCGACGACCGCGCTGCCCGGGCGCCCGCCCGTCGTCGACCTGGCCACCTGGCAGGTCGCGCGGGACGAGCTCCTGGTCCGGGAGAAGGCGCACACCCGTGAGGGCGACGCCCTCGCTGCCGCCCGCCGTCAGCTGCCGATGGTGGAGATCGACGGCACCGTCGCGGTCGTCGGCCCGGACGGGCCGATCCCGTTCGTCGACCTCTTCGAGGGCCGCGAGGAGCTCGTGGTCTACCAGCACATGTGGCACGACGGCGCCCCGCACCAGGGCCAGTGCGAGGGCTGCACGTGGACCGCCTGGCACCTGCGGGACGCGGTCTACCTCAACGCGCGCGGCGTCTCGTTCGCGATCCTCACCGTGGGCCCGTGGGACGAGGTGGAGCCGTTCGTGGAGTTCATGGGCTACACCCAGCCCTGGTACTCGGTGCGCGGGCTGGACGAGCCGGTCGGCGGCGAGATGGGCTACCTCAGCGTCTTCCTGCGCGACGGCGACCGGGTGTTCCTCACGTACCGCTCGACGGGCCGCGGGACCGAGCCGACCAACCCCGCGTTCGCCCTGCTCGACCGGACGCCCTACGGCCGTCGCGAGGCGTGGGAGGAGACCCCCGAGGGCTGGCCCGAGGGGAACGATGCCGGCTGGTTCTGGCGCACGGACGCGGACGGCGTCGCCGGCTGGAGCCCGACCACGCGTCCCGCCCCGCAGTGGACCCGTCCCGGTGCGACCCCGGTCGAAGCCCTCGGTCGGCACGAGCACCACCACTGACGCGCGAGGCGCCTCAGAGGGCGAGCGTCAGGTACGCGCTGCGGGGGTCGTCGGTGTAGTCGGCGAACGGCGCGCACGGCACGAACCCGTGGCGCGCGTACAGCCGCCGCGCCGCCGCGAAGTAGTCCTCGGTGCCCGTCTCCAGGCTCACACGGTCCAGGCCGCGGTCGCGCGCGACGTCGAGCAGGTGCGCGAGAACCGTGGCGGCGACGCCCCGGCCCCGGGCGGCCGCCGTCGTGCGCATCGACTTGAGCTCGCCCGACGTCGCGTCGTGCTGCTTCAGCGCGCCGCACCCGAGGAGCGCGCCGTCCGCCGACCGCGCGGTGACGAACGTGATGTCCGGCGCGCGCAGGCGCTCGACGTCGAGCGCGTGCACGCTCTCCGGCGGCGACGTCGCGTGCATGTCGTCCAGGTGCTCCTGCAGCAGCGCCAGCACGTCCAGGGTCGTCGGGTCCTCCACGACGACGCGGACGCCGTCCCGGGTGGTCGTCTCGCTCACGCGCCGAGCGTGCCACACCCGGCGCAGGAGACGACGCGTGGCGCCTGATCGCAGGCGGCTCGCCAGCCACCACGAACCCGTTCTGCGCGTCCGGGTCGGGGCGCCGTGGGCGGCATCGGAGCGGGAGAGGCGGCGGCGCGGACGACGGCTGCCGAGCCTGGTGCCGACCACCGCCGGAGCGGCGAGTGTGAGAGGTTGGGAGCCGACAGTGTTCCCGCGTCGGCCGGCCTCAACGGAAAAAGGCACCCGCATGGCTCACGAGAGCGACCCGGCCACGTATCCTCCCGTCCCGTTGCACGGAGGCCTGCGATCCAGCCCCGACTCGTGGGAGCTGTGGGGCGAGATCGACTACGCCGTCGTCGAGTCCGCGCAACCTCGCCCGAGCCCGGCCCATGGGGCGCTGCACATCGATGCCTCGCGCGTCACGTTCCTGGACTCCGCCGGTGTCAGCCTCCTCCTGCTTGCCGCCAGCGCACCTCTGCGGCCGATCATCCTGGGCTGCAGCGACTACGCCCGAGACGTGCTCGAGCTCGCAGGAGCGTCGGACCTCTTCGTGTGGAGCACCACGCGACCCTCCGCGTAGCCGATCGACCATGCCACGCCCGACCAGCGTCGCCCAGCCGTCAGTCCTGACGACGGCACGTCCCGTGATCGCGCTTCGCCCGACGACCCGCTTGCTCGATACCGCGAGGAACGACGGCGGTCTCACCCACGCTGCACCGCCCAGCGCTGCGAGGACCGACGGTCGGGCGCGCTCCCCCGGTTGACGTCTTCGCGACCGACGTGCTCCACCTGGAGCTCGAGCACCAGGCGGTGCGTCAGGCTCGCGGTCACCGAGGTGGTGGCTGGATGGCTCCCACACGCTGGTTCCATGCGGCGACGGCCGTGTCGAGGCGCGCGCGTGCGGCGACGTAGAGGACGAGCTCGACGGGCGCCCCCTGGTCGACGACCGAGATGACGTCTTCCATCTCGCGCTGGGAGGCGTCGATCTCGCCCACGAGGTCGGCGGGTCGGTGGATCGAGGTCTCTCGGTCGTCGGTCATCGTGCGCCGCGGTGCTAGACCTGGCGTGCGAGGCGTCGGCGGAGCTGGTGGATGCGCAGGGTGCCGACGACGAGGGCGACGATCCCGACGCCGATGCCTGCGATGAGCAGGGCCAGGGCGAGCGGGACGGAACCTTGCCAGCCGAGGAAGGAGACGATCACGAGTTGGGTGTTCTGGAGCATGAACACGATGAGTGCGACCAGGACGAGGGCGGCGACGCACAGGCCGACCCAGGTGGCTCCGGTGCGGGTTCGGGGAGTTCTTGTCGGGTTGCCCGACGTGCGGGACACGCGTGAGTCGGGATGGCTGCCTGACACGGCGGCGGTGGGCTGTCCGTTCGTCGCGGAGCTGAGCGGGGTGGTGGCCATGGTGGCCTCCTTGCGGTTCCGGGCCCGCGCACCTCAGATGGGGCACGTTCGCCGCGGATAGCCCGACCCTACGCTCCCAACCTGGGAACGAACCTGGGAGCGGCTGTACGCGCGGGCCAGGTGTTCCTAGCGGCCGAGGCTGGCGGCCAGGGGGCAGGAGAACGGTTCGCGGGCGCGTCCGGGGACGTCGTTGAGGTACTGGACGACGATCCGGTAGGAGGTGAAGAACCCGACCTCGGTGTAGGTCACGCCGAGCTGGGAGCAGTACTCGCGCACGAGGGGCTGGACACGCTTGAGGTTCGGGCGCGGCATGCTCGGGAACAGGTGGTGCTCCACCTGGCGGTTGAGACCGCCCATGAAGAAGTCGACGACCGGGCCGCCGCGGATGTTGCGGGACATGAGGACCTGGCGGCGCAGGAAGTCGACGTCCGCGGTCGCCGGGACGATCGGCATGCCCTTGTGGTTCGGTGCGAACGCGCCCCCGAGCAGGATGCCGAAGACCGCGAGCTGCACGGCGAGGAACGCCGCCGCGAGGGTCGGGGGGAGCAGGAAGCCGAGCACCACCAGGTAGAGGACGAGCCGTAGGAGCAGGACCGGGACCTCTACGCCCCGGTGCGGCACGGGCCGGCGGCCGAGCACCCGGCGTACGCTCGCGACGTGCAGGTTGAGACCCTCCAGGGCGAGCAGGGGGAAGAAGTACCAGCCCTGCCGATGTGCCAGCCACCCTCGCCAGCCGTGCCGGCTCGCGATGACGGCGGGCGTGAACGCGATCACGCCCGGTGAGATGTCCGGGTCATGGCCCTCCTGGTTCGGGGCGGCGTGGTGGGCGTCGTGCTTCGTCGTCCACCAGGCGTGGCTGAGCCCGACGAGCGCGTTCGCGAGGATGCGAGCGGTCCAGTCGTTCCAGGCCCGCGACCGGAACATCTGCCGGTGGGAGCTGTCGTGGCCCAGGAACGCGAGTTGGGCGAGAACGAGGGCGAGCACCACGGCCAGCAGGAGCTGCCACCAGGAGTCGCCCATGAGGACGATCCCGGCCCAGACGGCACCGAACGCGGCGACCGTCAGGACGAGCCGGGTCCAGTAGTAGCCGTACCGCCGACGCAGCAGCCCGGACTCGCGCACGATCTTCGCCAGCACCGAGTAGTCCCGAGCAGTCGCCCGCGCCGCGGGCAGCGCGCGGACCGTCAGGATCTGGGGCGGCGGCGCCTCACTCGAAGCGGACACGGTCGGCCTCGGCCTTCACGCTCGCGGCACGCACCGCCTCGGCCGCACGCCAGGCCTCGAGCTCGTCCGCCCGCCTGGTCCGTTCCGTCGCGATCGCCTCCTGGGTGTCCCGGATCACCGTCGCGATCTCGTGGGCGAGCCCGCCGGAGAGCATGGCGAGGTTCGTGTTCTCGATGAGCAGTCGCCGGTCCTCCACCCGCAGCCTGACCCCCGCATAGCCGTGATCGGCGAGCAACGTCGTGACGGCGGGCAGCTCGAGCAACGCTTGCTCCGGACCCGACACGCGGCGGGAGAAGACGGCGGTCACGGTGTAGAGGGGAGGCTCCGCGTCGGTGCCGAGCTCGCGCGGCAGCGCAGTGTCCAGGACGCCCCGCAGCTGCAGTGCGGTGTCCTGCACCCGGCCGAAGGACGTAGCAGTAGGGGTGGTGGTGCTCATGGTGACGTCCGATGCTCGGAACCGGCGGGCCGGCTCGCATCCGCTGCCGTCGCGGCAGTCGGGGAGGCGTCAGGCGCCCCACTCAAGGAGATCGGTGCGTCCTCCAGGTCGGGTTCATAACCCCCGTCGTCGTCCCATCGCGCGCCCGAGGTGTCCTCGTCCGGGGCGTCCATCTCGCCCGGCGTCCGAGAGCCTTCTCGATCGGCGTCGCGTGGGCCGATCCGGCGATCAACCACACTTCGACACTACACCTGGACGGGTTGCTCGCTGTGTCCACGAAAGCCTGCCCAGCCGTCGGTGAGAGGATGAGCAGATGGCCTTGACGGAGTTCCTCCTCGCTCGGATCGACGAGGACGAGGCAGCGTGCGCGACCCTCGATGACGAGCCGGGACCTCCAGCGCCGTGGTCACGCTCACGGCTCCTGACCGAGTGCGCGATGAAACGACGCATCATCACCCTCGCCTACGAGGCCACCGGGTACGACATGACTGCCGACCTCGAGCGTGACACCGACGAGCGCGCCCAGAGCGGCGTCGCCTTCGTCGGTGACCGCATCCTGCGAGCCCTCGCCACGCCCTACGCCCAGCACCCGGACTTCGACCCCACCTGGCGCACCTGACGACTCGCCCGTCTGCTCCGGCCCCCGGTGTGGCGAGCTGGCCACGGAGGGCGCATCGTGAGAGACGCGACCACGTGTCGCGGGGAACGCCGGTCGTGAAGCAGCCCGCTTCCGGAGGACCTCCCGGGCCACGACGGCGTACCGCAACCGTCAGGGGCGCAGAGACTACGCCGAGAGCGTGAGCCGCCATGAGCGTCATCGAGAAGTGGATCGCCGTGGACTGTCCGGGCTGCGGTGGCCAAGCACGCGCCCGCGTCCTGCACATCATCGCCTGGGGCTCGATCCCCGGCTCCCGCGTCCCGCACCGAGTGAGCATCCTGTGCCCCCATCGTTGCCCGATCACTCGCGACGAAGCTGCCTCGGCCGTGCTCGTGTGCCCCGAGTGCCAGCTGCACGTCGCCTAGCCCCACGCCAGGGGCGTCCACCGGGAAGCGGGAAGACTGCACCTCCCCAGCCGGACCGCGAAGCCCAGCACACCCTCCGTCGGAGGACACTCCGCAGATGCGGGTCTAGAGTCGCTCTCATGCCGCACTTTCGGATCCGCGAGGCCGCGAGCCTGCTCGGGGTCAGCGACGACACCGTCCGCCGCTGGGTCGACGCCGGAGACCTCGCCGCGAGCGCCGACGACGCCGGGCGCAAGGTCGTCGACGGCGCGGAGCTCGCGCGCTTCGCCGTCGCGCAGTCGCACCCGACGCCCGACCCGTCGGGTGTCGCCCGCTCGGCCCGCAACCGGTTCGTGGGGATCGTGACGGACGTCGTGAGCGACACCGTCATGTCCCAGGTCGAGATGCTCTGCGGCGGCCAGCGCGTCGTGTCCCTCATGAGCACGGAGGCCGTGCGCGAGCTGCGGCTCGAGCCCGGCAGCTTGGCCGTCGCGGTGGTCAAGGCGACGACCGTCATCGTCGAGACCCCCGGAGGAGCCGCGTGAGCGCGCCCGCCCGCACGACGACCCGCCGTCCCGCCCGGGGCCCTGTCGCGGCGCTCGCGGCGGCGGCCCTGGTCGCCGGCCTCTCCGCGTGCGCCACGGGGGCGGGGACCGACGACGGCGCCACCCCCGACCCCGCGCGCACGACGGCCGAGGACCGCACCCTCACCGTGCTCGCCGCAGCGTCGCTGCGCGACGTGTTCACCGACCTCGCGGCGGACTTCGAGGACGAGCACGACGGCGTGACCGTCGCGCTGTCGTTCGCCGGGTCGTCCGACCTGGGCGACCAGATCCTCGCCGGCGCGCCGGCCGACGTCTTCGCGTCCGCGGACGAGCGCTCCATGGCGCGCGTCGTGGACGCGGGCGACGCCGCCGACCCCGTCGCGTTCGCGACGAACACGCTGACGATCGTCACGCCGCCCGGTAACCCCGCGGGCGTCGAGACGTTCGCCGACCTCGCGCGGGACGACGTCAAGGTCGTCGTGTGCGCGCCGCAGGTGCCGTGCGGCAGCGCGACCGACACCGTCGCCGAGGCCGCGGGCGTCACCGTCCACCGCGTGAGCGAGGAGGCCAGCGTCACCGACGTGCTCGGCAAGGTGACGTCGGGCGAGGTCGACGCGGGCCTCGTCTACGTCACCGACGCGACGCTCGCGGGCGACGACGTCGACGTCGTGGACGTGCCCGAGACCGACGCCGCGCTCAACGTCTACCCGATCGCGCTCGTCGCGGCGGCCGAGGAGGCCGGACCGGAGCAGGTCGCGCTCGCGCAGGCGTGGGTGGACCTCGTGACCGGTGACGCCGGGCAGGCCGCGCTCGCCGCCGCGGGGTTCGGCGCGCCGGACGCCTCCGTGCCGTGACGCCCGCGTCGCCCGCGTCGCCCGACGGGTCCTGATGCGCGGCCTGCCCCGCTGGCTCCTCGTCCCCGCGCTGCTCGGCGCGCTGTTCGTCGTCGTGCCCGTGGTGGCGATGGTCGGGCGCGTGGAGCTCGCGCCGGGTCCGGACGGGACCGGTGGCTTCTGGGCGCTCGTGACCTCGCCGGCGGCTCTCGACGCGCTCGGCCTGTCGCTGCGCACCGCGCTCGCCGCGACGGCGTGCTGCGTGGTGCTCGGCACGCCCATGGCGCTCGTCCTCGCTCGCACCACGTTCCCCGGGCAGCGCGTCGCGCGCGCCCTCGTGCTCCTGCCGCTCGTGCTGCCGCCCGTCGTCGGCGGCATCGCGCTGCTGCACACCTTCGGGCGCCGGGGCCTGATCGGCCGGCACCTCGAGGTGCTGGGGGTCGAGGTCGCGTTCACGACGACGGCCGTCGTGCTGGCGCAGACGTTCGTCGCGCTGCCGTTCCTCGTGCTCAGCCTGGAGGGTGCCCTGCGCACGCAGGACACGCGCCTCGAGGACGTCGCCGCGACGCTCGGCGCGGGGCCGACGACCGTCCTGCGCCGCGTCACGCTCCCTCGCGTGCTGCCGGGCCTGCTGTCGGGCGCCGTGCTCGCGTTCGCGCGCGCCCTCGGCGAGTTCGGGGCGACCCTGACGTTCGCGGGGGCGCTCCAGGGCGTCACCCAGACGCTGCCGCTCGAGATCTACCTCCAGCGCAGCGCGGACCCGGACAGCGCCGTCGCGCTGTCGTTCGTGCTCGTCGTGGTGGCGGTCCTCATCACCGCCGTCGTCCACGGGCCCGGCGTGCTCGGGGGCACCGGCACCCGGCCGCGGCGAGGCGCCCGGGGATCGTCGCCCGACGGCGGCCCGCGCCCCCGCGCCGTCGTCTCCGCTCCCCGGCAGGCCGACCCGCCGGCCGACCGGGCCGCGGCAGCCGTCGGGGCTGCGGCCGGGACGCCCCCCGCCGCGCTGACCGTGCGCGCCGTCGTGCCGGGGCGGGGGCTCGACGTCGACCTCACCGTCGCACCGGGCGAGGTCGTGGCGGTGCTCGGCGAGAACGGGGCGGGCAAGTCCACGCTCGTGCAGGTCGTCGCCGGCCTGCTCACGCGCGGCGAGGCGCCCGGTGCGCGCGTCACCGTCAGGCACGACGACGTCTCGGGCCTCCCGCCGCGCCGTCGTCACCTCGCGTGGCTGAGCCAGCGCCCGCTGCTGTTCGAGCACCTGTCGGTCGAGGACGACGTGGCGTTCGGCCTCCGGTCCCGGGGCGTGCCCCGCGCCCGTGCCCGCGGGGAGGCCCGCGACGCGCTCGCCCGCGTCGGCGCGGCGGACCTCGCGCGGCGCCGCTCGACCGACCTGTCGGGCGGGCAGGCGCAGCGCGTCGCGATCGCCCGGGCGCTCGTGACCGACCCGCGCGTGCTCCTGCTCGACGAGCCGCTCGCGTCGCTCGACGTCGGCGTCGCGCAGCACGTCCGGACCGTGCTGCACCACGCGCAGCGCGAGCACCCGCGCACGACCCTGCTCGTGACGCACGACCTGCTCGACGTGCTGCTCCTCGCGGACCGCGTCGTCGTGCTGGAGGGCGGCCGCGTCGTCGAGGACGGCCCGGTCGACGCGGTGCTCACGCGGCCGCGGTCCCGGTTCGCCGCCCGTCTCGCGGGCGTCAACCTGCTCGCGGGGAGCGTCGCGCACGTGGCCGTCCCGGAGCCGGCGCGGACGGCGGGCGGTGGTGCGCCGGAGACAGCGGGCGGGACGACGGACCTGGTGGAGGGAGCGACGGACGCCCCAGGCGCGGAGACCCTCGCGCGCGAGGCGACCGTCGCCGTCGACGGCACCGAGGTCCGCGTGCGCGGGACGGCGGACGAGCCGCTCGTGGTCGGGGACGGCGCGGTCGCGGTGTTCGAGCCGCGCGCGGTCGCCGTGCACCGCACGACCCCCGAGGGCAGCCCGCGCAACGCGTACCGGGTCGTCGTGACGAGCGTCGAGCCGCACGGACCGCTCCTGCGCGTGTGGGGACGCGCGGTGGGCGCCGACCCGCGCGACCCGACCGCGGGGGCGACGACCGCCGTCGGGCAGGACGCACCGCGCCTGGCCGCGGACCTCACGCCGCGCGCGGTCGCCGAGCTCGGCGTGGTGCCGGGCGAGCGCGTCTGGTTCGTCGTCAAGGCGGCCGAGGTCCGCGTGCACGCCCGCTGAGCCCGCGGGACCCCCGTCGGCCCCCGACGGGACCGGGGGTCCCGCTCAGGCAGGAGCGGGCGGGACACCGCCGAGCGCGGTGCGGACCTCGCCGACGATCGCGGCCATCGCGGCCTCGGCGGCCTCCGGGTCGCCGTCCGCGACGGCGCGCGCGACGGCCTCGTGCTGGTCGAGGGCCTCGGGGACGGGCGAGGCGGGCATGAGGCCCAGGTGCGTCCGACCACTGAGGACGGCCGCGACCACGCCCGCGAGCGCGCCGAACATCTCGTTGCCGCTCGCGCGGAGCAGGATCTCGTGGAACCGGACGTCGAGCGCGAGGAACTCCTCGAGGTCGCCCGCCTCCCCGAGCAGGCGCATGCGCCCGGCGGCGGCGACGAGCTCGGCGCGCTCCTCGGGCGTGGCGTGGAGCGCGGCCCCGGCCGCGGCGAGCGGCTCGACGGCGTGCCGCAGCTCGGTGAGCGTGCGGAGCTGCGGGTCGCGGCCGGGACCCTCGAGCCGCCAGCGGATGACGCGCGGGTCGAGCACGTTCCAGTCCTCGATGCCGAGCACGACGATCCCGACGCGGCGCCTCGACCGGACGAGGCCGAGCCCTTCGAGGAGCCGCATGACCTCGCGCGCGACGGTGCGCGACACCCCGAACTCGGAGCCGATCGACTCCAGGGTCAGCGGCGTGCCCGCAGGGACGTCGCCGCTGGTGATGCGACGTCCGAGGGAGTCGAGCACGGTGGTGTGCAGGACCGTCGTCGCCATGCCTCGCAGCCTAGTGGCGACCAATGGTGCTATCAATCACTTGCCAAAGGTGCTACCAATAGCCCACAGTGGAGGCCGAGGACGACCACGACGGTCGCCACCGGGACGGCCGGGGCCGCAGCGCCCCGACCCGACCGGACGCCCCTACCCGACACGGAAGTCGACACATGGACACCGACGTCAGCTCCACCGACCGGCCCGACGACACCGGGCACCACCCCTTGCCCCAGCACCTCGTCGTCATGGGCGTCGCCGGCTCGGGCAAGACCACCGTCGCGACGCTGCTCGCGCAGCGCCTCGGCACCGAGTACGCAGAGGCCGACCGCTTCCACCCGCAGGCCAACATCGACAAGATGAGCGCCGGGACGCCGCTCACCGACGACGACCGGTGGCCCTGGCTCGAGGCGATCCGCGACTGGCTGAGCAGCGAGGCGGAGGCCGGCCGGTCCGGCGTCGTCACGTGCTCCGCGCTCAAGCGCTCCTACCGCGACCTGCTGCGCACCGCCCGCGGCGAGGTGTGCTTCGTCCACCTCGACGGCACCCCCGAGCTCCTCGCCGAGCGCATGCAGCACCGCAGCGGGCACTTCATGCCCACGTCGCTCCTGCCGTCCCAGCTCGCCACGCTCGAGCCCCTGGCCGACGACGAGCCCGGCTTCACGATGGACGTCTCCGCCACGCCCGAGCAGGTCGTGGACGAGATCCTCGCCCGCACGCGCCTGAGCGACACGTCCGACGCGAGCTGACCCACCGCTCGCACCCGACCTGCACTCCCCCCACCACCCACACGACCCGACGTCGACGGAGACACCATGCCCCCCGAGGACTGGACACAGACCCTGACCGCCGGACCGCTGCTCGCGATCGCCGCCGGCGCGATCGCGATCCTGCTGTTCCTCATCATCAAGCTCAAGCTGCACGCCTTCGTGGCACTCATCCTCGTCAGCCTGCTCACCGCGGTGGTCGCCGGCATCCCGACCGGGTCGATCGTCGAGGTGCTCACGGCCGGATTCGGCACGACGCTCGCGACCGTCGCGCTCCTCGTCGGGCTGGGAGCGATGCTGGGCCGGCTCGTGGAGACGAGCGGCGGCGCCAAGGTCATGGCGGACTTCCTCATCGAGAAGTTCGGTGAGAAGCGGGCGCCGTTCGCGCTCGGCCTCGCCTCCCTCATCTTCGGCTTCCCCATCTTCTTCGACGCCGGTCTCGTCGTCATGCTGCCGATCGTCTTCTCCGTCGGGCGGCGGCTGGGCGGCTCGCTCCTCCTCTACGGCCTGCCCGTCGCGGGTGCGTTCTCCGTCATGCACATCTACGTGCCGCCGCACCCCGGCCCCGTCGCCGCGACGGAGTTCCTCGGCGCGAACATCGGCATCGTCATCCTGCTCGGCCTCGTCGTCGCGATCCCGACGTGGTACGTCACGAGCTACCTGTTCGGCCGTTTCGCCGGACGCCGCATCGACCTACCCATCCCGGCCATCCTCGGCGAGGCCGACGAGGACCAGCTCGAGAACCCGCCGAAGTTCGGCACCGTCGTCGCGATCCTCCTGCTCCCCCTCGTGCTCATCTTCGCCAACACGGGCCTCGACGCGCTGCGTGCGGCGGGAGCCGTCGACGGGGACAACCCCGCCGTGCAGACGCTGCGCGCCGTCGGCGCGACGCCGATCGCGCTGCTCATCACCGTGCTCGTCGCCGCCTGGGTCCTGGGCCGCCGCCGCGGCGTCTCCGGGACGGCGCTGGAGAAGACCCTCGACTCGGCGCTCGGCCCGGTGTGCTCGGTCATCCTCATCACCGGCGCGGGCGGCATGTTCGGTGGCGTGCTGCGCGCGACCGGCATCGGTGACGCGCTCGCCGACGTGCTCGGCGACCTCGGCCTGCCGGTCATCGTGGCCGGGTTCCTCATCGCGGCGATCCTCCGCGTGGCGCAGGGCTCCGCGACCGTCGCCCTGACCACCGCCGCAGGGCTCATCGCCCCGGCCGTGGAGGCCGGTGGCTTCAACGGGGTCGAGCTCGCCGCGGTCGTCGTCGCCGTGGCAGCGGGGTCCGTGGTGCTCAGTCATGTGAACGACTCCGGGTTCTGGCTCGTGGGCCGGTTCTTCGACATGGACGTCAAGACGACCCTCCGCACGTGGACGGTCATGGAGACGGCCATCGGGGTCATGGGCTTCGCCATCGCGGCCCTCGTCTTCGCCGTCGCGTAGCGCGCGACGAGCGCGGCCAGGACCGCCCGGGCACGCTGCCCGGGCGGTCCTGCCGTCTCTGGACGTCAGCTCCGGTCGGTGAAGACCGGGGTGTAGGCGTCCGGGTCCGCGACCCAGGACTTCCGGCGGAAGCGCTGGAGCGACAGACCGAGCAGCGTCAGCAGCGCGGCCATCACGAGCAGACCGAGGTCACCGCCCGCGCCCGTCGTGGCGAGGGCGGTCGGGCCCGACGCCGTGACGGCGCCGGACGCGGCCGTCGCCGCACCGGTCGCGGTGGCGGCCGAGGCGCCCGTCCCCGTGCTCACCGGGTTGAGCACCCAGGTCACCGTGCCGCCGGTCGTCCCGGGGTCCACCGGACCCGTCGGGTCCGCGGGGTCGGTCGGGTCCGCGGGGTCGGTCGGGTCCGTCGGATCGGTCGGGTCCGTCGGATCGGTCGGGTCCGTGGGGTCGGTCGGGTCCGTGGGGTCGGTCGGGTTCGTCGGCACGACGGCGGCCGTCGGGCACCCCGCCGAGGAGTCGCCCAGGAGCCCCACGCCCACGCCGCAGACCGTCACGGGCACGGTCACGGGCAGGTCGACGTCCAGGTCGGGCAGCGCCCCGAGGACGCCGTCCTCACCGAGAACGCCGTCGAGCGCGCCGCCGTCACCCAGCAGCCCGTCCTCGCCCAGCACGCCGTCGAGCAGACCGTCGCCGGACGAGCCGCCGAGCAGGTCGTCCACGAGACCGTCCTCGCCGAGCACGCCGTCCAGGAGGCCGTCGCCCTCGCCGAGCAGACCGCCCCCGAGGAGACCGTCACCCAGCAGGTCGTCGACGAGGCCGTCCTCGCCGAGGACGCCGTCGAGCAGGCCCGAGCCGTCGGTGCCGGTCGAGCCGGTCCCGTCGCCCGACCCCTCGCCGGCCGTCCCGCCGCCGACCGTGGCGTCACCGCCCACGCCGACGGCGACACCCGACACGTCTACCGGGACGGTCACCGGCACGTCGACGTCCACGCCGGACGCTTCCCCGCCGGTCGAGCCCTCGGCGCCACCACCGGTCGCCGGAGCCGGCGTCACCGCCGCGTCACCCAGGACGCCCGCAGCGACGCCCGACACGTTCACCGGGACCGTGACCGGCACGTCGAGGTCGATGTTCGCCGGGTCCGCCCCCGTGGCGGGAGCAGGCTCCGGTGCGGGAGCAGGCTCCGGCGCGGGCGCAGGCTCGGCCGGAGCCTGGGTCACCGCCGCATCACCCAGGACACCGGCCGCGACCCCGGACACGTCCACCGGGATCGTCACCGGCACGTCGACGTCCACGTCGGCGGGAGCCGCCGGAGCGGGCTCCGGCACGGGCGCAGGCGCCGGTGCCGGTGCCGGTTCGGGGGTGACGGCGGCGTCGCCCAGGGCGCCCACCGCGACGTCGGACACATTCACGGGGACGTGCACGGGCACGTCGACCGCGACGTCGGGCAGGACCTCGGTCACCTGGCTCAGCGGAGCCTCGACCGACACGTCCAGTCCGAGATCGCCGAGGAGGTCGCCCTCGGCTGCGTGGGCCGCTCCGGCCCCGACGACCACGAGGCCGCCTGTGACGAGCGCTGTGCGCAGCGCGCGCCGGACGAAGGTGTGCATGATCGTTTCTCTTTCCTGCTCAGAAGTGGCTGGCGCACGACGGCGCCGGGTCGCGTGTGCCGCGCTCGGGGCGCGACGCGAGCCACGTCAGGCAGGAGAGACGGGGACCTCGAAGAAGGTCGACGGGTGCTTCGACCGCGCGTCGTCCACGACGGCGGTCCAGGAGGAGAGCGCGGGAGCGTCGGCGCCGCTGCCGACCGCCGCGAGCTCGCCGCCCGCCCCGGCGCGCTGCGCGCTGCCGGAGGGCGAGGGGGTCATGCCGGGACCGCCGTCGGAGGGGACGTCCCCGGGGCCGGTCGGCGCGTCGGAGGGCAGCGCCGCACCGGGCGGCGCACCCGTCGGTGCGACGTCGACCGCCGCCGTCCGGGCGCGCGCGTCCCGCGCGGCGACACCGTCTCGACCGTCACGGCCCGCCGTAGAAGCGGTGGGCTCGACGGCCGCCGGTGCGGCGGGCAAGGGCACGGGCACGGGCGAGGCGGTCACCGTCGGGGCGACGACGACGTCCCCCGGGTCGGCCGTGCCCGGGCCAGGGATCGACGGCCCGTCGACCACCGGGTCGTCCGTGCCCGGAGCGCCCGTGCCGGGGGTCCCGGGGAGCAGCGGCGTCAGCGGGTCCAGCGGAGCGAGCGGGCCCGTGACCGGGCCGAGGATCGGGTCGGTCACGGGGGCCAGGACGTCGAGGACCGGCGTCAGCGCCTCCAGGACCGGGGTGACCGGGTCGAGCGCAGGCGAGACCGCCTCGAGCACGGGGTTCGCCACGGGGGCGACCGCCTCGACGACGGGCGTCGCGGCCGGCGCGACGACGTCGAGCACCGGCGTGGTCACGGGAGCGACGGCGTCGGTCACCGGCTGCACGACGGGCGCCACCGGCTCGACGACCTGCTCGACCACGGGGGCGACGGGCTCGACCCCCTGCTCGACCACGGGAGCGACGGGCCGCGCGACCTCCTCGACCACCGGGGCGACGGGGGCGACGACCTGCTCCACGACCGGGGCGACGGGCTGGACCACGGGGGCGACGACGTCCCGCACGACGGGCTTGACCACGTCCTGGACGACCGGGTCGACGACGGTCTGCACGGTCGACGTGACGGGCGAGAGGGCCTTGCCGAGCCCGAGCGGGTCGTCCGCGGCGGACGCGCCGCCCGCGGTCGCGACGGCGAACGCGAGCCCGGCACCGAGACCGCCTCCGGCGACGAGCGCGCGCACGAGCCAGCGACGGGCGGCCGGTGCGCGCCTGCCCTGCGCGTCGTGCGTCGCGTCCATCGTGTGCCCCGTGGGTCGTCGGTGCAGCGAAGAGGCGGGCCGTGGGGCCCGTCCGAGATCACGGTAGGCACGGGAGTGTGACGCTCACCACTCGACGCGCCGGATTTCACCCGACGGTTGCCCCGAACACCAGGCCGAGCGCGTACGTGGCAGCGGCCGCGCCGAACCCGATGGCGATCTGGCGCAGGGCCCGCGTGAGCGGGGACGTCCCCGAGAGCAGCCCGACGGTCGCGCCGGTCGCGAGGAGCGCGATCCCGACGAGGAGCGCCGCCACCCCGACGGCGAGGAAGCCCGTCATCCCGAGGAGGTACGGCACGACCGGGATGAGCGCACCCGACGCGAAGAAGAGGAACGACGAGACCGCCGCCCCCATCGCGGTCCCGTGCGTCTCGTGCTCGTCGACGCCGGGCGGCGGCGCGATCACGGTCTGCTGCGTGTACGTCGCGAGGACGTCGGCCGCGTGCTCCTCGGCCTCGGCGGGCGCCATGCCGCGCGCCCGGTAGACGAGCGCGAGCTCGTTCGCGTCCACGTCGAGGTCGGGCAGCGCCGCCGACGCCTGCGGGCTCGGCGTCGACGCGTCGAGGAGCTCGCGCTGCGAGCGCACGGACACGTACTCCCCCGCGCCCATCGAGAGGGCCCCCGCGAGCAGGCCCGCGAGGCCCGAGAGCAGCACCGTGCTGTTCGACGCCCCGGACGCGCCGATGCCGAGGATCAGCGCGAGGTTGGACACGAGGCCGTCGTTCGCGCCGAACACCGCCGCGCGGAACGTCCCCGACATGCGGTTGCGCCCGCGCGTCGCGAGGCCGCGCACGACCTCCTCGTGGATCCGCTCGTCGGCCGCCATCCGGGGCGTCGCGTCGGCGTCGGTCGCGTACGTCGAGCGCGCCTCGGCCCGCTGGGCGAGCGCGAGCACGAACACGCCGCCGAAGCGCCGGGCGAGCCACCCGAGCGTGCGGGTCCGCCAGTCACCGCGCAGCGGCCGTCCCGCGTCCTCGCCGAGCAGGTCGAGCCAGTGCTGCTCGTGGCGGCGCTCCGCCTCCGCGAGCGCCAGCAGGATGTCCCGCTCCTCGCCCGTCCGGCGGCTCGCGAGGTCCCGGTAGACCGCCGCCTCGGCGCGCTCGTCGGCGAGGAAGCGACGCCACCGTCGCACCTCCTGCGCGGTGGGCCGGTGCCCGACGGCGGTCGGCGGCACCGCGGTCGGCGTCGCCCCGGGAGCGTCCGGGTGCGAGGGGTCGGCGGGCACGCCGGAGGGCGGCTCAGGTGTGGTGGGCATGCCTCCATGATGGCGATTTTCGGGCCCGCGGTGTTGCGCGTCGCCGAACGGGCCGTGCGGGGCGCCCCCGACCGGGGTTGCGGACGACCCCAACCTCGGCCCTTCGCCCGCCGGGTTCCGGGCGGGTGCGGGTCCGCGCGCCGGACCGGCCGCCCGGCGCCGTGGTTGGATCGGAGCATGACCACTGGAGAGAACGGACTGTCCCGTCCCGAGGTCGACGCCCCGGAGGGTCCCGCGCCCACCGAGCTCGTCGTCGAGGACATCACCGTGGGCGACGGCCCCGAGGCCACGCCCGGCGCGACCGTGAACGTGCACTACCTCGGCGTCGAGTACGAGACGGGCGAGGAGTTCGACGCGTCGTGGAACCGCGGCGAGTCGATCAACTTCCCGCTGCGCAGCCTCATCGCGGGCTGGCAGCAGGGCATCCCGGGCATGAAGGTCGGCGGGCGGCGCAAGCTCGTGGTGCCGCCGGAGCTCGCGTACGGCCCGGCAGGCGGCGGGCACCGCCTGTCCGGCAAGACGCTGATCTTCGTCATCGACCTGCTCGGCGTGTCCTGACCGACGCGTCCCGAGGACGAGCGGAGGGCCCCGGTCGACGACCGGGGCCCTCGTGCGTCCCGGCCGCCCCGGCGGTCCGGCCGTTCGGGCGGCGGGCCGGCAGCCCTAGCTGTACTGACCCGCTGCGTTGTTGACGCGGTCGATGGGGCGAATGCCGCCGATGCCAAGGTGGGGTCGGTTCATGTTGTAGTGCTCGAG
>NZ_JBVHRG010000012.1:0-208937 GCF_055567015.1 Sphaerisporangium cinnabarinum
GGCTCGAGCACTACAACATGAACCGACCCCACCTTGGCATCGGCGGCATTCGCCCCATCGACCGCGTCAACAACGCAGCGGGTCAGTACAGCTAGCGCGCGGCGCTCCCGCGGGGGCCCGCGCCGCCCCGCGGCGGGGTCTCCCCCGCCGCGGGCGCCTCGTCGGTCACGGTCTCCGTGGCGTCCTCCGCGGACGGCGCCGCGGTGCCGGGCTCCACGACGCCCGACGACGCGCCCTGCGCGTGCAGCGCACGGGTGCGCAGCAGGCTCGCGACGGTCGTCACCGCGAGCGCCCCGACGATCACCACGAGCGAGAGCCAGATGGGGACCGTCGGCACCGCCTCGAGGTGCTCGCCGCCGTTGATGAACGGCAGCGTGTTCTCGTGCAGCGCCTCGAGGATGAGCTTGACGCCGATGAAGCCGAGGATGACGGCCAGCCCGATCGGCAGGTAGACGAGCCGCTCGAGCAGGCCCCCCAGCAGGAAGTAGAGCTGGCGCAGGCCCATCAGGGCGAACACGTTCGTCGTGAAGACGATGAACGGGTCCTGCGTGAGCCCGAAGATGGCAGGGATGGAGTCGAACGCGAACAGCAGGTCGGTGCTGCCGATCGCGAGGAACACGACGACGAGCGGCGTGAAGACTCGCTTGCCGTCCTCGACCGTGCGCAGCCGGCCGCCGTCGTACCGGGTGCCGAGCGGCAGGACCCGGCGCAGCGCCCGCACGGCCCGGTTCTCGTGGTACTCCTCGGGTTCGTCGCCCCCCGCCACGAGCTTGATCGCCGTGTACACGAGGAACGCGCCGAACAGGTAGAACACCCACACGAACTGCGAGATGATCGCCGCGCCCGCCAGGATGAACGCCCCCCGCAGGACGAGCGCGACGATGATCCCGACCATGAGGACGCGCTGCTGCTGCTCTCGCGGGACCGCGAAGCGCGCCATGATGATGACGAACACGAACAGGTTGTCCACGGAGAGGCTGTACTCCGTGAGCCACCCCGCGTAGAACTCCCCGGCCGGGGCCGCGCCCCCCACCGCTCCGACGACCGCCCCGAAGACGAGCGCGAGCGCGACGTAGAACCCGACCCACAGCGCGCTCTCGCGCATGGACGGGACGTGCGGCCGGCGCCCGACGACGAACAGGTCGACGAGGAGCAGGACGGCGAGCGCCGAGAGCGACGCCCACTCGAACCAGACGGGGAGTTCGTGAACCATCGGTGGCTAGCCCTCCGAGATCTCGGCCTCGCGCCGACGGTCGGCGCGGTCCTTGGCCAGGCTCGCGATCGTGGTGATCGCGAGCACGACGACGATGAACCCGAGGGACAGGGCGGTCGGGATCTCCGGGATGACGGTGATGTGCTCACCGCCGTTGATGAACGGCACCTCGTTCTTGTGCAGCGCGTGGATGAGCAGCTTCACGCCGATGAAGCCGAGGATCGCCGCGAGGCCGTAGGCGAGGTAGACGAGGCGGTCGAGCAGGCCGTCGATGAGGAAGTAGAGCTGGCGCAGGCCCAGCAGCGAGAACGCGTTGGCCGCGAACACGAGGTACGTCTCCTGCGTGAGGCCGAAGATCGCGGGGATCGAGTCGACGGCGAAGAGCAGGTCCGCGCTGCCGATCGCGATCATCACGATGAGCATCGGGGTGATGAAGCGCTTCCCGTCGATCTTGGTCGTCATCTTGTCCTCGACGTACGTCTCCGTCGTCGGGAACAGGCGGCGGGTCAGCTTGAGCGCGCCGTTCTCGTGGAACTCCTCGTCGTGGCCGGAGCCCGCCTTCACCTGCGTCCACGCCGTGTACAGCAGGAACGCGCCGAAGACGTAGAAGATCCAGCTGAAGTTCTCGATGAGCGCCGCGCCCAGGAGGATGAAGATCGTGCGCAGGACGAGCGCGATCGTGATGCCGATCAGCAGGACCTTCTGCTGGTACAGCCGCGGGACGCGGAAGCTCGTCATGATGAGCACGAAGACGAAGAGGTTGTCGACCGACAGGCTCTTCTCGGTGATGTAGCCGGCGAAGTACTCGCCGCCGTACGTCGAGCCCCAGACGGCCCAGACGATGCCGCCGAACAGCACCGCGACGGCGACGTAGCCCGCGGACCACCAGCTGGCCTCGCGCAGGCTCGGGGCGTGCGGCGTGCGCACGTGCCCGACGTAGTCGACGGCGAGCATCGCGAGGATCACGCCGATGGTGACGAGCCAGGCCCAGACGGGGACGTCCATGCAGAAACCTCCGGTACGTAGCACTGAGTACCGAAGGTCTCTTCCGCCACGCACCGCCACGCGCGCGTCCGTGACGCGGGCTGGTAGTTGCGGGACCGGTGACACCGGGCCGACGACTGCGCCGACCGTGATGACGACATCACCGCGGAGGAATACTCCCCTTCAACGAGGAGCCAGCATAGGCCATCGCTCCTGCTCGTGTGACAACACCACGCCACCGCGGACTGTTCCGCGGGCGCGCCCACGACGACGCCGGGCCGGTCCCCCAGAACCGATCAGGCCGTCGCCGCGTGCATCTGGCGCAGCTCCTTCTTGAGCCCCGAGATCTCGTCACGCAGCCGCGCCGCGAGCTCGAACTGGAGCTCGCCCGCGGCCGCGTGCATCTGGTCGCTCAGCTCCTGGATAAGCTCCGCGAGGTCGCTCGCCGCGGCGCCCGCGAGCCGGTTGCCCGACGACGCCCCCTCCTTCGGCCCGCCCGGCACCGGAGCCTTGCCCTTCGCGCCCTTGCCCGGCTGGCGGTAGCCGCCGGCCAGGAGCTCGGCGGTGTCCACGTCCTCGCGCGCGAGCATGTCCGTCACGTCGGAGATGCGCTTGCGCAGCGGCGTCGGGTCGACCCCGTGCTCGGTGTTGTACGCGATCTGCTTCTCGCGGCGGCGCTCGGTCTCCTCGATCGCCGCGGCCATCGCCGGCGTGATCCGGTCCGCGTACATGTGCACCTGGCCGGACACGTTACGGGCCGCGCGGCCGATCGTCTGGATGAGCGACTTGGGCGAGCGCAGGAAGCCCTCCTTGTCGGCGTCCAGGATCGCGACGAGCGAGACCTCCGGCAGGTCGAGACCCTCGCGCAGCAGGTTGATGCCGACGAGCACGTCGTACTCGCCGAGGCGCAGCTCGCGCAGCAGCTCGACGCGGCGCAGCGTGTCGACCTCGGAGTGGAGGTAGCGGACCCGGACGTCCTTCTCGAGCAGGTAGTCCGTGAGGTCCTCGGCCATCTTCTTGGTGAGCGTCGTGACCAGCACGCGCTCGTCGCGGTCGACCCGCTCGCGGATCTCGTGCAGGAGGTCGTCGATCTGGCCGGTGGTCGGTTTGACGATCACCTCCGGGTCGACGAGGCCCGTCGGGCGGATGATCTGCTCGACCACGCCGTCTGCCATCGAGAGCTCGTAGTCACCCGGCGTGGCCGACAGGTACACCGTCTGGCCGATGCGCTCGACGAACTCCTCCCACCGCAGCGGGCGGTTGTCCATCGCGCTCGGCAGGCGGAACCCGTGGTCCACCAGGCTGCGCTTGCGCGACATGTCGCCCTCGAACATCGCCCCGATCTGCGGCACGGTCACGTGCGACTCGTCGATGACGAGGAGGAAGTCCTCCGGGAAGTAGTCGAGCAGCGTGTTCGGAGGCGAACCCGCCTCCCGGCCGTCGATGTGCCGGGAGTAGTTCTCGATCCCGGAGCACGTGCCGATCTGGCGCATCATCTCGATGTCGTAGGTGGTGCGCATGCGCAGGCGCTGTGCCTCGAGCAGCTTGTTCTGCCGCTCGAGCTCGTCGAGCCGCTCCGCGAGCTCGGTCTCGATCGAGGAGATCGCGCGCTCCATGCGCTCCGGACCCGCGACGTAGTGCGTCGCGGGAAACACGTGGATGCTCGGTTCGGAGCGGATGACCTCGCCCGTGAGGGGGTGCAGCGTCTGGATGCTCTCGATCTCGTCGCCGAAGAACTCGATGCGGACCGCGAGCTCCTCGTAGACCGGGATGATCTCGACCGTGTCGCCGCGCACGCGGAACGTACCGCGCGTGAACGCCATGTCGTTGCGCGTGTACTGCATGGTGACGAACTGCCGCAGCAGGTCGTCGCGCTCCACCTGCATGCCGACGTCGAGGCGCACCATCCGGTCGACGTACTCCTGCGGGGTGCCAAGACCGTAGATGCACGACACCGACGCCACGACGACGACGTCCCGGCGCGTGAGCAGCGAGCTCGTCGCGGAGTGTCGCAGCCGCTCCACCTCGTCGTTGATCGACGAGTCCTTCTCGATGTAAGTGTCCGTCTGCGCGATGTACGCCTCGGGCTGGTAGTAGTCGTAGTACGAGACGAAGTACTCGACCGCGTTGTTCGGCAGCAGCTCACGGAACTCCGTGGCGAGCTGGGCGGCGAGCGTCTTGTTGGGGGCCATGACGAGCGTGGGGCGCTGCAGCTCCTCGATCAGCCAGGCCGTCGTGGCGGACTTCCCCGTACCGGTGGCGCCGAGCAGCACGACGTCCTTCTCGCCCGCGCGGACGCGCTGCGAGAGGTCCGCGATGGCCGTGGGCTGGTCGCCCGACGGCTGATACTCGGAGATGACCTCGAACGGAGCGGTGGCGCGCTGGAGATCGGTCACGGGACGCATGGGTCCACGGTACGTCCAGCCACCCACATCGTTCGCGGGAGGGCCTCGACCGACCGCGTGCCACCTACACCCGACTTCACCCGCGCGCAATTTGGAAGGCGTGGTGCCGAACCCCTAGTGTTCTCTCGACCTGCCCGCTCCCCGACGCCCGTGGAGCCCCGGTGACCGGCCGGCCGTGGGCGTCGCGACCCGCGCGCAGCTCTCGTCAGCACGGCCACCGACCCCTCGACCTGGAGCCCTCATGCGCCTGCACCCCGCGCGCCCCCGCGGAATCCCCCTGCTCGCCCTCACGACCCTGGCCCTCACGGCCGGCCTCGCCGCGCCCGCGAGCGCCACCCCTGCCGTGGACGCGGACGACGTCTGCTCCGCGGACGCCACGACCCGCCCCGTCGGCGTGTACGAGCTCACGGCCGTGGAGGACACGGGGGTCGGCATCTGGGCCGGCGGCGGGCTCACCGTCACGACCGCGACCGAGCTCGAGGGCCGCGTCGTCGTCGGCGGGGACGCCGACCTCGCCGGGGCGGGCTCCCTCAACGTCGGGACAGCGGGCGGCGGCGGCTCGGGGATCACCCCCGCGGGCGGGACCGACATGCTCGTCGTCGGCGGCGACCTCGCCACCGCGCGGAACACGCAGGTCGGGTTCCACGCGTCGCGCGGCGGGAACGTCGTGGTGGGCGGCACGATCACGGGCGCCGCGCCGAGCACGGAGAGCGCGAACGCGCTCGGCACGCACGGGTCCGTGCGGCAGGGCGTGGGCCGGGACGCGGCGCTCGCGCCCTACGACGAGCTCCCCGCGCTCGTCGACGGCATCGCGGCCGACGCCGTCGACGGCGCCGAGGCGGTCGCCCCCGAGAACGGCGTCCTGACCCTCGAGGCGGGCGCGCGGTACGCGCTCACGGCGGAGGGTGCCGCGTCGCTGCGCGAGCTGCACGTCACGGGCACCGGCCCGGTGCTGCTCAGCGTGAGCGGCTCCACGGTGCGCATCCCGTCCCTCGCGTACGTCGCGTACGACGGCGTGCGCCTCTACCAGGCGACCCAGTACCTGTCGTCGCACTTCCTCTGGGCGTTCCCGGACGCGACGCAGGTCGCGCTCGGCACGAACGACCAGTTCCCCGGCACGATCGTCGTCCCGCGCACCGACGCGACGCTCACGGTCTCCACCTCGACCAACGGTCGCGTCCTCGCGAACGGCGCGGTCGCGTACACCGGCGGGGCCGGCATCGAGCACCACAACTACCCGTTCGCGGGCCCGTGCGAGCCGGTCCCCGTCGTCACGGAGCCCGAGCCGGAGCCGTCGCCCGAGGTGCCGACCCCGGGCGACACCGCGACGACGACGCCCCCCACCGCCGCCGAGACCCCCGGTGCCGAGGCGCCGGGCGAGCCTGCGGCGGAGAGCACGCCCTCCCCGGAGGCGACGCCCGTCGCGAGCGCGGACCCGACGCCGTCGGCCGCGCCCACCGGGGAGGCGGCGCCGGGGAGCGGGCTGGCCTCGACCGGCGCGTCCGTCGTCGTGCTCGCCGTGGTGGCGGCGCTGCTGCTCGCGGGGGGCGCGACGCTGCTCGTCGTCGTCGCCCGACGCCGCGCGGCGAGCTGACGTCCGCGGCGCCGGGGCCGGCAGGAAGACCTGTCGGCCCCGGCGCCCGCTCAGCTCACGGTGCCTGCGGCGACACGCGGCTCGGGCGCGCCGCGCAGAGCCTGGCGGACGACGGCGGCGACGGCCGTCACCTGGTCCTCGACCGGCAGCACACGGGCCTCCGGCACGTGGACGAAGCCCGCACGGCGACCCGGTACGGAGCCCCAGTGGTGCATGAGGGCGTAGAACACGTCGTTGCACACGTACGTGCCCGCCGTCCCGGACACCTCCACGGGGACGCCGACCTCCCGGACCGCGAGGAGCGACGCCTTGAGCGGGAGCGTGGACCAGCGCCCCACGGGCGCCCCCGGCACGACGGGGACGTCGACCGGCTGCGCTCCGGCGTTGTCGGGGATCCGGGCGTCGCGCACGTTCACGGCCACGCGTTCGAGGCGCACGCGCCCGGAACCGCCCGCGAGCCCCAGCGCGACGACGACCTGGGGGTCGTGCTCGCGGACGGCGGCCTCGAGCGCGGGCCAGGCACCGGCGAACGTCACGGGGAGCCGCACGGCGACCACGCGGTCCCCCACGAGGTCCTCGCCGCGCGCGGCGAGCCGCTCGGCCGTCTCCCAGGAGGGGTTCGTCGCGTCGCCGCCGAAGGGCTCGAAGCCGCTCACCACGACCGTCACGCCTCGCGCTCCTCGATCTCCGCCCGCGCCTCCGCGTCGACCTCCGCGCGCACACGCGCCCAGAGCGCGTCGACCTGCGCGCGCAGCGCGTCGGGCTCGCCCGACCCGTCGAGGGTGACGTCCGCGGCCGCGAGCCGGGCGGCGTCGTCGGCCTGCGCGGCGAGCCGCGCACGCGCCTCGTCCTCGCTCAGCCCGCGCGACGAGACGAGGCGGTCCACCCGGACGTCCTCGGGCGTGTGCACGACCACGACGCAGTGGAACCGCGCCGGGTCGCCCGTCTCGACGAGGAGCGGGATGTCGTGCACGACGACGGCCCGCGGGTCGGCCGCGCCGGCGGCGGCCTCGCGCTCGGCGGCGAGCCGGCGCACCTCGGGGTGGACGATCGCGTTGAGCCGCTCGCGCGCGGCGTCGTCCCCGAACACCACGCGCCCGAGCGCGGGCCGGTCGAGCGCGCCGTCCTCGTCGAGCACCTCGGGGCCGAACGCCTCGACGACCTCGTCGAGCCCGACGGTGCCGGGCGCGACGGCGTCGCGCGCGAGGGCGTCGTAGTCGACGACCACCGCGCCCAGCTCGGCGAAGCGGGCGAGCGCGACGGACTTCCCCGCTGCTATTCCTCCGGTCAGGCCGATGCGAAACATGCGTCCATCCTGCCAGCCGGCGCACGGCACCGCGCCGGGGCACGCGCCGGTCACCGCGGGACGCTCAGCCGCGGGACCTGGCTCCCGTGGACTGCTCGGGGCTGGCGTCGCCGCCGGGCCGCTCGCCCGCGACGGCGCGCAGGAGCCGGAGCAGCTCGGCACGCTCGTGCGCGTCCAGGCGGGCCAGCAGGGTGCCCGCGCTCGAGGAGCGCTCCGCCCCGACCTGCTCGACGACCTCACGCCCACGCGGTGTGAGCTCGACGAGCGTCGCGCGCCGGTCCTGCGGGTCGGGGGTGCGACGCACGAGACCGGCCCGCTCGGCGTCGTCGACCTTCGAGGTGACCGAGCGCGGCGCGACGTCGAGGGCCGACGCCACCGCGCCGAGCCGGCACGGTCCGTCGCAGCGGGAGAGGAAGCGCAGCATCCGGAACTGGCCGGGCGTCGTCCCCGCGGGCTCGAGCCGCTCGCTCGCCTCGCGGCGCACGCTGCGCAGCGCGGCGTGCAGGAGCGCGAGGAACTCCCCCGCCTCGTCGGTGGAGGCGGCCTGGCCGCCCGGAGGTACGCCCGGCGTGGCAGGCTGGCTCGGGTCGGTCGTCACGAGGCGAGCGTACCGAAACCGGGCTCACTTGTGGTATCGGCTCATTGTGAGTTAGACTCACTATCGAATCGCGCGAGCGATCCTCGGACCGCGCCCGCCGGACGGCCACCGCCGCCGCGGACGACGCGCCCCTCCCCCACCCAGGAGGCCTCATGTCCTTCCCCTCACCCCTCCCCGGCCACGGCGGCCCGCGCGGCATGCGCTCCTTCCGCCAGGACTCCTCCGTCACCTCCCGGCGGCTGCACCGCGGCACGATCCGCCGGGTGCTCGCGTTCGCCCGGCCCTACCGGCGCCAGCTCGCCGCGTTCCTCGTGCTCATCTCCGTCGACGCCGCCGCGGGAGCGGTCACCCCGCTGCTCTTCCGGCGCATCATCGACGACGGCATCACCGCCGGGGACGTCGGCCTCGTCGTCGCCCTCTCGGCCGTCGCGGCCGGTCTCGCCGTGCTCTCCGGCGCGCTCGGCGTCGCGCAGCGCTGGTTCTCCTCGCGCATCGGCGAAGGGCTCATCGTCGACCTGCGCACCGCCGTCTTCGACCACGTCCAGCGCATGCCGCTCGCCTTCTTCAGCCGGACGCGCACCGGTGCGCTCGTCCAGCGTCTCAACGGCGACGTCCTCGGCGCGCAGCAGGCGTTCACGTCGACCCTGTCGAACGTGTTCTCCAACCTGCTCACCGTCGTGTTCGTGCTCGCCGCGATGCTCTCGATGTCGTGGCAGCTCACGCTCCTCGCGCTCACCCTCCTGCCCGCCTTCGTCCTGCCCGCCCGCTGGGTCGGCAAGCGCCTCGCCGCGATCACGCGCGAGAGCTACGAGCTCAACGCCGAGGCGGCGCAGACGATGAACGAGCGCTTCAACGTGGCGGGCGCCCACCTCGTCAAGGTGTTCGGCGACCCGGACCGCGAGTCGTCCCGGTTCGCCGCCCAGGCGCGCCGGGTCCGCGACATCGGGGTGCGCCAGGCCATGTACGGGACCGTGTTCCGCGTCGGGCTGACCGTCGTCGCGTCCGTCGCCGTCGCGATCGTCTACGGCCTCGGTGGCGTCATGGCCATCTCGGGCTCGCTCACCGTCGGCACCGTAGTCGCGCTGACCGCCTACCTGGGCCGTCTCTACGGCCCCCTCACGGCCATGTCGAACGTCCAGGTCGACGTCATGACTGCGCTCGTCAGCTTCGAGCGCGTGCTCGAGGTGCTCGACCTCGAGCCCACCGTGACGGACGCCCCCGACGCCGACGACCTCGCCGCGGACGTCGCACGCGAGGGCGCGAGCCTCGAGCTCGACGGCGTGACCTTCCGCTACCCGAGCGCGGCCGAGGTCTCCCTCGCCTCGCTCGAGTCCGTGGCGGTGGAGGGCACCGACCCGACGACCGACACGCTCCACGACGTCTCGTTCTCCGTGCCCGCGGGCGCGATGGTCGCGCTCGTCGGGTCGTCCGGCGCGGGCAAGACCACCGTGTCGCAGCTCGTGACGCGCATGTACGACCCGAGCGCCGGCCACGTGCGGATCGCCGGTCGCGACCTGCGCGACGTCACGCAGGAGAGCCTGCACGACGCCGTCGGCGTCGTCACGCAGGAGGCGCACCTCTTCCACGACTCGATCGCGGAGAACCTGCGGTACGCCAAGCCCGACGCGACGGACGCCGAGCTCGAGTCCGCGCTGCGCCGTGCGCACGTGTGGGACGTCGTCGCCGCGCTGCCGTCCGGCATGGACACCGTCGTGGGCGACCGCGGCTACCGGATGTCCGGCGGCGAGCGGCAGCGCCTCGCGATCGCGCGGGTGTTCCTCAAGGCCCCGCAGCTCGTCGTCCTCGACGAGGCGACGGCGCACCTCGACTCGGACTCCGAGGCGGCGGTCCAGGCCGCGCTCGCCGAGGCGCTGCGCGGGCGGACCTCGCTCGTCATCGCCCACCGGCTCTCGACCGTCCGCGAGGCCGACCTCATCGTCGTGCTCGACGCCGGCCGCGTCGTCGAGACGGGCACGCACACCGAGCTCCTGGCGCGTGGCGGACGCTACGCCACGCTCTACCGGACGCAGTTCGCCGACTCGCCCGCGCCGTCGGGCACCGACCCGGCCACCGTCCCGGCCCCCGAGCCGGCGACGGCAACAGCCTGACCGCCCACCGCCGACCAGGCGGTCCCGGCTCGTCGACCAGGCGGTCCCGGCTCGTCCGCGGCCGCTGACGGACCGGAACCACCTGGTCGGCGCCGTGGGTGCCAGGGTGCGTGCGTGCGGACATGGCGAAGGCCCGCCACCCCGAGGGGTGGCGGGCCTTCGTCTGCTCAGCGTGGCGTCCCGCGCGGGGCCGCCGGCCGAGTCAGTTGCCCGTGAGCTTCTCGCGGAGCGCGGCGAGCGCCTCGTCCGACGCGAGCGTGCCCGTCGCCTCGGCGGCCGGGGCCGACGAGTAGGACGTGCTGGAGGACGACGACGAGCTCGAGGAGCTCGTGCTCTCGCCCGACGCGGCGTCGTAGTCGGCCTTGACGGCCTCCGCGACCTGCTTGCGGTGCGCCTCCCAGCGCTCGTGCGCCTTGGCGTACTCCGCCTCCCACGCCTCGCGCTGCGCCTCGAAGCCCTCGAGCCACTCGTTGGTCTCCGGGTCGAAGCCCTCGGGGTACTTGTAGTTCCCCTGCTCGTCGTACTCGGCGGCCATGCCGTAGAGCGCGGGGTCGAAGTCGTCCGACTCCGGGTCCACGCCCTCGTTGGCCTGCTTGAGCGACAGCGAGATGCGGCGGCGCTCGAGGTCGATGTCGATGACCTTGACGAAGACCTCGTCACCGACGTTGACGACCTGCTCCGGCAGCTCGACGTGGCGCACGGCCAGCTCCGAGATGTGCACGAGGCCCTCGATGCCGTCCTCGACGCGCACGAACGCACCGAACGGGACGAGCTTGGTGACCTTGCCCGGCACGACCTGACCGATCGCGTGGGTCCGGGCGAACGTCTGCCACGGGTCCTCCTGCGTCGCCTTCAGCGACAGCGAGACGCGCTCGCGGTCGAAGTCGACGTCCAGGACCTCGACCGTGACCTCCTGGCCGACCTCGACGACCTCGGACGGGTGGTCGATGTGCTTCCAGGACAGCTCGGAGACGTGCACGAGACCGTCGACACCGCCGAGGTCCACGAACGCACCGAAGTTGACGATCGAGGAGACGACACCGGGGCGCACCTGACCCTTCTGCAGCGTCTGCAGGAAGGTGGAGCGGACCTCGGACTGCGTCTGCTCGAGCCAGGCACGGCGCGAGAGGACGACGTTGTTGCGGTTCTTGTCGAGCTCGATGATCTTCGCCTCGATCTCCTTGCCGACGTACGGCTGGAGGTCGCGGACGCGACGCATCTCCACCAGGGAGGCCGGGAGGAAGCCACGGAGGCCGATGTCGAGGATGAGACCACCCTTGACGACCTCGATGACGGTGCCGGTGACGACGCCGTCCTCCTCCTTGATCTTCTCGATCGTGCCCCAGGCGCGCTCGTACTGGGCGCGCTTCTTGGACAGGATCAGACGGCCTTCCTTGTCCTCCTTCTGGAGGACGAGGGCCTCGACCGCGTCGCCGACGTTGACGACCTCACCGGGGTCCACGTCGTGCTTGATGGACAGCTCGCGGGAGGGGATGACGCCCTCGGTCTTGTAGCCGATGTCGAGGAGGACCTCGTCGCGGTCCACCTTGACGATCGTGCCTTCGACGATGTCGCCGTCGTTGAAGTACTTGATGGTCGCGTCAACGGCGGCGAGGAAGTCCTCCTCGGTGCCGATGTCGTTGACGGCAACCTGGGGTGCGGACTTCGCGGGGGTAGAGATGGTCATTGAGTTCGATGCTCCGATGCGGACAGGTGTAGTCGAGCGGGTAGGGTTTCTCGGCGCGTCTCCCACCGACGCCCCCGGACGCTCCGACGCCGTGGTCGACGTCGTGGCTCGGGATGAAGGCGGGCGCAGCGCACCGCCGTCCACCTTATCCGGGTGTCACCCCGGCGGTCAACGCGGTCTCGCGCCCCCCGCCGGGGCGTCCCGGCTACCGGTTCCGCGTCACGCGAGCACGCGCGCGACGCGCAGCAGCTCTTCCGGGACCCGCTTGGGGCGGCCCGCGACCTCCGCCAGCGGCACGAGCTCGACGCGCTCGCCCCGCAGCGCCGTCATGACGCCCGACGTCCCCGCGCTCACGGCGTCCACGGCCGCGACGCCGAAGCGGCTGCCGAGGATCCGGTCGGTCGGCGTCGGCTCTCCGCCGCGCTGCACGTGCCCGAGCACCGTGAGCCGGGTGTCGAACCCGGTGCGCTCCGCGATCTCGGCGCTCACGCGCTCCCCGATGGACCCGGCGACGATCTCGCCGAACCGGCCGAGCTGCTGCGTGAACTCCATCGACGACCCCTCGCGCGGCACGGCGCCCTCGGCCACGACGACGATCGAGAAGTTCGCGTGGGCGCGGTGCCGGTGCCGGAGGAACTTCACGACCTGGTCGATGTCGAACGGCTGCTCCGGCGCGAGCACGACCTCCGCGCCGCCGGCGATGCCCGCGTTGACCGCGATCCAGCCGGCGTGGCGCCCCATGACCTCGACCACCATGACGCGGTTGTGGCTCTCCGCCGTCGTGTGCACGCGGTCCAGCGCCTCCGTCGCGATGTTCACGGCGGTGTGGAACCCGATCGACAGGTCCGTGCCCTCGACGTCGTTGTCGATCGTCTTGGGGATGGCGACGATCTTCACGCCCGCCTCCGCGACGCGGCTCGCCGCGTGCAGCGTGCCGTCGCCGCCGATGCAGATCAGCGCGTCGAGGTGCTCTGCCTCGACGGTCGCGAGCACGGCGTCCATGCTGCCGTCCTCCTCGCGCGGGTGGAACCGCGCCGTGCCGAGCAGCGTGCCGCCCACGGGTAGGACGTTCCGGATGTCCTGGCGGCCGAGCGGGTGCACGTCGCCGTCGACGACGCCGCGCCAGCCGTTGCGGAAGCCGATGATGGTGTGCCCGTACTCCCCCGTCCCCTGCTTGACCACGGCCCGGATCGCCGCGTTCAGGCCGGGGCAGTCGCCCCCGCCGGTGAGAAGTCCGATGCGCACCTGTTCCTCCGTCTCGTCGTCGCGTCGCGCGTCCTCGCGCGCATGCCGGGCGTCGACGGAGGTGCCGACCTCCGCGGCACCGCGTCACCCTCAACCCTAGCCACCCCCGCGCGACAGGTCACCGCCCGTCCCGGTCCGCGGGCACGCCGACGACCAAGGTCCCGACCGGACGGGCCGTGCGGCGGGCGCCCCGTGTTCGGTCGCCGGCCCGTTCCCGCCCGCAAGGACGCCGACGTGAGGCCGACGGCGGTGGGCGGCTGCGGTGGGCGGTGGCGGCGGTGGCCGACGGCGGTCGGCAGCGTCGGTGGGCGACGGCGGTCAGCGGCGTCGGTGGGCGACGTGGTCGTCGAGGTGCCGGGCGGCATCGCGGTGGACCGGGAGAATGGGCGCATGAGCGCGTCCTCCTCGTCCGTGCCGCCCTCCGCGGCCATCCCGCCCGGGCCGACCGCCGACGCCGGCTACCGCGACGTGCCCGCGTCCGAGGGCGGACGTGCCGGCCGAGAGTGGTGGGACGCGAACGCGCAGGAGTACCTCGACGAGCACGGGTCCTTCCTCGGCGCGGCGGACTTCTGCTGGTGCCCGGAGGGCCTGCGGGAGCGCGACGCGCGGCTGCTCGGCGACGTCGCCGGGCGCCGCGTTCTCGAGGTCGGCGCGGGCGCGGCGCAGTGCTCGCGCTGGCTCGTGACGCAGGGGGCGAAGGTCGTCGCGACGGACGTGTCCGCCGGCATGCTCGCCGCGGGGGCGGCCCTGGACCGGGCGACGGGCGTGCGCGTCCCGGTCGTCCAGGCCGACGCGCGCCGGCTCCCGTTCGCCGACGCCACGTTCGACGCGGCGTTCACGTCGTTCGGCGCGATCCCGTTCGTGCCCGACGCGGCGGCCGTCCACCGCGAGGTCGCGCGCGTGCTGCGGCCCGGCGGCACGTGGACGTTCTCGGTGACACACCCGACCCGGTGGGCGTTCCCCGACGACCCGAGCGAGCACGGGCTGACCGCGAACCGCTCCTACTTCGACCGCAGGCCCTACGTCGAGACCGACGCCGCCGGCCGGGTCGTCTACGCCGAGTACCACCGCACCCTGGGCGACCACGTGCGCGAGGTCGTCGCCGCCGGGCTGGAGCTGCGCGACGTCGTCGAGCCCGAGTGGCCCGCCGAAAACTCCGAGGTGTGGGGCGGCTGGGGCCCGGTGCGCGGCACCTACCTGCCCGGGACGGCGATCTTCCGCACGCGCCTCCCGGGCTGAGTCGCCTGGATCAGTGGCCCGCCTCGTGCCACGTGGCCCCGACGCCGACCGAGACGTCGAGCGGCACGTCCAGCTCGGCGGCCGCGCCCATCTGCGTGCGCAGCACCTCCTCGACCGCGTCGCGCTCGCCCGGAGCCACCTCGACCACGAGCTCGTCGTGCACCTGGAGGAGCAGCCGCGACCGGAGCCCGCGCTCGTCGATCGCGCGCTGCACGTTGAGCATCGCGACCTTGATGATGTCGGCCGCGCTGCCCTGGATGGGCGCGTTGAGGGCCATGCGCTCCGCCATCTGGCGGCGCTGCCGGTTGTCGCTCGTGAGGTCGGGCAGGTACCGGCGGCGCCCGAGGATGGTCGCCGTGTAGCCCGTGGCCCGCGCCTCGTCGACGACGCCCGTGAGGTAGTCGCGCACGCCGCCGAAGCGCTCGAAGTAGTCGTCCATGAGCTTCTGGGCCTCGCCCACCTCGATGGTGAGCTGCTGCGAGAGCCCGAACGCCGACAGCCCGTACGCGAGGCCGTACGACATCGCCTTGATCTTCGAGCGCATCGCGGGCGTGACCTCGGCCGCCGGGACCTCGAACACGCGCGACCCGACGTAGGAGTGCAGGTCCTCCCCGGACCGGAACGCCTCGATGAGGCCCTCGTCGCCCGAGAGGTGCGCCATGATGCGCATCTCGATCTGGCTGTAGTCAGCCGTCATGAGGGTCTCGTAGCCCTCGCCGACGACGAACGCACGCCGGATGCGCCGGCCTGCCTCGGTGCGGATCGGGATGTTCTGCAGGTTGGGGTCGGTCGAGCTGAGCCGGCCCGTCGCCGCGATCGTCTGCTGGAACGTCGTGTGGATGCGGCCGTCGTCGGCGACGGACTTCAGCAGCCCCTCGACCGTCTGGCGCAGCCGCGAGGCGTCGCGGTGCGCGAGCAGGTGCTCGAGGAACGGGTGCTGCGTCTTGACGAAGAGGTCCGCGAGCGCTGACGCGTCGGTCGTGTAGCCCGTCTTGATCTTCTTCGTCTTGGGCATCCCCAGCTGGTCGAACAGCACCTCCTGGAGCTGCTTGGGAGAGCCCAGGTTCACCTCGCGCCCGATGACGGCGTACGCCTCCGACGCGGCCGTCGCGACGAGGTCGCCGAAGTGCTGCTCGAGCTCGCGCAGGTACGTGACGTCCGCCGCGATCCCACGCTGCTCCATGCGCGCGAGCACCTGGGACAGCGGCAGCTCGAGGTCGGCGAGGAGCGTCGTGGCCCCCCGGTCCTCGAGCTCCCCCGCGAGGACCTCGCCGAGCTGGGCGACGGCGAGGGCACGCACCGCGTCCCTCTCCTGCTCGCCGCTGCCGTCGAGCGAGAGGTCGAGCGCGCCCTGGGCGTCGTTGCCGGCCTCGGTGTCCGGGCGCAGCTCACGGTGCAGGTGCCGCACGACGAGGTCGCCCAGGTCGTAGCCGCGCTGGTCGGGGTGGCACAGGTACGCGGCGAGCTCCGTGTCGAACGTGACGCCGGCGAGGTCGTAGCCCCGCGCCGCGAGCTCGTGCCAGGCCGACTTCGCACCGTGCACGACCTTGGGCCGCTCCGGGTCGGCGAGCCACGCGGCGAGCGCCTCGTCGTCGGCGCCCGCCACGTCGGCGAGCTCGAGCGCGACGGCCGCCCCCGCGTCGTCGGACACCGCGAGGCCCCAGGCGTCCCCGCCGCCCGGAACGGCCTTGCCGGCCACCTCGACGCCGAGCGGGCGCGCGCCGTGCTCGGTCAGCCAGGCGCCCAGGCCCCCCGGCAGGACGGTGGCGAGCGCGACGTCGAACCCCGCCTCGGCCTCGACCTCGCCCTCGGGGGCGATCGCGAAGAGCCGGTCGCGCAGGGCGCGGAACTCGAGGGCGTCGAGCACGCGGTGGGCGGCCTCGCGGTCCCAGGGACGGGTCGCGAGGTCGTCGGGGCCGACGGGCAGCTCGAGGTCGAGCAGGAGCGCGTTGAGCTGTCGGTTGAGGCGGACCTGGTCGAGGTGCGCCCGGAGGTTCTCCCCCGCCTTGCCCTTGATCTCGTCCGCGTGGTCCAGCAGGCCGTCCAGGTCGCCGTACGCCGTGATCCACTTGGCGGCCGTCTTGGGGCCGACGCCGGGGATGCCCGGCAGGTTGTCGGACGTCTCGCCGACGAGGGCGGCGAGGTCCGGGTAGCGCTCGGGCGGCACGCCGTACTTCTCGACGACGGCGGCGCTGTCCATGCGCGCGAGCTCCGAGACGCCCTTCTTCGGGTAGAGCACCGTGACGTCCGGGCCGACGAGCTGGAACGAGTCCCGGTCCCCCGAGCAGACGAGCACCTCCATCCCGGCGGCGGCGCCCTGCGTCGCCAGGGTGGCGAAGATGTCGTCGGCCTCGTAGCCCTCGCGCTCGAGCGTGGGGATGTGCAGCGTCTCCAGGATCTCCTTGATGAGCGGCACCTGGCCCCGGAACGGCTCGGGCGTGGACTCCCGTGTGCCCTTGTAGCTGGGCAGGATCTCGGTGCGGAAGGACTGGCGCCCGGCGTCGAACGCGACGGCGACGTGCGTGGGCTCCTCGTCCCGCAGGAGGTTGATGAGCATCGAGGTGAACCCGTAGACCGCGTTCGTGTGCTGCCCCGTGGTCGTCGAGAAGTTCTCCGCCGGGAGCGCGAAGAACGCGCGGTAGGCCATGGAGTGTCCGTCGATGAGCAGGAGGCGAGGTCGCGCGGAGGTCGTCACGGGTGCCAACCTATCGCCCATGACCCACACGCACGGCTCCGACCAGAACGCCGCCCCGACCGGGACGCCGTCCCCCGCCACCCCGTCGACACCCGACACCCCGCGCCACGCCTACGAGGCGATGGGCCTGCGCACCGAGGGGACGCTCATCGAGCGCATGGGCATCGAGCTGGGCGAGGTGGGGGCCGACCGTGTCACGGCCCGCATGCCCGTGGCGGGCAACACGCAGCCCGCGGGGCTGTTGCACGGGGGTGCGTCCGTCGTCCTCGCCGAGACGCTGGGGTCCATCGCCGCGCAGCTGCACGGGGGGCCCGGCCGCGCGGCCGTGGGCATCGAGGTGAACGCGACGCACCACCGGGGGGTGCGCGACGGCTGGGTGCACGGCGAGGCGGTGGCGGTGCACCGCGGACGCACGACGGCAAGCTACGAGATCGTCGTGTCCGACGACGAGGGTCGCCGCGTGTGCACGGCGCGCCTCACGTGCCTGATCCTCGCGCAGGGCTGACCGGGCGACACCGGCCGCAGGACGCGGGCGCCAGGCTCAGCCGGGCAGGGTCTCGCGCGTGTCGGCCGGCGTCACCACGCCCGCGCGGCGGTTGTACTCGGCCTGGAACTCGCGCAGGTCGACCGGCCCGGACATGGTCTCGGTGCGGGCGCGCCGACGGCGCGCGATGAGGTCCTCGAGCGAGCGCGTGCCCCGGCGGGCGGGGGTGAGGTCGGCCGCGAGCCGGCGCTGCAGGACCGCCGTCGAGACGACGCGGTGCCCGGCCACCGGGCCGAAGCCCAGCCGCGCGAGGAAGCGCTGCACCCCACGGGAACCGGGGATCGGCACGGAGTAGACGTGCGTCGCGCCGGACGACGCGGCGAGCTCGGCCGTCGCGCTGAGGAGCGCGTGGCCCACCCCGCGGCGCCGGGCGTCCTCCCCCACGTACACCGCCTCGACGTACAGGCTCGGTTCGTCCGCGAACAGGTGCGGGTCGAGCACGCGGGCCAGGACGAACCCGACGGGGCGGCCGTCGTGCAGGGCGACGAGCACGTTGCCGCCGGGCAGGGTGAGCAGCACCGACAGGTGCCGGACCAGGCGGTCCTCGTCGGGTGCGCAGATCTGCGCCCCCGACGCCGACTCGCGGCGTGCCTCCGAGCACAGCACAGCGATCCCCGGCAGGTCGTCGCCGACCGCGGGCCTGACCTCCACTGCTGGGCGCACTGCGCTCCTCCTCGTTCGCACCGTGGACCGGCGGCACCGAGGGACGTGGGGCGTGAAAAGGTCCACGTCGCTCGGACAGCACCGTCGGCCGTCGACTGAGCACTACGTGGCGACCGTGTTCACCGCCCCGGAACTGCTGGACGCCAGTCCAAGACGATAGCCCGCCCGGAGCCCCGTGACAAAGGTCCTGATCAGGACCCCGCGCGGCGCACCGGGCGCGGCCGGCGGCTCAGGCGCCGCCGACCTGCTCGATGACGGCGTCCGCGACCTCGCGCATCGTGAGGCGGCGGTCCATCGACGTCTTCTGGATCCAGCGGAACGACTCCGGCTCCGACAGGCCCATCTTGGTCATGAGCAGGCCCTTCGCGCGGTCGACGCGCTTGCGCGTCTCGAAGCGCTCCGCGAGGTCGGCCACCTCGGACTCGAGGGCCGTGATCTGCGAGTAGCGCGAGATCGCGATCTCGACCGCGGGCAGCAGGTCCGCCGGCGTGAACGGCTTGACGACGTACGCCATGGCGCCCGCGTCGCGCGCCCGCTCGACGAGCTCCGCCTGCGAGAACGCCGTCAGCAGGACGACCGGGGCGGCGTGCGCCTTGCCGATCTGCTCCGCCGCGGAGATGCCGTCGAGCTCGGGCATCTTCACGTCCATGACCACGACGTCGGGCTTGAGCTCGAGCGCCAGCTTCACCGCCGTCGCGCCGTCGCCGGCCTCGCCGACGACGTCGAACCCGGCGTCCCGCAGCGTCTCGACGACGTCGAGACGGATCAGGGCCTCGTCCTCCGCGACGACGGCGCGGCGCGCGGCACGACCCGACGGGGCGGGGGTGGCGGCGGGCTCGGGCTCGATCATCGGGGGCAGGTCGAGCGGCTGCTTGTCCTCGGGCTGCGCTGTCTGGTCACTCACGGGACTCATCGTAGTGCGCCGCACCGGGTGCCGCCCCCGCGTTTCACCCTCCGGGGAGTGTGATTCTCGTGAAGGCACGCGTGTGTGGTTCGATGGTGCCCGCGCGGCGGAGACCGACAGGTCCGCTCCGCGCACGGCCCCGGTAGCCCAACCGGCAGAGGCGTTCGGCTCAAACCCGATCCAGTGTGGGTTCGAATCCCACCCGGGGCACCCCTCATCTCGGTGGACGTGCGGTGCTCGACGTCACGGCTCCTCGCGGTCGAGGAAGTCCCGCGTGGTCGCGACGAACGACTCGACGCTGGAGTACGGCAGCCCGTGCGGAGCCCCCGGGACCGTGACGAGCCGCCCGTCGGGCAGCGCGTCGACGAGGCGGCGGGCCCACGTCCCCGAGACGAGCGGGTCGCGGTCCCCGACGAGCACGAGGACGGGCTGCGTGATGCTCTGCACCAGGTGGCTGACCTCGGCGCGGCGCGCCTGCTTCAGGGCCCGCACCGCCGCGACCGGACCGGCCCGCAGGTAGTCCACGACGGCGATCGGCAGCAGCGACCACCTCTCGCGCGGGCCGTCGAGGAGCAGGCGCCACGCGCTCTGCCACCACCGGGGGTGCTCCGGGTCCCGGGAGGGACCGACGAGGACGACCCGCCGGACCAGGTCGGGCCGCTCCGCCGCGAGATGACTGACGATCTGGCAGCCCAACGAGTGCCCGACGACGTCCGCGCCCGTCATGCCGAGCCCGTCCATCCAGCGGGCCACGACGTCCGCCATCTCGGCCATCGACGGCAGGTGCGGCGGGCGGCCGCTGCGGCCGACGCCCGGCAGGTCCAGGGCGGCGGTGCGACGGTCCGTACCGAGCCGCCGAACACCCGGCTCCAGGTATCGCGTCGACAGCGCGAGCCCGTGCACGAGGACCACGTCGGCGGGTACGTGGCGGCCCTCCGGGCGGTCCGCCCGGCCCGGCTTCGCCACGACGGAGTACACCCGCACCCCGTCGATCAGGTCGTACCGCTCCTGGAGGGCCGGGAGGACCGTGCCCGCCGACGAGCGCTCACGCCGACGCGCTCGGGGCACGGCAGACCTCGCTCTCCCACCGTCGACCGGTGGCTGGGTGGTCAGCACCGAGCGGTCGCCGAGCGCTGGGCCACCACTGTAGAGGGCGCGGACGCGCGCCACCGCGGGACTCCGGACGGCACGGACGGACGGCGGGCCCCGCCTGCGGGAAGCACGGGCGTCTAGAGCTCGGGCCGTGCCGAGTCCAGCACGACCGCCTCGCGCGCGGCCTCCCGGGCGGCGGCGCTCGCGTCGCGCGCCGCCTGCCGGGCGATCGCCTCGTCGCCGAGGAGAGCGGCGGAGCGCGCGACGGTCGCGGACGTCAGCGCGTCCTGCGCGCTCCGTTCGGCGGCCTCCGCCACCTGCTGCACCTGCTCGCACACGCTCGCGGCCGCCTCCGCGGTCTCGCGCGCGTCCCGGCGCGCGACGAGCGCGCGGAAGGTCGCCTCGCGCGCGGCTGCCGCCGCGCCGTCGGCGTCGGGGTCGCTCGCCGCCGCGTACAGGTCCTGGTCGACGTCCTCGATCTGCTCGCTGGTCACCCACGTGAGGGTAGGGCCGACCTGCCGTGCTCGCTCGAGCGAGGCCCCCGCTCGTCGGACGGCACCGAGGCCGACCGGACGCCGTGCCCGTTCGTCGGCGCCGACCGCGACCCGCCGGGGCCGTACCGGGCGACCGCCGACCGGAAGAGCTCCCCCGCCACCGACCGAGCCGTCAGAGGCTCGGCCCCCGGCGCCGTCGTGGCCGCCGAGGCGGCGGCGAGCTCGTCGTCGACGAACCGGCGGAGCACGGCCGGGACGGGGCCCGCGCCCATCTCGCGCGAGACCGCCTTGAGCGCGACGAGCCCGGACGCCTCCCGCACCACCGCGCTCGGCGCCTCGCCCTCGTCGAGCAGCGTCGCGAGGCGCATGGGCGGGACGGCGTCCGACCGCACGCGCAGCCAGCGCAGCGTCGCGGCCGGGCGCAGGACGTAGAAGAACTTCTTGAGCGGCACGTCGTCCGCCGTCCACCAGCGCTCCCGCTGGCAGAGCGCGACGTGCAGGTAGTGCCGCCGCAGGGCGTCGCGGTGGACCACCCGCTCGGCGAGCGCGAGCAGGTCCGCCTGGAACGCGACGTCGCCGCGGTACACGATCGGCGAGCGCAGCCACTCCAGCAGCGTCGCGTTCCCGCGCACGAGCAGCCGCACCGCCTTGACGAGGTCCCACCCGTTGACGTCCAGCACCGCGTCGAGCGGCGTCTCGACGACGTCGCGCCGCGGCCAGGGGTCGAGGTAGTCGGCCTCGGACCGCACGTACACGAAGCGGCAGTCGTAGTCCGAGTCCGGCGACGGGAACCCCCACGCCCGGCTGCCGCTCTCCACCGCGAGCGGCACCGTCACGCCCTCGTCGCGCACGACGGCGTCGAGCCGCGCGTCGACCCGACGCACGACCGCGGGGTCCAGGGACGCAGGCACGGCACGCATCCCGCGAGGGTAGGGGTGCGCCGCGGGCCGTGTCGCGGGCTTTCCCGGAGGCGCAGGACGACCGACGGCGGCGCCCCCGCGCAGGGGGCGCCGCCGTCGGGCAGCACGAGCGCCCGGGTCGGGCGCGCGGCGTCAGCTCCGGTGCGAGCTCCGGACGTCAGTTCCGGGTGTCGGAGTGGTCGCCGATCTTGTGCACGAGGATCGAGTTCGTCGTGCCCGGCTGGCCCACGGGGGCGCCGGAGACGACCACCACGAGGTCGCCGACCTCGGCGAGGCCGTTGGCCTGCAGGGTCGTGTCGACCTGGCCGACCATCGCGTCGGTGTTCTCCACCTCGGGCACCTGGTAGGTCTGGGTGCCCCACGTGAGCGACAGGACGTTGCGCACGTGCTCGCGCGGCGTGAACGCGAGCAGCGGGATGGACGAGCGCAGGCGCGACATGCGGCGCGCCGAGTCGCCCGACTGCGTGAACGTCGCGAGGTACTTCGCACCGAGGATCTCGCCGATCTCGGCCGCAGCGCGCGTGATGGCGCCACCGCGGGTGTGCGGGGTCGAGCCGAGCGGCGCGATGCGCTCGCGGCCCGCCTCCTCCGTCGCCTCGATGATCCGGGCCATCGTCTGGACCGTGAGGATCGGGTACTCGCCCACGCTCGTCTCGCCCGAGAGCATGACCGCGTCGGCGCCGTCGAGGACGGCGTTGGCGCAGTCGGACGCCTCGGCGCGCGTCGGGCGCGGCGAGTTCGTCATGGACTCGAGCACCTGGGTGGCGACGATGACGGGCTTCGCGTTGCGACGCGCGAGCTCGACGATGCGCTTCTGGACGAGCGGCACCTGCTCCAGCGGGAGCTCGACCGCGAGGTCACCACGGGCGACCATGACGCCGTCGAACGCGTCGACGATCTCGGCGAGGTTCTCGACGGCCTGCGGCTTCTCGATCTTCGCGACGACGGGGACCGTGCGGCCCTCCTCGTCCATGATCCGCTTGACGTCCTCGAAGTCCTTCGCGGACCGCACGAACGACAGCGCGATGATGTCGGCGCCGAGCTTGAGGGCCCAGCGCAGGTCGTCCTGGTCCTTCTCGGAGAGCGCCGGCACGGAGACCGCGACACCCGGGAGGTTCAGGCCCTTGTTGTTCGACACCGGGCCGGCGACCTCGACGCGCGTGACGACGCGCGGGCCCTCGACGGCGGTGACGCGGACGAGCACCTTGCCGTCGTCGATGAGGATCGGGTCACCGACGCGGGCGTCGCCCGGCAGGCCCTTGTGCGTCGTGGAGACGAGCTCCTTGGTGCCGACGACGTCCTCGGTCGTGATCGTGAAGGTGTCACCCTCCTCGAGCCAGTGCTTCTCGTCTCCCGCGAAGCGGCCCAGACGGATCTTCGGCCCCTGGAGGTCGACGAGGACCGCCACGGAGCGGCCCGACTCGGCGGCGGCCTCGCGCACGCCGTGGTAGACGGCCGCGTGCTCCTCGGCGCTGCCGTGGCTGCGGTTGATCCGCGCCACGTCCATGCCCGCGTCGACGAGCGCGCGGAGCTGCTCCTTCGACTCGGTCGCGGGTCCGATGGTGCAGACGATCTTTGCTCTGCGCATATCTCCAGCCTCTAGTCTTCCGACCGGCCAGGAGCCGGTCGTCGCGGGGTGCCCCTCCCTAGGATGCCCCGCTCATCGTCCCGGCGCCGGACATCCGACGTCGGGGTGCACGTCAAGCGCGCAAGGACACGGTGTTCGCGCGCACGGGCGCGGGCAGCTCGGTCCCTCCCTGAAGGTAGGCGTCGACGGATGCCGCCGCCGCCCGCCCCTCGGCGATCGCCCACACGATCAACGACTGCCCACGACCGGCGTCGCCGGCCACGAAGACCCCGGGCAGCGACGACGCGAAGTCGTCGCCGCGCGCCACGAGGCCGCGCCCCGTGAGGTCCGCGCCCGTCTGGGTCGTGAGGGCAGCCGTCTCCGGCCCCGTGAAGCCCATCGCGACGAGCACGAGGTCCGCGGGGATCTCGCGCTCGGTGCCCTCCTTGGGCACGCGACGGCCGTCGGGCAGGTACTCGGTCTCCGCGACGCGCAGCGCGCGCACGGCCCCGTTCTCGTCGCCGAGGAACGCGACGGTCGACGCGAGGAACTCACGCTCGCCGCCCTCCTCGTGGGACGAGGACACCTCGAACACGATCGGGTCCGTGGGCCACGGCTGGGTCGCGGACCGCTCGAGCGGCGGCTGCTTGCCGATCGCGAGCGTCGTGACGCTCGCCGCGCCCTGGCGCAGCGAGGTGCCGAGGCAGTCCGAACCCGTGTCGCCACCACCGATGACGATGACGTGCTTGCCGGTGGCCGTGATCTGGTCGGGCACCTCGCGCCCGGCCACGACGGCGTTCGCCTGGTGCAGGAAGTCCATCGCGTAGTGGATGCCGCCCAGCTCGCGCCCCGGCACCGACAGGTCGCGCGGCACGGTCGCGCCGGTCGCGACCACGACGGCGTCGTACCGCGCCCGCAGGTCGTCCCACGTGATGTCGACGCCGATCTCGACGCCGGGGCGGAACCGCGTGCCCTCGGCCTCCATCTGCGCGACGCGACGGTCGATGTGGTGCTTCTCGAGCTTGAAGTCGGGGATGCCGTAGCGCAGCAGACCCCCGACGGCGTCGTCGCGCTCGTAGACCGCGACGGTGTGCCCGGCGCGCGTGAGCTGCTGCGCGGCGGCGAGCCCGGCGGGACCGGACCCGACGACCGCGACCGTGAAGCCCGTGAGCCGCTGGGGCACCTGCGGCGTGACGTACCCGCGCTCGAACGCCTCGTCGATGATCGAGACCTCGACGTTCTTGATCGTCACCGGCGGCTGGTTGATGCCGAGCACGCAGCTCGACTCGCACGGCGCCGGGCACACGCGACCGGTGAACTCCGGGAAGTTGTTCGTCTCGTGGAGGCGGTCGATCGCGTCGGCCCACTGCTCGCGGTAGACGAGGTCGTTCCACTCGGGGATGAGGTTCCCGAGCGGGCAGCCCTGGTGGCAGAACGGGATGCCGCAGTCCATGCAGCGGCCCGCCTGCTCCTTGAGGAACGGCTGCCCCTCCTCGAGGTGCGCGTGCACGTCCTTCCAGTCCCGCAGGCGCACGGCCACCGGGCGGTTGGGCGGGAGCTCGCGCTCCCGCACCTTCAGGAATCCGCGGGGGTCAGCCACGGGCCACCTCCAAGATCTGGTCCCACACGCCCGGCGCGGCCGGGTCGAGACCGGCCGACTCGGCCTTCTCGAGCGCCGACCGCATGCGGGCGAAGTCGGTCGGCAGCACGCGCGTGAAGCGCTGCACCGCCGTGGTGAAGTCCTCGAGCAGCTCGGCCGCGAGCGGCGAGCCGGTCTCCTCGTGGTGACGGCGGACGAGCTGCTCGACGAGCGCGACCTCGGCGTCCTCGAGCGGGCTCAGCCCGAGCTCGCCGGTCGCGAGCGCGCTCGTGTTCACGGCGCTCTCGCGCAGGTCGAGCACGTAGGCGGTGCCACCGGACATGCCGGCGCCGAAGTTGCGCCCGGTCGGGCCGAGCACGACGACCGTGCCGCCCGTCATGTACTCGCACCCGTGGTCGCCCACGCCCTCGACGACGAGCGTCGCACCGGAGTTGCGCACGCCGAAGCGCTCGCCCACCCGGCCGCGCAGGAAGATCTCGCCCGACGTCGCGCCGTAGCCGATGACGTTCCCCGCGACGACGTTGCTCGACCCGGTGAGGACCGCGTTGCGGTCCGGCCGCACGACGATCCGGCCGCCTGACAGGCCCTTGCCGACGTAGTCGTTCGCGTCGCCGAACAGGCGCAGCGTGACGCCGCGCGGGAGGAACGCGCCGAGCGACTGGCCGGCGGACCCGGTGAGGGTGACGTCGATCGTGTCGTCCGGCAGGCCCTCGCCGCGGAAGCGCTTGGTCACCTCGTGGCCGAGCATCGTCCCGACCGTGCGGTTGACGTTGCGCACCGGCAGCGAGATCCGGACCGGCTCGCGCCGCTCCAGCGCGTCCTCGGCCAGCGCGACGAGCTGGTTGTCGAGCGCCTTCTCCAGGCCGTGGTCCTGCGTCGTGGTGTTCCGCAGCGACGCGCCCTCGACGGGGACGGGCTTCTCGAGGATGGGCGCGAGGTCGAGACCCTGCGCCTTCCAGTGGTCGATCGCCTGGCGCGTGTCGAGGTACTCGACGTGGCCGATCGCCTCCTCGATGCTCCGGAACCCGAGGCGCGCCAGGTACTCGCGCACCTCCTCCGCGATGAACTCGAAGAAGTTCACGACGAACTCCGGCTTGCCCGTGAACCGAGCCCGCAGCTCCGGGTTCTGCGTCGCGACGCCCACCGGGCACGTGTCCAGGTGGCACACGCGCATCATGACGCAGCCCGAGACGACCATCGGCGCGGTCGCGAAGCCGAACTCCTCGGCCCCGAGCAGCGCGGCCACGACGACGTCGCGCCCGGTCTTCATCTGCCCGTCGACCTGCACGACGATGCGGTCGCGCAGGTTGTTCAGCACGAGGGTCTGCTGCGTCTCGGCGAGGCCGATCTCCCACGGCGTGCCCGCGTGCTTGAGCGACGTGAGCGGGCTCGCGCCCGTGCCGCCGTCGTGACCCGAGATGAGGACGACGTCCGCGTGCGCCTTCGACACGCCCGTCGCGACCGTGCCGACGCCGAACTCGGAGACGAGCTTGACGTGGACGCGCGCGGCCGGGTTCGCGTTCTTCGCGTCGTGGATGAGCTGCGCGAGGTCCTCGATCGAGTAGATGTCGTGGTGCGGCGGCGGCGAGATGAGGCCGACGCCCGGCGTCGAGTGCCGGGTCTTCGCGACCCACGGGTACACCTTGTGGCCCGGGAGCTGACCGCCCTCGCCGGGCTTGGCGCCCTGGGCGAGCTTGATCTGGATGTCGTCCGCGTTCGTCAGGTACTCGCTCGTGACGCCGAAGCGCCCTGACGCGATCTGCTTGACCTTCGAGCGACGCTCCGGGTCGTACAGGCGCTCCGGGTCCTCGCCGCCCTCGCCCGTGTTCGACCGGCCGCCGAGGCGGTTCATCGCGATCGCGAGGGTCTCGTGCGCCTCGGCCGAGATGGAGCCGTAGGACATCGCGCCGGTGTTGAAGCGCTTGACGATCTCGCTCACCGGCTCGACCTCGTCGAGCGGGACCGCGGGGCGCTCGCCCTCGCGGAGCTCGAGGAGGCCGCGCAGGGTCATGAGCCGCGAGGACTGCTCGTCCACGCGGTGCGTGTACTCGCGGAAGATGTCGAACCGGCGCTCGCGCGTCGAGTGCTGGAGCCGGAACACCGTCTCCGGGTCGAACAGGTGCTCCTCGCTGTCGCGGCGCCACTGGTACTCGCCGCCCGTGGTGAGGCGGACGTGCGGCCGGTGGTTTCCGGAGCGCGGGTAGGCGTCCACGTGGCGCGCCGCGACCTCGGCCGCGACGACGTCGAGGCCGATGCCGCTGAGACGCGACGTCGTGCCCGTGAAGAACGCCTGCACGAGGTCGTGCGACAGGCCCACGGCCTCGAAGACCTGCGCGCCGCGGTACGAGGAGATGGTCGAGATGCCCATCTTGCTCATGACCTTGAGGACGCCCTTGCCGAGGCCCTTGATGAGGTTCGCGACGGCCTTGGCCGGGTCGACCGCGAGGTAGCCGCGGCGCGCGAGGTCCTCGACGGTCTCCATGGCGAGGTAGGGGTTCACCGCGGCCGCGCCGTAGCCGATGAGGAGCGCGACGTGGTGCACCTCGCGCACGTCGCCCGCCTCGACGACGAGCGACACCTGCGTGCGCGTGTGGCGCCGCAGGAGGTGGTGGTGCACCGCGCTCGACAGCAGGAGCGACGGGATCGGCGCGTGCTCGGCGTCCGAGTCGCGGTCCGACAGCACGATGAAGCTCGCGCCGGCGGCGACGTGCGCGTCGACCTCGGCGAAGATCTCCTCGAGCCGGGCGAGCAGCGACTCGCCGCCGCCCGCGACGCGGTACAGGCCCTTGATCGTCACGGCGCGGAAGACGCCCGCGAGGTTCGGGTCCTTGTCGACGCGGATGATCTTCGCGAGCTGGTCGTTGTCGAGCACCGGGAACGGCAGCATGAGCTTGCGCGCGTGCTCCGGGGTGTCGACGAGCAGGTTCGGCTCGGGGCCGATCGCGCCGCCGATCGACGTGACGAGCTCCTCGCGGATCGCGTCCAGCGGCGGGTTCGTCACCTGCGCGAACATCTGCGTGAAGTAGTCGAAGAGCAGGCGCGGCCGCTTCGCGAGGACCGCGATGGGCGTGTCGGTGCCCATGGCGCCCAGCGGCTCGGCGCCCGTGTTGGCCATCGGCGTGAGGATGACCTTGAGCTCCTCCTGCGTGTACCCGAAGGCACGCTGGCGGCGCTCGACCGACGCGGGGCTGTGCGCGACGTGCTCGCGCTCGGGCAGCTGGTCGAGGTAGACCGCGTTCTCCGCGACCCACCGCGCGTACGGGCGCTGCGCGGCGAGCTGGGACTTGATCTCCTCGTCCTCGATGATCCGGCCCTGGCCGGTGTCGACGAGGAACATGCGGCCCGGCTCGAGGCGGCCCTTGCGGACGATCGTCGCCGGGTCGAGGTCGAGCACGCCCGCCTCGCTCGCGAGCACGACGAGGCCGTCCTCCGTGACCCAGTAGCGCCCGGGGCGCAGGCCGTTGCGGTCGAGGACCGCGCCGATGAGGGTGCCGTCGGTGAAGTTGAGGCACGCGGGGCCGTCCCACGGCTCCATGAGCGTCGAGTGGTACTCGTAGAACGCGCGCAGGTCCGGGTCCATCTCGGCGTGGTTCTCCCACGCCTCCGGGACCATCATGAGCACGGCGTGCGGCAGCGAGCGGCCCGACAGGTGCAGCAGCTCCAGCACCTCGTCGAAGCTCGCCGAGTCGCTGGAGCCGTCGGAGCACACCGGCAGGAGCGGCGCGAGGTCGCCGAGGGCGTCGCTCGCGAGGGTGCCCTCGCGCGCGGCCATCCAGTTCCGGTTGCCGCGCACCGTGTTGATCTCGCCGTTGTGCGCGATCATCCGGAACGGCTGCGCGAGCGGCCAGGACGGGAACGTGTTCGTCGAGAACCGCGAGTGCACGAGCGCGATCTCGCTCGCGTACCGCGGGTCGGACAGGTCCGGGAAGAACGGCTCGAGCTGCGCCGTCGTGAGCATGCCCTTGTAGGTGAGCGTGCGGGCCGACAGCGACGCGAAGAAGAGACCGAGCTCGTTCTCCGCCCGCTTGCGCAGGCGGTAGGTCCGGCGGTCGAGGTCGACCCCGGCGAGCTCGCGCGACGGGTCGGCCACGACGACCTGACGGAACAGGGGCATCGACGCTCGGGCGCTCGGGCCGACGAGGTCGGCCGTCACGGGCACGTCGCGCCAGGCGAGGACCTCGAGCTTCTCCTCGGCGGCGATCGCCTCGACCGCGCGGGCGGTGGTCGCGGCCGCCTCGGGGTCCTGCGGGAGGAACGCCATGCCGATGGCGTAGTGCCCGGCGGGCGGGAGCTCGGCGTCGACCACGTCGCGGACGAAGGCGTCGGGGATCTGCGTGAGGATCCCCGCGCCGTCACCGCTGTTCTCCTCGGCGCCGACCGCGCCGCGGTGGTCCAGGTTGAGCAGGGCCGTGAGCCCCGCGTCCACGATGTCGCGTCCGGGCGTGCCGCGGAGCGTCGCCACGAAGGCGACGCCGCACGCGTCGTGCTCGGCGGCGGGGTCGTACAGACCGGATGCCGTGGGAGGGGCGGACAGGGCGGGTGCCCGGTGCGCGTCCCGATACTGCGGCGTGGTCATCAACACCGTCCTCACAGGCGCCCGACCGAGACGGCCGGGCTGGTTCCAGCTGGGGGGTTCGGGACGTCGTCGGCCCTGGTGGACATGACGGAACCACCGGGCGGTCGCCCGGCGGATTCGCCGTTGAGTGACGGAGGCTCAGCGACCGGGGTCTGGTCGCGCGGCATCTGCCTGCTCGGACTCCTCCGAGTCGTCGGAGTCCGCGGTCTTCTCGGGGTCCGCGGCGTCGGTCGACTCCTCGACCGGCTCCGTGGTCTCCGTGGCGGGCGCCTCGCCCGGCGCGTCGAGGGACACCGTCTCCTCGCGCCCGGGGTGGCGACGCCCGACAACGATAAACGCTACCAACGCACCGACACCGACCAGGATCGAGGTCCAGACGTTCAGCCGGAGACCGAGGACGAGCTCGGCCTCGTCGATGCGCAGCATCTCGATCCACACCCGACCGAGCGTGTAGACGAAGACGTAGAGCCAGAATACCCGACCATGACCGAGCCGGAACCGACGGTCCAGGTAGATCAGGAGCAGGGCAGCGGCGATGTTCCAGACCATCTCGTAGAGGAAGGTCGGGTGGAACAGCGTGCCCGGCGGGTAGCCGGCCGCCGCGGCGACCGAGTCGTCGACCCGCAGGCCCCACGGCAGCGTCGTGGGCGAGCCGAACAGCTCCTGGTTGAACCAGTTGCCGAGGCGACCGACGGCCTGCGCGAGCAGCAGGCCGGGGGCGAGCGCGTCCGCGAACGCCGGGAAGCTCACTCGCTGGCGCCGGCACCCGATGTACGCGCCGACGGCACCGAGCGCGACCGCGCCCCAGATGCCGAGGCCGCCCTCCCACACGTACAGCGCGCGGACGGGGTCGCCGTTCGGGCCCCAGTACGGGTCGGGCGTCGAGAACACGTGGTAGAGCCGCCCGCCGACGATCCCGAACGGGACCGCCCAGAAGGCGATCTCCAGGACGTCGTCGGCCTCTCCCCCGCGCTCGACCCAGCGGCGGCGCGTGAGCCACAGGGCGACGCCGATCCCGGCGAGGATCGCGAGCGCGTAGGCGCGGATCGGGAACGGCCCGAGGTACCAGGTGTGCTGGCTCGGGCTCGGGATCGCAGCGGGCAGGGCACCCGCCGCCTCCACGAGCTGCCCGACGGCGAGCGCGGCGCTCATGCGACCACCCCGCCGGGCGTCGTCGTCCCGGGTTCCGCGGGGCGGGCGGAGCGCACCCCGGCGGCCAGCGAGGCGGCGACCGTGCGGAGCGCGGCGAGCCGCTCGTCCCACGGCGCGTCGCCCAGCAGGGGACGGACGAACGCCGACCCGACGATGACGCCGTCGGCGTAGCGCGCGACCTCCGCGGCCTGCTCTGCCGTGGAGACGCCGAGGCCGACGCACACGAGGTCGGCGCCCGCCGCCCGCGTGTCCGCGACGAGCCGTGCGGCCTGGGGCCCGACGGCGGCGCGCACGCCCGTGACGCCCATCGTGGAGGCGGCGTAGACGAAGCCGCGCGACGCGCGCGCCGTGAGCTGCAGGCGCTCCGGCGTCGAGCTCGGCGCGACGAGGAAGACGCGGTCCAGGCCGTGCGCCTCGGCGGCGTCCAGCCAGTCGCGGCCCTCGTCGGGGACGAGGTCGGCCGTGATGAGACCGGCTCCCCCGGCCGCGGCGAGGTCGCGCGCGAACGCGTCGACGCCGTAGCGCAGCACGGGGTTCCAGTACGTCATGACGAGCACCGGCACGCGCCCGCCCGTGCGCTCCGTGACGGCCGCGACGACGCGGAAGACGTCCGCGACGCGCGCGCCGCCGTCGAGCGCCGCCTGGGCCGCGGCCTGGATGACGGGGCCGTCCATGACGGGGTCCGTGTAGGGGATGCCGAGCTCGAGCACGTCCACGCCCGACTCGACGAGCGCGAGCGCCGCCTCGACGGAGCGCTCGACCGTCGGGAAGCCGACGGGCAGGTAGCCGACGAGCCCCGCGCGTCCCTCCGCGCGCAGCTCGAGCAGGCGTCGCGCGGTGGCCGACGCGGTCGCCGGCGCCCCGGGTGCGTCCTGGGTCTGGGCGGCGCTCACAGCTGTCCCTCCGTGCCCGTCGCCGTCTCGGCGATCGCGTCGTCGTCCACGAGGTCGAACCACCGGGCGGCGGTCGCCACGTCCTTGTCCCCGCGCCCCGAGAGGTTCACCAGGATCACGTGGTCCGTGCGGCCTGCGGCCGCGGCCTCGCGCCCGATCCGCAGCGCGCCCGCGAGGGCGTGGGCCGACTCGATCGCGGGGATGATCCCCTCCGTGCGGCACAGCAGGCGGAAGGCGTCCATCGCCTCGGAGTCGGTCACGGGCAGGTACGTCGCGCGCCCGAGGTCGTGGAGCCACGAGTGGGCGGGGCCGACGCTCGGGTAGTCGAGGCCCGCGGACACCGAGTGGCTCGGCAGCGTCTGTCCGTCCTCGTCCTGGAGGAGGTACGAGCGCGCGCCGTGCAGGACGCCCGGTGCGCCGCCGCTGAAGCGTGCCGCGTGCCGGCCCGTCTCGATGCCCTCGCCGCCCGCCTCGAAGCCGAAGAGCTCCACGCCCTCGTCGTCGAGGAAGGCGTTGAAGAGCCCGAGCGCGTTCGAGCCGCCGCCCACGCACGCCGCGAGCGCGTCGGGCAGGCGCCCGATCCGGTCGAGGATCTGCGTGCGCGCCTCCTCGCCGATGACGCGGTGGAACTCGCGCACCATCTCGGGGAACGGGTGCGGCCCGGTCACGGTGCCCAGCAGGTAGTGCGTCGTGTCGACGTTGGCGACCCAGTCGCGCAGCGCCTCGTTGATCGCGTCCTTGAGGGTGCGCTGGCCGATCGTCACGGGGACGACCTCGGCGCCGAGCAGGCGCATGCGCGCGACGTTCAGCGCCTGGCGCCGCGTGTCCTCCTCGCCCATGTAGACGACGCACTCGAGGTCGAGCAGGGCCGCGGCCGTCGCCGTCGCGACGCCGTGCTGGCCCGCGCCCGTCTCGGCGATCACGCGCTTCTTGCCCATGCGCTTCACGAGCAGCGCCTGGCCGAGGACGTTGTTGATCTTGTGCGAGCCCGTGTGGTTGAGGTCCTCGCGCTTGAGGAACACGCGCGAGCCCCCGGCGTGCTCCGCGAAGCGCGGCACCTCCGTGAGCGGGCTCGGGCGGCCCGTGTACTCGCGCTGCAGGCGCGCGAGCTCCGTGACGAACGCCGGGTCGTCGAGCGCCTTGCGGTACTCGGTCTCGAGCTCGTCGAGCGCGGCGACGAGCGCCTCGGGCACGAAGCGCCCGCCGAACTCGCCGAAGTAGGGACCCTCCTGGGTCGCGAGGGAGCGCGTCAGGTCCGCACGGACGGAGTGCGCGTCGCTCCGCGGGGTGGTCGATGGTGTCGAGTCGGGCACGGGGCCGGTCCTCCTGGATGGTGGGGTGTGCTGGGCCGGGGCGCGGCGCCTGTGACGTGACGGACGGTGCCGTCGTGCCTCAGGGCCGCACGGACCACAGCGACGGGTGCGACCCGGCCGCGACGAGGTCGGCGACGGAGGCGCGCGGCGCGTCGTCGGTCACGAGCGCCTCGCCGACGAGCACCGCGTGCGCGCCGGAACGGGCGTAGTCCATGACGTCGTGGGGGCCGCGCACGCCGGACTCGGCCACACGGACGACCTCGTCGGGGATCGCGGGCGCGAGTCGCGCGAAGGTCGTGCGGTCGACGTCGAGCGTCTTGAGGTCGCGCGAGTTCACGCCGACGACCCGGGCCCCGGCGTCGAGCGCGCGCGTCACCTCGTCGAGCGTGTGGACCTCGACGAGCGCGGTCATGCCGAGCGAGTGCACGCGCTCGACGAGCGACGTCAGCACCGTCTGCTCGAGCGCGGCGACGATGAGGAGCACGATGTCCGCGCCGTGCGCGCGTGCCTCCCACACCTGGTACGGCGTCACGACGAAGTCCTTGCGGAGCACGGGGACGTCGACCCGCGCCCGGACGGCGTCCAGGTCCGCGAGGCTCCCGTTGAAACGCCGCTGCTCGGTGAGCACCGAGATCGCGGCGGCGCCGCCCTTCTCGTACTCTCCCGCGAGCTCGGCCGGGTCGGAGATGGACGCGAGCGCACCCTTGCTGGGGCTCGACCGCTTCACCTCGGCGATGACGGCCACCGCGTCGTCCGCCTTGAGCCGGCTCACGCACTCGAGCGCACCGGGGACGCGGGCGGCTCGTTCCTTGAGCTCGTCGAGCGAGGTCGTCGCCTGGCGTGCCGCGAGGTCCTCGCGCACGCCCGCGACGATGTCGTCCAGCACCGTCATCGTCCCACCACTCCCCGTGTCGTCCGCCCCCTGCCGGGCCGGTCGGCCGGCGTGCACCCACAGGTTCGGGCCGACCCGTTGACAGGGAGGTACCTGCCATCGTAGAGCCGCCCCCGAGTGACGATGACCACGGCCCAGCCCCCGAGACGCGCGCAGCGCGGCAGCTCGTGGTCGCGGCCGTCTGCTCAGGCGGCCAGCGGACCGAGCCACGGGACCAGGGCGGGCACGTTGCGCAGCACCCCAAAGAGCACGAGCACGGCGAGCGACGTCCACGCCACCCACGCCGGCACGCGCGGTCCGGGACGCCCGCGCCAGGCGCGCACGAGCCACAGGCCCCACAGCACGACGAGCAGCGGGGCGACGACGACCCAGATCGGGTTCATGGACCACGCCGCGGCCAGGTCGAGGTGCACCAGCTCGTGGGTGGCGCGCAGGCCTCCGCACCCGGGGCACGCGAGGCCCGTCAGTGCGAGCAGCGGGCACGTGACGTAGTGGCCGGGGCGGTTCGGGTCGACAGCCCCCACGTAAGCGGTCGCGGCGGCGACGAGCGCGCCCACGGCGAGCGGCGCCATGGCTTCGCGCGGCACCCGCCGTCGGCCCACCGCCTCGGACGTCACGTGACCGTCCCCGTCAGTACTGGTCGGGGATCGTGCCGACCCAGGCCAGGACGGCGGGGAAGAACGCCAGCAGGAGCACCAGGCCGAGCGCGGACAGGCCGATCGCGACCCAGCCGAGGATGATCCCCGCCGTCGCCATGCCGTCGTTGTCCGCCTGGCCCTCCGCGACGGCACGCTTCGCCGCGTTGCCCACGATCACCGCGGGGATGCCCGTGAAGAAGCCGCAGCTGAGCACGAACGCGGCGATGCCCAGGACGAGCGACCAGATCGCGAGGTTGTTCTTCGGGTAGTACGGCGGCGGCGCGTAGGCGCCCGCCGGGTACTGCTGTCCGGGGTACTGCTGTCCGGGGTACTGCTGTCCGGGGTACTGCTGTCCGGGGTACTGCTGGCCCGGGTACGCCTGCTGCGACTGGCCCGGGTACGGCTGGCCGGGCTGCTGCTGCCCGGGGTAGCCCTGGTCAGGCCCCTGCGGGCCGGGGTGCTGCGGGCCGCCGGGCACCGACGAGCCGTACGGCGCCTGCGACCCGTCCTGCGGGGGCGTGCCGTCGTGAGCGCCCGGTCCCGGCGGCTGCGTCACCGCGCGCCCTGCTTCTTCTGCCCGTACCCCATGTTCCGGAGCACGAGGCCGCCGACGAGCGCCACGGCCACGACGCCCATGCCGACCCAGAAGAGCCAGACGCCGGACACCTGAGCGATGGCCGGGAGGAGGACACCGATCGCGGCCACGAACGCGCCGACCATGATGCCGATCATGGTGAACCACGCGGCGACGGTGTGGCCGTGGTTCGTGGGCGGTGCCGCGGGCGGCAGGTAGGCGATCTCGGTGGTCTGCTGGTTCTCGGCCATGAGGGTCGTGCCTTTCGTCAAGATGTGGTCAGAGCCTATCGGACCGGGCCGGGGCCCGTCCCGTCGCGGGGCGCACGTCGCGTCGGACACGTCCGCGCTGCTCAGCGGTCCGTCGGGTCCTCGCCGCGGGAGAGCGCGTCCCACGCGTCGTGGTCGGAGACGTCGTCGACGTCGCTGGGGCCCGTCGCACCCGCGGCCTCGGACGTCTCGCCCGCCGGTGTGCCGGCTCCCGTCGCGGGTGCCGCCCCGGCCCGCTCGTGCCGGGTCGAGGCGCCCGCCCACGACCGTGCACCGAGGGCGACCCACACCACGACGAGCACCGTGAGCACACCGAGCACCGCTGCCGCCCAGGGCGCCGCGGTGAGCTCGACCGGTGCGGTCAGCTCCGTCACGCCCGTCGCCTCGGCGACCGCCGACCGGGCGGTCGGCTCCGGGTCGATCGCGACGCTCAGCGCGGAGACCGTGGCGACGACGCCGCTGGCCGCCGCGACCGCCAGGACGACCCACCGGCCGACCCGCCCCACGAGACCGAGCGCGAGCGCGGCTGCGACGAGCACGAGCGCGGCCGCGCTCACGCCGGGGGCGGCCGACGTGCCGGCCACCGCGACGTCGACCTGCGGGTCCAGCGCGGTGGCACCCGTCGTGCGCAGCCACGTGGGCACGGCCGCGGCGAGGGTCGCGCCACCGAGGAGCAGCAGGACCCAGATGGCCGTGCGGCGGGCCGGACCGCCCGGGCGGCTCACGCGAGCTCCCGCAGCCGCGCCGCGACCTGCACGGCGCGGACTGCCGCGGCCGCCTTGTTGCGCGACTCCGCGTACTCGAGCGCGGGCACGGAGTCGGCGACGATCCCGCCGCCGGCCTGGACGCTCGCGCGCCCGTCGCGGATCAGCGCCGTGCGGATGGCGATCGCCATGTCCATGTTCCCGTCGAAGTCGAAGTACCCGGCCGTCCCACCGTAGATCCCGCGCGAGGCGGGCTCGAGCTCGTCGATGAGGGCGATGGCGCGCGGCTTGGGCGCGCCCGAGAGCGTCCCCGCGGGGAACGTGGCCCGGAAGGCGTCGAGCGCCGTCGCGCCGTCGCGCAGCGTGCCGACGACCGTCGAGCACAGGTGCATGATGTGGCTGAACCGCTTGGTCGCCAGGAACTCCACGACCTCGACCGACGTCGGTTCGCAGACCTTGACGAGGTCGTTGCGCGAGAGGTCGACGAGCATGATGTGCTCCGCGAGCTCCTTGGGGTCCTCGCGCAGCTCCTCCCCGAGCGCGACGTCCTCCTCGGGCGTCGCGCCGCGCGGCCGCGAGCCCGCGATGGGGAACGTCGTGACCCGCCCGTCCTCGACCTTGACCAGCGTCTCCGGGCTCGACCCGACGACCGCGAAGTCGCGCCCGTCGGCGTCCGTGAGCTGGAAGTAGTACATGTACGGGCTCGGGTTGATCGTGCGCAGCGCCCGATACACGTCGAGCGGGTCCGCCGGGCAGTCGAGGTCCAGGCGCTGGGAGAGGACGACCTGGAAGACCTCGCCCTCGCGGATCGCGTCCTTGCCCGCCACGACGGACGCCTCGAACTCGTCGCGCGTCGAGCGGAACTCGAGCTCGGGCTCGACGGCGTCGGCGGCCACGACCGACGCGACGTGCGCACCGCCCGCGACGAGGCGCGCCTGCATCGCGTCGAGGCGCCGCACCGCGTCGGCGTACGCCTCGTCGACCCGCTCGTCCGTGTCGTCGAAGTTGATCGCGTTCGCCACGAGCCACACGCTGCCCTCCGCATGGTCGACGACCGCGAGGTCCGTCGCGAGGCACAGCGTGAGCTCCGGGACGCCCAGCTCGTCGGGCGCGTGCGACGGCAGCGTCGGCTCCCAGTGCCGGATGACGTCCCACCCGATCGCCCCGGCGAGCCCGCCCGTGAGCGGCGGGAGACCGTCGACCGCGGGCGTGCGCAGCACGTCGAGCGTCGCCTCCAGCACGTCGACCACGTCGCCCTCGCGCGGTACCCCGGCGGGCACGTCGCCCGACCACACCGCGCGGCCGTCACGTGCCGTGAGGGTCGCGCGGGACGCGACGCCGACGAACGAGTACCGGGCCCAGCGCCCGTCCGACTCCGCGGACTCGAGCACGAACGTGCCCGGGCGCCCCTGCGCGAGTGTGCGGTAGAGCCCGACGGGGGTGACGTCGTCGGCCAGGAGGCGCCGCACGACCGGGACGACCCGGCGGGAGCGGGCGAGCGCGCGGAAGCCGTCGAGCACGGGCCACGTCGTGCCCCAGGCGGGCCCGCCCGCGGGGACGGTGGTGGTGCCGGCCGGGTCGACGGTCGTGCTCACTGGTTCTCCTCCTCGGGGTCCGGTCCCGGGGCAGCTCCCGGGGCACCGGGTGCGGACGGCAGCTCGCCGACGACGGCGCCCAAGTCTCCCCCGGCCTCGAAGCACGTGCGCGTGCCCGTGTGGCACGCAGCGCCGACCTGGTGCACGCGCACGAGGAGCGCGTCGCCGTCGCAGTCGAGCGCGACCGAGCGCACCACCTGGACGTGCCCCGAGGTGTCGCCCTTGCGCCAGTACTCCTGGCGCGACCGGCTCCAGAACGTCACCCGGCCGGTCGTCAGGGTGCGGTGGAGCGCCTCGTCGTCCATCCAGCCGAGCATGAGCACCTCGCCGGTGTCGTGCTGCTGGACGATCGCGGCGACCAGTCCGGCGTCGTCGCGCTTGAGCCGCGCGGCGACCTCGGGGTCGAGCGCGGACGGGGTCGTGGTCTGCGGGCCGGTCGTGGAGTCGGGCACCCGAGAATCCTGCCAGACGCCGGGCCGCCGCCGGTCCCCCGTCTCGCCCGACCGGGCGTGACGTCGGTCGCCCGGCCCGGACGGTCAGCGGGTCTGGGAGACCCAGGCGTCGTGCATGCGGGCGTAGACCCCGCCCGCGCGGGCGAGGTCGTCGTGGTGACCCACCTCGACGACGTGGCCGGCGTCGACGACGACGACGAGGTCGGCCGCCTCGGCCGTGGAGAGGCGGTGCGCGATCGTCAGGGTCGACCGGCCCGCGGTGAGCGACGCGAGCGCCCGCGCGATCCGGACCTCCGTCGCCGGGTCGACGGCGGACGTCGCCTCGTCGAGGACCAGCAGGTCCGCCTCGGCCAGGTACGCCCGCACGAGCGCGACGAGCTGCCGCTCGCCCGCGGAGAGGGACTCGCCTCGCTGCCCGACCGAGGAGTCGAGCCCGTCCGGGAGGTCCGCGACCCAGTCGGTGAGGCCGAGCCGCTCGACGGCCGCCTCGATCCGGGCGCGACGCGCGGCCGCCGGCTCCTCCTCGGCCGCACCGCGGAGCCCGTAGGCGACGTTGTCGGCGAGCGTCCCGTCGAAGAGGAAGCCCTCCTGCGGCACGAGCACGACGCGCTCGCGCAGGGACGCGACCGACAGGTCTCGCAGGTCGGTGCCGTCCAGGAGGACGCGTCCGCCCGTCGGGTCCATGAGCCGCGTGACGAGCTTCGCGATCGTCGTCTTGCCCGAGCCGGTCGCGCCGACGACGGCGACCGACGCACGCGCCGGCAGGTCGAGGTCGACGCCGTGCAGCACCTCGGGCCCGTCGGGGTAGGCGAACCGGACGTCCTCGAGACGCACGTGGGCCGGGCCGCGTGGGCTGCGCACGCCGTCGGCGCCCTTGTCGGTGACCTCGACCGGCGTCTCCAGGACGGCGAGGACGCGGCGCCAGCCCGCCACCGCGTTCTGCAGCTCGTTGAGGATCTCCGTCGCCATCTGGACCGGCCCGGTGAAGAGCTGGACGAGGAACAGGAAGGCGAGGAGCTGGCCCACCGAGATGTCGCCCGCCACACCGAGCAGCGAGCCGACGACCACGACGACCGCGAGCACGAGGTTCGCGACGAGCACGCCGCTCGAGAAGACGACGGCGACCAGCTTCTGCGCCCGGACCATCGCGCGCCGGGTCGCGTCGACCGCGGCGTCGACCCGACGCGCCGTCCGTGCCCCGGCGCCGTACGCGCGGATGGTCTCCGCACCGACGACGGACTCCGAGATGGCGCCGAGCATCGCGCCGACCCGCGCGCGGACCTGGGTGTACGCGTCGTTGACCCGCGCCTGCGCGGGGCGCAGGACGAGGAACAGCGGCACGAAGCACGCCCACACCACGAGCGTGAGCTGCCACGAGTACACCGCCATGAGCACCGTCGCGACGCCGATCTGGAGCACCGAGACGAGCAGCATGATGCCGCCCCACTGCACGAACAGCGAGATCGTGTCGACGTCGCTCGTGACGCGCGAGACGAGCGACCCCCGTCGCTCGGAGTTCTGCGTGAGGACCGACAGGTCGTGCACGTGGCGGAACGCGCGCACGCGCAGCGCGGCGAGGCCGGCCTCGGTCGACCGGAACAGGCGCACGTTGACGAGCGCCGAGCACAGCCCCGCGAGGACGAGGATCCCGGCGGCGACGCTGACGAGCACCGCGACACGCGTGGTGTCCGGACCGCCGTCGGCGAGCACGCCCGTGTCGATGGTCTGCTGCACGGTCACGGGTACGACGACCCGGCCCAGCGCGGCGGCGACGGCGAGTCCGAGGGTCACCCAGATGCCGGTGAGGATCTGCGGCGACACCTGCACGCCGCGACGCAGCGTCGCGAGGACGCCCAGGGAGCTCGCCGAGGCGATGCGCGCGTCGCCGGTGCGGACGTCCGCGGCACCGCCGTCGACGGCGGCACCCGCGGCCCGGCGGGGCGCCCGCCCGGGTCGGGTGGTGGTGGTCCGGGTCATTCCTCCAGCGCCCCCGTCTCGACGTGCCGCACGACGTCGTCCTCCTCCGTCTCCTCCTGCCGCACGAGGTCGTCCTCGCGGCGGCCGTCACGGACCTGCTCGTCCTCGCCTGCGTCGCGGACGGAGTCGTCCGTGGCGTCGGCGCGCTCGTGCTCGCGGCGCTCCGCCTCGCGCGCGTACGCGGTCGCGAGCTCGCGGTACCCGGGGTCGCGAGCGAGCAGCTCGTCGTGCGTGCCGACGTCCACCACCCGCCCGGACTCCACGTGCACGACGACGTCCGCGAGCGCGACGCTCGACATGCGGTAGGCGACCATGACGACCGTCGGGCGGTCGTCGCCGCCCCGCGCGACGCCCGCGAGGATCTCCTGCTCGACCCGCGGGTCGACGGCCGAGGTCGCGTCGTCGAGGACGAGCAGGCGCGGCCGCCGGACGAGCGCCCGCGCGATCGCGAGACGCTGGCGCTGGCCGCCGGACAGGTTGGCCCCCCGCTCCCCGAGCGGGGCGTCGAGACCCTCCGGGAGCCGCTCGACGACGTCGTCCACGCGCGCGAGGCGCAGGGCCGCCCAGACCTCCGCGTCGTCCGGGCCGGGGTCGCCCTCGTCGACGAGCGTGACGTTGGCGCGCACCGTGTCCTCGAACAGGAAGGCCTGCTGCACGACGAGGGCGACCTGCGTCGTGAGGTCCGCCTCGCGCACGTCGCGCACGTCGGTGCCGTCGAGGAGCACGCGCCCGCGCGTCGGGTCCGAGAGCCGCGCGAGGAGCGAGACGAGCGTCGTCTTGCCGGCACCCGTCGGGCCGACGACGGCGACGGTCGTCCCCGGCGCGACGGTCAGGTCCACGCCGTCGAGCAGCGTGAGCTCGCGGCCGCCCGCCCGGACGTCGACCCCGACGCCCTCGAGCCGCACGCCCAGCCCGGCACCGGACCCGGTCAGGGCCGTGGTCCCGGGGCGCAGCACGCCGCCCGCGTCGACGACGCGGCTGATGCGCTCGTACCCGACGAGCGCGCGCGGGAGCTCGCCGAGGACCCAGCCGAACGCGCGGACCGGCACGGCCATCACGGTCAGCAGGTACGCGGCGGTGATGATGTCGCCCGGCGCGACGTCGCCCGCGGTGAGGCGCACCGTCCCCACGCCGAGGACGAGGAGCGTGCCGAGCGACGGCAGGAGCTCGATGACGGGGTCGAAGAACGCCCGCACGACGCCGACCCGCACGTTCGCGGCGCGCAGCTCGTCGGTGCGCTCGGCGAAGCGGCGCTCCTCGCGGTCCGCGGTGCCGAGCGACGTGACGAGGAGCGCGGCCTCGAAGCTCTCGTGCGCGACGTCCGAGACCTCGGCGCGCAGCTGCTGCGCCCGCGTGATGGCCGGCGACATGTAGCGCTGGAACACGATGTTCACGGCGACGGCGACGGGGATGACGACGAGCGCCGCGCACGCGAGCCAGACGTCCACCCGGAAGAGCATCACCGCGGCGACGCCGATCATGACGACGACGCCCAGCGCGAACGGCAGCGGGTTGAAGACGCCCGTCGCCGCCTCGACGTCGGAGTTCGCGTTCGACAGCAGCTGTCCGGCCGGGTGCGAGCGGTGCCACGACATCGGCAGGCGCAGGTACTGGCGGGTCACCGCGGTGCGGTGGCGCGCCTGCAGCGCGGCGTACCCGTTGCCCGCGAAGATGCGCCGCGCGGCGACGCTCACCGCGAGCGAGAGCGCGATGCCGGCCAGCACGAGGCCCGCGACCCAGATGCGGCTCCGTGCGGCCGCGTCGCCCGCGAGCGCGGGCACCACGACCTCGTCGGTGACCCTGCCGACCGCGCTGCTCACGGCGACGGTCAGCGCGCCGAACAGCGCGGAGGACCCGATCGCCAGCACGTACGTGCGCGGCTCGTCGCGGATGCCGCGCCCCATGAGCGCGAGCGAGCGGCGGACGCGGGAGCCGGTGAGGGCGTGCGGGCGCCGGACCGACGGCTCGGCGGGGAGCCGGTCGCGGGGCTGGTCGTGCCGGGCGGCGGTGGCCGGCGGGTCGGTCGGGGCGGGCGGGGCGTCGGCGCCGGTGGGGCGCGTCCTGCTGCCGGGCACGGGACGGTCCTCGTCTTTCGTTCAGGGGGTGGCCCGATCCTCTCACGGGCTCCCGACACCGCCGCCGGGCGTCCGCGCCGGTCAGCGCACCTGCACGCCCTGCGCCCGCATCGCGTCCTTCACCTGGCCGACGGTGAGGGCGCCGAAGTGGAAGACGCTCGCGGCGAGCACCGCGTCCGCCCCGGCGCGCGCCGCCGCCACGAAGTGCTCGGGCGTGCCCGCGCCGCCGCTCGCGACGAGGGGCACGCGCACCTCCGAGCGCACCGCGGCGAGCATCTCGAGGTCGAAGCCGGCGGTGGTGCCGTCCGCGTCCATCGAGTTGAGCAGGATCTCCCCCGCGCCCAGCCCCGCGGCGCGAGACGCCCACTCCACGGCGTCGATCCCCGTGCCGCGCCGCCCGCCGTGGGTCGTCACCTCGTAGCCGGACTCCGTCCGCACGTCGCCGGTCGTGCGGCGCGCGTCCACCGAGAGCACGAGCACCTGGCTCCCGAAGCGGTCGGCGATCTCCGCGATGAGCTCCGGGCGGGCGATCGCCGCCGTGTTCACGCCGACCTTGTCCGCGCCCGCGCGCAGGAGGCGGTCCACGTCGTCCGCCGAACGGACCCCGCCACCGACCGTGAGCGGGACGAAGACCTGCTCGGCGGTGCGGCGCACGACGTCGTACGTCGTCTCCCGGTTGCCGGACGACGCGGAGACGTCGAGGAACGTCAGCTCGTCCGCACCCTCCGTGTCGTAGCGGGCGGCGAGCTCGACGGGGTCGCCCGCGTCCCGCAGGTTCTCGAAGTTCACGCCCTTGACGACGCGTCCCGCGTCGACGTCGAGGCACGGGATCACGCGGATCGCGACGGTCATGGGGACTCTCCTCGGTCGGCCGGCGCTGCGCCGGTCGTGTCGGTGCCGGTCGTGTCGGTGCCGGTCGTGTCGGTGCCGGTCGTGTCGGTGCCGGTCGTGTCGTCGGCCGTGTCGGTGCCGCCCGGGCTCTCGGGCGCGCTCTCCTCGGTCACGGGGAACTGGGCGTCGAGGATGTCGACGACGTAGACGAGCGTCTCGCCCGCCAGCGGGTTGGCGGTCGCGCCGTAGGCGAGGTCGGGCGGCACGACGAGGAGCACCTGGCTCCCCACCGACTGCTCGAGGAGCCCCTGCTCCCAGCCCTCGATGACCTCGCCGATGCCGATCATCACCGACAGGGGCGCGGTCCCCTCCGTCCACGTCGAGTCGAAGACCTCGCCGTCGGACCAGCGCACGCCCGTGTACCGGACGGTGACCACCTGACCGACCTCGACCTGACGGCCGTCGCCGCGGACGAGCGGCTGCACGACGAGGCCCGCGGGCGCCGCGGCCTCCGACGGGACGGCGACGCTCGGCGCGCCCTCCGCGTCGAGCGTGACGGTGGGCAGCCCGTCGATCGGCTCGACCGCCTCCCCGGACGCGCGCGTCGGCAGGACGTCGACGACCAGGGCGACGGGGACGCCGTCGTCCACCTCGAGGCGCAGGAGGCGCGCCCCCACGCGCTGCCCGCGCAGGAGGTCTCGCAGCTCGCGGCCGACCGACTCGTCGGTCAGGGTGCGCCAGCGCGGCGCGTCCGTGTACGTGTTCTGCAGGACGGTGCCGTCGCGCAGGTCCTCCGCGTAGAGGTTGAGCAGCAGCGGCCCGCCGTCCACGAGCTCGGCCCCGGCGCCCGGCCACACCACCTCCGACGACGCGTCCGGCACGTCGAGCGGGGCGCGGTACTCGAGCGCCGGGGGCGCGCCGGACGATCCGGCGACCGTGAGGTCGGTGTTGAGCGGCGTCTCCGTCGCGTCCTCGGGCTCCGTGCACGCACCGAGCACGACGGCGGCGAGGAACGCCACGAGCAGCACGAGCACTGCCCGGGACGCGGGCGCACGACGAGCGCGCCGGACGCCCGGAGGGCGCCCGGCCGCGAGGGCCAGGTTCGTCACATCACGTCCTGCATCACATCGACTCGATGAGGCGCTCCACGCGCTCGTCGACGTTCCGGAACGGGTCCTTGCACAGCACGGTGCGCTGCGCCTGGTCGTTGAGCTTGAGGTGCACCCAGTCCACCGTGTAGTCGCGGCGGGCCTCCTGGGCGGCGCGCACGAAGTCGCCGCGCAGCTTGGCTCGCGTGGTCTGCGGCGGCACGGCCGTCGACTCGAACACCTCGAGGTCCGTGGTGACCCGCTCGACCATGCCGCGCGCCGCGAGCAGGTTGTACAGCCCCTCGGTGCGCGAGATGTCGTGGTAGGCGAGGTCGAGGCGCGCGATCCGCGGGTCGTCGAGCTCGAGACCGTGCTTCGCCTGGTAGCGCTGGATCAGGCGGTACTTGATGACCCAGTCCAGCTCGCGGTCGACGAGCGAGAGGTCGCCCGTCTCGAGGGCGCGCAGCCCGCGCTCCCACAGGTCGAGCACCTGCTTGACGACCGGCGTCGGCGAGACGTCCTGCTCGACGAACTCGCGCACCCGCTGGAGGTACTCCCCCTGGAGGTCGATCGCGGTGACCGTCCGGCCGCTCGCCAGCTGGACAGGGTGCTTGCCCGTCATGTCGTGGCTGATCTCGCGGATCGACCGGATGGGGTTCTCGAGCGCCAGGTCCCGCATCGGGACCCCCGCCTCCACCATCCGCAGGATGAGGTCGGTCGAGCCGACCTTGAGCATGGTCGTCGTCTCCGCCATCGAGGAGTCGCCGACGATCACGTGCAGGCGGCGGTAGCTCTCGGCGTCGGCGTGCGGCTCGTCGCGCGTGTTGATGATCGGGCGCGACCTGGTCGTCGCGCTCGACACCGCCTCCCAGATGTGGTCGGCGCGCTGGGACAGGCAGTACACGGCGCCGCGAGGCGTCGCGAGGACCTTGCCGGCGCCCGTGAGGACCTGGCGCGTGATGAGGAACGGCACGAGGACGTCCGACAGGCGCGCGAAGTCGCCCTGTCGTCGCACGAGGTAGTTCTCGTGGCAGCCGTACGAGTTGCCCGCCGAGTCGGTGTTGTTCTTGAACAGGTGGATCCGGCCCGGCAGGCCCTCGTGCTCGAGCCGCTGCTGCGCGTCCGCGACGAGGCCCTCGAGGATCCGCTCGCCGCCGCGGTCGTACGCGACGAGCTGGCGGACGTCGTCGCACTCGGCCGTCGCGTACTCGGGGTGCGAGCCGACGTCGAGGTACAGCCGGGAGCCGTTGCGCAGGAACACGTTCGACGAGCGGCCCCAGGCGACCACCTTGCGGAACAGGTACCGGGCGACCTCGTCCGCCGAGAGCCCGCGCCCGTCGTCGGACGCGCACGTCACGCCGTACTCGGTCTCCAGCCCGAAGATCCTGCGGTCCATGCGGCGCTACCCCTCGTCCGTCGGGCCGGCGCCCGTCGCGTCGCCGGGCGCACCCTCGGCGGGCCCGTCCGTGGCGCTCGCCGCGTCGTCTCCGTCAGCATCAGCATCAGCATCAGCGAGGAGGCCCTCGAGGACGGCGCCCGTGAGCCGGCGGAACGCACGCCGGGGTCGCGTGCGGTCGAGGACGGCCACCTCGAGCTGCGCGGCCGGGATGGTGCGCGTCTCGTCCCCGTCGCCGCCGGACGCGAGCGCGTGCACCGCCAGGCGCAGCACCTCGGCGAGGCCGAGACCGGGCCGCCACGCGTCCTCGAGGACCCGGCCGAGCTGGTCGGCCTGGCCGCCCATGACGACCACGCCCTGCTCGTCGGCGACCGAGCCGTCGTAGGAGATCCGGTAGAGCTGGTCCTGCTCCGCCGTGCGACCGACCTCCGCGACGACGAGCTCGACCTCGAGCGGCTTCGACTCCGTGGTGAACACCGTGCCGAGCGTCTGGGCGTACGCGTTCGCCAGGCCGCGCGCGTTGACGTCCGTCCGGTCGTAGGAGTAGCCGCGCAGGTCTGCGTACCGCACCCCGGCGACGCGCAGGTTCTCGAACTCGTTGTACTTGCCCACCGCGGCGAACGCGATGCGGTCGTAGATCTCCGAGATCTTGTGCAGCGCGCGCGACGGGTTCTCCGTCGCGAAGGCGATGCCGTCCTCGTACGCGAGGACCACGACGGACCGGCCGCGCGCGATGCCCTTGCGCGCGAAGTCCGCCCGGTCCTTCATCAGCTGCTCGGGCGAGACGTAGAAGGGCATGTTCACGCGTCGTCACCTCCGGTCGGGTGGTCCTGCGGGAGGTCGTGCGGGACGGCCTCGGCGTTCGTCACCGGGGGACGGCCGCGCTCCACGCCCGCCCCGGAGCGCTCCGCCACGATCTGCTCGACGACCGCCGCGAGCTCGTCGTCGGGCACGCGCTCGTAACCGTCGGCCGTCACGACGGCGACCACCGGCCAGATCCGGCGGACCGGGTCCGGGCCGCCCGTGGCCGAGTCGTCGTCCGCCGCGTCGTAGAGCGCCTCGACCGCGACGCGCACGGAGGCCGCCCGGTCGAGGCCCGTCCGCCACAGCTTCTTCAGGGAGCCGCGCGCGAAGACCGAGCCCGACCCCACCGAGTGGTACGCCCGCTCCTCGTACCGGCCGCCCGTGACGTCGTACGAGAAGATCCGGCCGGCGCCGCGATCGAGGTCGAACCCCGCGAAGAGGGGCACGACCGCGAGGCCCTGCATGGCGAGGCCGAGGTTCTGCCGGATCATCGTCGACAGGCGGTTGGCCTTGCCGTCGAGCGAGAGCAGCGCGCCCTCGATCTTCTCGTAGTGCTCGAGCTCGAGCTGGAACAGCCGCACGAGCTCGACGGCGATGCCCGCCGTCCCGGCGATGCCCACGGCCGAGTACTCGTCGGCCGGGAAGACCTTCTCGATCTCGCGGTTCGCGATCATCGAGCCCATCGTCGCGCGACGGTCCCCCGCCATGACGACGCCCGCGCCCACGCCCTCGGCGCCGAACGTCAGCGCCACGATCGTGGTGGCGTGCGGCGCGTCGGGCATCGTGCCGGACGCCGCGTGCCCGGCCGTGCGGTGCGACGGCAGCAGGTCGGGGGCGTGCCCGGACAGGAAGTCCAGGAAGGACGACGACCCGGGGGTCGTGAACGCGTCGGGCAGGCGCCCGGGCTGGTCCGTGCTCATCGGGTTGCCGTCACCCTTCCTACTCGCCGCCCTTCTGCACGAAGCCCCGGACGAAGGACTCCGCGTTCGTCTCCAGGACCTCGTCGATCTCCTCGAGGAGCGCGTCCACCTCCGCGTCGCGCGACTGCGCCTGCGGGGCGACCGGGGTCGCCGGGGCCTCGGGCTCGTCGTCAGGACGCCGGTCCTCGTGCGACGCGTGCGTGCGTTCGGTACCCGCCATGGCTGCCTCCTCGTCCGTCGGCCGGCCTCGCGCCGACGCTCTGTCCGTTCCAACCCCGTCCGGGCTCGCGCCCTTCCCGGCCCTGCTCGCACGCGGCGCCCGTTCCACGGAGGGCGGGCGCCGTCGTGCGTCCAGCCTAGTCGCCGCCGGTCACGACGGGCCCGCGAGACCCGCCAGCAGCGCGGCCGCGTCCGGGCTCGCGTCGAGGAGCGCGCCGATGTGGGCGCGCGTCCCGCGCAGCGGGTCCATCATCGGGACGCGCTGGAGCGAGGGCGCGCCCGGCACGTCGAAGATCACGGAGTCCCAGCTCGCCGCGGAGACCTGGTCGCCGTAGCGCGCCATGACCTCGCCGCGGAAGAACGCGCGCGTGTCCTCGGGCGCGTGGTGCACCGCCGCGCCGACCTCGCGCTCGGTGACCACCCGGTCCACGGCGTCCGCGGCGAGCAGACGGTGGTAGATGCCGCGCTCGGGCCGCACGTCCGACCACTGGAGGTCCATCGCCGCGAGGCGCGAGTGGCCCCAGTCGAGACCGTCGCGCTCCCGCAGGCGGTCGAGGAGCCGCAGCTTGGCGACCCACTCGACGTCGCGCACGCACGCGTCGCGGTCGGTCGCGAGGCGGTCGAGCACCGAGCGCCACCGCGCGAGCACGTCGCGCGTCGGGGCGTCGACCCCGTCCGGCCCGGCGAGGCGCTCGGCCGCGTCGACCGCCACCTCCAGGTACTCGCGCTGGATCTCGAGCGCCGTCAGCTCGCGCCCGTCCGCGAGCGCGAGGCGCCGCGTCAGCTCGAGGTCGCGGCTCACGCGCTGGACGTCCGCGACCGGGTCCGCGAGGCGCAGCCCGGACAGGCGGGCGCGCACGTCCTGCCCGAGCTCCTCCAGGTGCTCGACGACGAAGAGCACGAGCGACGTCGTGCCCGTCTTGAGGTACGTCGCCGTCTCGAACATGTTCGCGTCGCCGATGATGAGGTGCAGGCGGCGCCAGCGCTGCCGGTCCGCGTGCGGCTCGTCGCGCGTGTTGACGATGGGCCGGCGCAGCGTCGTCTCCAGGCCGACCTCCGCCTCGACGTAGTCCGCGCGCTGGGAGATCTGGAACCCGTGCTCCTCGCCCGCCGGGCCGAGGCCCACGCGCCCCGAGCCGGCGAACACCTGCCGGGTCACGAGGAACGGCGTGAGCATCTCGACGAGGACGCCGAACGGCACCTCGCGGTCGACGAGGAAGTTCTCGTGGGTGCCGTAGCTCGCGCCCTTGCCGTCCACGTTGTTCTTGTAGAGCACGACGCCGCCGCCCGGCACCTGGGCCAGCTCGCGCGACGCGGCGAGCATGACCCGCTCCCCCGCCACGTCCCAGCACACGACGTCGTGCGGCACCGTGACCTCGGGCGAGGAGTACTCGGGGTGCGCGTGGTCGACGTAGAGCCGGGCGCCGTTCGTGAGGATGACGTTCGCCGCGCTCGGGTCGTCGTACTCCTCCGTGGTCGGGCGCGCGACCTCCTGCAGCGAGGCCTCGGCGGCGCCGCCCTCTGCGGCCCGCCCGACCGGCCCCGACGGCGCGGGCCGCGACGGGTCGTCCGTGAGGAGGGACGGGTGCGCCGACGCGCGCGGCACGTGGAACCCTCGTGCGTCCTGCAGCGGGTCCTCGTCGTCGTAGTCCCAGCGCGCCCGGCCCCGGGCGCCGTCGCTGCGCGCGGCGAGCGCCCGGTAGGTGGTGACGACCTGGCTCGACATCAGCATCGGGTTCGCCATCGGCTTGCCCGGCTGCAGGACGCCGTACTCCGTCTCGATCCCCATGACCCGTCGTACGCTCACGCGCTCACCCTATGTCGGCCGCCCGACGCCGCGCCGCGCTGTCCACGGGCGTGCCGACCGCGCCCCGCTACAGGTACTGGCCGGTGTTCGTGACCGTGTCGATGGTGCGCGGCGAGCCGCCCTCGCCCTTCTTCTGGACGATCGTGCGGATGAAGACGATGCGCTCGCCCTTCTTCCCGCTGATCCGCGCCCAGTCGTCCGGGTTGGTGGTGTTCGGCAGGTCCTCGTTCTCCTTGAACTCGTCGACGCACGCGGCGAGGAGGTGGTCGACGCGGATGCCGCGCTGCCCCGTGGCGAGGAGGTCCTTGATCGCGGACTTCTTCGCCCGGTCCACGACGTTCTGGATCATCGCGCCCGAGTTGAAGTCCTTGAAGTACAAGATCTCCTTGTCGCCGCTCGCGTAGGTGACCTCGAGGAACTGGTTCTCCTCCTCCTCGGAGTACATGCGCTCCACGACCGAGCGGATCATCGCGTCGAGGGCCGCACGCTGGTTCCCGCCGTGCTCGGCGAGGTCGGCCGCATGGATCGGCAGGTCCTCCGTGAGGTACTTGGCGAAGATCTCCTTCGCGCCCTCGGCGTCGGGCCGCTCGATCTTGATCTTCACGTCGAGGCGCCCCGGCCGCAGGATCGCGGGGTCGATCATGTCCTCGCGGTTCGACGCCCCGATGACGATGACGTTGTCCAGCCGCTCGACGCCGTCGATCTCGGCGAGGAGCTGCGGGACGATCGTCGTCTCGACGTCGGACGACAGACCCGTGCCGCGGGTGCGGAACAACGACTCCATCTCGTCGAAGAAGACGACGACGGGCGTCCCCTGGGAGGCCTTCTCCCGCGCGCGGGCGAAGATCAGCCGGATGTGCCGCTCCGTCTCGCCCACGTACTTGTTGAGCAGCTCGGGGCCCTTGACGTTGAGGAAGTAGCTGCGGGCGGCGCCCGAGCCGTCCGCGACCTGCTCGCCCCGCGCCCGCGCCACGGTGTGCGCGAGCGAGTTGGCGACGGCCTTGGCGATGAGCGTCTTGCCGCACCCGGGCGGCCCGTACAGCAGCACGCCCTTGGGCGGGTGCAGTCCGTGCTCGCGGAAGAGGTCGGGGTGCGTGAAGGGCAGCTCGACGGCGTCGCGGATCTGCTCGATCTGCGGGCCGAGGCCGCCGATGTCCTCGTACTCGATGTCCGGGACCTCTTCGAGGACGAGCTCCTCGACCTCGGACTTCGGGATGACCTCGAACACGAAGCCGCTGCGTGTGTCGATCGTGAGCGAGTCCCCGACGCGGAGCGCCGTGCGCGCGACCGAGCCGGCGAGCCGCACGACCCGCTCCTCGTCGGCGCGACCGACGACGAGCACGCGCTCGGCGTCGAGGATCTCCTTGACCGTGACGATCTCGCCCGTGCGCTCGTAGCCGCCCGCGGCGACGACGGTCATCGCCTCGTTGAGCTTGACCTCCTGGCCCGGGCGCAGCCGCTGGACGTCGAGGCTGGGGCTCGCGCCGACGTGCATCTTGCGCCCCGCCGCGGAGACGTCGACCGACCCGTCCGGGTGCGCGGCGAGGAACACCGCGTACGTCCCCGGTGGCTTGGCGAGGTCGTCGATCTGCCGCTTGAGGTCGAGGATCTGGTCCCGGGCCGCGCGCAGCGCCTCCGCGAGCCGCTCGTTCTTCGCGGAGAGCAGCGCGAGCTCGCGCGCGCCGCTCTGCGGGGCCTCGTCGCTACGGCCGAATGTCTCGCTCATCGGGTGTCCCTCTCGCCGCCGGCTCGCCCGACCACGGGGGTGGACGGCGGACGACGGGCCACGCGAGGCGCCCGTGCCGACCATCGTCCGGCGGTCGGGTGTAGACCTTAGGCACAAGTCTGGCCCGTGCACACGGACGACACCCAGGGTGAGACGGCGGCGTCCCGATCGTTACCGGACCGTCACGCGCCCGACACGTCGGGCGCCTCGCCGGCCTCGTCCCCGACCTGCTGCACGCCGTGCTCCGCGACGCCGTCCACGTCCGGCCCGGCGCCCGGGCCGGACGCCTGCTCGGGGCCCTGGCCGACGTCGCGCCGCACGCGCCGGATCTTCTTCTCGGAGACCGGTCGCTCGCCCAGCTCCTCGGGCGACCACTGCTCGGCGTCGGTCGGGTACGCGCCCTTGGCGGGGCGCCGCTTGCGCTCGGGCGGCGCGACGCCGTCCGCGAGGCGCCGTGCGGTGAGCAGGAACCCGGTGTGCCCGATCATGCGGTGCTGCGGCCGCACGGCGAGGCCCTCGAGGTGCCAGCCGCGCACCATCGACTCCCACGCGACGGGCTCCGCGTAGCGGCCGTCGGCACGCAGGTCCTCGGCGAGGCGCGAGAGCTGGGTCGTCGTGGCGACGTAGCAGACGAGGACGCCGCCGGGCACGAGCGCGCGGGCGACGACGTCGAGGTTCTCCCAGGGCGCGAGCATGTCGAGCACGACGCGGTCCACCGTGCCGTCCTCGGCGACCGTCGGGAGCACGTCGGCGAGGTCGCCGACGGACAGCGTCCAGGCCGGGTGCGCACCGCCGAAGAACGTCTCGACGTTGCCCCGGGCGATGGCGGCGAAGTCCTCGCGCCGCTCGATCGAGTGCAGCTCGCCCGCGTCGCCGACGGCGCGCAGGAGCGACATCGTCAGCGCGCCGGAGCCCACGCCCGCCTCGACGACGCGTGCGCCCGGGAAGATGTCCGCCATCGCGACGATCTGGCCGGCGTCCTTCGGGTAGACGACCGCGGCGCCGCGGGGCATCGAGAGCACGTAGTCCGCGAGGAGCGGGCGCATCGCGAGGTACTCGATCTCGGCGGTGTTGCGCACGACGCTGCCCTCGGGGCGGCCGATGAGGTCGTCGTGCCGCAGGTAGCCCTTGTGCGTGTGGAACGTCGCACCCGGCGCGAGCGTGATGGTGTGCAGACGCCCGCGCGGGTCCGTGAGCTGGACCTTGTCCCCCACGCGCAGCGGGCCGCGGCGCTCGTCCGCGCCCGTCGCGCCGGGGCGGTCGGACGCGCCGCGCGCGGGGGCGGCTGCGCCGTCCCCACCGGGCTGCGGGGTCGGGTGGCCGGGCGTGGTGGCGGGCTCGGAGGTCACGGGCGACCATCCTACGGGCCGTCCGCCCCGCGCCCGACGCCGGTCGGTCGCGCGCGCGGACGACCCGGCGGTCACCGCCCGCGCCGGGCGTCGCGCAGCGCGGCGACGACCTGGGCGACCTCGAGCGCGCCGACGACGCGGCCGCCGTCGGTCACGACGACGACCGCCGCGTCCCGCCCGACGCGCGAGAGCTCGGCGAGCATGTCCTGCCCCTCGCGGTGAGCGTCGATCGTCGCGTCACCGGGCAGGGGCACGGCGACGGCGCCGACCGGGGTCGTCTCGGCGGCGTCGGGCGGCACCGCCGCGGCCGCGGCCGGGTCCACGTACCCGAGGGGCCGACCGGCCCCGTCCACGAGCACGGCGACCACGTGCGGTCCGCCCGCGAGCGCCACCGCGCGCCCGACCGCTCCGACCGTCGCCGTGGACGGCACCGCGACCGCGGGCCGCGCCAGGGTGCGGACGGTGAGCCCGGACACGGCCTCCCGGGTGCGGCCGACGGAGATGGCCTGCCCCGCGCCGCTCCACAGGAACGCCCCGATGAGCGCCGCCCACGCGACGGTCCACAGGTCCGGCCGCCCGCCGTAGGACAGCGGCCACACGAGCGCCCACGCGACGACCCCGACGGCGACAGCGCGCCCGACCCAGCCGGCCGCGACCGTCCCCTTCGTCCGCGACCCGGTCGCGGCCCACACGGCGGACTCGAGGATCTGGCCGCCGTCGAGCGGGAGGCCAGGGAGGAGGTTGAAGAAGCCCACGAAGGCGTTGGAGAACGCGCCCGCGTACAGCAGGAGGGCAGGCACGGAGAAGGTCGGCTGCGCCTGGAACGTCACCCAGAACACGACCGCGAGCGCCAGGTTGGTCAGCGGGCCGACGACCGAGATGAGGAAGCCGTCGAGCGGGCGCGCCGACGTCCCGGAGTACGCCGTGTGGCCGCCCCAGAGCGTCACCGCGAGCTCGGTCACGTGCTGGCCTCGGGCGCGCGCGACGAGCGCGTGCGCGACCTCGTGCAGGAAGACGGACGCGAACAGCAGCAGCACGAACGCGAACGACACGAGGTAGATCTCGGGGCCGAGGTGCGGGGCGAGCCGCTGCACCGTCGGCGCGAACAGGACCGTGAGGATCGCCGCGGCGAGGAACCAGGACGGTGTGAGGATCACCGGTGCGCCGACGACCCGGCCGATCACCCAGCCCTTCGTGCGCGGGCCTGCCGGTGCGGGCGTGCGGGGTGCTCGAGGTTCGGGTCCGTCCACCCTGGAAGCCTATGCGCTCGGCGGGCACGGCCCGACGCCGTCGGGCGGCGGTCGGCACGGACAGGGGCCCCTCAGGCGGCGTCGTCCTCCATGAGGTCGACGGCGTCGCCCGCGACGAGCCGCGACAAAAGCGCGACGTCGACGAGCTCGAGCGACGGCGTCCGGCTCAGGCCGGGCGCCGGGAGGACCGGGACGACCGCCTCGACCCCCAGCGTCGCGGCCCCCGCGGCGCGGGCCGAGGCGATGCCCGCGGGCGAGTCCTCGATCGCGACGCAGCGCGTGACGTCGACCCCGAGGCGCTGCGCCGCGAGGAGGTAGGGCTCCGGGTCGGGCTTGCCGCGCTCGACCTCGTCGCCGCAGACCAGCACCTGGAACGCGTCGCGTGGCGCCATCTCGGCGACCGGCTGGGCGAGCTCGCGGTAGGACATCGTGACGAGCGCGCACGGCACGCCCGCCTCGCGCAGCGCCGTGAGGAGCTCGCGCGCGCCGGGCTGCCACGGCACCTCGACGCGCACCTGCTCGATCACGCGCCCGATGAGGAACGCGACGATCTCGTCGACCGGCAGGTCGACGCCGCCGCGCTCGCGCAGGATGCGGGCCGACTCGCGCAGCGGGTTCCCGACGAGCGACATCGCGTCGTCGTGCGTCCACGTGCCGCCGTGCGCGGCGACGAGCTCGTGCTCCGCCGCGATCCAGTAGGGCTCGGTGTCGACGAGCGTCCCGTCCATGTCCCACAGGACCGCCTCGGGCAGCGCGGGGACCTCGGGACGGTCAGCAGAGCGCTGACCTGCGGAAGTGCTGTCGGAACGAGAAGGCAAAGCGGTCTCCATCACTGGTCGTGCGTCGAACCCTGCACCGTCGACCCTAACCGCACGGCGGTGCCGCCGGGCCGCGCCGCAGGTCGGGGAGGACGTGCCCGTCGGGGCCCGTGCCAGTCCGTCCCGCTCAGGAACGCCACGGCTCCCGACGCGGTTCGCTCTCCCGCCTCTGGGCGGGTGCCGGTGCGCAACACCGGCTTCTGGCGACCCTGCTCCCGAACTCATACGCCGGTCGACAGAAGCGTGAGGCTTCCCTAGGCTGCTGAGCGCCCGCCACCGCCGTCGGGCCCGACGAAGGAGTCGCCATGTCCGCACCCCCCGTCCGCCGCCCGCTCGCGCTCACCCTCACCGGGGTGCTCCTGCTCGCCGGGACAGCGCTCCCCGCGAGCGCCGCCGTCCCCGACCCCGTGGTGACCGGACCGGTGCCCGCGACGACGGCGCCCGGCGACCCCGCGCACGGGTACCCCTTCCTCGCGACGGACGACGACCTCGCCGCGCACGGCTACGTCGAGGAGGAGTTCTTCGTCGAGGGCGAGGCGACCCGCTACCAGGCGGACGGCGTCACGGACGCGACGGTCCTCAGCACCGGGCACGCGTTCCGCACGCGCGTCGTGGTGCGCCGGCCCGTCGACCCCGCGACGTTCAACGGCACGGTGATCGCCGAGTGGTACAACGTCTCGAACCAGTGGGACCAGGAGGTCGACTGGTTCCAGACGCACGAGCACCTCGTGCGCGAGGGCTACGCATGGGTCGGGGTGTCGGCGCAGCGCGCGGGCGTGCACTCCCCCACCGGCCTGCGGGCCTGGAGCCCGGAGCGCTACGGCACGCTCGACCTCACCGACGGCGGCACCGTGACCGACGACACCCTCTCGTGGGACGTCTTCAGCCAGGCCGTGGCTGCGGTGCGGGACCCCGCGGGCACGGCGCCGCTCGGGCCGCTCGAGGCGGATCGCGTCGTCGCGACCGGGCACTCGCAGTCGGCGGGGCGGCTGTGGTCCTACGTGAACTCCGTCGACCCGCTCGCGGGGGTGGTCGACGCCGTCGTGCTGCACGGCGGGGGCGGCCTGCTGCGCGACGACCTCGAGACGCCGGTGTTCAAGATCAACAGCGAGACGGACGTCGCGATCGACCTCCTCGGGGCCGCGCAGCGCCAGCCGGACACCGACCTGCGGCGCACGTGGGAGGTCGCGGGCGCGTCGCACGGCGACTGGAAGCTCATCACCGACTACGGGCGGCTGCGGATCCGCGACATCGGCTCCGCGCCCGGTGGTTACCCCGGGACGCCGAAGACCTGCGAGGAGCCGTCCGGCTCCCGGGTACCTCAGCACCTCGTCCAGGCGTCGGTGTACGACCACGTGGCCGCGTGGGTCGCGGACGGGACGGCCCCGCCGTCGGCGGCGCCCATCACGCTGACCGACCAGACGCCGCGCCAGGTGGTGCGTGACGAGCGCGGCCTGGGCCTGGGCGGCGTCCGGCTCGCGCAGCAGGACGTCCCGACGCGGATCAACTCCGGCGCCAACGCGGGCCCGGGCTTCTGCTTCCTCGACGGCGGCTCCCGCCCGGTGGACGACGCCACCCTCGCGGCCTGGTACCCGGACGCCGAGGAGTACCGCGACGCCGTCGTCGCGTCGACCAGCGCCGCGGTCGAGGCGGGCTTCGTGGGTACCGACGTCGCGGCCGACCCCTCCTGGTACACCGACGTCGTCGACCTCGTCGACGAGCGCGTCACAGCGGGCACGGTCGCACCGGAGGTCGGGGCGCAGGTCCAGGACCGCATGCGGCACGCGCTGGAGGCCGCGGACCGGCGTGACTGGGACGCGGCGCAGATCCAGGTCCGGGAGGCGCTGTCCCTCGGCTCCACGGCGGTCGAGGACGCCGGCGCCGCGGCGAGCGTCGTGCGGTCGACCACGGCCGTGCTCGGCGTCCTCGCGCTGTCAGCCGCCCACGACGGCCCCGACGTCTCCGCGACCGCCGTCCCCCGGTGCCTGGCCGGGCGGGCTTACGTCGCGGTCCGCGCGACGAACGACGGCACGGCCCCCGTCGACGTCACGCTGAGCACGCCGTTCGGCGAGCGCACCGTGGCAGGCGTCGCACCCGGCGCGTCCGCGTACCAGTCGTTCTCGGCGCGCTCGGCTGCGCTCGACGCGGGGAGCGCGCGGGTGACGGCCACGGGAGACGGGCGTTCGTCGTCGGACGACGTCGCCTACCCGGCGCTGGACTGCGGCTGAGGCGGCTACGCCGGGCGCGAACCCGCCCCGACGTCGTCGGGCCCGGCCGCATAGGCTGGGGTGATGACCGAGAACGCGACCGAGGGCACCCGCCAGACCGTGATGATCGCGGCGTTCGAGGGCTGGAACGACGCCGGGAGCGCCGCCACGGCCGCCCTGCAGCACCTGCACGAGGTGTGGGGCGCCGAGGACGTCGACGAGCTGGACCCGGAGGAGTACCACGACTTCCAGGTGAACCGCCCGGTCGTCACGACGGACGACGACGGGCGCCGCGAGATCACGTGGCCCACGACGACGATCGCGTCGGCGGTCCTCTCGCCGACGGGTCGGCGCGTGGTGCTCGTGCACGGCATCGAGCCGTCCATGCGCTGGCGCCGGTACTGCCGCGAGCTGCTCGACATCGCGGAGGAGCACGGCGTGCGCACGGTCGTCACCCTCGGGGCGCTGCTCGCCGACGTGCCGCACACGCGGCCGATCCCCATGACGGCGACGTCGGAGAGCGTGGGCCTGCAGGCCGTGCTCGACGTCGAGCCGAGCACGTACGAGGGCCCGACGGGCATCGTCGGCGTGCTCCAGCACGCCGCGGCGGAGCGAGGGATGCAGTCGGTGTCGCTCTGGGCGGCCGTGCCGCACTACGTGGCGCACCCGCCGTCGCCCAAGGCGACGCTCGCGATCCTCGCGCGCATCGAGGAGCTGCTGTCCGAGCCGATCCCGCTGGGCGACCTGCCGGAGGACGCCGAGGCGTGGCAGCACGGCGTCGACGAGCTCGCGGCGGAGGACGCGGAGATCGCGGAGTACGTCCAGCAGCTCGAGGAGGCGAAGGACACGGCGGAGCTGCCCGAGGCGAGCGGCGAGGCCATCGCGCGCGAGTTCGAGCGCTACCTGCGCCGCCGCGACCGGGGCAACCCGGGCAAGGGCCCGACGGTCTGACGCACGCGCCGCCCGCGGGGCGGGTGCGTCAGCGCGCGGGGCGGCTCGTCAGAGCCGGACGCCCAGCAGCGCGTTCACCGCGCGTGCGACGACGCCCGGGGCGCCCTCCTCGTCGCGCGACGTGTCACGTCCGGGGCGCAGCGACTCCGCGGCCCAGGCGTCCACCGCGGCGAGCGCCGTCGGGGCGTCGAGGTCGTCGGCGAGCGCCGCGCGCACGGCCGCGAGCGTCGCGGTCGCGTCCGGGCCGCCGTTGCCGGACACGGCGTCGCGCCACGTCTCGAGACGTCGCGCGCCCGCGGGCAGGTCGTCGTCGGTCCACTCCCACTCACCGCGGTAGTGGTGGGCGAGCAGCGCGAGACGGATCGCCATCGGGTCGACGCCCGTGGCCCGCAGGTTCGACACGAGCACGAGGTTGCCGCGCGACTTGCTCATCTTCTCGCCCTCGTACGCGACGAGGCCGGCGTGCACGTGCGCGCGGGGCGCACCGCCGCCGGTGAGCATGCGGTCGTGCGACGACGACATCTCGTGGTGCGGGAACAGCAGGTCCGCTCCCCCGCCCTGCACGTCGAACGGCAGGCCGAGCCCGTCGCGCGAGATGACCGCGCACTCCACGTGCCAGCCGGGCCGGCCGGTGCCGAGCGCGCCGCCGTCCCACGCGGGCTCGCCCGGCCGCTCGCGGCGCCACAGCAGCGGGTCGAGCACGTCCTTCTTGCCCTCGCGGTCGGGGTCGCCGCCGCGCTCGGCGAAGAGGTGCTCCATGACGTCGCGCGCGAGGCGCGAGACCGACCCGAACGCGCGGTCGGCCGAGAGGTCGGCGTACACGTCGCCCAGGCCGGGGTCGGTACCGCCCGCACCGGGCTCGACCGGGACGCGGTACGCGAGGCCCGCGTCGAGGAGCTGGGTCACCGCGTCGACGACGGCGGGGATCGTCTCCACCGCGCCCTCGTAGACGTCGGGCGGGACGACGCCGAGCGCCGTCATGTCCTCGGCGAACAGCGCGGTCTGCTCGACGGCGAGCGCGCGCCAGTCGACGCCGGTCGCGGCGGCGCGCTCCAGCAGGGGGTCGTCGACGTCGGTGACGTTCGACGCGTACCGCACGCGGTGCCCCGCGTCCGTCCACGCGCGCACGAGCAGGTCGAACGCGACGTAGGTCGCGGCGTGACCGATGTGCGTCGCGTCGTAGGGCGTGATGCCGCACACGTACAGGGTGGCGTCCTCGCCCGCGGCGGCGACGACGAGCTCACGGGTCGACGAGTCGTGCACCCGGACCGGGAGGCCTCGTCCGGGGAGCTCGGGGATCTGCGGGGCGGGCCAGCTGTGCACGCGTCAACCTTAGCCGTCGGGGCGCGGGCGTCGGACCGCCGTCCGGCACGCGGGCCGCGCGCGAGGCCGTGCCGGACGGCGACCGGGCAGGTCCGTGCGAGGCGCGGGACAATGCGGACGTGACGAACCCCACCGAGCCGCGGACGAGCGCGCCGCCCGACGGCGCACCCGCACCGGCGTCCCGACGACCGACCGTGCGCGCCGTCGCGGCGTGGACGGTCGCGCCCGGGGCGGACGGCGTGCACCCGGCCGACCCTGCCGCCCTGGCGGCGGCCGGCGCCCCGGCCCCCGGCTCCCCCACGACGGACGCCCGCCCGGGCGACGACACCGCCGCGGGCGGCCAGGACGACCGGCGCGCGGCCCGTGCCACGGTGACGTGGGCGCGCCTGGAGGACCTCGACGCGGTGCTCGACGCCGCCGCGCAGGTCGCGTCCGGGTCCGGCCCGACGTGGCGGGGCCTCGCGCGGCGCGACGGTCACCCCCTGGCTCACGTGCACCGCGTCGCGGCGGACTGGCTCCTCCTGGTGACGCCGACGGCGTGGTTCACCGAGGCGGACCGCCAGGTGCACACGGGCCAGTTCGCCGCGCTCCTCGGTCCGGGGCTCGTCCTCACGGCCGAGGAGGGCGACGCGGACGTGCACGCGCTCATGCTCGACAAGCTCGGCGCGCCCGGCGACCCCCACGGCTCGCCCGTCCAGCGGATCGTCTCGGCCGCCGTGCTGGCGATCGTCGGCGGCGCCTCGGACGTCGAGCTGGGCCTGGGCGACGCCGTCGCCGACACCGAGCGCGTGGTGTTCGACCAGCAGCGCGAGGACCCGGTCGAGCGCATCTACGACCTCAAGCGCGAGATCACCGAGGCAAGGCGCGCCCTCATGCCCGTCACGGCGGAGCTGCCCGAGCTCCTCGACCCCGACGTCCCCGACCACCTCGGGGTGAACCGGCGCATCCTCGAGCGCGTCGTGACGACGGTGGAGCGGATCGACCGGCACCTCGACGCGCACGACGACCTGCTCTCGGACATGCTCCAGGTCCACATGACCCAGGTCTCGGTGCGTCAGAACGAGGACATGCGCAAGATCTCGGCGTGGGCGGCGATCCTCGTGTACCCGACGATCGTCGCGGGCGTGTACGGGATGAACTTCCGCACCATGCCGGAGCTGCACTGGGCGTTCGGCTACCCCTTCGCGCTCGCCCTCATGGCGGGCGGCTGCGTCGTGCTCTACCGCGTCTTCAAGCGCGCCGGCTGGCTCTGAACCGGTCGGCGGCACGGGGCGCGCCGCCGCGACGGCCAGGTCGTCTGCCGGCGCGGCTCACGGGGTCGAGACGGTCGTCCCGCCCGGCTCCAGCACGCCGACGAGCAGGAGCAGCACGACGAGCGCCGCGAGCGCGAGACGGTAGACCACGAACGGCGTGTAGCTGAAGGTCGAGACGATCTTGAGGAACGCGATGATGACGAAGTACCCGACGACGAACGCGACGAGCGTCGCGATGAGGGTCGCCCCGGCGCCGGGGGCCCCGGGCGCCGGCTCGTCCGCGGACTTGAAGAGCTGGTAGAAGCCCGAGCCCATGACGGCGGGGATCGCGAGGAGGAACGAGTAGCGTGCCGCCGCCTCGCGCGTGAAGCCCATGAGCAGGCCCGCGGTGATCGTGCCGCCCGAGCGCGAGACGCCCGGGACGAGCGCGAGCGCCTGGGCGAACCCGAACGCGACCGCCTGCCCGGCCGAGAGCTCGCGCAGCGTGCGGCGCTTGGCGCCGACCCGGTCGGCCCAGCCGAGCAGCAGCGCGAACACGGCGAGCATGAGGGCCGTGAGGTAGAGGTTGCGGAACGTGTTCTCGATCGCGTCCTGGAACAGCAGGCCGAGCAGCACGATGGGCACGGAGCCGAGCGCGATGTACCAGGCCATCGCCGCGTCGTGGTCGTGCCGGCCGAGCCGCGCCCGCCAGTCCGTGCCGTGGTCGCCGCGCACGGATCGCCACCAGGCGGCGCAGATGCGCGCGATGTCCCGACGGAAGTAGAGCAGCACCGCCGTCTCGGTCCCGATCTGCGTGATCGCCGTGAAGGCGGCGCCCGGGTCCTGCGACCCGATCAGCTCGCCGACGATGCGCAGGTGGGCGCTCGACGAGATCGGGAGGAACTCGGTCAGGCCCTGGACGAGGCCGAGGAGGACGGCTTCCCACGCGTTCACGAGCGGTCACGATACCCGCTCGGGCGCGCGGCGGGGCGCGCGCGTGACGCCCCGCCGCCGAGCGGGTGAACCTGGGCCGACCCGGTCCCCGACCGCGCGCCCCGACGGTCGCCCGCAGTCCCCCGCCGGTACCCTCGGCAACCATGGAGAACCGCCACCTCGGCAGCACCGGCCTGCGCGTGTCCGAGCTCGGGCTCGGCACCATGACGTGGGCCCGGGACACGGACGAGCTCGACGCGGCCGAGCAGCTGCGGGACTTCGTCGACGCCGGCGGCACCCTCGTCGACACGGCCGCCTCCTACGCCGACGGCGACGCCGAGTCGCTCCTCGGGTCGCTCCTCGGCGCGAAGGTCGACCGGCGCGACGTCCTGCTGTGCACCAAGGCGGGGGTGCGCCACACGCCCTCCGGCCCGGTCGTCGACGCGTCCCGCGGCGCGCTCCTCGACTCGCTCGACGACTCGCTCGCGCGCCTGGGCACCGACCACGTCGACCTGTTCCTCGTGCACGCCCCCGACCCGCGCACGCCGTTCACCGAGACGCTGTCCGCGCTGCGCCACGCGGTGACGTCCGGGCGCGCGCGCTACGTCGGGCTGTCGAACCACCCGGCGTGGGCGACCGCGCGTGCCGCGACCCTGCTCGGCGGGACCGACGACGTCGGCCTCGCCGCCGTCCAGCTCGAGTACTCGCTGCTCCAGCGCGGCGCCGAGCGCGAGGTCGTCCCGGCCGCCGAGTCGCTCGGCCTCGGCCTGCTCGCGTGGTCGCCGCTCGGGCGCGGCGTCCTCACCGGCAAGTACCGGCGCTCGCTCCCCGCCGACTCGCGCGGCGCGTCGCCGCACCTCGCCGGGTTCGTCGAGCCCTACCTCGACCAGGCGTCGTCGGGGATCGTCGAGGCCGTCGTCACCGCCGCGGAGGGCCTGGGCCGAGCGCCGCTCGACGTCGCGCTGTCCTGGCTCCTGGGGCGCCCCGCCGTCGCGAGCGCGGTGGTCGGTGCGCGCACCCCGGCGCAGCTGCGCACGTCGCTCGCCGCGACCGACCTCGTGCTGCCCGACGCGGTGCGTGCGGCGCTCGACGACGTGAGCGCGCTCGACGTCGGCTACCCCGAGCGGTGGTGACCCCGCCCGGCTCTCGAAGGTCTAGGGCCGCTCAGCGCGCGCCGTCGGTCTCGAGCTCGCCGGACAGGACGTCGTCCTCGAGCGTGTCGTCGAGGTCGTCGTCGAGCGCGTCCTCGTCCTCCTCCGCGTCGTCGTCCTCGTCGTCCTCGTCGTCGTCCTCCTCCGCGAGGTAGAACGGCGTCGCCTCCCCGTGCACCTGCCCCAGCGCCTCGTCGTACACCTCGAAGGCGTCCCCGAGGACGTAGTAGGCGTCGTCGACCGCGGGGTCGTCCTCCCCGCGACGTGCGGCGACGGCGTTGTAGTGGGCTTCGAGCGCGGCGATGAACCGGTCGAGCGCGGCACGCGGGTCAGCGGTCATACCCTGACCGTAGCGCCGAGAGGGGCACAATGGCACTCGTTGGCCGGGTCGGTCCCACGACCCGGCCCGCGACCGAGTCAGGCGAGAGAGGACGGTGGCACGTGGAGGAGAGGCCGACGTCACGCCGGAGGTCCGGATGGGCCGCGCACGGCGGGCAGTACGAGTACCGCGTCCTGACGATCGACCGCTCCACGAGCCGGTCGGACGCGAGCAGGCTCCTCACCGACGAGGCGGAGTACGGGCGCTGGGAGCTGGCCCGCACGCGGCTGTACGTCGGGGGCGAGCGCCGCGTCTGGCTGCGGCGCAAGATCATCCGGGTCAGCTCCACCCTGTGAGCACGGGATCCCGTGAGCACGATCCGGTGGGCACAGCCGGGTGAGCGGCGAGAACGAGGAGGCGCGGGACGTCTTCACGAAGTCGCGCGCCGAGGCCCCGGCGGGGTTCTTCCGGTGCGAGGCCGCCGGGCTGGCGTGGCTCGACGTCCCCGGCGGCCCCCGCGTCGCCCGGGTGCTCGACGTCGGCCCCGACCACCTGGACCTGGAGCGCGTCCCGACGACGGCGCCGACCCGCGAGGCGGCCCGGTCGTTCGGGCGGGCGCTCGCCGTCGTGCACGACGCCGGGGCGCCGACCTGGGGCGCGGCCCCACCCGGGTGGTCGGGCGAGGCGTTCTTCGGCCCGCTCGACGACCCGCTGCCGCTGCCCACGGGTGCGTGGCCGGACTGGCCGACGTTCTACGCCGAGGCGCGCCTCCTCCCGGTCGCGCGGCAGGGCCGCGACCGGGGCGTGCTCGACGCCGAGGACGCGCGGCTGCTCGAGCGCCTCGCCGAGCGCCTGCCCGACCTCGCCCGCCCCGCGCTCGACGACGCGCCCGCGCGCGTGCACGGTGACCTGTGGTCGGGCAACGTGCTGTGGGCACCCCGCCGTCCCGGTCCCGGGGGTGGGCCCGACCACGGCACGTCCGGCGCCGTCGAGGCGGTGCTCATCGACCCGGCCGCGCACGGCGGGCACCGCGAGGCCGACCTCGCGATGCTCGCGCTGTTCGGCACGCCGTTCCTCGACGAGGTCCTCGCCGGGTACGACGCCGCGCACCCGCTCGCGCGCGGGTGGCGCCACCGCGTCGCCCTGCACCAGGTGTACCCGGTCGCGGTGCACGCCGTGCTGTTCGGCGGCGGCTACCGCGCGCAGCTGCGCTCCTCCGTCCGGGCGCTGCTCGGCGAGACCTGACCGCGCGACGCCCGCCGGTCAGCAGGTGCGCAGCAGCCGGTCCAGGACGCGCACGCCGAACCGCAGCGAGTCCACGGGCACGCGCTCGTCGACGCCGTGGAACATGCCGGCGAAGTCGAGGTCCGCGGGCAGGCGCAGCGGGGCGAAGCCGTAGCCCGTGATCCCGAGCCGGGCCAGCGACTTGTTGTCCGTGCCGCCGGACAGCGTGTACGGCAGCACCGTCGCCTCCGGGTCCTCCGCGAGCAGCGAGTCGACCATCGCGTCCACGAGGTCGCCCTCGAACGGCACCTCGAGCGCGATGTCGCGGTGGATCTCCTCGACCCGCACGTGCTCGCCCGCGAGCGCGCGGAGCGTCGCGAAGCCGTCGTCCTCGTGGCCCGGCAGGAGGCGCGCGTCGATCGCCGCCTCGGCACGTCCGGGGATGACGTTCGCCTTGTAGCCCGCGGAGAGCTGCGTCGGGTTCGACGTGTGCCGCACCGTGGCGCCGACGAACCGCGACGCCGGTCCCAGCGCGGCCACGAGGGCCTCGATCGACCGGGAGTCCTCGGGGTCGTAGCGCAGGCCCGTGAGGTCCGCGACGCCGCGCAGCAGCTTGTCGACCGTCGGCGTGAGCGTGTTCGGCCAGTGGTGCGTCCCGATGCGCGCGACCGCCTCGGCGAGCCGCGTCACCGCGTTGTCGTCGTTCACCTGCGACCCGTGCCCGGCGCGACCCTCCGCGACGAGGCGCAGCCAGGCGATGCCCTTCTCCGCCGTCTGGAGCAGGTAGGCGCGCCGACCCCCGACCTCCACCGAGAACCCGCCGACCTCGCTGATCGCCTCGGTCGCGCCCTCGAACAGCTCGGGCCGGTGGTCGACGGCGTAGCGCGCCCCGTAGGCGCCGCCCGCCTCCTCGTCCGCGAAGAACGCGACGACGACGTCGCGCGCGGGCTTGCGGCCCTCGCGCACCATCTGGCGCACGACCGCGAGGATCATCGCGTCCATGTCCTTCATGTCGACGGCGCCGCGCCCCCACAGCAGGCCGTCGATCTCCTCGCCCGCGAACGGGTCCACCGACCAGTCGTCCGCCTGCGCGGGGACGACGTCGAGGTGACCGTGGAGCACGAGCGCCGGGCGCGTGGGATCCGCGCCCTCGAGCCGCACGACGACGCTCGCCCGGCCGGGCTCCGACTCGAACAGCTCCGGCTCGAGCCCGACCTCGTGCAGCAGCCCCATGACGTACTCCGCGGCGGCCCGCTCCCCCGGGCCCGACCCGTCGCCGAAGTTCGACGTGTCGATGCGCAGCAGCTCGCGGCAGATCCGCACGACCTCGTCCTCGGCGCGGGGCACCGGGCCGGGGGTCGCGTCGGTCGCCGCGGGGGCGCTGGCCAGGGAGTCCGGGTGCGGGGCGGTCATGAGCGACACGCTACCCGCCGCCGTCGGGCGCGCGGACCGCCCCGCCCGACGTCCCGCATCCCGGACGCGCCGTCGCCCGCCGGCCACACGGTCACGGCTCGCGCCCCGGGGCGGACGGCGACCCCTGCGCGACCCAGGTGGGTCAGTGACCGCCGTGCGGGTCGGGGTCGAGGCGGCGGGGTCCCGTGCCGTCGCCGGGGAGCGCGTCGCGGTCGTGCTCGGGGTGGACGCCACCGCCGGGGGCGGCGATGCGCGAGGGCGCCTGCTCGCCCGGGGCGACGACGACGAGCTGGCCCATCATGCCGCGGTCCTCGTGCGTGAGCAGGTGGCAGTGGAACATGAAGGGGGTCGTCGGGTCGGTCGTGCCCTCGGCGGCGTCGAACCGCACGAGGAGGCGCGTCACGCGGCCCGGCTGGACGTAGACCGTGTCCTGCCAGCCGGCGAGGTCCGGCCCCGGCGGTTCGCCGGCGACGTCGAGGACGCGGAACCGGACGTCGTGCACGTGGAAGTTGTGAGGGGTGTCGTCGAGACCGGTGACCTCCCAGATCTCGGTCTCGCCGACGGTGACGACCTCGTCGATGCGGGACATGTCCATCGACCGCCCGTTGATCGCGGTCCCGGCGAGCTGGAAGCGGCGCGTGCGGACGGCGTCGGGCTCGTGGAGCACGTCTGCGGGGTCGGTGGCCCCGAGCGCCTCGGGGACGGCCGGGCTCGGCGCGAGTGCGACGGCGGCGCGCAGCTCCAGCAGGTCGAAGGTGTCGTCGCCGCCCGAGAACCGCTCGAACAGCGGGTTCACGCCGAGCTCGGGCGGGAAGCTGCGCAGGACGGCGCGCTGCCCGGGCGTCATCGTCACGACGACCTCGGCGCGGTCGCCCGGAGAGAGCCGCACCCGCTCGACGGTCCGCGGTGCCGGGAGCAGGCCGCCGTCGGTGCCGACGAGCTGGACCGTCCCGCCGTCGGCGAGGCCGACGTCGTAGACGCGCGAGTCGGAGCCGTTGAGCAGGCGGAGCCGGACGCGCTCGGTCGTGACGTCGAGGTAGGGGCCCGGGGTGCCGTTGACGAGGATCGTGTCGCCGAGCGTGCCGACGGGCGACAGGAACGACACCGCGTCGTCGAGCCGGCCGTCGGCACCAAAGCGCTTGTCCTGAAGGATCACCGGGACGTCGTCGACGCCGTACTCGTGGGGCAGGTCGGCGGCCGGGCCCTCGGCTCCGGCAGGTTCGTCGAGGAGGAACATCCCGGCGAGGCCGCGGTACACCTGGTCCGCCGTCCGGCCGTGCAGGTGCGGGTGGTACCAGAGCGTCGCGGCGGGCTGGTCGACCGTCCACGTGGGCGACCACGTCTCGCCGGGCTCGACCATCTGGTGCGGGCCGCCGTCCATCACGGGCGGCAGGTGCATCCCGTGCCAGTGCAGCGTCGTCGTCTCGTCGAGCCCGTTCGTCACGTCGACGCGCACCCGCTCCCCGCGCACGGCTCGCAGCGTCGGCCCGAGGTGGTCGCCGTTCAGGCCGATCGTCGGCGTGGGCGCGGACGCGCCGAGGTCCGCGACGCCCGCTCGCGCCTCCAGCGCGAAGACGCGCACGCCGTCCTCCATGCGCGATTCCGCGAGCGGCGGGACGGCGAGGGGACGCGTGAACTCCACGGCGCCGACCGTGCTGGTCGCCGCGCGCGCCCACGCGACGCCGAGGACGGCGACGACCGCCCCGACGAGCAGGACCGCGAGGAACCCGAGCACCAGCAGGGCACGGGCGAGCGGACCACGGCGCCGACGAGGGAGACCGCCCGGCGGACCGGCGGGCACCGGTGGGACGGCGGGACGCGGGTGGGTGTTCGTGGCCGTCATCGGTCTCTCCCGGGGGGCGGTCGGCGGGGTGGTGCGGTGCGGTGCGGTGCGGTGGGGTGGGGTGGGGGGCGACGGTCGGCGACGGGTCCGAGGGACCGGGAGCGCGTGGCCCGGCCTCTCAGCGCCGCCGGACCGCGAGGACGCCGAGCGCCACGGCACCAGCGAACGCGCCCCAGAGCGCGTTGGTCAGCAGCACGGGGACGATCGCCACGGGACGGGCGACGGGGCCCTGGAGCTCCCCCGTGAGCACGGGCGACAGCACGGCGCTGAGGACGATCGCCAGCATCCCGTAGACCAGACCGACCGCGACGCCGGTCGCGAGCGGGTGCGCCGGGCGGGCGACGACGATCGCGGCGACCCACACGACGGTGAGGACGAGCGTCACCAGGAGCGGCGCGGCGGGACGACCGATCGCGCCGTCGACGCCGAGGACCATGAGGAGCGGGCGCACGAGCGCGAGCGCACCGAGCCCGAGGACGAGCGGCCAGCTCAACGAGCGGACGGTCTCACCGAGAGTCGGACGAGGAGCCGGGTCGGGCGGGACGGGCGGGACGGGCGGGCGCCGGCGGTCCGGTGCGGGACCAGGAGACGTGTTCATGTCCCCGACGCTACGGAGCGCGGCAGGTCCGCCGCGTCCGCCCTGGCGCCCGACCTGGTGCGCCGTCGCGCGGCCCTGGCGTACGCGTCTCGACGTAGCCGACCCCGAGACGTCCCCGCCCCTCGGCGGACGCGGCCACGAAGGGTCCTTCCTAGACTCGGTGGACGTGGCACCCCTCGAACCGCCGCGGGAGCGGACCGACGACGACCCGGCCCGGCCGCGCGCGTCACGGTCGGCGCCGCCCTCGTGGCTCGTCGACGCGCTGCTGGGGTTCGCGGTGTTCGACGTCGTCGCGTTCGCCATCGCGGCCGACGTCGGCGGCACGGGCGCGGACCCGTGGGCCGCGTACCCGCTCGCCCTGCTGCTCGGGTCGCTCGTGCTCGGCCGGCGCCGTTTCCCGGTCGGCGTCCTCGTCGCGACGGCGCTCGTCATCTGCGCCTACTACACGCTCGACCTGCCCGCGATCGGCCTGGCGCTGCCGGTGTCCGTCGCGCTCTACTCGGCCGCCGCCGCAGGTCGCCTCGGGTGGGCGGTCGGGGTCGCGTCCGCGCTCGTCGTCGTCTCGACGTCCTTCCGGCTCGCCGAGGGCGACGACGTCCGGTACGTGGTCGGCTACGAGCTCGCGACCACCGTGGCGCTCATGGCCGCGGCGATCGCGCTCGGGCACGGGTCCTTCGCGCGGCGCGGGCGCGACGAGCAGCGACGGCACGCCGACGCGTTGCGCGAGCAGACGCTCCGGCTCGAGGCGGCGGACCGCCTCGCGCGGGACCGCGAGGACGTCGCGCGCGACCTGCACGACGTCGTCGGGCACCACCTCGCCGTCGTGTCCCTGCACGCGCACGTCGCGGGCGAGGCGCTGGACGATCTCGCCTCTGCCTGCCCCGACGACGGCCACGGAGCCGCGCTCGTCACCGCACGGGCGGAGCTCGGCCTCGTCCGCACCGCGACCTCGGCCGCGCTCACGGACCTGCGGGCCACGGTCCGCGCGCTGCGCGCGACGCCCGGGTCCGAGGGCGTCGCCGAGCAGGCGCGGCTCGACCGGCTCGGTGACCTCGCGCACACGGCCCGCGCCGCGGGTCTGGACGTGACGCTCGACGTCGACCTGCCCGACGGGGCGGTGGACGGGACGGCCGCGGGCGCGGCGGTGTACCGCGTCGTCCAGGAAGGGCTCACCAACGTGCTGCGCCACGCGGGCGCGCGGGTCGCGGTCGTGCGCGTGGCGCTGGAGCCTTCCACCGGCGCGTCGGGCGACGTGCTCGTCGCCGAGGTGCGCGACGACGGCCACGGCGTGCGGGGGGCGGCGGGCGCTCCGGTCCGCGGCGGGTTCGGGCTCCGGGGCCTGCGCGAGCGCGTCGCGGTGCTGGGCGGCACGGTCGAGACCTCCTCGCCCGACGGCGGCGGTTTCCGTCTGCGCGCGCGCGTCCCCGTGGCACCGGGCGCTCCGGCGCACGCTACGGGCGCCACGTCGAGCCCTCGGCTCCCGGGCGGGGGCGCCCCGTGATCCGTGTCGTGCTGGTCGACGACCAGCCCCTCGTGCGGACGGGCATCCGCGCGCTCCTCGAGCGCGCGGACGACGTCGAGGTCGTCAGCGAGGCCGCGGACGGCCGGGAGGGCGTCGCGATCGTCCGCCGCACCCGGCCCGACGTCGTCCTCATGGACCTCCAGATGCCCGTGCTCGACGGGATCGCGGCCACGCGCCAGATCGCCGGAGCCACCGTCCACCCGGTGCTCCCGGGCGGTGCGACGGGCACGGACGACCGCCCGACCCGGCCGCGCGTCGTCGTCCTCACGACGTTCGACGACGACGCGAACCTCTTCGCCGCGCTGCGGGCCGGGGCCTCGGGCTTCCTGCTCAAGGACGCGAGCCCGGACGAGCTGCGCGCGGCCGTGCGCACGGCCGCCGCGGGCGACGCTCTGCTCTCCCCCACGGTGACGGCACGGGTCGTCGCGCAGGCCGTCGACGCCGGGCGACGAGACGACGCTCTCGTCGCCGCGGTCGCCGCCCGTCTCACGGACCGCGAGCGCGAGGTGCTCGCACACGTCGGGCGGGGGCTGACCAACGACGAGATCGGTGCGGCGCTGTCGATGAGCCCGGCGACCGCCCGCACGCACGTGGGCCGCGTGCTCGCCAAGCTGGGCGTGCGGGACCGGGCGGGTCTCGTCGTCGTCGCCTACGAGACCGGCCTGGTCCGCCCGGGCACCTCGCCGACGTAGCCGCGAGGTCCGCGAGGTGGAGGCGGCGTCAGGACCACGCCTCCACCTCGCGGTACCGGGCTCTCTCCCGCGTCCCGGGTCAGGCGTCGAGGCCGCGGCGCGCGAGGAGCGGCGCGATGTCGGCGTCGCGGCCGCGGAGCTCACGGAACGACTGCAGCGGGTCCTGCGAGCCGCCGCGCGCGAGCAGCACGCGGCGGAAGCGCTCGCCGTTCTCGCGCGACAGGCCGCCGTTCTCGCGGTACCACTCGACCGTGTCGGCGTCGAGGACCTCGGACCAGATGTAGGAGTAGTACCCCGCCGCGTACCCGCCCCCGAACACGTGGTTGTAGTACGTCGTGCGGTAGCGCGGCGGGACGGGCGCGAACGCGACGCCCGCGGCCTCGAGCGCGGCGGCCTCGAACGGCACGACGTCGGCCTCCGACGCCGGGACGCGGTCGGGCCCGACCTGGTGCCAGGCCTGGTCGAGCAGCGCCGCGGCGAGGTACTCGGTCGTGCCGAAGCCCTCGTTGAACTGGCGCGAGGCGAGCATCGTGTCGACCCACTCGGCGGGCATCGGCTCGCCCGTGACGTGGTGCACCGCGTAGGAGCGCAGGACCGACGGCTCCCACGCCCACATCTCGTTGACCTGCGAGGGGTACTCGACGAAGTCGCGCGGCACCTCGGTGCCGGACTGCGACGGGTAGCGCACGTCGGAGAACAGGCCGTGCAGCGCGTGCCCGAACTCGTGGAAGAGCGTGATGACCTCGTCCCACACGAGCAGCGTGGGCTGGCCTGCCGGCGGCTTGACGATGTTGAGGTTGTTGACGACGACCGGCTTCTGCCCGAGCAGGTGGTTCTGGTCGACGAGGTTGTTCATCCAGGCGCCGCCGCGCTTGGACTCGCGCGTGTACCAGTCGGCGAGGAACAGCCCCAGGCCCTGGCCCGGCTCCCCCGGCGTCTCGGCGTCGAACACCTCGAAGATGCGCACGTCCGGGTGGTACCCGACGAGGTCGCGGCGCTCGGCGAAGGAGATGCCGAACAGGCGGTTCGCGGCCAGGAACACGCCGTCGTGCACGACGCGCTCGAGCTCGAGGTACGGGCGCAGCAGCGCGTCGTCGAGCGCGTAGCGGTCCTTGCGCACGCGCTCGGCGTAGAACGACCAGTCGGACGCGCGCAGCGTCGCGCCCGGCTCGTCGGCCCGCAGCGCCGTCTCGAGGTCGGCCGCCTCGCGGCGCGCGTTCGCGACGGCGGCGGGAGCGAGCCGCGCGAGCATCGCGTTCACGGCCTCGGTCGTCTTGGCGGTCGCGTCCTCCGCGACGTACGCGGCGTGGTGCTCGTAGCCGAGCAGGCGCGCCCGCTCGGCGCGCAGGCGCACGGTCTCCAGCACGATCTCGCGCGTGTCGTGGTCGTCGCCGGTCGCACCGCGCGACTCCGACGCCTGCTGCACGCGCTCGCGCACGTCGCGGCGCGCGAGCGAGGCGAGGACGCCCTGCTGGGTGGGGAGCTGCATCTCCAGCAGCCACGCGCCCTCGTGCCCGCGCGCGGCGGCGGCCGCCGCCGCGCCCGCGACGGCGTCCTCGGCCAGGCCGTCGAGCTCCGCACGGTCGGTGACGAGCACGCTCGCGGCGTTCGCGCCCGCGAGCAGCTTGCGGCCGAACGCGGCCTCGAGCGTGGTCAGGCGGCCGTTGAGCGCACGCAGGCGCTCCTGCTGCTCGGCGTCGAGCTCCACGCCCGAGCGGCGGAACCGGACGAGCAGCGTGCGGAGCAGCCACGCGGCGTCGGGCTCGAGGGTCTGCTCGCCGGCGTCCACCGCGTCCTGGAGCGCGCGGGCGCGGGCGTAGAGGCGCGCGTCCATGTAGATCGCGTCGTGGTGCGCCGCGAGCTCGGGCGCGAACTCCTCCTCGATCTGCTCCAGGCCCGGCGTCGCGTCGGCCGAGAGCTGGTTGTAGAACGCGTTGAGCACGCGCGCGAGGTCGCGGCCCGACCGCTCGAGCGCCTCGAGCACGCTCGCGGCGGTGGGCGGCGCGTCGTCGGTCGCGATCGCCTCGATCGCCGCGCGCTGCGCGGCCGTCGCGGCCCGCAGCGCCGGGAGGTAGTGCTCCTCACGGATCGCGTCGTAGTCGGGCAGCTCGTACGGCAGCACCGACGGCGCCGCGAACGGGTTGGCGGGGTCGAGGTCGAGGAGGGCCGGCGCGGTGGTGGGCGCGGGCGCGTCGGCGCGCGTCGTGGGCTCGGAGGTCATGGTGCCCATCTTGACCCCGCGTACGGGTACGACGGAAACGGACACCCCGCCGCCCGGGAGCACGGTGCGGTACGGCGTCAGGCCGCGCGGCCCGACGACGGCGCGTCCGCCGGCCACGGCTCCGCCGGCTCGCGCGGGTCGTCGGGCAGGAGCGTGCCGAGCCACGCGTCGCGTCGCTCGCCGCGCTGCAGCGCGAAGCCGCGCACCGTGCCCTCGACCCGGAAGCCCAGGCGCCACGCGGTCCGGCGCGAGGGCCAGTTGCCGACGTACGCCTGCCAGAAGAGCCGCGCGAGACCCGCCCCCTCGGGGTCGAACGCCCAGTCGACGACGAGGCGGCCCGCGGTCGTCATGAGACCGCGGCCCCGGGCGCCGGGGGCGGTCCAGTAGCCGATCTCGGCCGACCGCCGGCCCTCGGGCGCGTCGTCGAGGCTGAGGCCGATCATGCCGAGGAGCGGGCTCACGCCGTCGGGGCCGGGGATGCCCGAGCGGCCCGCGCTCTCGCGCACGCCCCACGTGAGGACGTCCCCGCGCTCCCACCCGGGACCGACGTACTCCTGCACGAACTGCACCGCGTCCGCGCGCGTGTACGGCGACGGCACCACCGTCCACGCGGCGACGTCCGGGTCCTGGCACGCGGCCGTGATCGCGTCGACGTCGTCGAGGGTCGGGGTGGACAGGTGGACGCGGCCGTCGTCGAGGGCGAAGGGGTGCACCCGCCCGAGCCTGGCACGCGGTGCCGCGCGGCGTCACCCGGACTCGCCGCCCGGGTGATCGCAGCGACGGCCGCTCTCGACCGTGCCCGGACCCGCGTGGGTCACCGGCGCAGGGCGTCCTCCACGGGCGTCCACGGCAGGTCGTGCGCGGCGGCCACGGCCGCGTTGAGCAGCGCGCCGCGGTGGGTGGACGCCCCCGACCGCAGGAGTGGGACCTCCCGCAGCGCGTCGACCCCGCCGTCCGCGAGCGCCGCGAGGTACGGGAGCGTCGCGCTGGTCAGCGCGAGCGTGCTCGTCACGGGGACCGCGCCGGGCATGTTCGCGACGCAGTAGAACGTGGTGCCGTGGACGGCGAAGGTCGGGTCGTCGTGGGTCGTGGGCCGCGACCCCTCGAAGCACCCGCCCTGGTCCACGGCGACGTCCACGAGCACGGCGCCGGGCCGCATCCGCGCGACGAGGTCGTCGGTGACGAGGCGCGGGGCGCGCGCCCCGGCGACGAGCACGGCGCCGACGACGAGGTCGGCCTCCAGCACCTCGCGCTCGATCGCGTACGCGCTCGACACCACGGTGCGCACGTGCCCGGAGAACTCTCGGTCGACGGCGCGCAGCACGGGCAGCGCGAGGTCGACCACCGTGACCTCGGCGCGCATGCCCACGGCGATCTCGGCGGCGTGGCGCCCCGCGGTGCCGCCCCCGAGCACGACGACCCGGCCGGGTCGCGTCCCGGGCACGCCGCCGAGCAGGACGCCGCGGCCGCCTGCCGGGCGCTGGAGGAGCCACGCGCCGACCTGGGTCGCCATGCGTCCGGCGACCTCGCTCATGGGCGCCAGGAGCGGGAGGGTGCCGTCCGGGGCCTGGGCGGTCTCGTAGGCGACGGCGGTGGTGCCGGCGTCGAGCAGGGCGCGCGTGCACGCCGCGTCGGCGGCGAGGTGGAGGTAGGCGAAGAGCAGCAGGTCGTCGCGCAGGAAGCGGTGCTCGCTCGCGACCGGCTCCTTGACCTTGCAGACGAGCTCCGCCTCGCCCCAGACCTCCTCGGCGGTCGGCACGATGCGCGCTCCCGCGCTCTCGAACTCCGCGTCGGGCAGGTGGGAGCCGGTCCCGGCCCCGGACTGGACGAGCACGTCGTGCCCGGCCCGCACGAGGTGGTGCGCGCCGGCGGGGGTGAGCGCGACGCGGTCCTCGTGGTTCTTGACCTCGGTGGGTATCCCGATCCTCATGGTCCAGTGTGGCCGCAGGCGGCCGTCGTGCGCAGGGTGGCAGGATCTTGTGCCTGCGTGTCCTGACTGCCACTCGTCCGGCCCCGCCGTCGTTGCCAGGGTGGGCGGGTGGACCCGACGACCTCCCGCACGACGACCCGCCCCGCCCCGACGGGCGGCCCGCCCTCCCGCTCCGGACGGGATCTGCTCACCAGCCCGCTCGACTCCGCCCCGGCCCCGGCCCCGACCCCGGCGGGCACGCTGGGCCTCGCGCGCGGCAGCGCGCTGTACGTCGCGAGCGTCCTCGGGACCGGCGTCCTCGCCCTGCCGGGCCTCGCGACGCGCGTCGCCGGGCCTGCGTCCGTGCTCGCCGTCGCGCTCGTCCTCGTGGCGAGCGTGCCGCTCGCGGGGACGTTCGCCGCGCTCGCCGCACGGCACCCGGACCGGGGCGGGGTCGCGAGCGCCGTGCGCGCGGCGCTCGGCCCGACGGCGGCCCGCGCCACCGGGTACTGGTTCTTCCTCGGCGTGTGCGCGGGCGTCCCCGTCGTCGCGGTGCTCGGGGCCGAGTACGTCGTCGCCGTCGTCGGGGCGGACCGCGACGTCGTCCCGGTCGTGGCGGTCGCGCTGGTCGTCGTGCCGGCGCTCGCCGTCGCGCTCGGCGTGCGTGTGGCCGGCGCCGTCCAGCTCGGCCTGACGACGCTCCTGCTCGCGGCCGTCTTCGTGGTCGTCGCAGCGGCGGCGCCGGCGGCGAGCGCCGAGCGCTTCACGCCGTTCCTCAGCGAGGGGTGGTCCGGCGTGGGCGCGGCCGTGAGCCTGTTCGTGTGGGCGTTCGCCGGGTGGGAGGTCGGTACGCACGTCTCGGCCGACTTCCGCGACCCCCGGCGCACGATCCCCGCCGCGACGGGCGTGGCGCTCGTGGTGGTGGGCGTCGCGTACCTCGCACTCCAGGTCACGACCGTCGGAGTGCTCGGGACCGGCGCGGGGACGGGGACGGTCGCGCTCCTCGACCTCGCGCGCGTGGGCGCGCCCGCCGCGGGCCCGGTGCTCGTGGGCGTCGTCGCCGCGGTCGTCACGTCCGGGGTGCTCACCGCCTACCTCGCCGCGTTCGCGAACCTCGGGCAGGCGCTCGCCCGGGACGGCGACCTCCCGCGCCCGCTCGCCGCGCTCTCGGGCCGTGCGGGGGTCCCGCGCCGCGCGCTGGCCGTCACGCTCGCGCTCGCGACGGGCTACCTCGCGGTGCTCGTCGCCACGGGGCTCGACCTCGAGCCGTTCGTCCGGGTCCACACGAGCAGCATGGTGGCCGTCTACGCGCTGGGCATGGTGGCGGCGCTGCGCCTGCTCCCCCGACGCTCTCCCGGCTGGTGGCTCGCCGCGGTCGCGACGGCCCTGACGGCGGTGCTGCTGCTCCTCGCGGGGGCGTCGCTCGTCGCACCGGCGCTGCTCGCCGCGGCCGCGGTCGTGGTGACGCTCGTCCGCCGCGGCGCCGGGCGCGCACGAGCCGACGGCCGGTCGGCCGGGCCCGAGGCCGGCTGACCGGGCCGCGCGGAAATCGCCCGGGCGGCCCGTTCCCCGCGTCCGCGCTCTCCGCTACGGTCGACGCCATGCCCACGTGGACGGACCCCGGCCCGGTGGAGTTCGACGCCGTGGTGGTCGCCGCCGGGACACGGTCGGGAGCGTTCGTCGCGCTCCCCGTCGACGTCCTCGACCTGTTCGGGACGCGCGGCCGGGTCCCCGTGCTCGCGGCGGTCGACGACGTGGCGTACCACGCGTCCCTCGTCGCCTACGGCGGCCCGCACCTGCTCGCCGTGCTGCGGTCCGTGCGAGCCGCGACCGGCAAGGACGTCGGGGACACCGTGCACGTCTCGGTCCGGCTCGACGCGGGGGTCTCCGCCGTCCCGCGGTGATCCCGGTCCCTGCCGCCCGGGCAAGGACGGCGCGAGGTCAGCTCGTCGCGCCCTCCGGGGGCGGCGTCACGCCCGGGCCGACGTCCCCGAGGGCGATCTCCTTCGCCGTCGGCAGCTCGTCCTCCATCGGTGGGTCCTTGTGCCGCAGGTGCGAGAACACCGACCACGCGACCGCGACGAGCGGCACCGACACGACCGCGCCGAGGATCCCGGCCAGCAGCGTGCCCGCCGTCACGGCGATCGCGACCACCACCGGGTGGAGCGACACCTGCTTGCCCATGACGAGCGGCTGCAGCACGTGGCCCTCGAACTGCCCGATGAGCGCGATGCCGATCGTCACGATCAGCGCGATGAGGAAGCCCTTGGCCGCGAGCGCGACGATCGCGGCGATGATCATCGCGAGCGGGGCGCCGATGATCGGGATGAACGCCCCGATGAACACGAGGACGGCGAGCGGGGCCGCGAGCGGGACGCCGAGGATCGCGAGGAAGATCCCCGCGAGGATGCCGTCGACGAGCGCGATGATCACCGTGCCGCGCGCGTAGCCGGAGAAGGTGTACCAGCCGGCGCCGCCCGCGATCTTCCAGCTGTCGCGCGAGCGCGACGGGAGCTGGTTGAGGAACCACGTCCACATGTCCTTGCCGCGGGCGAGGAAGAACACCGTGCAGAAGATCGCGAGCGCGATCGCCGCGAACGCCTCGAAGACCGAGCCCGCGCTCGCCGCGGCCTGGCTCGCGATGTCGCCGCCGTGCTCCGTGAGCCACTGGCGCCCGTTGTCGATCCAGCCGTTGACGTCGTCCGCGGTGATCGTGACCGGCAGCGGGCCGTTCTCGAGGAAGTCGAAGATCTGCTCGATGCCCTGGTCGAACTGCTCCGCGAGGCTCTGCCACTGGCCCGCGACCGACGTGATGACGTACGTCAGCAGGCCGGCGAAGAAGAGCAGGGCCGTGAGGATCGCGAGCCCCGTGGCCAGGCCGCGCGGCATGATCCTGCTGTAGAAGTCGGTCACCGGTCGCAGCACGGACGTGATGACGAGCGCGAGGAAGACCGCCACGAACACGAGCTGCACCTGCGCGGTCGCGAAGAAGACGAGCGCGACGGCCGCGACGATCATGAGCAGGCGCCACGACCAGCCGGCCGTCGTGCGCAGCCAGGCGGGGACCGTCTCGTCGTACCCCACCACCGACGGGTTGCGACGCGCCCCGGCGACCTTGCGCGCCGCGCTCGACGCCCCGGCGAGGTGCTTGACCGACGCCGCCGAGCGGTCGGAGCCGGAGCCCGGCCGAGGTGTCGGTGCCGGGCCTGCTGCGGGTCGCTGCTCGTCCGTCACGCGTGCCTCCGTCGCGTCGTGGCCACCATCCGCCCAGTCTGCCCCAGGTCGTCCCCGCACGCCGGGCGCCGCGCACGGCCTCGGCCGAGGTCACGTCGAGGTCGCGGTCGACGTCGCGGCCCTGGTCCGGGCCGTGACGGCGATGTGAGGACCACCCCCGAACCGTGCTATGTTTTTCCCCGCACCCGAACGGCGGAAACGCCGGGAAGGTCCACTCGTCCGGGTGGCGGAATGGCAGACGCGCTAGCTTGAGGTGCTAGTGCCCTTTATCGGGCGTGGGGGTTCAAGTCCCCCTCCGGACACCATGATCGAGGCCCCTGGCCTGCGGAGACGCAGACCAGGGGCCTTCGTCGTCCCCGGGGCACACACCAGTCTCCTGGCGCGCACGTGGTGTCAGCGCCCCGGCGGGAGGACGACGTCGTCGCCCGAGGTGAGGATCGTCACGGCCTCGTCCGCGGGCAGGCCGGGCACGACGACGACGCTCGTCGACGGCGCGGTGTCGAGGGTGCAGGGGCGCTCGTCGGTGCCCGCCCGGCGACCGAGGCGGAAGCTCAGCGCGCGCTCCTCGGCGTCCCACGTGTAGTCGACCGGGACGAGCGGGCACGAGCTCGACCCGAACGTCACGACGTTCACGGTCTGCGGCTCGCCGCCGCGCGCGTAGCCGACGGCCGGGGTCTCGGCGTCGGACCACGGGTGCACCTCGCCGCCCTCGGCGGGCAGCCCGAGATACGTGCGGTCCGCGACGGACGGGTCGATGGGGTCGGTGGCCGCCGCGCACGCGACGAGGGCGACCGCCACGCCGATGCTCAGCACCGAGGCGCCGACGAGACGGGCCGTGCGGACGACGACGGACAGCTGCGGGTCGATGGCGGGCATGGTGCTCACGCTCGTCCTGAGGCGCCCCGTCCCGGATCGGTCGAACGCGCCGTCCCGACCCGCCCCGGGGCCTCAGCGCGCGCCGCACCTCCTCAGGCCCGGGTGCTCCGGCCCTGAGGTGCCTGAGCACCGGAGGCGCCGCGCCCCGCGCGTCGGCTCACGCCGTGACGTTGGCGCTGTCGCCACCGGTGACGGCGAGGCTCGTGCCGCTGATCATGGACGCCTCCGGCGAGGCGAGGAAGACGACGGCCGGGGCGACGTCGTCCGGCGCGAGCCACGGCACCCCGAGGGGGAGCTTGCTCGCCAGCCCGGCGGCGGCCGCCTGCTCGTCGCGGGCGACGTCGCCGGTGGGCGCCTTCCCCGACGACTCCAGGGCCTGGGCGTACCGCTCCTCGTGGCGCGTCAGGGCGGTGTCGATCAGGCCGGGGATCACGGCGTTCACGGTGATCCCGTGGGGGCCGAGGTCGAGCGCCGCGGACTTCATCAGGCCGATGAGCCCCCACTTGGAGGCCGAGTACGCGCTGCCCTCGAGCGTGCCGTGCTGCCCCTGGGTCGACGAGGTGAGGATGATCCGCCCGCCGCCGCGCTCGACGAGCAGCGGCGCTGCGGCGCGCAGCACGTTCGCGGTGCCGGTGAGGTTGACGTCGATCGTGTCGTGCCAGAGCTCGTCGCTCATGTCGAGGACCGAGGCGAAGCCTTGGATCCCGGCGTTGGCGAACACGACGTCGAGGCCGCCGAACCGCTCGACGACCTCCCCGAGCGCCGCGCGCACGGCAGCGAGGTCGCGCTGGTCGGCGACCAGCGGCAGCCACGACGCCCCAGCCTCCTCCACGAGGTCGCCGGTCCGCGCGAGGTCGGCCGGGCTCGCGGGCTCGTACTCGAGCGCGCGGCTCGCGACGGCCGCGACGTCGAGGCCGGCGACCCGGTAGCCCGCCCGCGCGAACGCGACCGCCGTCGCGCGCCCGATCCCGCGCGCCGCGCCGGTGACCACGACCACTCGTCCCTGGCTCATCCCGCTCTCCCTCCGAGGGTGCCGTCCCGCGAGGCTAGCCGCGGGACCGAGGGCTGGCAGCCGGAGCGCGGCTGAGGCGCCCGGCGAGCCCGTCGGGCGCGTCAGCGCGGCGCCACGGCGTCGTGGCGGCGGGCCAGGGCGAGCGTCGTCGTGCCGACCGCGACGAGGAGGCCCGCCAGCAGCAGGCCGGCCGCACCGGACCACGACCGCACGACGACGGCGCCGACGGCCGCGCCCGTGCCCATCGCGAGCACGGCCCCCGCACGTCGGGCCGCGCCCTCTCCGGACCCGCCCGCGAGCGGGCTGCTAAGGGCGAGGTTCACGAGCGTCGTGGTGACGACGACGGTCGAGACGTCCTGGACGTGGGCGCCCCGCGCGGCGACCGCCTGGGCGCCCATCACGAGCGCGAGGGCGGCGGTGAGGGCCAGGACCCCGGGCGTGGGCAGGCGCCCGACGGCGAGCCACAGCGCGCCGCCCCCGACCACGAGCACCGCTCCCCCGGCGAGCACGCCGAGCGCGCGCCGCGGCATCCGCGCGTCGTCGGCGCGCCCGCGGAGCAGCACCCCGCACAGGGCGGCGCCGAGGACGAAGGCGACGAGCGCGACGACGTTGTTGAGCAGCGGGATCCCGCCCGCACCGGCGGCGGCGAACCCGACGAAGAGCACGTTGCCCGTCATGTTGCCGGTGAACACCTGGTCCAGCGCGAGGTAGCTCACCGCGTCGACGACGCCCGTCGCCACGGTCAGGACGAGCAGGCCGGCCACGTACGGCCGGTCGCGCGGGTCGGTCATCGTCCGACCGTACGGGCCGGGACCTGCCGCGGCGCGTCGGCGGGCGCCGCCCCGAGCCCGCGTGCGGCGTCACGCGCCGGCCGCGCGGTCCTCCACGTCGTCCGCCGGACGGTCGGCGACCACGACGGCGTCGTCGACGAAGCGGGGTCGGCAGGCGAACCAGCCGGCCACGACCCCGGGGACGGCGGTCGCGGCGAGCACGACGAGCGGGACGGACCACGAGCCGGTCGCCTCGCGCAGCAGGCCGAGCCCGAGGGGCCCGAAGCAGGCGATCCCGTACCCGATGCCCTGGACGAAGCCGGACACGGCCGACGCCGCCTGGGCCGTCCGCGTGCGCCGGTTGATGAGCGTCATGCACAGGGGGAAGGTGCTCACCCCGATCCCGAGCGCGCACACCCACACCACCGTGCCGTCGAGCGGGGAGAGCAGGAGGCCCAGGTACCCGGCGACGAGGACCACCGAGCACGCGACCACGACGACGAACGGGTTGGTCAGCCGGGTGGCGACCTGGGGCACCACCAGCGCCGCGAGCACGCCCCACGCCGAGTACAGCGCGACCATGGAACCGCCGAGCGCCGCGCTGCCCCCGGCGTCGGTGAGGACCGCCGGCACCCACGTGATGATCGCGTAGTTCGACAGCGACATCATGGCGAAGAGGCCGACGAGGCCCCACGCGGTGGACGACCGGCCCACCCGGAGGCGCGCGCCGGCCGCCGCGACGGGTGCGGGCGCGTGGTGGGCGGCGGGCAGCCGGAGCGCGAGCAGGAGCCAGACGACGGCGGCCACGGCGGCGGGCCCGGCCCAGAGCCCCACGGACAGGCGCCAGCTGCTCGCCTCGGCGACCGGGACCGCGAGCAGCGGGGCGACGAACTGCCCCGTCTGCAGGAGGAGGAGGTAGAGCGAGGTCCACAGCGCGAGCCGGTCGGAGAACCACGCCTTCACCAGCGGCACGATGACGACGTTGGCCGCCCCGATGCCCGCGAGCGCGAGCACCGTCGACAGGACGAGCACGGTCGTCGTCGGGGAGGCCGCGCGCAGCACGAGGGACAGCGCGGTGAGGCCCAGCGCCACGGTGGCCGTGCGCTCGAGCCCGAACCGCCGCGTGACCGCGGGCGCGAGGAAGCCGAACACGGCGAACGACGCCGCGGGCACCGTGCCGAGCAGGCCCGCGACGGTCACACCGAAGCCGAGGTCGGCGCCGACGATCTCGAGGAGCGGGGTGAACCCGGTGACGGCCGTCCGGAGGTTCACCGCCGTCAGCGCGACGGCGACGCCCGCCCAGAGGGTCAGGCGTCCGGGGCGCAGCCGCGGCCGGGAGGGAGAGAGGGTCGCCACGCTAGACTCCACACTGAGGTCGGCGGATGATGGGATCATGGGATGAATCTGGAGCAGTCTGGCACAGGCGGACCGATGCGTCGAGTAGGCCTCATCGACCAGGCCGCCGCGCGCTTCCGGGACCAGATCGTCTCCGGCCGGTGGGCCGTCGGCGAGCGGATCCCCACCGAGGCCGCCCTCGTGGCGGAGTTCGGCGTCGGGCGCAACACCGTGCGCGAGGCGCTGCAGTCGCTCGTGCACGCCGGGCTGCTGCGCCGCGAGCAGGGCCGCGGCACGTTCGTCATCTCCCGCTCCGAGCTGACCGGCACCCTGGAGCGCCAGCTCGCGGGCGGCAGCCGCCGGCACTACCTCGAGCTGCGGCTCGCCCTCGACAGCACCGCCGCCTCGCTCGCCGCGGCGAGCCGCTCGGACGACGACGTCGAGCACCTGCACGAGCTGCGCGACCGGCGGGAGGCGGCCTGGGACGCCGACGACCGCGACGCCCGCGCGCGCGCCGACCTCGACCTGCACCGCGCGATCGTCGCCGCGACGCACAACCCGCTCTACGTCACCCTCTACTCGAGCATGCTCGACGTCTTCACCGTGCACATGCGCGACGAGGAGAACGAGGACGACGAGGCGGCGCACCGCCACCACCACGAGCTGGTCGAGGCCGTCGCGCGGCAGGACGCCGCCGGGGCCGCCGCAGCGGTCGCCGCCATCTTCGGCCCGTTCCTGCCGGGAGCGGACGCCGCGCCCTCCCCTGTCCGGTGAGGCACGGCACCCGGCCGGGCGGCAGGACGCGCCGGGACAGCGAGAGGCCCCGTCGTGTGGAGCGACGGGGCCTCTCGATCCGCTGTCTCATTCGGATCCCGCCGGCGCTCTCGCGCCGGAAGCATGCCCCCGAGCCTACCGCTCCCGCGCGGACCCGGGTGCCGTAGCGTCGGGGCGTGACCGCGACCACGCCCGGCGACGACCGGGCGGAGCTCCTCTGGCTGCCCGTCGGGGCGGGGGGCCACGTCGTCCGCCGCACGAGCGCCGCGTGGGAGCGCGCCGCCGCGCTGCTCGCGCGGCGGCGTCCCCGCCCGCTGTTCCACGCGGCGCTGGGACTGCGGTGCGACGGGGTGCCGTACGTCGTCGAGATGACCCCTGCGTGGGGCGGCCCGGCGTGCGACCGGGGCGTCGTCGTGACCGGCCCCGTGGGTCTGCGACCGCTGGGCCGCACCCGCTGGTTCCGGTACGAGGTGCGCTGCTGGGCGCACGGCGCCATCCCCGACCGGAAGCACGCCGTCGGGCGACCCGTCGTCGTCACGCGCGACGCCGCCGCGGTCGTGCGGATCCTGCGGGCGGTGCGCGGCGTCCCGCCGCTCACGTGGGGTCGGCGGCCGCCCGGCGGGGGCGAGATGTGGAACTCGAACTCGCTCGTCGCGTGGTCCCTGGCCCGGGCAGGGCTCGCGACCGACCACGTCCCCCCGGGCGGCGGGCGCGCACCGGGATGGGACGCGGGCGTCCGGGTGGCCGCGAGGACGGCCACCGCCTGACCGTCGTCGTGCCCGCCCGCGCCGCGCCCCGTCCGCCCGGGCACGCTCGTCCCACCCCGGCACGACCTCCTCCTCCCCGAGGAGGAGGCGGGAGGGTCGCGGATCTCGGCCGACCGCCCGAGCCGGGGCCCCGCAGGCGTCCGTAGCGTCGACGACGGCGGTGCCCGACGACCGGGCCCGCGGACGACGGGAGGACCGATGATCCAGGTGGAGGCGCTGACGAAGCGCTACGGACCCACGACGGCGGTGGACGGGCTGACGTTCACGGCGCGGCCCGGGACCGTGACGGGCTTCCTCGGCCCGAACGGCGCCGGGAAGTCGACGACGATGCGCGTCGTCGTCGGGCTGGAGCGCCCGACCTCCGGCACGGCGACCGTGGACGGCCGCCGGTACGCGGACCTGCCGGCGCCGCTGCGGGCCGTCGGGGTCATGCTCGACGCGCGCTCCGTGCACCCGGGCCGCACGGCGTTCCGCCACCTGACGGCGCTCGCCCGCACCCACGGGATCGGGCGGGCACGCGTGGACGAGGTGATCGGGATGACCGGCCTCGAGAGCGTCGCGGGGCGACGCGCGGGCACGTTCTCGCTCGGGATGGGCCAGCGCCTCGGCATCGCGGGCGCGCTCCTCGGCGACCCCGGCACGCTCATCCTCGACGAGCCCGTCAACGGCCTCGACCCCGACGGCGTGCTGTGGGTGCGCGGGCTCGTGCGCGCCCTCGCGGCGGAGGGCCGCACGGTGCTGCTGTCGTCCCACCTCATGCACGAGCTCGCGCTGTGCGCCGACCGCGTCGTCGTCATCGGCCAGGGCCGGCTGCTCGCCGACGCGCCGGTGCAGGAGCTCGCGGGCGCGGCGGGCTCGCTCGAGGAGGCGTACCTGCGGCTCACCGCCGACGCCGTCCAGTACCGCGGCCGCGCCGGGGGCGAGACCGGCCTCGCGTCCGCCGGAGGTGCCCGATGACCGCCCCCACCGCACGGACCGCGTCGTCGCGGCGTGCGCACCCGGCGCCCCGGCCCGCGAACGCCGGTGGCCCCACGCTCCCCCGCGCCGTCGCCGCGGAGTGGACGAGGCTGAAGAGCCTGCGCTCGTCGTGGTGGGCGGCCGCGCTCACCGTCGTCGTCTCGGCCGTTCTGACGCACCTCTCGGCCCAGGCGTCGTCCGTGGACCCGGGGTTCGACCCGCTCGGCTCCCTCACGTCGGGCCTCCTGCTGGCGCAGGTGCCGCCGCTCGTCCTGGGCGTCCTCGTCGGGACGGGCGAGTACAGCACGGGCACGTTCCGCACGACGTTCGTCGCCGAGCCGCGGCGCTGGCCCGTGCTCGTGGGCCAGACGGCGGCGACCGCCGGGTTCGCGCTGCTCACCGCGGTGGCCGCGGTCGGGGCGGCGGTGCTCGCGCTGCTGCCGTCGGCGCGCTCGCGCGGCCTCGCGCTCGACCTCGGCCGGGACGGCACGCCGCAGGTCCTCGTCGGGATGGCGCTCCTGCTCGCCGGCATGGCGCTGCTCGGCCTCGCGCTCGGCGCGCTCGTGCGGCGGCCCGTCCCCGCGCTCACCGCGGCGGTGCTCGTCGTGCTCGTGCTGCCGGTCGCGCTCGTGCTCGCGGCCGACCTGTCGGGCGACCCGCTCGCGGCACCCGCGGGCGTCTCGTCGGCGCAGGCGGCGGTGAACACGGTCGTCACGTTCCTGCCCACCGGGGCGGCGTCCCTGCTCACGGGCGAGGGCGCGGTCGAGGGCGCGCCCGACCTGGGTGCCGTCGGCGGCGGGCTCGTCCTCGCGACGTGGGTCCTCGTCCCGCTCGCCCTGGCCGCCGTCCGCCTGCGCACGCGGGACGTGGTCTGACGTGGCCGCGACGATCCCCCCGACGACCCCGGCGCCGACCCGCACCGCGCCCGCGCCCGACCGGCCGCAGGTGAGCCTGCCCCGGGTGCTCGCGGCGGAGTGGGACAAGCTGACGAGCCTGCGCTCGACGGCCTGGCTCGCGCTCGCGACCGTCGCCGCGGCGGCGGGGACGGCGTGGGCGCTGGGCGCGTTCGCCCGGCCCGACGCCGGGTCCTCCGGGGCGCCGCTCGCCGTCGCAGGGTCCGTGCTCGCCCAGCTCGGCTTCCTCGTGCTCGGCGCGGGCGTCGGCGCCGGCGAGTTCCGGACCGGCACCGCGCGCGTGACGTTCGCTGCGGTCCCCCGCCGCCTGCCCGTGCTCGCGGCGCAGGCGCTCGTGACGACGGCGGCCGCGCTCGCCGTCGCCGTGCTCGCGCTGGGCGCGGCGCTCGCCGCGACCGCCGGGCAGCGCGCGGACGCCGCGCTCGTGCTCGACCTCGCGGACGGCGAGACGCTGCGCGTGCTGGCGGGATTCGTGCTCTACCTGACCGGGGTCGCCCTCGTGGGCCTGGGCCTGGGGGCGCTCGTGCGGCGGCCGGACGGGGCGCTCGTCGGCGGGGTCGTGCTGCTCGTCGTGCTCGACCACGTGCTCGCGACGAACCCGGGACGCGTCGCGGACACGGCGCGCGCCCTCCTGCCGGGTGCGGGCGCGCGCCTGCTGCAGGACGACGCCCGGCTCGCCGCCCTCGACGCGACGGCCCTGGGACCGCACCTCGGCACGTGGGGCGGGGGTCTCGTCCTCGCGGCGTGGGCCGCCGCGCTGCTCGCGGCGGCGGCGTACCGGCTGCGGCGCCATGACGTCGTCTGACGCGCCGCGCGACGGCCGATGGGAGAGTAGGCCCGTGCCCTCGTCGCCCCTCGCCCTCCCGTCCGCGTCCGGGGCGCACGACGGCGGCCCGCGCGCCGAGCCCGACGTGCGGCGGCGCGGCGCCGTCGGCCGCGTGCTCGCGCGGCACCCGTGGGCGACGGACCTCGCGCTCGCGAGCGCGGTCGCGCTGCTCGGGCTCGTCACCGCAGCGGTCGCGCTCACGACGGTCGAGGGGTCCACCGGGCTGGGGCTGTTCCGCCCCGACGAGCCCGTGGCCCAGGTGGTCGTCGCGGCCTGGCTCGTCGGCGCCGTCCTCGGGGCGGGCCTGCTCCTGCTCCGGCGGTCGCGCCCGCTGACCGTCACGGCGGCCCTCACCGTGCTGGCCGTCGCGTCGCTCGCGACGGCGGGCGTGCTCGGCGTGCTCGGCGTGTGCCTCGCGTGCGCGGTGCACACCGTGGCCGCCGAGCGCGCGCCCCGCACGGCGTGGGTCGCGTGCGGGGCGGTGCTCGCCGTCGTCGTGGCCGCGCTGTGGTGGTGGCAGGACATCGGCCTCGCCGAGATGCTGCTGTGGAGCGACCCGATCGTCCTGCCGGACGGCGACCCGGTGCGCGACCTCGCGCAGCCGCCCTTCTCCCCCGGCCGGCGCTCGGCGTCGGTCCTGCTCCTGCTCGCGCTCCTGCTGCTGGGGATGGCCACGGGGTCGGGGGCACGGGCACGACGGCTGCACGACGAGGACCTCGTCGCGCGCTACCGCGCCATGGCCCGCGACCGTGACCAGAGCGCGGCGCTCGCCCGGGCCGCCGAGCGCGCGCGGATTGCGCGCGAGATGCACGACGTCGTCGCGCACAGCGTGTCCGTGATGGTCGCGCTGTCCGACGGCGCGGGCGCGGCGCTCGACCGGGCGCCGGACCGCTCGCGCGAGGCCCTGCACGAGCTGTCCCGCACGGGACGGGACGCGCTGGCCGACATGCAGCACGTCCTCGGCGCGCTCGACCCCGAGGAGGGCGGCGACGGGCCCGGCACCCCGGTCGAGCCGACCGGGACGGACCTCGCGGCCGTCGTCGCACGGTTCCAAGCTGCGGGCGTGCCCGTCGCGGCGACCGGCCTCGACGTCGCGCTGCCCGCGGACACGTCGCTGCGCCTCGGGGCCGTGCGCATCGTGCAGGAGGCCCTGACCAACGTGCTGCGGCACGCGCCCGGGACGCCCTCGGCCGAGGTCGTGGTGCGGCGCACCGCGCGCGCGGTCGAGATCGACGTCCGCGACGAGGGCGGGACGCGTCCGGCGACCGGCGGCGGGACCGGGCGCGGGATCGTGGGCATGCGCGAGCGCGCCGCGCTGCTCGGCGGCGTCGTCGAGGCGGGGCCGCGACCGGGCGGCGGCTGGGCGGTGCAGGTGGTCCTGCCCTGCGACCCGGGCGAGGACGGGGCCCGGAGCGCGCCCGAGCAGGAGCACCCGCACAGTGACGTGCACGACGACGAGGGAGGACGACCGTGACGACCGTGCTGCTCGTCGACGACCAGGCGCTGCTGCGGATGGGCTTCCGGCTCGTCATCGAGTCCGAGCCCGACCTCGAGGTGGTGGGCGAGGCCTCCGACGGACGCGTCGCGCTCGACCAGGTCGCGGCCCTCGCCCCCGACGTCGTCGTCATGGACGTCCGGATGCCCGGCACGGACGGCATCGAGGCGACCCGGCGCGTCGTCGCCGAGCACCCCAGGACGCGCGTGCTCGTGCTCACGACGTTCGACGTGGACGAGTACGCGTTCGCGGCGCTGCGCGCCGGGGCGAGCGGGTTCCTGCTGAAGAACGCGCGCCCGCACGAGCTCGTCGAGGCGATCCGCACCGTCGCGGCAGGGAGCTCGGTCGTCGCGCCCCGCGTGCTGCGCCGCATGCTCGACCTCTTCGCGCCGCACCTGCCCGCGGGCGAGCAACCGGCCGTCGACGACGGCCTCGACCCCCGGCTGCGCTCCCTCACGCCGCGCGAGCTCGACGTCCTGCGGTGCGTGGCCGAGGGGATGTCGAACGCCGAGATCGCCGACCGCCTCGTGCTGTCCGCGACGACCGTGAAGACGCACGTCGGCAACCTGCTGGCCAAGCTGGGCGTGCGCGACCGGGTGCAGGCCGTGATCGTCGCGTACGAGAGCGGGCTCGTGGGGTCGCGGGGCTGAGGGCCGGGCGGCACGCGCGTCGGGCGTCGGCGTCGGCGGCACGTCGAGCACCGGTGCCGCGCCGCCGCGGGGCGTTCACCCCCGCCGGGTGAGGACCCCGCGCGGGCCCGCTGCGACGGTGGGACGAGCGCCCGAGAGGAGCCGAGGATGACGGCTGCACCGATCCCCCGACAGCAGGCACCGGCCCCCACGGGCCCCTGGCACACGGCACCGCCCGAGGCGGTGTGCGCGGCGCTCGACGTCGATCCGGCCGTCGGGCTGACGTCCGCGCAGGTCGCCGAGCGGCGCGCGCGCTACGGGCCGAACGCGCTCGCGCAGGAGCGCAAGGAACGGCCGTGGCAGGCCTTCCTGCGCCAGTACCGCGACCTCATGCAGCTCGTCCTCGTCGGCGCGGCCGTCGTGAGCATCATCGCGCTCGGGGACGTGACGACCGGCGTCGTCGTGCTCGCCCTCACCGTCCTCAACGCGCTCATGGGCCTGCACCAGGAGGGCAAGGCGGCCCAGAGCGTCGCCGCGCTCCAGCAGATGCTCGTCATGACGGCCACCGTGCGCCGCGACGGGCGCCAGGAGCAGGTGCCCGCCGAGGAGCTCGTGCCGGGCGACGTCGTCGGGTTCGAGGCGGGTGGCAAGATCCCCGCGGACGGGCGGCTGCTCGTCGCCGCCTCGCTCGAGATCGAGGAGGCCGGGCTCACCGGCGAGAGCACGCCCGTCGCGAAGGGCGTCGCGGCGGTCACGGCCGACGACGCCCCCCTCGGCGACCGCACCGACATGGCGTACATGAACTCCCAGGTCACGCGCGGGCGCGGCGAGATGGTCGTGACCGCCACGGGCATGACGACCGAGGTGGGCCGCATCTCCGGGATGCTCAGCGGGGTCGAGCAGGACAGGTCGCCGCTCACGCGCCAGCTCGACCGCATCACGGTGATCATCACGGTCATGGCGGCGGTCGCCCTCGTCGTGGTCGTCGTGCTGGGGCTCGTGCGCGGCGAGGACTTCGACAGCCTCTTCGTGGTCGGGATCAGCCTGGCGATCGCCGCGATCCCGACCGGGCTGCCCGCCGTCGTGACGATGCTCCTGTCGCTCGGCACGCGCCGGCTCGCCGAGGAGGGCGCGATCGTCAAGCGCCTCAAGTCCGTCGAGACGCTCGGGTCGACGTCGGCGATCTGCTCCGACAAGACCGGGACGCTCACGCTCAACCAGATGACGGCGCGCCGGCTCGTGCTCGCCGGGCGCCGGTTCTCCGTCGACGGCGAGGGCTACTCCACGACCGGCCGCATCCTCGCGGCGGCCGGGTCCACCGACGTCCCGCTCGAACCGGTCGCGCTCCCGCTGGCGCTCGCGAGCGACGCCGTCGTGCGCGACGGCGAGTGCCTCGGCGACCCCACGGAGGGCGCGGTCGTCGTCCTCGCGGCCAAGGCCGGGCTCGACGTCGAGGAGACGCGCGCCGAGCACCCGCGCGTCGCGGAGGTCCCGTTCGACGCCGCGTACAAGCTCATGGCGACGTTCCACGAGATCGACGACGAGCTCGTGTGCTTCGTCAAGGGCGCCCCGGACGTGCTGCTCGCCCGCTCGGCCCGGTACCTCACGGCCGACGGCGGGTCGGCGCCCCTCGACGACGAGGGCCGCGCGCGCGTCCTCGCGGAGAACGACGCGCTCGCGGGCGAGGGCATGCGCGTGCTGGCCGTCGCGCGCCGCACCGTCGCGCGCGACGAGCTCGGGGGCGACCTGCTCGCCACGGTGCGCGACCTCGAGCTCCTCGCGCTCGTCGGGATCGTGGACCCCCCGCGCCGCGAGGCGCGCGACGCCATCGCCGAGTGCCGCGACGCCGGCATCCGCGTGCGAATGATCACGGGCGACCACGTCACCACGGCCGCGGCGATCGCCGGGCAGCTCGGCATCGAGGGGCGCGCGCTCACGGGCGCCGAGTTCGCCGCGATGTCCGACGCGCAGCTCGAGGCGGAGGTCGGCGAGATCGGTGTGGTCGCGCGCGTGGCGCCGGAGGACAAGGTGCGGCTCGTCGACGTGCTCAAGCGGAAGGGCGACGTGGTCGCGATGACGGGCGACGGCGTGAACGACGCCCCCGCCCTGACGCGCGCGGACATCGGCGTCGCGATGGGGATCACGGGCACCGAGGTGACCAAGGACGCCGCCGAGATGATCCTCACCGACGACAACTTCGCCACGATCGTGGCGGCGGTCGAGGGCGGCCGCGGGCTCTACGACAACCTCATGAAGTACATCCGCTTCCAGATGGTCGTCCTCGTCGGGTTCATCCTCACGTTCGTCGGCGCGGGCATCTTCACCGTGGCCGGGGGCACCCCGCTCACGCCGCTGCAGATCCTGTGGGTCAACTTCGCGATCGACGTGCTGCTCGCGATCGGCCTCGGCTTCGACGCCGCGACGCCCGGCCTCATGCGGCGCCGGCCCCGCCCGCCCACGGAGCCGGTCATCGGGCGCGCGCTCGGCGTGCGGCTCGCCGTCGGGGGCGTGCTCATCGCCGTCGGCACGCTCGTCGCCGTCGCGTGGGGCGAGGCCGACGCCGACCTCGCGGTCGCGACGACGATGGGCCTCACCGCGATGTCGCTCCTGCACGTCGTCGCCGCGCTCGAGTGGCGCGACCCGCGGGCGAGCATCCTGTCCTCCGAGACGCTCGCGAACGGCCGGTTCGTCGTGCTCCTGCTCGCGTCGCTCGGGCTGACGTTCCTCGTCACGACGCTCGACGGGCTGCAGCGGATCTTCGGCACCGTCGACCTCGACGGCGGCCAGTGGGGCGTGTGCGCGCTCGTCGCGCTCGCCTTCCTCGTCCTCGTCGAGCTCGGGAAGCTCGTGCTGCGCACGGTGGACCGGCACCGCTCCTGAGGACGTCTCCCGAAGAGGGCCCTCAGGGCACGACGCCGAGCTCGCGGCCGCGCCGCACCGCCTCGCGCCGCGAGCCGACGCCGAGCTTGCGGTAGACCGACTTCAGGTGCGCCTTGACCGTGTTGACCGACACGAAGAGGTCGGCGGCCACCTCGGCGTTGCTCGCCATGGACGGCAGGACGGCGAGGACCGCGAGCTCCCGCTCGGTGAGCGGCTCGACGAGCGGGACCGGCTCCGGCGCCCGGCCCGGAGGGTCGAGGTGGGCGCGCAGCAGCTCGCCGAGCGCGTCGTCGCGGCGCCCGACCGCGCGCGCGAGCGGCTCGTCGAGCTCGGTGCCCAGGACCGCGAGGAACGGCCGGACGACCCGTTCCGCTGCGGCCAGCTCGAGTGCGCGCCCGAGCGGGGCGTCGACGCGGCGCGTGCCCGCCCGCGCGAGCGCGGACGCCAGGACGAGCGCCCCCTCCACCCGCACGACGACGTCGGCCTCCTCCCCCGGCGTGTCCCGCAGACCCGCCACGGCGCGCTCGGCCGCCCCGGTGCGCCCCGCGGCCAGGAGCTCGCGCGCGCCGCACACCGCGACCACCGCGGCGCTCCCCAGCCGTTCCCGCCCGACGCGCGCGCCGAGCGCCGGGCCCGTGCCGTCGTCGACCCGGCGGGCTGCCGCCGTGGCGCGCACCCACAGGTCCGCGAGCACGGGGGGCGTCGCGGACCGCCCCAGGGCGCGGTCCGCGGCGACGAGCGCCTGCCGCGCGGCCCGCGCGTGCCCACGGTCCGCGGCGACGAGCGCCTGGAGCAGCCGGACGGCGGCCTCGGACGCGGGCTCGCGACCACCGGCGTCCGCCGCGAGCGCGTGCGCGAGGTGGCGGTCGAGCCCGTCGTCCGACCCCCGGAGGTAGCGCACCCACGCGCGCGCCGCGTGCGCGGGACGCACGTGCGCGTACCCGTCCCAGCCGCGGCGCTCCGCCTCGACGAGCACCTCGCGCGCGGCGCCGTCCCCCGCGTCGAGCCGACCGGCCGCGACGGCGAGGAGCGCCGCGGCGGCGCGCGCCCCGAGGACGTAGAGCTGCGGGGCGCGCCACGACCGGCCACCGGGGGCGGCGAGCGTGCCCGACGTCGTCTCCCCCGCCGGCTCGGGGCCGACCGCGCACCACGCGAGGCCCGCCGCGCGGTGCGCCCGCGCGAGGCCCCGGTACGTCTCGAGGGCGGGGAACGGGTACGGCACCGCGTCCGCCGCGGCGAGCGCGGCGCCCGCGGCCGTCGCGAGGGCCTGCACGTCGCCGGTCGAGCGCGCGGCGGACGCGGCGAGCAGCTCGAGGAGCACCGCGGCGGCGGGGTCGGCCACCGGGTCCGCGGCCGGGGCGAGGAGGTCGCGCGCCCGCGCGACGTGGAGCCGGACGGCGTCGAACCGCTCGTCGACGGTCGCGAGCGCGCCCGCGCACAGGTGCAGGCGGGCATCGGGCCGCAGGGTCGCGTACGGCACGCGCCGCAGGACCTGGGCGACGGTCTCGCGGTGCGGCCCCGCGAGCTCCGCCGCCGCGCCCTCGACGAACACCTCGCCGAGCAGCGGCCAGTCCTCCGCGGCCGCCGCGTGCTCCAGGGCGCGCAGCGCCTGCCCGTCCTGCGCGAACCAGCGCGCCGCGGCCTGGTGCGCCTCGCGCAGGCCCGCCGGGTCCTCGGTGCGCAGCTGGTGCAGGAGCATCTCGCGCAGCAGGGGGTGGTAGCGGTACCAGGTGCGCCGGCCGCCCGACGTCATGACGAAACCGTCCGCCGCGGCGAGGCCGGGGAGCAGCCGGTCCGTCGGCGCCCCCGGGTCGAGGACGGCCGCGAGGTCGGGGCACACCGCCGACGCCACGCTCGTGCGCAGGAGGAACCGCCGGGCCTGGGGCCCCTGGCTGTCGAGGACCTCGGCGAGGAGGAACTCCGCCGCCGAGCGGGCGGCGCGCGCCCGGCTCGTCGCGTCGTGCTCCTCGACGCGCAGCCGCACCCCGACGGCCCAGCCGCCGGTCTCGCCGACGACGCGCCCGGCGTCGTCCGCCGCCAGGTCGCGGCCCTGCGCCGTCGCCAGCGCCGCGACCGCGGGGGCGTCGAACGCGAGCTCGGCGGCACCGACCTCCGTCATCTCGCCCTGCGCGCGCAGACGCTGCAGGCGCAGGAGCGGGTCGACACGGGTGAGGACCACGAGGTGCAGGGGCAGCCGGTAGCGCAGCAGGTCGTCCACCGTGGACGCGACCTCGGGGCACGCGGCGTGGTGGAAGTCGTCGAGCACGAGGACCACGGGCTCGGGCAGCGCCTCGATCGCCGCGAGGACGCGGCGCAGGAGCGCGGGCGTGAGGCGCGGTGGCACGACGAGGGTCTCGAGCGCGTGCCCCGGAGGCACCGCCCCGGCCGCCCGCAGCGCCGCGAGCACGTCGGCCCAGAAGGCCGCCGGCTTGTCGTCGAACGGCTCGAGCGTCAGCCACGCGACCCGCGGGCCGGTGCCGCCGTGCGCCCACCGGGCCGCGACGGTCGTCTTCCCCCAGCCCGGGCCGGCCGACACCAGGGTGAGGCGGCGCGTGGCCGCCGCCGCGACCAGGGCCTCGACCACCGGGCGGCCCACCGTGGACGGCGGCAGCTCCGGGACGGTGGTGCGGGCGCGCGAGGTCCCGGAGGCGTCCGTGACGTGCGCGACGTCCTCCGGCTCGGCACGGGGCTCGACCGAGGCCATGGGGGCAGCGTATTCCCGGCCCCCCTGGACCGCAGGGCGAGCCGAGCGCGAGCTCGCCGACGCGCCTCAGGCCGGACCGGGCCCGGGCGGCGGCGCGCCGACGGCGGTCGGTCGGGCGAGGAACTCGACGACGACGAGCACGAGGCCCGCGACGAGCGCGACCCCCACGACGAGGCCGGGCGTCGGCGTGCCCGCCAGGAGCAGGACGAGCGCGGCGACCGCCACGACGACGACGCGCACGAACGCCTTGTGCCGCCCGAGCCAGTCGCCGACGGGCCCCGTCGAGACGCCCCGGCCCTCGCCCCAGCCGCGGACGGCGGCACCCGCACGGCCCAGCCCTGCACGCAGGCTGCGGGCCGACGCGCTCGGCCCGCCCACGTACGCGGCGAGCGCGACCACGAGGCCCAGCACGCCGACGGTACGCAGCGTGAGGCGCAGGTAGCCGACGGCCTGGTCGAAGACGACCTCCGCGGCGTCGAGGCGCACCACCTGCCCCGAGAGCGCGCCGAGGTACAGGCCCCGCGCGACGGCGAGCCCGACGCCCAGCGCGACCATCGCTCCCGTGAGCGCGAGCCCGGCCACGACGAGCGCGCGCGAGCGGTGGTTCGCGACGAGGACCCCCGCGGCGAGGAGACCGAGCACGACCCACGGCAGCCAGGTCGTGAGCGTGACGACCTGGGCGTACCGGTTCTGGAGCATGACGAGCTCGGCGGACTGCGCGACAGTGAACGTCGCGTCGACCGACGGGATGCGGGCCGCGACGTCCAGGCCGCGGTCCACGAGGCGTTCCTTGAGCAGGTCGATCAGGCCGGAGAGCTGGATGGACAGGCGGCCGTCGTCGCTCACCTGCAGGACGTCGCCGTCCTCGCCGCGCATCACGGCGACGAGCTGCTCGTGGGCCACGCGGTTCGCCTGGAGCCAGGCGCCCTCGAACGCGTCGCTCTCCACGAGCCGCGTCGCCGTCTCGTGCACGAGCGACTCCACGCCGCTCGTGAGCGGTGCCTCGAGCGCGGCCAGGGCCTGGGTCGCGCGCGGCGGGACGTCGCGCTCCTCGAGCCCGCCCACGAGGTCGTCGACGAGCGCCCCCACGTCGACGCGCGACATGACGACCTCGGTGAGCCGCCCGGCCACCGCGGACTGGACGACGGGGTCGCCCGCGAGCGGACCGACCGTCGCGACGTAGCGGTCGGTGTCCGTCAGCTCGCGCTGCGCCCACGCCGAGACCGCGCCGAGCGGCGCGAGGAGCGCCCCGAGCGTGATGAGGACCGCGCACGCCGCGGCCCGCAGCCCCCGCCGGGGTCGCCGGCCCGCCTGCTGCCTGGTGGCGTCGCCGTCCGAGCTCCCAGGCGGTGCGGCGGGCGGGCGCTCCTCGAGCCGGCGGCGCAGCTCCGCGTTCTCGCGCTCGAGCGCGGCGAGGCGCAGGGCGTCGGACGCGTCGCGCCCTGGCGCGGTCTCGTCGGCCATCGCTCGTCCTCAGGCGAGCGCTCGGGCCTTGAGCCGGGCGAACTCGTCGGCGTCGATCGTGCCGGCGTCGTAGAGGGCCTTGGCGTCGGCGATCTCGCTCGCGGGCGACCTGCCGGAGCCGGCCGTGGCCCGCACGTAGTCGTCCATGACCTGGCGGCGCGCCAGCTGCTCCTCCGCGTGCCGCTCCGCCATGCCCCGCCCGCGCGCGATGACGTAGACGAGCGCGGACAGGTACGGGACGACGATCAGCGCGACGATCCACAGCGCCTTCCACCAGCCGCTGAGCGTCTTGTCGCGGAACAGGTCCGCGACGATCTGGAACAGCACGACGAGGTAGGCGATGAAGAAGAACCACCACACCATGAGCCAGAACCAGTCCCAGAATCCGTCCATCGGGCACCCCTCGTGTCGGGTCACGGCGGTCCCGTGACGCTCCCACTGTGGAGCGGCGCGGGTGCCCGCGTGCTCACCCGTCGGGGGTAGTCGGCCGCCGGAGGTCACGGGCCACCCCTACCGGGTGATCCGGCCCGGGTCCGCACCCCCGCATCCTGGACCGACGTGGGCGACCCGGGAGAAGGACGCATGGACCGCACGACGCTGGTCGAGGTGACGGTGCTGGGGCCGGTGGCGCTGCCCGAGCCCGACCTCGCCGAGCTCGGTGTGCGCCGGTCCGTGGAGTGCACGCGCCTCGAGGCCCGGGTCCGCGACCAGGCCGCGCTGTACGGGCTGCTCCAGCGGCTCGCGGCGCTGGGGCTCGACCTCGTCGAGCTGCGGACGGCGGCGCCCGGCGGCCGGCCCGACGTCGAGCTCGTCGTCCGCGGCCCGGTGGGCGCGCTCGTGCAGCAGATGCTCGACGACGTCGGTCGTGCGCAGCCGGCGACCAGCACGACGTACCGCGTGCGGGACACGGACCTCGTCGGCGTGCTCGGCGCCGTGACCGGGCTCCCCGACGACCGGTCCGGCGCGCACGTCGGGCCGCAGGGCGGGGCGCAGGGCGGGGCGCACGACCCCGGGCCGGGCGGGACGGCCGCCGGGGGCGCGTCCGCGATGGACGTGCGCATCGCGCAGCTGCGCGACCTCGCCGCGCTGCGGGACCGGGGCGTCCTCACCGACGCCGAGCTCGCGGAGCAGAAGGCACGCGTCCTCGAGCCGTGACGACGGCGGGCCGGGCAGGCGGGCCACGCACCGCAGGCCGATGCCCCGCTCACCCTCCTTTCACGTTACGTCGTCCCACCAAGCGAGACGATGAGGACCACGCTGGGGCCAACTGATGCACTAGCGCATAGTGGCAAGCACATCACGGCGCGCTTGCTCGTGTGTCAGACCCCAGGAGGACTCATGGCCATCTCACGCCGCTCGTCGGTCACCATCTCGCTCGTCGCGGCGGCGGGGATCCTCGCGGGCTGTGCGGGCGGGAGCGACCCGTCCGGCGGCGGGGACGACGCCGCGCCGCAGATCTCGTTCCTCTACTCCCCCTACGCGGACTACGCGCCGTTCTTCCTTGCGGAGGACAAGGGGTACTTCGAGGAGGCGGGCGTCGACGTCGAGCTCCTCGCCAAGGGTGGGACGTCCGGCGAGACCTACCAGCTCGTCAGCACGAACAACGTCACGGCCGGTGGCGCGACGTGGGGCGCGGGCCTGTTCAACGCCACCGAGGCCGGCGCGTCGCTCTCGGTGATCGCGAGCGTCTCGCGCGTGCCGGAGAGCGGACCGAACCCGGCCCCGTTCGTCGTCGCGGCCGACTCCGGCATCACGTCGATCGAGCAGGTCGCCGGGAGCCGCGTCGGGATCCCGGGCGACGGGGGCTTCGGCATCTACTCGGTGGCCAAGGCGCTGGAGGCCGGGGGCCTCACGCTCGACGACGTCGAGCTCGTCAACGTCGGCCCGCCGGAGACGGGCCCCGCGCTCGTCGGCGGCTCCGTCGACGCCGCCTGGTCGATCGAGCCCATCTCGTCGTCGCTGGAGAGCGAGGGCATCGCGTCCGAGATCCTCCCGATCGACTACCACGCGGGCACCGAGCTCGGCGCCCTGGTGTTCAGCACCGAGTACGTCGACGAGCACCCCGACGCGGTCGTCGCGTTCACGGCCGCCTACCTGCGTGCCGCCGCGGAGCTCGAGGCGGGCGGCTGGGACGACCCGGCGAACCAGGAGATCATCGCGCGGTACACCGAGCTCCCGGTCGAGACGCTCACGTCGCTCGCGCTCACGGAGCAGGACCCGACGGGCGAGATCGACTGGGAGGACGTGCACGCCCAGGAGCAGTTCTTCCGCGAGCGCGGGACGCTCGAGTACGAGGGCGAGGCGGACGTCGAGAGCATCTTCCGCGCCGACCTCCTCGAGCAGGCGCGCGAGCGGGCCGCGGAGCTCGGCTCATGACGGCCGTCTCCGTCGAGGGCCTCTGGAAGGGGTTCCACGACCGCCGCCGCGACGACGTGCTCGTCGCGCTCCAGGACGTGTCCCTCACCATCGAGGACAACGAGTTCGTCTGCGTGCTCGGACCCTCCGGGTGCGGCAAGAGCACGCTCCTGCGCATCCTCGCGGGCCTGGAGGAGGCCGACCGCGGGACGGTGACGATGGCGGCGCGACCGTCCGTCGTCTTCCAGGACCACGGCGTGCTGCCGTGGCTCACGGTCGAGCAGAACGTCGAGTACCCCCTGCGCCTGCGCGGCGTGCGGCGCTCGGCCCGGCGCGAGCGCGTCGCCCCGCTGCTGGACATGGTGGGCCTCACGGAGTTCCGGGGCTTCTACCCGCACCAGCTCTCGGGCGGCATGCGGCAGCGCACGTCGGTCGCCCGGGCGCTGGCCGACGACGGCGCGACCCTCCTCATGGACGAGCCGTTCGGCGCGCTCGACGAGCAGACGCGCGTCGTGCTGCAGCAGGAGCTGCTCAAGATCTGGTCGCAGACCTCGCGGTCGGTGCTCTTCATCACGCACAGCGTCGACGAGGCGCTCGTGCTCGCGGACCGCGTCGTCGTCATGTCGGCCCGGCCCGGTCGCATCCTCGCCGACGTGCGGGTCCCCTTCGACCGCCCGCGCGACATCCTCGAGCTGCGCCGCGACCCGCGCCACGGCGAGATCACGTACGAGCTGTGGCGTCTGCTGCGGGACGCCGAGGCGCAGGACGCCGAGTCTCACGACGCGTCCGGGGCGGACGAGCGCTCCGCCGCCGGTGCCCGGGAGGCGGTCGCATGACGACCCCGACCGACGAGCGCACGCCCGCCCGCCCGACCGGCCCGGCCGCGAGCGGCGGGACCTCGGACGAGACCCTGGTCGGCGCCGACCGCACCGCCGAGATCACGCGCGAGCTGACCGAGGAGCTGCGCCGCAGGCGCACGGGTCGCTTCGTGCGCGTCGTCGGGCCGTTCACGCCGCTCCTGCTCCTCGCGGTGTGGGAGCTCGCGAGCCGGACGAACGTGCTCGACGCGCGGTTCTTCCCGCCGCCGTCGTCGATCGCCGAGACGTTCGCGCAGCTCGTCGGGAGCGGCGAGCTCTTCGAGCACGCGGGCATCACGCTCACACGCATCGCGATCGGGTTCGTGCTCGGCGCCGTGCCCGGGCTGGTCCTGGGCATCGCGCTCGGGTCCGTCACGACCCTGCGCACGCTCCTCGGGCCGATCTTCGCGAGCCTGCTGCCCGTGCCCAAGGTCGCGATCTTCCCGCTGCTGCTCCTCGTGTTCGGCCTCGGCGAGGCGAGCAAGTACGTGATCGTCGCGATCGGCGTGTTCTTCTACGTCTTCTACAACGCGATGGGCGGCGTGCTCCAGACGCCGCAGATCTACTTCGACGTGGCGACCGCCAACGGGGCGGGCCGGCTCCAGCGCTGGCGGACGGTCGCGCTGCCCGCCGCGCTGCCGAGCATCTTCACCGGCCTCAAGCTCGCCGTGGGCGGCGCGTTCGTCATCATCGCGGCCTCGGAGTTCGTCGGGTCGCGCAACGGCCTGGGCTATCTCATCTGGAGCTCCTGGACGACGTTCGCCGTCGCGAAGATGTACGTGGGCATCGTCACCATCTCCGTGCTGGGCTACCTCTCCACGACTTTGGTCACGGTGCTCGAACGACGACTCGTGCCCTGGTCCCGTCAGTAGGAGGCAGCATGAACCCCCACCACGACCCGTCCCGCGTGCCCGGGGTCGGCGCATGAGCGTCGTCCCGGCAGCGGACCGGATCTACCACGAGCTGCGCCGCCGGATCATCTTCACCGAGCTGCGCCCCGGCGAGGAGATCGACGTCACCGAGACGGCGTCCGAGTTCGGGACGTCGCGCACGCCGGTGCGCGACGCGCTGCACCGCCTCGACCACGACGGCCTCGTGGACGTGCGGCCGCGCGCCCTGTGCCGCGTCGCCCCGGTCACCCTCAAGACGCTCGTCGACGTGCTCGACGTCCGCGAGGCGACGGGACCGATGGCGACGCGTCTCGCGGCCGCCCACGCGAGCCCGGCCGAGGTCGACGAGCTCGCGGCCATCGCCGAGGGCACGTACCCGCAGGCGCAGGACGTGCAGTCGATCCTGTCGGCGTCGCACCTGTTCCACTGCCGGGTCGCGAAGTACTCGCGCAACCCGCGCCTGCACGCGATCACCGAGCTCGCGCTCGAGGACCTGGAGCGGGCGTTCCGGCTCTGCGGGCGCCAGCCCTTGGAGCCCGGGCCGCCGCTCGACGACCACCGGCTCCTCATCGAGGCGCTCCGTGCGGGCGACGGAGAGCGCGCCGCCCGGCTCGAGCTCGAGCACATCCGCCGCGGCCGCAGCGTCGTCATGGGCCTCGCGATCGACTCCGGGGCGTTCTTCGGCGACGACTGACCGGCTGCCCACGCGCGACGACCCGCACGACCCGCCCGCCCCACCCGCACGACCCGACCTACCCCGACCACCCGAGAGGACCGCCGTGCCCGCCACCCCCACCGTGCGCGTCGACGCCGCGGACGCCCGTGCCCGGGCCCGCGCGGCGCTCGCCGCCCACGACCCCGCCGACGCCGACCTCGCGGCCCGCGCCGTCGTGGCGGGGGACGCGTCGGGGTGGCCCGAGTTCGGTCTGGCGCTCCTCGTCCGCGAGCTGCGGGACGCGAGCGCGCGGACGACGGGGCGGGCCCGGCCCGCGGGGCCGGCCGTCGTCGTGACCGGGGCGACCGCGACGCTGGACGCGCACGACCTCCCCGGGCCGGTCGCGCTCGCCGCCGCGGTCCGCCAGGCCGCGGAGCTCGCGCGCGGGCTCGGCGTCGGCGTCGTCGCCGTGCGCCACGCGGGCGGCACGGGGCGCGTCGGCGCGTACGTCCGCGCGCTCGCCGAGGACGGGCTGGTCGGGGTCGCGCTCGCGCAGTCCCCGGCCACCGTCGCCCCGTACGGCGGGACCGCTCCCGTGGTCGGCACGAACCCGCTCGCCGTGGCGGTGCCGCGGGCCGGGCGGGGTCGCGCGCTCGTCGTCGACGCCGCGACGAGCGCCGTCACGCTCGCCGACGCGCGGCGCCGCGCCCGGGAGGGCACGCCCCTGCCCGACGGCGCGGCCCTCGGCCCCGACGGCGAGCCCACCCGGGACGCGAGTGCCGTCGGTGCGCTGCTCCCGGCCGGTCTGCTCGGGTCCCTGCTCGGGCTCACCGTGGAGGCGCTCGCCGGGCTGGTGACGGGCGGACGCGGCGACGCCGTGGGGCGCGGGCTCTGGGTGCTCGCGCTCGACCCCCGCGCGTTCGGCGCCGACGACCTCGCCGACCGGGCCGACCGCCTCGGCGACGACTGGACCCGCGCCGGCGGCCGCGTCCCGGGCGCCCGGCCGGACGCGGAGGCGTTCGACGTCGACCGCGACGTCTGGGACGCGCTGGACCCGGCGACGGGAGGCACGTCGTGACGCTCCGGCTCACCGTCAGCCCCGCCGACGACCTGCTCGACGTCGCCCGCCGCATCGAGGTGAGCGGCGCCGCACCCGGCGCGCTCGTCACGGTCCGCGCGACGACGGACCGCGCCGGGACCACCTGGTCCGCCCGCGCGACCTACCGCGCGGACCGGGCCGGCACGGTCCGGCTCGACCGCGACCCGCCGATGACCGGCGACTACGGCCGCGTCGACGGGATGGCGCTCCTCACGTCCCAGCGGCCCGGCCCGACGCCCGGCACGGCCCCCGGCCGGCCCGCCGCGACCGACGTCGCGCGCCCGCTGCGCACGCGCCTCGAGGCGTGGGACGAGTCCGACGCCGCACAGCGCGCGACGGCCGACCTCGTGCAGCGCTGGACCGGGCCGGGGGTGCGACGGCGCGAGGTTCGCGAGGACGGCCTCGTCGGCACGCTCTTCGTGCCGCCGGGCGACGGTCCGCACCCGACGATCGTCGTGCTCAACGGCTCGGGCGGCGGCATCAACGAGCAGCGCGGCGCGCTCTACGCGTCGCGCGGGGTGCAGGCGCTCGCGCTCGGGTACTTCGGCGCGCCCGGGCTGCCCGACCACGTCACCCGCACGCCGCTGGAGTACTTCGAGACCGCGCTGCGCCACGTGCACCGCGAGCTCGCGCCGCGCGCCGGCGTCGTCGTGGTGAGCGGCCAGTCGCGGGGCGGCGAGCTCGCGCTCCTGCTGGGCGCCACCTACCCGGGCCTGGTGGGCGCCGTCGTCGCCTACGTGCCCGGGGCCCACGTGCACGGCGCCCAGGGCGCCGCGGACCCCGCCCAGGGGTGGGACTCCCCCACGTGGACGCTCGGCGGCGAGGCGCTCCCGCACCTGTGGCAGGACAACCCGGGCGTGACGTGGCAGCCGTGGACCGGCGGGCCGCCCCCGGACCGGTACCGCGACGTCTACGTCGACGGGCTGCGCGACCGCGGGTTCGCCGCCCGGTCGCGCATCCCCGTCGAGCGCATCGCGGGCCCCGTCGCGTGCGTCTCCGGCATGGCCGACGGGCTGTGGCCGTCGAGCATGTACGCGCGCCAGGTCGTCGAGACGCTGCGCGCCGCGGGCCACGCGCACGAGACGCTGCTGCTCGACTACCCCGACGCGGGCCACTCGATCGCCCTGCCGCACCTCCCCGTCGCGCAGGGCCCGACCCGCCACCCCGTCTCCGGCATCGAGCTCTCGGCCGGCGGGACCCCCGCGGGCAACGCGTACGCCGACGCCGACTCGTTCGCGCAGGTGTGCGCCTTCGTGGAGCGCGCGACGCGCGTGCCCTGACCTGCACCCTCCGACCCCGATCCTGACCCGACCCATCGACGAGAGGACCGACATGTCCGCAGTGAGCGCCGAGTACCGCCAGGAGTGGGAGCGGTGGCACCGCGCCCGGATCGACGAGCTGACGAGCCCGTACGGGTGGATGTCCATGGTCAGCCAGGACTGGCTGACGGGTGCCGAGCCGCTCCAGGTCGAGGGCGTGCCCGGCACGTGGTCGGTCCAGGACGACGAGGTCGTGTACACGCCCGACGGCAGCGGCGAGACCGTGACCCTCGACGGCGCGCCCGTGACGGCACCGACGCCCGTGTCGACCGGTCACAAGTACTCCCTCGTGCCCGCGTTCTACGGCGACCTGCGCGTCGAGACCATCCGTCGCACCGACGCGACCGGACGCCAGATCTTCGGCGTGCGCGTCCGCGACCCGCGCGAGGCGGCCCGCAAGCGCCTCGACGACATCGAGACGTTCCCGCTCGACGAGCGCTGGGTCCTCCCGGCGCGGTTCACGCGGACGGCGGAGCAGGCGTCGGACTACCCGACGGTCGAGCGCGGGGTGTTCGAGGAGCAGCGCGTGATCGGCACCGTGACGTTCACCCTGGACGGGACGGAGCACACGCTCCTCGTCGCGGGGCGCCCGGACGACGACACGGGCATCGAGCGCGGCAACGCGCACTTCACCGACACCACGAGCGGCAAGGAGACGTACGGCAACGGTCGGCTCGTGCGCGTCCCCGACACCGCGCGGGACGGTGACACCGTGGTCGACTTCAACCGCGCCTTCTCCTTCCCGTGCGCGTTCACGAACTTCGTCACCTGCCCGCTCGCCCCGGCGCAGAACCGGCTCCCGGTCGCGGTGACCGCGGGCGAGAAGAAGCCGCCGCTCCAGATCGACCGCATCCAGACCTTCGCGCAGGCGTCCTGACCCGTCCGCGCGACGCCCCGACGGCGGGCGACCGGCACGTCCGGTCGCCCGCCGTCGGCGTCCGGGCGGCCTCCCGGGCGCCGCGCGGACCGATCCCTTGACACTCGGAAAGCGCTTCCCTACGCTGCGAGAGTCGCGCACACGGACGTGCCGCTCGAGAGCAGGACGGGAGAGCAGGACGCGGCGACCGCTGAGGTCACCGACCGTGCGCCCGGCCCGGACGGCCCTCGCCGCAACGACGCGGGGACGAGGACCGACGGCGTGCAGGAGGGCCGGCCCGGCGGCGGACGCCCGGCGGGTCGGTCGCATGACAGCGCTAACCAGCGTCGTGCCAGCACCATCCGACGAAGTGGAGCAGACGATGACGTCTACGCATGCGAGCCGACGAGGCAGGGCGGCGCTCGCCCTGTCCCTCGCGGCCGTCCTGGGAGGGACCCTCCTCGGACCCCCGGCGGCCGCGGAGGAGGCCGCGGACGAGTTCAGCGAGGTCCTCAGCTTCGAGTCCTACCAGCGCACCGCCCTGAACGGCCAGGACGGCTGGTCCGCCTCCTCCGCCGCCCGGGTCGTCGCCGACCCGCTCAACGGCAACAACCAGGTGCTCGAGATGGTCGGGGGGACCCAGCGGGCCCACCGCGCCGTCCCCGGCATCGCCGACGGGACGACCGGCACCGTGTTCTTCCGCTTCCTGCGCTCCGGGAGCGTCGACACGTCGTTCGGGATCACCGACCTCGACGCGCCGTCCGACTACGCGCACAGCCGCGCGTACGTGAACAACCAGAACAACGACGTCATGCTCGTACGCGACGGCGGCGCCTTCAAGCCCGCGGGCGTGTGGTCGCGCGACACGTGGCAGTGCGTCTGGATCGTCGCGGACAACGCGACGGACAAGGTCAGCGTGTACAGCCAGGGCGGCCCCTACGAGGAGGTCACGCGGCTGCCCGCGGGCACCGAGCAGCAGTTCGGCTTCCGGCAGGCCGTGAGCGGCGCGCTCGACCGCTTCTTCTGGATCAACGGCGCGAGCAGCGCGGGCAGGCTCCTGCTCGACGACGTCGCGGTCGACACGACCGGGCAGAACCTCGCGGTCCCGACCGGCAACCCGGCCGACTGCGCCGGGGGCGGCACCGCACCCAGCGAGCCGCTGCTCAACCCGCTGCCGGACCCGACGCCGTCGACCCTCGGCATCGAGGTGACCGAGCTCGCCCAGCTCCCCGAGTCGTCGACGACCCCGGCGACGCAGGACCAGCGCCTCGTGCGGCACAACCGGATCACGCACCTCGACGAGATCCCGGACGGCTCCGGCCGCCTCATGGTGCCGGACAACAACGCGGTGCTCTACACGGTCGACAAGGACACCGGCGCGCACGTGGCGTACCTCGACGTGCGCCAGCAGTTCCTCGACAACTTCCACAACAGCGCGGGCCTCGGCACGGGCCTCGGCTCGGCCGAGTTCCACCCCGACTTCGCCGAGAACGGCCTGTTCTACACGGTGCACACCGAGGGCGGCACGGCGCTGACGCAGGACACGCCGGACTACCCGGCGTACGGCAACACCCAGTTCCACAGCGTCGTCACGGAGTGGAGGGCGACCGACCCGTCCGCACCGGTCTTCGCCGGCACGAGCCGCGAGGTGCTGCGCGTGCCGTTCGCGGGCCGCGTGCACACCGTGCAGCAGATCGCGTTCAACCCGACGGTGACCGAGGGGGACCCCGACTACGGCAACCTCTACGTCCTCGTGGGCGACGGCGGCAACGGTGTCGGCAACGGCAACCCGCAGGACCTCGCGACGCCGCAGGGCAAGGTCTTCCGCATCGACCCGCTCGGCGACGACAGCGCCAACGGGAGGTACGGGATCCCGGCGGACAACCCGTTCGTCGGGACCCCCGGCGCGCTGCCCGAGATCTATGCCCTCGGCCTGCGCGACCCGCACCGCATCAGCTGGGACCCCGAGGGCGACCACACGATGTACCTCGGGCACATCGGCGAGTGGCAGGTCGAGTCGGTGTACGCCGTCGAGCCGGGCGACAACTTCGGCTGGTCCGTGCGCGAGGGACCGTTCCTCGCGGACAACCGGCAGATCTTCCCCCTGCCCGCCGACGACGCGCAGCACGGCTTCACCTACCCCGTCGCCGCGTACGACCACAACCGCGACCCGGGCCAGACCGGCGACGCGGGCGTCGCGCTCAACGGCGGCTTCGTGTACCGCGGCGACATCCCCGAGCTGCGCGGCCGCTACCTGTTCACCGACCTCGTGCGCGGGTGGGTCCTGGGCACCGAGGCGGACGAGATGGTCCGGAACGACGGCGACCCGGGGGACCTCGCCGAGATCGAGCACCTGCGCGTGTTCGCCGACGGCGCGGAGACGACGTTCCAGGAGCTCGTCGGCGACCAGCGGGTCGACCTGCGGTTCGGCGCGGACGCCGACGGGGAGCTGTACCTCATCTCGAAGGCGAACGGGAAGATCTGGCAGGTGACGGGCGCGCGGCGCGCGACGGCCGCCTCCCCGGTCGCGCTGCCCGAGCTCGCCCCGAACCTCGTCGCGCACTACGACTTCGACCACCCCGTCCAGGGTGCGCCGACGTGGGAGGCGGACCAGGGCTGGTCGGGGACCGACATCGAGCTCGTCAACGGCGGCGTCGAGATGCGCGTGGCCGACCGGGCCTACCCCGGCGCGGGCGAGGCGCTCCAGACGCAGCAGATGAGCCCCCGCACGGCGTCGAACGACGACTGGAAAGCCGGCCTCTACGACCCCGACGGCGTCGACTCGCTCGGTGCGTTCGCCGGGGCGGACGAGATCTCCGTAATGGGCTGGTTCAAGCCGACCGGCGAGCACCCCGCCCTCAACTCGGGCACGACGAACCCCGACGACCGCTACAACGCGATCGGGCTCGCGGGCGTCCTCACGGGGACGTCGGACGGGCACGCGGTGCGCGCACTGCTCGAGGTCATCACGGTCGACGGCGAGCTGCGGCTCGTCGCGCTCGGGCGCCGCCTCGACGGCGGCGGCTCGTGGACGTTCGCGGCCGACCTGCCGTGGGACCAGATCCTCCAGCGCAACCAGTGGGTGCACCTCGCCGCGACGTTCGACTTCGCGGGCGGCGAGATGAAGCTCTACCGCAACGGCGAGGAGCTCGAGGGCCGGTACACGGCCTCGAACCCGTGGGGCGCGGGCGCGACGTCGCCCACCGACCCCGCGGGGATCAAGATCGGCGGCAGCTTCCCGCAGGACACGCGCGAGGCGAACCCGTTCCACGGCCGCATGGACGACCTCATGTTCCTCGACGTCGTCCCGACGCCCGAGCAGGTCGCCGCGCAGTACGCGCTGTTCGGCGCCGAGCCGGTCGAGCCCCCGGCGCCGCCGTCGTGCGCACCGGCGGGCGAGCCGATCACCGACGTCCTCGGTGCCGAGCACTGGGCGCCTCGGACGCCGGCCAAGTGGCAGTTCCCGGGCGACGCCGTCGTGCTCGCGCAGGCGGGCGACAACCCGGACGACGGCATCCGCCGTCCGTTCGAGTACGCGGTCCTCACCGAGGGTCCCGAGCTCGGCTCGTTCGCGCTCGACGCCGAGGTGCGGCTCGACGCCCCCGCGTCCGTGAACAACCGCGACGTGATCGTGGTGTTCGGATGGCAGTCGGACACGCAGTACTACTACGCGCACCTGTCGCAGGACAACACGATCTACGCCCACAACGGCATCTTCAAGGTCGACGGCAAGGACCGGGAGCGGATCGACGACCAGTGGGACGGCGCCGTCGGCGCTCCCCCGGCGGTCACCGACGAGGAGTGGCACGACGTGCGCGTCGTGCGCTGCGCCGACAGCGGCGACGTCGCCGTCTACGTCGACGGGCTCGACACGCCGCTCCTCACCGCGAACGACACGACGTTCGGCACGGGACGCGTCGGGTTCGGCTCGTTCGACAACACCGGCAGCCTGCGCGGCCTCGTGGTCACGCCGGCCGAGGAGCCGGCCGGCGTGGCGCTCGACGTCGTCGTGACGCCGCGGTGCCTCGCGGGCAAGGCGTACCTCGCGGTCGCGGCGACGAACGCGTCCGACGTCGCGGCGGACGTGACGATCGCCACGGCGTTCGGGTCGCGCGCGGTCGCGGGCGTCGCACCCGGGGCGGCGGCCTACCAGTCGTTCGCCGCGCGCGCGACGGTGCTCGAGGCGGGCTCCGTCACCGTGGCGGCCACGGCGACGGTCGACGGCGAGGAGGTGTCGAGCGAGGAGGTCGTCGAGCACGCGGCGCACACCTGCGGCTGACGCCGTCCCCGGCCGCCTGAACCGCCCCGGCCCCGCACGGCTGCGTCCGACCAGCCCGCGGGACCGGGGCGGTTCCGCGCGCCCGTCGTCAGGCGGCCGCGAGCGCCGCCACGCCGCGCCGCAGCGCGAGCACGACCGCGCCCGCGACGAAGTAGTCCTGGTCGTCCTCGCGGCGCGCCGCCCGCACCCCCTCGTGCAGCTCCTGCGTCCGCTCGGTGAGCTCGCGCAGCGCCTCCTCGGAGGCGGGCTCCGTGCCGACGGACCGCAGCGCACCGGCGTAGGCGTCCAGGGCGCGCGCCGCGAGCGGCCGCAGGCGGGCGCCGAGCGCGAGGTCGTCGCGGTCCTCGCGCTCCCACTCGACGAGCAGGCGCACGAGCGACTCGACGACGTCGGCCGACCCCTCGAGCTCCTGCGCGCGCCGCACCTGCGACGCGGCCCAGTCGCGGTGCCGGCGCAGCCGGATGTTGGCGCGCGCGGCCTCGCGCGTCCGCGCGACGGCGTCGCGCGCGCGGGTGAGCGTCGGCTCCACCTCGCGCCGTCGCTCCTCCCACTCCTCCGCCGACGGCGGGCGCTCGCCCGCGAGACCGTCGCCGAGCGCCTCGACCTGGTCGACGAGCATGTCGCGCAGCCCGTCGAGGGCCTCCTCGGTCGGGGTGAGGGGCAGCGGGGGCACGAGCAGGTTGATGACGACGCCGATGCCCGCACCCACGACGACGAGACCGGCGTACGCGCCGACGAACTCGACCTTCGCGTCGTTGCCGATGATGAGCACGAACAGGGCCGACGTGACCGCCCACGTGCCCATCTCGCCGAACCGCCGCCAGCCCGCGCACAGGAGCGCGAGGCCCACGACGAGCGCCACGGACAGCGCGCTCGGGGCGAGGACGAGGTCGACGCCGCGGGCGATCGCCGCGCCGACGAGGATCGCGAGGATCGCCTGGGCCGACTCGCGGACGGAGCGCGCGAGCGTGCTCGTCGTCGCGACGACCGCGCCGAGCGGGGCGTAGTAGGGGTACTCGGAGAACGGGGCCGGGGCGAGCACCCCGACGTACCACGCGACCGCCGCCGCGAGCGCGCCCTTGACGGCCAACGACCACCGGGGGTGGCGCACCCACTGCCGCTGCGCCGCCGCGACCGCCCGGCGCGCCCGCGTGCCGGCCTCCACGACCCGGGGCGCCCGGGCCGCGAGCGGGGTCCGACCCGTGCTGCTCTCGTCTCGTGCCACGGCACGAGGGTGCCCCGCCCGGCGGGCACCCGCACGCGCGCCCTCCCACCCGGGTGCTCGACGACCGGGCACGAGCGACGGTTCGACGTGTGAGCGGGCAGAGCCGGTGCTTCACTGGCGGCGTCGGTGCAGCCAGACGCCGACGCGCGCGAGCGGTGGTCACCGCCACGGCCTCTCGCTCGGTCGCCTCCGGGACAGCTCGGGGGACGCGATCCAGCGCGACGCTCCGACACCCGTCGACCCGCGCCGCCCCCGCGAGCGAGACGCAACGGAAGGCCGTCGCCCCGGCCGGCGGCACACCCCTCACGCACCACCCACGGAAGGACGGCAGCACCATGCGAGCACTGACCTGGCAGGGACGCGAGAAGGTGAGCGTCGAGGACGTGCCCGACCCCCGGATCGAGCAGCCCACGGACGCGATCGTGCGCGTCACGTCGACCGCGATCTGCGGCTCAGACCTGCACCTGTACGGGGTGCTCGGGATGTTCCTCGACGCCGGCGACGTCCTGGGCCACGAGACCATGGGCGTCGTCGAGGAGGTCGGGCCCGAGGCGGGGAACCTCCGGGTCGGCGACCGCGTCGTCGTCCCGTTCAACATCGCGTGCGGGCACTGCTGGATGTGCGAGCGCGGCCTGCAGACCCAGTGCGAGACGACGCAGGTCCGGTCGCAGGACAAGGGCGCCGCGCTCTTCGGGTACACGAAGCTCTACGGCCAGGTGCCCGGCGGCCAGGCCCAGTACCTGCGCGTGCCGCAGGCCCAGTACGGGCCGGTCGTCGTGCCCGACGACGGCTCCCCGGACGAGCGGTACCTCTACCTGTCCGACGTGCTGCCCACCGCGTGGCAGGCCGTCGAGTACGCCGACGTGCCGCCCGGCGGCACGGTCGTGGTGCTGGGGCTCGGCCCGATCGGCCAGATGTCCGCGCGGATCGCGCTGCACCGCGGCGCGTCCCGCGTCGTCGGGATCGAGCGAGTCCCGGAGCGGCGGGCGATGGCCGAGCGCCACGGCGTCGAGACCCTCGACCCGTCGGCGGTCGACGACCTCGTCGGCGCGGTGCGCGACCTCACGTCCGGCCGCGGCGCGGACTCGGTCATCGACGCCGTCGGGATGGAGGCGCACGGCTCCCCCGTCGCCGAGGCCACCCAGAAGGTCGTCGGCGTCCTGCCCGACGTCCTCGCCGCGCCCCTCACGGAGCGCGCCGCGACCGACCGCCTCGCGGCCCTCTACACCGCGATCGACCTCGTCCGCCGCGGCGGCACGATCTCGATCTCGGGCGTCTACGGCGGGGCGAAGGACCCCCTGCCCATGATGCAGCTCTTCGACAAGCAGGTGACGCTGCGCATGGGGCAGGCGAACGTGCGGCGCTGGACCGACGACGTCCTCCCCCTCGCCGCCGACGTCTCCGACCCGCTCGGCGTGCTGGACCTCCGGACGCACCGGCTGCCGCTCGAGTCGGCCCCGGACGCGTACCGCACGTTCCAGCGCAAGGAGGACGGCTGCATCAAGGTCGTGCTCGACCCGTGGGCCTGACCACCGTCGACGCGGTCGTGGTCGGCGCGGGGCCCAACGGCCTCGTCGCCGCGAACGCGCTCGTCGACGCGGGGTGGGACGTGCTCGTGCTCGAGGCGCAGGACACGTACGGCGGCGCGGTCCGCTCCGCCGAGGTCGCGGCACCGGGGTACGAGACGGACCTCTTCAGCGCGTTCTACCCGCTCGCGGCGGGGTCGCCGGTGATCCGGGGCCTGCACCTGGAGGAGCACGGGCTCACGTGGTCCCGCGCCCCGGACGTCCTCGCGCACGCGCTGGACGACGGCGGTGCCGCCGTCCTGCGCGCCCGTGCCGAGGACACCGCCGCCGGGCTCGAGGAGGTCGCGCCCGGTGACGGCGACGCGTGGCTCGAGCTCGTGGCCGGGTGGGACCGCGTGCGCGACCCGCTCCTCGACGCGCTCTTCAGCCCGCTCCCGGCGGCCGGGCCGGTGCTGCGCGTGCTGCGCCGGCTCGGCGCGGCGGGCACGCTCGACCTCGCCCGGCTCGCCGTCCTGCCCGTGCGCCGCCTCGCCGACGAGACGTTCCGCGGCGAGGGCGGCGGCCTGCTGCTCACGGGCAACGCGATGCACGCCGACGTCCCGCCCGACGCCGCGGGCAGCGGCGTGTTCGGCTGGCTGCTCGCCATGCTCGGCCAGGACGTCGGCTTCCCGGTCCCCGCCGGCGGGGCCGGCCGGCTCCCCGACGCGCTCGTCTCGCGGCTCCGCGCCCGCGGCGGTGAGGTCGTCACGGGCGCGCGGGTCGAGCGGGTGCACGTGGTGCGCGGCCGCGCGGTCGGCGTGAGCACGGCCGACGGGAGGCACGTGCGCGCCCGCCACGCCGTGCTCGCCGACGTCAGCGCGCCCGCGCTCTACCTCGACCTCGTCGGCGCCGACCGGCTCCCGGCACGGCTCGTGCGCGACCTCGGCCGGTTCCAGTGGGACCACCCGACCGTGAAGGTGAGCTGGGCGCTCGACCGGCCGGTCCCGTGGACCGCGCCCGGGGCGCGCGGTGCGGGCACGGTGCACCTCGGCGTCGACCGGGCGGGGTTCGTCGACGTCGCGGCCTCGCTCTCGCGCGGCCACGTCCCCGAGCGGCCCTTCCTCGTCCTCGGGCAGATGACGACCTCGGACCCCACGCGGTCGCCCGCGGGCACCGAGTCGGCGTGGGCGTACACGCACGTGCCGCACGGCGTGCCGTGGACGCGCGAGCGCGTCGCGGACGAGGTGCGTCGCGTGGAGGACGCGGTCGAGCGCGTCGCTCCCGGCTTCTCCGACGCGGTCGTGGGCCGGTTCGTGCAGACCCCGGCCGACCTGGAGGCGGCCGACGCGAACCTCGCGGGCGGGGCGATCAACGGCGGCACCTCCGCCGTGCACCAGGAGCTGTTCCTGCGCCCGACGCCCGGACTCGGCCGCCCGGAGACGCCCGTCGCGTCGCTCTACCTCGCGAGCGCGTCCGCCCACCCCGGCGGCGGCGTCCACGGGGCGTGCGGGTGGAACGCGGCGCGCGCCGCGCTCGCCGCCGCCGGACCGCGCGGGTCGCTGCGCCGCGCGCTCGTGCGCACCGCGTGGGCACGGCTGCTGCGCGACCCCTGACCCGGCGCGCCGCCGGCACGATCCGCGAGCGCTACGGGTTCCGGCGCTCCGCGAGGTACGCGAGCCGCCGCAGGGCCTCGACGTTCCGGGGGCCGATCACCGCGCTCCGGAGCGGCCGGGGCACGAGCGTGCCCGGACCCTTCTCGGCGTCCTCGGTGATGCGCACAGTGCAGCCCTGCTCCGTCGGGCGCACCTCGATCCGCACGCGCGCCTCGCCCGCGGGCCAGCCGCGCGCCTGGAGGTCGATCCCCCGGTTCGGGTCCCAGGCGCGCACGACCGTCTCGTCGTCGAGCAGCGCGGGCCACAGCCCGACCGAGTGGAGGATCCTCGAACCCGGCGCGGGCCAGGAGTCGTCGACGGCGCGGATCCGCGCCGTCCCGACGACCCACGTCGAGTACGACCAGCCGTCCGCGAGGACGCCGAGCACCGCGTCGGAGGGGCATCGCACGGCCCGAGTGACGGTCACCATGAGGCGACGCTAGTCGCGCGCCCCGCACTGGCAACCGCTCGCGCCCACCGCGACTCCGCGCGAGCGCGAGGCACCCCCCGTAGCGTGGGGGACCTGCCCACGACACCGTGGGCGGCCACGTCCAGGAAGGGAGGGCGCGATGGGCATCGCCGGCTTTCCCCAGGAGTTCGCGGACCGGGCCGCGACGATCCTCGGCCACGGCCTCGAGGTCAGCGTGACGATGCGCCAGGCCGGGGTGAGCGTGCGCGCGGGCAGCAGCACCGAGGCCGCCGCGCGCTGCGACCAGGCCGAGGCGCTCGACGGCCGCGGCCCGTGCATCGACGCGATGGACCACGGAGGACGTCGCGTCATCGCGTCCGTGGCGGACGCCCCCGGGTGGGAGCGCTGGTCGCGCCAGTGCGTCGAGGAGGGCTTCGTCACGGCGGCCGCCGTCCCCGCCGCCGTCACGGCCGACGTCGCCGTCGCGCTCAACCTGTACTCGCGCGCGCCCGACCCCTGGACGCCGGAGCTCCTGACGGCGGCCGACGCGTTCGCGCAGCTCGTCGCGTCGGCGGTCGGCCTCCGCCTCGAGCTCGCGGTGCTCGAGGACTCGACCGCGGGCTTCTACCGGGACATGTCCGACGCCGTGGCGACCGAGCGCGCCGTCGGGGCGATCATGCAGACGAACCGGTGCTCCGCCGACGAGGCCCGCCGCATCATCGACTCGGCGTCCCGGCACCGGAACGTGAGCCCGCGCGAGGTCGCGGAGTCCCTCCTGCGCGCGCTCGTCGTGGAGGACGCGCCGGACCCCGCCGACGACGACCCGGGCCTCCCGTGAGCGTCCCCCACGACGCCGACGGGGCGCACGCGCACGACCGCCGCACCGTGCTGTCGGGCGTCCTGTTCGGTGCCGGGATCGCGGCGTCGATCATCGACCTGTTCGTGTTCCACCTGGGCCTGCAGTGGCACCACTTCTACGACCTGTCGACGACCCAGGTGGCGCTCGCCGCCGACGGCGTCTTCCACGCGGTGGGCTGGTTCGTCACCGTCTGGGGTCTGTTCCTGCTCGCCGACGTACGCCGCCGCACGGAGGTGTCGTGGTCACGGTGGGTCGGGTCCGTGGTCGTCGGCGTCGGGGGCTTCCAGCTCCTCGACGGCGTCCTCAACCACAAGATCCTCGGGATCCACCAGATCCGGTACGGCGTCGACCTCCTGGTGTACGACGTCGTGTGGATCGGGACGGCGGTCGTCGCGCTCGCCGTCGGGCTCGTGGTCCTGCGCCGCGCGCGGCCCGCTCGTGCAGGCGCCGCCGGGACCGCGTGATGCCTCCGCACGACCACGTCGCGAGCGGCGGGCCCGCCCTGCTGACGGTCGTCGCCGTCGTCGCCCTCGCCGTGGGCGCTGCGGCGTACGCCGCCGGGCTGCGGGCGGCCCGGTCGCGCAGCCCCTGGCCCGTGCGGCGCACGCTGTCCTGGTACGCGGGGCTCGTGAGCGCGGGCGTGGCGGTCGTCGGGCCGCTCGCGGACGCGTCGCGGTCGAGCTTCACGGCCCACATGGCCGGGCACGTCCTGCTGGGCATGCTCGCACCGCTGCTCCTCGTGCTCGCCGCGCCGGTGTCGCTGCTCCTGCGTGCCCTGCCGCCCGCCCGGGCGCGGCGCGTCGCCGCGGTGCTGCGCTCCCCCGTGCCGCGCGTCGTCGGGCACCCGGTGATCGCCGGCCTCCTCGACGCGGGCGGGCTCTGGCTCCTGTACACGACGGGACTCTTCCACCTCGCCCACACCTCCCCGGTCGTGGGCGTCGTCGTGCACGCGCACGTCCTGCTCGCGGGCTGGTTGTTCACCGCGTCCCTCGTCGGACCGGACCCGCACCCGTCCCGCGCGTCCTTCCGGGTGCGCGCGGGCGTGCTCGTCGCCTTCGTCGCCGCCCACTCCGTGCTCGCGAAGTGGCTCTACGCCCACCCGCCGGCGGGCGTCTCCCCCGCCGACGCGCGCACCGGCGGGCAGCTCATGTACTACGCGGGCGACGTCGTCGACGTCGCGCTCATGGTGCTCCTCGTGGCCGGGTGGTACGCGGCGACGCGGCCCCGGGAGGTCCCGGTCGCGCGCGGCCGCCCGCGGCCCGGCCTCGCGTGACGGCGCCTGCTCGACGACGCCTGCTCGACGACGCGGGCGCGCGGGCCCGGCCGTGGGCGGGCGGCTCCTCACGTCCCGTCGTCGCCCGGGTCGAACGCCTCCCGGTACAGCCGACCCGCCTCCTCGACGACCCGCGGGTCGAGCGACGCGGCCGGGACGACGTCCACCAGGAGCGGCTCGCTGTCCGGGCCGCGCCCCGCGACCTCTCCCGTGAGGAGCCACGGGAAGCGCTCCGGCGTCATGAGGTGCGCGTACTGGCAGAGCTGGCGCGCCACCCAGTGCTCCACCGGGCGCTCCCACCACGGCTCGGGCGTCAGCGGGTTGACGCTGAGACCGGGCAGCAGGCACCCGCTCTCGTGGTCGCGGCTCACGCTCTCGGCGTCCTGCTCAGGACCGCCGCTGAACCGCACGTAGAGGGGGCGCACCACCTCCACGAGCTCGGCGACCTCCGCGAGGCTCCGCAGGCGGGGCAGCGTGTCGAGCGTGCTGGGCGCGTCGGGCATCGGGACCTCCTGGACTGGCGTCGTGCAGGCGGGGCCCCTTCTCGACTCTCCGTGACGGACGGGACCTGCCGGTCACGCCCGCCGTCCCCAGGCTACGAGGGGGGTCGGCGGCCAGGCATCCCCAGGCCTGCGAGCGCCGGGAGGTCGTGCGACGGTGGCAGGACGCGCCGCCCGTCCGGGGCGCGAGACCCGCACGAGAGCCCGACCGAGGAGGCCGACATGAGCGAGAACGACGAGCGCGGCTACGACCCCGCCGAGGACCCGGACGCCGACCCCCGGTCGCTCAACCCCCGCGAGGGGCGCCAGGCGAGCGGGTCGGGGTCGGAGGACACGGACCCCGACGCCGAGCCGGGGAACGTCAACCCGCGCACCGGCGGGGAGGCGTCGGGCGACGCCTGACGCGCGGAGCACGAGGGCCCGGGTGCGGTGCACCCGGGCCCTCGCCGTGCGGTCTACGCGGCCGCGCTCGCGACGAGCCCGCCCCCGCGAGGGGCCGTCTCGCCCCGCAGCCCGAACCGCAGGCCGAGGTGGTCCATGGTCGGCGGGAGCGGGCCCCGGGCGAGGTAGCTGCCTCTCGCGACGGCGAGGTCGAGACGCGCGACACGGGCGAGCGTGTGCGCCGCCAGGAGCAGCACGCGGTCTCCTCTCAGTCCTTGTGCAGGGCGTCCTTGACGGCGCCCTTCGCCTTCTCGAGCGTCGAGGGCTTCCCGGTCGTGCCGTGGAAGCGCTCGTCGGGCGTCGTGGGCGGCGGCATCGGGACGCCCGCGGGCGGCTCGGCCACGTAGGTGAACTCGCCCTTGCCGTCGGGGGTCGGGCCGCTCGCCCAGCGCCCCTCGGACGCATGCTCGCCGTCGGAGAAGTTGATGTACTGGTAGGACACGTCGCGGTCCTCCTTCGACAGCGGGAACGTGCTGGGCACCGGGAGCTCCTCGACGCCCTCGTCGCGCAGCTCCTGCGCCGCCGCGAGCCACTGGTTCTGGTGCATCGTGTCGCGCGCGAGCAGGAACGCCAGGAGGTCCTTCACGCCGGCGTCGTCGGTCATGTGGTAGAGCCGCGCGACCTGCACGCGGCCCTGCATCTCGGCGTTCGCGTTGGCCGTGAAGTCGGCGAGCAGGTTGCCGCTCGCGGTCACGTACCCGGCCGACCAGGGGTTGCCGTTCGAGTCGACGGGCCGTGCACCGGCCCCTGCGACGATCGCGTGCTGCGGGTCGGTGCCGCCGATGATCGCCGCCACGGTCGGGTCGTCCTGGACGGCTCCCTCGACGGCGCCGACGGGCGCCTTCTCGAGGAGCTGCGCGATCATCGTCGCGAGCATCTCGACGTGCCCGAACTCCTCGGCACCGATGCCGTAGAGCAGGTCGCGGTACTTGCCGGGGAGGTGGGCGTTCCAGGACTGGAAGCCGTACTGCATGGCCACGGTGATCTCGCCGTACTGCCCGCCCAGCACCTCCTGGAGCTTGCGGGCGTAGACGGCGTCCGGGCGGTCCGGCGTGGCCTGGTGCTGGAGCTCTTGACGGTGGAAGAACATGCTCTCTCCCTCGGGAGGTCGCCTCCCCGCACCAGCGTGCACGGGAGGACCACGGCACGCGCCCCCTTCTCGACGCGTCGAGCGTCCCTCCACCCTGTGGCCGCCGTCACCCGGTCGCATCTGGGGACGGGCGAGACGGGCGCCCGACCTCGTCGGTCCGGGCGCGGCGCCCGACGGGTCGTGGGCCGCGAGACGCCGGAACTTCACCCCCCACGGGGGACGCCGCCGCGGGAGCCGAGCCCCTAGCGTGGTGACCGTCGCGGGGCGGCCGGTGAAGAAGACCGCCGCACGCCTGCCCCGCGGCGAACCGCCCTCGTCCGAGCCCGCCGGGACGAGGGCGACGTGCGTCCGGGCCCACGCGCGCGAGCGCACGCGATCGTGCCTACGGTCGACGCAGCTTCGAGAACGGGAGCTTGACGACCTGAGGAGCCACCATGCCCGACGCCCCCGGCCCCGCCGTCCACGACGACGACTCCCCCGTCCTCCTGCGTCTCGCCCGACGGCTCGAGGACTCACCCGCACTGGACGGGCTCTCGGGCACCGTCCGCGGTGTCGCGCTCGCCCTCGTCCCCTCCCACGGGCGGCTGCGCGAGGAGCTGCACGGCCGGTCGCTCGGCCACGCCCTGCACGCGACGCTCACCGACGTGCCCGTCGGCCTCTGGACGAGCGCCGCCGTGCTCGACCTCGTCGGAGGCGAGCGCAGCGCGCCCGCGGCGCAGCGCCTGATCGGGCTCGGCGTCCTCACGGTCGCGCCGACCGCGCTCACGGGACTCGCCGACTACCTCGACGTCGACCGCCGCGCGCGCCGCGTCGGCGCGGTCCACGCGGCCCTCAACTCGGGCGTCTCGCTGCTCTACGGGGCGTCGTGGCTGCTGCGCCGCGGGGGCCGACGCCGGTCGGGCGTCGCCGTGTCGCTCGCCGCCTACGGTCTCGCCGGCGCGAGCGCGTTCCTCGGCGGCCACCTGGCCCAGGCGCTGCGCGAGCCGCCCGCCGAGGTCGCGCTCGGCGACGACGACGTCCCGGACCTCCCGTGACGCCGCGGCCCCCGGCGGTCGTGCGGGACCGCGCGAACGCGCTCGTGACGGGTGCGACGAGCGGCATCGGGCGCGCGGTCGCGCACGAGCTCGCCCGCCGCGGGCACGACGTCCTGGTCGTCGCCGACCGCGACGTCGACGCGACCATCGGCGAGCTGGCCGCGCACGGCGGGACGCACGAGGGCCTCACGGTCGACCTCACGACGCCGCGCGGCGTCGAGGCCACCGCCCGACGGGCGCGCGAGCTCGGCGTCTCGACCGTCGTCCTCAACGCAGGCGTCGGGGTGCACGGCGCGTACGCGCGCACCCCGCTCGAGGCGCAGCTGCGGCTCGTCGACCTCAACGTGCGCTCCGTCGCCCACCTGACGCACCTGCTCCTGCCCGACCTCCTCGCCGAGGGGCACGGTCGGCTGCTGGTCACGGCGTCCGTCGCGGGCGAGATGCCGGCCCCGCACTTCGCCACCTACGCGGCGTCGAAGGCGTTCCTCCGGTCGTTCGCGTGGTCGCTGCGCGGCGAGCTCGCGGGCACGGGCGTGACGGTCACCGCCCTCCTGCCCGGCCCCACCCGGACCCCGTTCTTCCGGGAGGCCGGCATGGAGCGCACGCACGTGGGACGCCTGCCGAAGCCGAGCGTCGCCGCGGTGGCGCGGCAGGCCGTCGACGCGCTCGTCCACGGCCGGCCGGAGGTCGTCCACGGCGTCCAGGGCAAGGCCATGCTGGCGGTCGCCCGCGTCCTGCCGCAGCCGGCGCGGGCCGCGTTCCACGGCTGGTTCTACGCGCCCGTCCCGCCCTCGCTGGCCGTGCCGCGGGCCGCGTCGTCGGGCTCGCCGCTGCGGTAGCCGTTCACCTTGTGCGTCCCGTCGCACCACGGCGGGATGGCCGTGCCCCCGCAGCGGCACAGGGCGACCGTCGCGCGGCGCCGCTCGATCTCGCGGCCCTGCTGGTCGACGAGGCGCGCGGGCCCGCGGACGAGGAGCGGCCCGTCCGGGCACGCCGTGACGGTGACCTCCTCCACCCGCGACTCGACCCGCCACTCCACCCGCGACTCCGCCCGGGGCTCCTCGCCCGACGTCCGCCCGGTGCCCGTCATGCGGCCACCGCCCGCGCCGTCGCGCCACGCAGCGCGGCCGTCGAGTGCGCGGCGCGGCGGATCCGCGTGCCGGCGTACGGCACGCCGCCGCGGGCGCGCCAGGCGACCGCGACCCACACGCACACGGTCCGCTCGACCAGCCACGCGGGAGCCCACAGCGCCGACGACGCGGGCCACGCCGCGGTGCCCCCCGCGCGGCGTCGTCCCGCCTCGGCCAGCACGACCGCGCTCGCCAGCACCGCGGTCAGCGCGCCCAGCCAGGCCGCGCGCGCCGTGCCCCGACCCCGCACCGTCCCCACGACGCACGCACCGAGGAGCGGGGCGAGCGCGAGCTCTGCCGTGAGCCGCGCGGGCTGGGCGAACGAGTCGTAGGCCTGGCGCACGCGCTGCTCGACGAACTTCCGCGTCGTCGGTGGGCGACGGGCGACGAGCAGGTCGGGCCGGTACACGACCGTCCTGGCGTGGGCGCGCAGCGTGCGCTCGAGCTCGAGGTTCTCGAACAGCACGCGGGCGTCGTACCCGTCGGGGCCGAGCGCGTCGCGCCGCAGCACCACCGTGCCGCCCCAGTCGTGGCCGAGCGCGCGGTTGACGAGCGAGCGCGCGGTGTCCCAGCGCGCGTGCCACGGCAGGGGGTCGAACACGTTCTGCGGCACGACGGCGTCGGCGTCGTCGAGCGCCGCGAGCGCCCGGTCGAGCGTCGCGGCGTCCCAGCGCACGTCGTCGTCCGCGACGACGACGCGCGGCGCGGTCGTCGCGGCCAGGGCGGCGAGCACGCCGACGACCTTCCCGTTGCAGCCCGAGGGCGGCGGGCCGACCTCGACGGTCCGCGCCGACCCGCCCCACGCGGCGGCGTGGAGCGCACGGACGGGACCGGGCGACCCGTCCGCCACGACGACCTCGACGTGGCGCGCGAGGTCGCGCAGGTAGGCGGACAGGTCCGCCGTCGCCGCCTCGTCGGGCTGCTCGCGGCGCAGCGGCAGCACGTAGGTCACGTCAGCCACGCAGCGCGTCGCCCTCCTGCACCGGGTCCGGGCCCGGCTGTGGCCCGACGGCCGGCGCGAGCGGCACGCGCAGGGCCGAGACGCCCTGCTGCCAGCGCTCGAGCGCGTGGGCGGCCACGTCACCCTCGACGGCCAGGCACGCGGCCGCGCCGAGCAGGACGTCGTCCCGCAGCGCCGGCTCCTGCTCGACGAGGCGGCCCGCGAGGTCGCGCGCGGCGATCTGCTCGTGCACCGCGTCGGCCTCGACGTGCTCGTCGAAGTACCAGGTGGTGTCCGCGTCGTGCCCGAGGCGGCGGAAGCCGTTGCCGTACAGGCGGCTCGGCACCGACGACGTCATCTCGAACGCGGCGAGGTGGCCGACGATCGCGCCGCGCAGGCGCCGGTGCAGGCCGAACAGCGACATCGTGTTCAGGGCCGCGAGCACGACCGCGGGCACGGCGTCGACGTAGCGGCCGTAGGTGTCGTCGAGCCCGACGCCGCGCATCGCCCGCGCGAACAGCTCGGCGTGCATGCGGCCGGGTCGACCGCCGCCGTACTCGTCCGCCTGGATCTCCACGAGCGCCGCCTTGGGCACGCCCGCGAGCCGCGGGACGGCCCACGTGTGCGGGTCGGCTTCCTTGAGCTGGTAGAGGGACTTCAGCGCGAGGAGCTCGCGCGCCTGCCCGGCGTCGGCGCGTTTCGCGACGTACCGCGACAGGCTCGGGCCGTCGTCGGCCGCCGCGAGCTCGAACAGCCGTCGCGCGACGCCGGCCGCGTCGGTCGCATCGCACGTCGGCTGGCCGGCGCGCTCGCGCACCGCGGCCTCGAACGGGGCCTCGATCCGCGCGCGCACCGCGAGCAGCGGCGGGTCCCACTCCCAGTCGTCGTCGACACCCTCGACCCCCCGGTAGTGCAGCTCGTAGAGGAGGGTGAGGGCGAGCTGGACGTCCTCGTCGCGCAGGATCTCCGCGGCCGCCGCGTCCAGCGCCGGCCCGACGGCGTCCTCGACCGGGCGCAGGCGGTCGGCCGCACCCGGGGGCTCGACGAGCGCGGCGAGGAGCGCGGCGCTCAGCGGGCCTCGTGGGCGGGGCAGCGGCAGGCGGCCCGTCGCCGGCGCCGACGGAGCACCGGGCACGGGCCCGTCCGACGGACCGGTCGCGGTCGCCGACCCGGCGGTGGGGACGTGGGCGGGGAGGGCGGTGGAGGTCATCACGGGTTCCTGACGCTCGCGCGGACGGCGCCCCTGCTCGACGCCACCGCCATGCTCCCCACGGACCGCCCGACTCGCGAGCCGAACCGGCCCCCGGGCGGGCGGCCGACGGCACATCAGCCCTGCTGGGAGCCCTGCGGGGAGGTCGCGACGGTGCGTGACGCCTCGGCTGCACGAGAGGGCCGCTCGCCACCTGAGCGCGACCACCCGCTCCAGTTGTGTGCGCGCGGTCCGCGCCTAGCGTGGGGGGTGGTCCAGGAGGTGGCCGTACCGGCGGAGCGAGAGCCCGGCACGGCTACCGCTCCGTCGCCAGTCACGCCGCACGAGCGGCGACGACGACGGGAGTCCGACCATGAGCGAGACGAACGTGCCGTACGGCTCGGGGCCCGGTTCGCCGGGTGTCGGGACGGCGCAGGACACCGGGGACAGCGGCGGCGCCGCGGCCGGGGTGAAGCAGCGCGCGAGCGAGGCCGCGTCCCACGCCGGCGACGCCGGCCGGGAGGTCGCGCAGGACGCGAAGGAGAAGGCGCGCGACGTCGCGCACGAGGCCACGGACCGCGCACGCGGCCTGGTCGACCAGACGAGGACGGAGCTCAGCGACCAGGCACGCACGCAGCAGGAGCGCCTCGCGGGCGGGCTGCGGTCCCTCGGTGACGAGCTCCGTCAGATGGCGGACGGCACCGAGGACCCGGGCTACGCGACCGACTTGGTGCGGCGCGCCGGGGACGCCACCGGGCAGGTGGCGCAGTGGTTCGAGGACCGTGAGCCCGCGTCGGTGCTGCACGAGGTCGAGAGCTTCGCCCGGCGCCGTCCGGGCACGTTCCTCCTCCTCGCCGCCGGGGCCGGCCTGCTGGTCGGGCGGCTCGTGCGCGGCATGAAGGACGCGCCGGACACCGGCTCCGACCGCGCGCAGGACGGCGGCACCGGGTCGACGTCCGGGTCGACGACGTCCGCGACGCGCGGCGCGCACGCCGCACCGCTCGGCACGACCACGGGCTCGACCGGCGGGTCGACCACGGCGACGACCACCGGCACGACCGGGACCACCGGCGTGCCGGGCACGACCGGCGGCGCGGGGACCGGCGCGCCCGACATCGGCACGGCGGGCGCGTACCCGGGCCTCGCGAACGACCGCCTGGCGCACGACCCCGACGTCCCGACGTCGGCCGAGGGCGTTCCCCCGACGTACCCGCCCACGACGCCCGGCTCGGGCGCCCGGCCGGGAGGTGGCCCCGATGTCGTACACCCCTGACCCGTTCGCCGCGGCGGGCACCGGCCGGCACACGACGGGCAGCGGCCCCGACCCGGGCGTGGCCACGCCGCAGCCCGTGCCGACGTCCGCGGACCAGCAGGCCGAGCAGCAGAGCATCGGCGAGCTCGTCGCCGAGGTGAGCCGCGACCTGTCGACGCTCATGCGCCAGGAGGTCGAGCTCGCCAAGGCGGAGGCCAAGCAGTCGGCGCAGCGCGCCGGGAAGGGCGCCGGGATGCTCGCCGGCGCCGGGGTGGCGGGCCACATGGTCCTGCTGTTCCTCTCCGTGGCGCTGTGGTGGGCGCTCGGCGCCGTCATGGGCCGCGGCTGGTCGGCCGTCGTCGTCGCGGTGCTGTGGGCGATCGTCGCCGCGGTGCTCGCGGCGCGCGGACGCAAGGAGCTGCGCACGGTCGAGGGCATGCCCGAGACCACGGACACCCTCAAGAAGATCCCGAACGCCGTCCGAGGACACGAGGAGAAGAACTCATGAGCACCAGCGATCCGGAGGAGATCCGGGCGGACATCGAGCGCACGCGGACCGAGCTGAGCCGCGACGTCGACGCCCTCGGGGAGAAGGTCAAGCCCAGCAACGTGGCGCGCCGCCAGGTGGACCGGGTGCGGTCGGGCGTGACGAGCGTCAAGGACCGCGTCATGGGCAGCGCCCACGACACGGTCGACTCGGCCCGGGACACGTCGCACGGCGTCGCCGACCGCGGGCGCGAGGCGGCCTCGTCGGTCGCCGACTCGGCGCGCAGCACGGCGTCCTCGGTCGCCGACACCGTGGGCTCCGCCCCGCGGGCGGTGCGCGAGCAGACGCAGGGCAACCCCCTCGCCGTCGGCCTCGTGGCCTTCGGCGTGGGGCTCGTCGTCGCCTCCCTCCTCCCGTCGAGCCGCGCCGAGCAGCGCGCCGCCGTCGGGGTCAAGGAGAAGGCGGCGCCGCTCGTCGAGGACGTGAAGTCCACGGCGCAGGAGGTCGTGCAGGATCTCAAGGAGCCCGCGAAGGAGGGCGCCGAGGCCGTCCGCGACGCCGCGAAGGACGCCGCGCAGTCCGTGGGGCAGCACGGCAAGGAGGCCGCGGCGGACGTCCGCGACCAGGTCAAGGAGGGCTGACAGCCCGCACGACGGCGGCCCGGGTGACGCGTACGTCACCCGGGCCGCCGTGCGTGTGCGGAGCGGTCGGTGCCCGGACGCGCGAGCGCCGGGTGAGGCGGCGTCGGACGTCCGCCTCACCCGGCGTTCCTGCGCGTCAGGCCGGTGTCAGCCGCACGACAGCGCGTCGTGCTCGGCCGTGACCGTGGCCGTCCTCCCCTCGGCGTCGGTGGCGGTGACCGTCGCGGAGCCGGCCTCGACCTCGCCGGAGCGGACCGCGAACGACTGGTAGGCGTTCGCACCCGGGGCGACGTTCTCGACCGTCTTCGTGCCGTACGGCGTCTCGAGCGTCACCGTGAGCGGGACGTCGTCCTCGTTGAGGGCGCGGACCGCGACGTAGGTCTTGCCCGCGAGGCAGCGCGCCTGCGCGGTCGCCGTGACGTCGGGCCCGGCCTCGCCGGCGGGGACGCCGGTGAGGTACTCGAAGCCGTGGGCCGCGAAGTCCTCGCCGTCGGGCGCCTGGTCCCACTCGAGGACGTAGTACGCGACGCCGGCCTCCTGCGCCGCCGTGAGGATCTCCTGGAGCGGCACCTCGCCCTCGCCCAGGTTGGTGAACGACGGGCGGCCGCCCGCGTTCAGGCCCGTGGCGTCCTTGACGTGGAGCAGCTCGATCCGGTCGCCGTACTGCTCGATGAGCGCCGGGACGTCGACGCCCGCGTGGGCGGCCCACGCGACGTCGAGCTGGAACGTGACGTACTCGGGGTTCGTCTCGCGGACCAGGATCTCCCAGGCCGAGAGCGTCTCCCCCTCGTGCTCGTACGTCGTGCGGAACTCGCCGTCGTGGTTGTGGCCGAAGAACTTCGTGAAGCCGGCGTCGACCGCCCGCTCCCCGAGCCGGTTCATGGCCTCGGCCGTCGCGAGCGTGTTCTCGTAGGTGCCGATCCCCGGCGCGGGCCAGCCGCCCGAGCCGACGTACTCCTGGCCGAGCGTCCCCACGTAGTCCAGGGTCGCGTCGAACGTGGCCTCGTCGACGTTGTAGTGCGACGACTTCACGCTCAGGCCGTAGGAGTCGGCCAGCGCACGGAACTCCTCGGCGGTGTAGCCGGAGAAGTTGCCGCCGAAGGGCTCGATGTTCTTGAAGCCGATCTCCGACAGGCGCTCGAGCACGGCCGGGAGGCCCGCCTCGTTGACCCACGGGATGAGCGAGAACATCTGGATGGACACCTGCTCGGCCGGCACGACGACCGGCTCGGTGCTGCCCTCGCCCACGGCGAACGTCACCGCGTCGACGTCCACGCCACCGGTGGTCGTCACGACGACCGAGCCGGTGCCCTCGGGCACGCTGCTCAGCGTCTGCGTGACGTCCTGCCAGCCCTCGCCCGTGAAGGCGAAGTCGGCGAGCGGCTCGGTGGCCTCGGCCCCCGCGCCCTGCCAGCTCAGCGTGACGGTGCCCTCGCCGCTGCCGCGGACGGTGACCTCGTCGACGGCCTCGCCCGTCGGGGCGTGCACGAGCGCGAGCGGCCGGTAGGTGAACGAGTCGCCCTCGTCGAACGAGGTGACGTAGCGGCCGGCGTTCGCCGCCGGGTCCTCGACGACCTCGACGCCCTCGGCCGCGTCGTACCACTCGGCCTGCTGCGCCTGCGGCTTGAGGATGTGCGTGGCCTCGCCGGTGATGGCGGGGACGTCACCCTGGGCCTTGTCCGTGTACGTGACGACCAGCGTGCCGAAGATCTTCTCGCCCTCGCCGTGCTCGACGGCGTCGGGGCTCGTCTGGATCGTGAAGCCGCAGCCGTCCTCGGTGACCGCGGCGCGCCCGCTCACCTCGGGGTGGGCGTGCTCGTTGTGGCCGAGGCCGAACGTGTACTGGATGTTGGTGCACACCGGCTCGTCGCCGTCCTCGGCGTCCTGCACCGAGACGGTGTACGGGACGGCGTCGCCCCAGTCGAAGACGGCCCCGTCGGGCTGGCTCAGCGTGATCTCCGGGGCGGTGTTGCCGACGGTGACCTGCTGGATCGCGAGGCCGAAGTTGCCCTCCGGGTCGGTGACGCGCAGCTGCACCGCGAACCGCCCGCGCTCGGTGAACGTGTGCGTCACCGTCTCGCCCTGCGCGTCGTACTCGCCGTCGGCGTCGAAGTCCCAGTCGAAGGTCAGGCCCTCGTTCGGGGTCTCCGCGTCCGTGGTCGCTGAGGCGTCGAACGTCACCTCGAGCGGCGCGTCGCTGCCCGACACCGGGGAGGCGGAGATCGCCGCGCGCGGCGTCTTGTTCTCCGACCCGTAGGTGATGCGGTACAGCCCGGCGTCCGGGTTCTGGCGGAAGAAGCCGTCCCCGTACTCCAGGACGTACATGGACCCGTCCGGACCGAACTCCATGTCCATGACGTTGTCCCAGATCGGCTGGTTCACCGTCTCCAGGTGCGCGTTGGGCAGGAAGTCCTCGACCGCGGTGACCTCACCGGCCGACGAGAGCTCGTCGAGCGTGAACGCGACGACGTAGTCCTGGGAGAACTCCGCCATGAACGGCTTGCCGTCCCAGTACGCGGGGAACTTGCCCGGCGCGTCGGGGTAGTCGGCAGAGCGGAAGATCGGGCCGCCCATGGGCGCCTGGCCGCCGCCGCCCAGCTCGACCAGCGGGTCGAGCAGCTCCGGCTGGTCGCCGGGGCGGTCGCCGTAGTAGACCTGCGGCGCGGTGGCCGGCGGGACGACGTCCAGACCGGTGTTCCACGTGGAGTTGTTCTTCGCGCCGGCCTCGCAGTCGAACCACTCGCCGGGCGTGCCCGTCGCGAAGTCCCACTCGTTGTAGTTCGCGTTGGGCCCGTGGCAGTAGGGCCAGCCGCCGTTGATCGGCTCGGTCGTGAGCTGCCACTCGACGTAGCCCATCGGGCCGCGGTCGGGGTTCGCGTTCGCCGCGTCGGGACCGTAGTCGCCCCAGACGAGCGCGCCGGACTCGAGGTCGTAGTCGATCCGGAAGGGGTTGCGCACCCCCATCACGTAGATCTCCTCGCGCACCAGGTCCTCGGACCCCTCGTACTGCGGGTCGTCGAAGAGGTTGCCCTCGGGGATCGTGTACGTGGTGCCGGGCCCGACCTCCGTGCCGGGGGCGATGTCCTCGATCGGGTTGATCCGCAGGATCGCGCCGCGCAGGTCGTTCGTGTTGCCCGCGCTGCGGCGGTCGTCGAACCCGGGGTTCATGCCGGGCGCGTTGTTGTTCGGGGCGTACCCGTCGGCGCCGGGGGCGCCGGCCGGGGTGTTGTCACCCGTGGACAGGAAGAGGTTGCCCTCGGCGTCCCACGCCATGTCGGCGCCGACGTGGCAGCACTGGCCGCGCTGCGCGTCGACCTTGAGGATCGCGCGCTCGCTGTCCAGGTCGAGCGTGCTGCTCTCCGCGTCCCACGTGAACCGCGAGAGCTGGTTGTAGCCCAGCCAGCGGTCCCAGTAGCTCTCGTCCTCGCCCGCGGGGAGCGAGTTCGGCGCGCTGCCCTGCGGCGTCGTCTCGGGGTACTCGACCCCGGTGGGCGAGGTGCCCTCCATGACGCGGGGCGCGTACACGAGGTAGACGAACCCGTTCTCCTCGAAGTCCGGGTCCAGGGAGATGCCCTGCAGCCCGTCCTCGGAGTTGGCGTAGACGTCGAGCTTCGCGATCTGCGTCGTCCGCCCGGTCGCGGTGTCGGTGAGGCGGACGACGCCGTCGCGCGCCGTGTGCAGGACCCGCGAGTCGGGCAGGACGGCGAGGTCGATCGGCTCGCCGGTGTCCTTGCTCAGCAGGACCTTCTCGTAGTTGTTCCAGTCGAGTGCCGCGTCGTCCTGCGCGGCCTCGGCGGCGGTCTCGTCCCCGCCGTGGCCGGGGTGCGCGCTCGCACCGCTCAACGCGAGCGGGACGAGCAACGCGGCGGACAGCGCCGCCGCGGCACCTCGGGCGAGCCTGCGTCGGCTCGTGGATGGTCTGTGCACAACGTCCTCCTTGACGTAGATCGAGGAGCCCGTGGTCCCCGACCAGCAGCGCGGCACCTGTGCTCGATGCCGCTGCTCGACGATCGCCGCTGATCGGTCGACCCGGATGGGTGGACGGCCCCGGGGACCGGGGCCTGCGCGGCGCCGTCCTGGCCCCGCGCTGCGTTCGACCCTAGGTCGGACTTTCGCTGCTGCCAAGTCAGAAGTTGAAATATCGAGACGAAAAGTTCGGCCGGGCTGCTCACGAAAACCGACCAGGAGGTCGCTGTTCCTGGTGGGTCGGCGGGTGGGCACCCGCGGCGAGCGCCTGCCGTCAGTCGACCCGGAGGTCGACCGTCGCACCCCGCGCCACGGGCCGGATCTCGACCCCGGGCAGCTCCGGCGACCGTGCGAGGAAGTCGCGCAGCGGGCTGCGGAACACGCCGTAGTCGTCGTGGTGGACCGGGACGACGAGCGGCACGCCGACGCGCCGCACGAGGTCCGCGCCCTGCACGTCGTCCATCGTCACGGTGCGGCCGAGGATGCGCGTCCCGCCCAGGTGCGCCACCACCGAGTCGAGGTGCGGGAACGCGTCCGCGACGACGTCGACGTGGTCGCCCGTGAGCGTGTCGCCCGTGACGTAGACCTGGGTCTGGCGGTCGCCGTCGACGCGGTGGGTGTAGACGGTGCCCATGACCTCCGGCAGCAGGGAACGCATGACGCCGCGCGCGTGGATGGCCGGGACCGACTCCACGTCGAGCGTCTCCTTGCCCGCGCGGAACGTCTCGATCGTGCCGGTCGGCATGCCGACCGTCGCGAAGTGGTGCCGCGCCAGGCGCCGCGCCGCGGACGGCGTGGTGAGGAGCGGCACCTGCCGCGTCAGGCCGCGCCGCGCGACCCGGTCGAAGTGGTCGCCGTGCAGGTGGGACAGGACGATCGCGTCGAGCGGCGGGAGGCCCGTCGGCCCGAACGCGGGCTGGGTGCGGCGCCGCGACGCGAGGCCCTTGCCGAGGTAGGCCCACTGGCCGCGGTGCAGGAAGTTCGGGTCGGTGAGCACCGTGAAGCGCCCGAACCGCAGGAGCGCCGTCGCCGTCCCGCCGAACGTGAGCGTCGCGCCCGCGCGGCGCCTCACGGCTCCCCCAGCGCCTCGAGGTGGACGGCCTTGCGCACGGTCATCTCGTCGAGCAGGTCCGGCCCGTACCCGGCGCCGCCGCCGCTGCCGCGCCGCGGGTCGGCCGACCCGCCCGGCGCGCCCCCGAACACGGCGTTGACCTTGACCGTGCCGACGTCGAGCACGTCCGCCGCGCGCAGCGCGTGCGCGAGCGACGGCGTGAGCACGGTCGCCGCCAGCCCGTACGCCGACGCGGACGCACGACGCAGGCCCTCGTCGAAGTCGGCGACGCGCACGACCGGCGCGACGGGGCCGAACGTCTCCACCGTGAGCAGGTCGACGTCGTCCGGGCACCGGTCGAGCACCGTGGGCGCGTAGAACGACCCGGTCCGGTCGAGCCGCCGGCCGCCCGTCACGACCTCGGCCCCCGCCGCGAGCGCCCCCTGCACGTGCTCCTCGACGACGGCGAGCTGCGCGTCGTCGACGAGCGGGCCCATGGTCGTCGCGTCGTCGGCCGGGTCACCCACCACGACCTCGTCCGCGAGGCGCGCGAGCTCGGCGACGACCGCGTCCGCGACCTCCTCGACGACGTACGCCCGCTCGACGGCGGTGCACAGCTGGCCGCCGTTGGTGAACGCGCCCGTGGCGATCTGCCGCGCGGCGAGGACCGGGTCGACGCCCGCGTCCACGACGAGCGGGTCCTTGCCGCCGTTCTCGAGCAGCACCTTCGCCCCGCGCGCGCCCGCGGCGGCGGCGATGCGCCGTCCCGCGGCGGTGGAGCCGACGTGCGCGACCAGGGCGACGCCGTCGTGCGCGACGACGGCCGCGCCCGTCGCGCCGTCGCCGCTGACGACGCGCAGGACGTCCGGCGGGAGCGCGCCCGCCACGATCTCGGCGAGGCGCACGCCGGGAGCGTCGCTGCGCTCCGACGGCTTGTGCACCACCGTGTTCCCGGTGACGAGCGCCGCGGCGAGCAGCCCGGCGGCCGCCGGGTAGGGGTCGTTCCACGGCGTGATCACCGCGACGACGCCGCGCGGCTCCCGGCGCACGACGTCGAGCGCGGCGGGATCGCCCGCGAGCACCCGACCGGCCCGGCCCAGACCCGCGACGGCGGCCTCGTCGAGCAGGTCGGCGGCGACCTCGGCCGACGCGCGCGCCTCGGCCCGCAGGCGTCCGGTCGTCGTGCACAGCAGGTCGCCGAGCTCGTCGACGGCGGCGCGCACCGCGCGGGCGGCGGCGCGCAGGGCACCGGCCCGCTCCCCCGGCGGCGTCGCGCGCCACGCGGGCCAGGCGGCCTCGGCGGCGCGCACCGCGGCGTCGACCTCGTCGGCGTCCGCGCAGCGGACCGGGGCGGCGGGCCTGCCCGTGGCCGGGTCGGCCCGCTCGAGGCGGCGCTCGCCCGCGGCCGGCGCGGACGGGTCGGGCTGGGTGGTGGGTGCGGTGGTCGTGGTCATGCGGGCCTCCCGGGGTCGCACGAAGAGAAACACCCGTCGGTGCGACGTCGGCGTGCGAGAGCCGCTTCTCCGGGTCAGGGTGAAGTCGGGTTGCAGCAGAGCCGACCCGCACGTGCCAGGTCGAGTGCCCCCTTTCTCGAGGCGCACCACGAGCCTGACCCGAACGAGGAAGGCTCGCAGCCCATGCGCGTCCTCGGAGTCAACGCCCTGTTCCACGACCCGTCCGCCGCCCTCGTCGTCGACGGCCGGGTGGTCGCCGCCGCGGAGGAGGAACGCTTCTCCCGGCGCAAGCACGGCAAGCGCCCGCTGCCGTTCGCGGCGTGGGAGCTCCCGGAGAAGGCGATGGCCTGGTGCCTCGAGGAGGGCGGGCTGCGCCCCCAGGACCTGGACGCCGTCGCGTACTCGTTCGACCCGGCGCTCGCCAAGCCCGCCGAGGAGATGGGCCTGCCGGACCCGTGGGACTGGCTGCGCGTGCAGTACGCCGAGCGCGCGCCGCAGTTCCTCGCCACCGCGCTGCCGGGCCTGTCCCCCTCGACGGTGCGGTTCGTGCCGCACGAGGTCGCGCACGCGGCGTCGGCCGCGCTGGCGTCGCCGTTCCCGGTCGCGAGCGTCCTGTCGCTCGACGGCCGCGGGGAGCGCTCGTCCCACCTCGCGGGCCGCTACGACCACGGCCGCCTCGAGGTCCTCGCGAGCCAGGAGCTGCCGCACTCGCTCGGGCTGGTCTACGAGTCCCTCACCGAGCACCTGGGCTTCCTGCGGTCGAGCGACGAGTACAAGGTCATGGCGCTCGCGTCGTACGGCGAGCCGCGCTTCCTCGACGACCTGCGCGAGGTGCTCCACGCGACGGGCGACGGCGGCTTCGTCGCCGAGGTGCCCGACTGGGAGCGCTGGGCGCCGCGCCGCACGGACGACGGCACGTGGGGCACCGCGCACGGCGGCCGGGCCGAGCACGCCGACCTCGCGGCGTCGGTGCAGGCGCGGCTCGAGGAGGTGCTCGTCGACCTCGCCACGTGGCTCCACGGGCAGACGGGCGACCGCGTGCTGACCATGGCGGGCGGCACGGCGCTGAACTGCGTCGCGAACTCGCGGGTCTGGCGCGAGTCGCCGTTCGCGGAGGTCTGGGTCCAGCCCGCGGCGGGCGACGCCGGCACGGCGCTGGGCGCGGCGCTCCAGCTCGCCGCGGAGGCGGGCGACACCGTCGAGCCGATGGGCTCGGCGGCGCTCGGCCGCGCGTGGGGCGACGAGGCGCTCGCCCGGTGGCTGCGCACCGCGCAGGTCCCCTTCACGACGCCCGACGACCTGCCCGCCGAGGTCGGGCGGATCCTCGCGGACGACGGCGTCGTGGCGTGGTTCGACGGCCGCGCCGAGCTCGGCCCGCGCGCGCTGGGGCAACGCTCCCTGCTCGCGCACCCCGGACCGGTGGAGAACCTGGAGCGGCTCAACGACGTGAAGGGCCGCGAGCAGTTCCGGCCCGTGGCGCCGATGGTCCTGCTCGAGGACGCCGCGGAGATCTTCTCCGGCGGCCCCGTCCCGAGCCCGTACATGCTGTTCGTGCACGACGTGGCGCCCGCGTGGCGCGAGCGGATCGCGGCCGTCGTGCACGTCGACGGGACGGCACGCATCCAGACCGTCGACGGGTCGACGCCGCGCCTGCAGGCGACGATCCGGGCGTTCAAGGAGCTGACCGGGCTGCCGGTCGTCGTCAACACGAGCCTCAACACGGCGGGCCGACCGATGGTCGACGACCCGCGCGACGCGCTCGAGCTCTTCGGGTCCGCCCCCGTGGACGCGCTCGTGCTCGGCCCGCACCTCGTGCGCCGCCCCGACGTGTTCGCGGCTCCGTCCGGGGCGACGGCGTGAGCGCGCCCGCGGGCCGCCCCGCACCCCCGGTGCCGTACGCCGTCGTCGTGCCCTCGATCGGCCGCCCGTCGCTCGACCGGCTCCTGGAGACCCTCGTCGCCCAGGCCGACGGCCCGGACTCCCCCGGGCCGGCCGAGGTCGTCGTCGCGGACGACCGGCGGCTGCCGCGGCCCGGCACGACCGACCCGGTGCCCGACCCGCTCGACCTCGGGGACGCCGGCCGTGCGCTCGGCGCGCGCGTCGTGCGCACCGGGGGCCGGGGGCCTGCCGCCGCGCGCAACGCCGGGTGGCGCTCGACGACCGCGCCGTGGGTCGTGCTCCTCGACGACGACGTCGAGCTCCCCGCCGGGTGGGCGCGCCTGCTCGCGCAGGACCTCGCGGCGGCGACGCCCCGCACCGGCGGCGTGCAGGGCCGCCTGCACGTCCCGCTGCCCGCGCACCGCCGTCCGACGGACTGGGAGCGCGGGACCGCCGGGCTCGAGCGCGCGGCGTGGGCCACCGCCGACATGGCGTACCGGCGCGCCGCGCTCGAGCAGGTCGGCGGGTTCGACGAGCGCTTCCCCCGCGCCTACCGCGAGGACGCGGACCTCGCGCTGCGCGTGCGCGAGGCGGGCTGGGAGCTCGTGCGCGGCACGCGCACGACGACCCACCCCGTGCGCCCCACGGACGACGCGGTGAGCCTGCGCGTGCAGGCCGGGACCCGCGACGACGCGACGTTCCGCGCCCTGCACGGACCGGGGTGGCGCGAGCGCGCCGAGACCGGCCGCGGTCGCCTCGCGTGGCACGTCGCGACCGTCGCCGCCGCCGCGGTCGGCGTCGGCGGGCTCGTCGCGCGGCGCCCGCGCGTCGCGGTGCTCGGCGCGCTCGGGTGGGCGGCCCTCACCGCGCAGTTCCTCGGGCGCCGCCTCGCACCGGGGCCGCGACCGGGAGACGACGTGTTCGGGCCCGAGCTGCGGCGCATGGCCTGGACGAGCGCCGCCATCCCGTTCGCGGCGGTGCGGCACCGCGTCGCGGGCGCGGTCGCCGCCCGGCGCGGGCTCGAGCCGTGGCCCCCGCCGCTCGCTGCGGTCCTGCTCGACCGCGACGGCACGCTCGTGCACGACGTCCCGTACAACGGCGACCCGGCGGCGGTGCGCCCCCTGGCGGGCGCCCCCGCCGTGCTCGACGACCTGCGCGCCCGCGGGGTCCGGCTCGGCGTGGTGTCCAACCAGTCCGGCGTCGGGCGCGGGCTGCTCACGCGCGCGCAGGTCGACGCCGTGAACGCGCGCGTCGAGGAGCTGCTCGGCCCGTTCGACACGTGGCAGGTGTGCCCGCACGCGCCGGACGACGCGTGCGCGTGCCGCAAGCCCGGTCCCGGCCTCGTGCTCGCCGCGGCGGCCGACCTCGGCGTCGAGCCGTGGCGGTGCGCCGTCGTGGGCGACATCGGCGCCGACGTGGGCGCCGCGCTCGCCGCGGGCGCGACCCCGGTCCTCGTGCCGACGCCCGTGACGCGCGCCGAGGAGGTCGCCGCCGCCCCGTGCGTCGCGCCGGACCTCGCCGCCGCGGTCCGCGCGCTCGACGACCGCCTGCCCGGCGCGTCCCCGGCGCACGCCGCCGGGTCCTCCCCCGGCGCGGATGCAGCTGGGGCGTCCCGACCCGGCGCGCCCGCGGCGACGCCGGACGAGGGGCGTGCGGCATGAGCGCCGACGTGCTCGCCGTGCGCCTCGACAGCGACGGCGACGTCCTGCTCACGGGCCCCGCGATCCGGGCGATGGCGCACGCGGCCGCGCGCGACGGCGGACAGGTGGACGTCCTGGCGGCCCCGGCCGGGCGGGCGGCGGCCCTGCTGCTCCCCGACGTGCGCGACGTGCTCGTCTTCGACGCCCCCTGGTCCGGCTACCGGCCCCCGCCCGTCGACCGCGGGAGCGTGCTCGACCTCGTCGCGACGCTCGCCGCGCGGCGCTACGCCGCGGCGGTCGTCTTCACCTCGTTCCACCAGAGCCCGCTGCCCGCGGCGATGCTGCTCAAGGTCGCGGGCGTCGGGCGCGTCGCCGCGGTGAGCGAGGACTACCCGGGCTCGCTCCTCGACGTGCGGCACACCCGCCCCGACGGCCTGCACGAGGTCGAGGCCGCGCTCGACCTCGTCCGCGCCGCGGGGTTCGGCGCCCCGCCCGACGGCGACCGGCTGCGCGTGCGCGAGCCGCTGCCCGACGTGTCGCCGCTCGTGCCCGCGGGGCCCTACGTCGTCGTGCACCCCGGCGCGTCCGTCCCGGCGCGGGCACCCGCGCCCGACCGTGCGCGCGACGTCGTCGCGGCGCTGGTGCGCGCGGGCCACGAGGTGGTCGTCACGGGCGGACCGGGCGAGGCCGACCTCGCGGCGCACGGCGCCGCCGGGTGCGCGCGGGACCTGTCGGGGCGCACGGACCTCGCGGGTCTCGCGGCGGTGCTCGCCGCCGCTCGGTGCGTCGTCGTCGGCAACACGGGGCCCGCGCACCTGGCCGCCGCCGTGGGCACGCCCGTCGTGTCCCTCTTCGCCCCCGTGGTCCCCGCGGGGCGGTGGGCGCCGTGGGGCGTGCCGACCGTCCTGCTCGGCGACCAGGAGGCCGCGTGCCGCGGCACGCGGGCCCGGCTGTGCCCGGTGCCCGACCACCCGTGCCTCGACGTCGACCCGGCCGACGTCGTCACGGCCGTCGACCGGCTCGCCTCCCCGCACGCCGTGGGGATGCCCGAGCCGGGCGCCGCCCTGCCGCGGACCGTGGGGGTGACCCGATGAGGATCCTCGTGTGGCACGTGCACGGGTCGTGGGCGACGTCGTTCGTCGCCGGCGGCCACGAGTACCTCGTCCCGGTCGTCCCCGACCGCGGGCCGGACGGCCGCGGTCGCGCACGCACCTGGGACTGGCCGCCCGGGGCGCGCGAGGTCGCGCCGGACGAGCTCGCCGATCTCGCGGCGGACCGCGCGATCGACGTCGTGGTGCTCCAGCGCCCCGAGGAGGTCGAGCTCCTGCGGCGCTGGACCGGGCTCGTGCCCGGCCGCGACGTGCCCGCCGTCTACGTCGAGCACAACGCCCCGACGGGCCACGCGGCCGCGACCCGGCACCCGCTCGCCGACCTCGACGTCGTCGAGGAGGGCCTGGTGCCGATCGTGCACGTCACGGCGTTCAACGCGCTCATGTGGGACACGGGCGACGCGCGCACGCTCGTCGTCGACCACGGCATCCCCGACCCCGGCTCCCTGTACACCGGGGAGCGGGCGAGCGTCGGGGCCGTCGTCAACGAGCCGGTGCGGCGCTGGCGCGTCGCCGGGACCGACGTGCTCGTCGCGCTGGGGCGGCACGTGCCGCTCGACGTCTACGGCATGGGCGTCGGCAAGCTGGCCGAGCACCTCGCGGCGCCCGGCGCCGCGCCGCACGACCTGCCGCACGACCTCCCGCACGGCCTGCACGACGACGTCCCCCAGGCCGCGATGCACGCGCGGCTCGCGACGTCGCGCGCCTACCTGCACCCCTACCGCTGGACGAGCCTCGGGCTCTCCCTGCTGGAGGCGATGGCGCTCGGGATGCCCGTGCTCGCGCTGCCGACCACCGAGGCGCCCGTCGCGGTGCCCCCGGCCGCGGGACTCCTCAGCGCCCGTCCCGACGAGCTCGCCGCGACCGCGCGGCGCTGGCTCGCCGACCGCGACGACGCCCGCGAGCACGGCCGGGCGGCCCGCGCCCACGTGCTCGAGCACTACTCCCACGCCGCGTTCCTGCGGCGCTGGGACACGGTCCTGACGGAGGTGACCTCATGAAGATCGCGATGATCTCGGAGCACGCCAGCCCCCTCGCCGCCCTGGGCGGCGTCGACGCGGGCGGGCAGAACGTGCACGTCGCGTCGCTCGCCACGCGGCTCGGCGCGCAGGGCCACCGTGTGGAGGTGTTCACGCGCCGCGACGACGCGTCCCTCCCGGAGCGGGTCCCGCTCGCGCGCGGCGTCGAGGTCGTGCACGTGGACGCCGGTCCGCCCGTGCCCGTGCCCAAGGACGACCTCCTGCCCCACATGGACGCGTTCGGCGCCGACCTCCTGCGGCGGTGGATCGAGCCCGGGCCCCGGCCCGACGTCGTGCACGCCCACTTCTGGATGTCCGGGATCGCGGGCCTGCTGTCCGCTCCCGCGCTCGGGGTCCCGCTCGTGCAGACCTTCCACGCGCTCGGGTCCGTCAAGCGCCGCCACCAGGGCGCGCACGACACGAGCCCCGCCGAGCGCGTGGCCCGCGAGCGCCTGCTGTGCCGCGCGGTCGACCGGATCGTCGCGACGTGCGCCGACGAGGTCGCCGAGCTCGTCGCGCTCGGCGCCGACCCGGACCGCATCGACGTCGTGCCGTGCGGCGTGGACCTCGGCCGCTTCCTGCCCGACCCGGACCGCACCGAGCACCCGCACCGCGAGCCCGGCACGCTGCGCCTGCTCTCGGTGGGCCGCCTCGTCGAGCGCAAGGGCGTCGACACGGTCATCGAGGCGCTCGCGGAGCTGCCCGGCGCGGAGCTCGTCGTCGCGGGCGGCCCCGCGCCGGGCGCGCTCGACGAGGACCCCGAGGTCCTGCGGCTGCGCGCCGTCGCGGTCGCGGTCGGCGTCGCGGACCGCGTCCGGTTCGTGGGCAGCGTGACGCAGGACGACGTGCGCGACCTCATGCACGCCGCGGACGCCGTCGTGTGCGACCCCTGGTACGAGCCCTTCGGGATCGTCCCGCTGGAGGCCGCCGCGTGCGGGCGCCCGGTCGTGGGCGCCGCCGTCGGCGGTCTGCTCGACTCGGTCGTGGACGGGCGCACGGGCCTGCTCGTCCCGCCGCGCGACGCCGGGGCGCTCGCCGCCGCGCTGCGCCGCCTCGCCGACGACCCGGCGCTCGCGGAGCGCCTCGGCTCGGCCGCGCGGCTGCGCGCCGAGCACCTGTACGGCTGGGTCACGGTCGCCGAGCGCACCGTCGAGTCCTACGAGCGCGTCGCCTCGGCCCGGCGCACCGAGCGCGGCCGGGCCCGGCCCGTCGCGGCCGGGCGCACCGCACTGCGGGCGGTGAGCGCACCGTGACCGCGCCGTGGACCGGGCCCGCTGCCGAGCACAGGGACGGGCCCGCGGACGCGCACGGTGCCGGACCGCACGACGCCGCGCGCCGCTGGCTGCGCGCGCACGCCGACGACCTCCACGACGGTCTCGACCTGCTCACCGCCGAGGCGGGCCGGATCGACGCGTGGGGCGCGCGGCTCGCCGACACCGTGCTCGCGGGCGGGCGACTCCTCGTCGCAGGCAACGGGGGCAGCGCCGCCGAGGCACAGCACCTCACCGCCGAGCTCGTGGGCCGCTTCGACGGCGAGCGGACCCCGCTGTCCGCGATCAGCCTGCACGCGGAGACGTCGAGCCTCACGGCGATCGTCAACGACTACGGCATCGCGGAGATGTACGCGCGCCAGGTCGCCGCGCACGGGCGCCCGGGCGACGTGCTCGTGCTCCTGTCGACCTCCGGCGAGAGCGAGAACGTCGTCGCGGCAGCTCGCCGGGCGCGTGCGCTCGGCCTCACGACGTGGGCGCTCACCGGCCCGCGGGACTGCGCGCTCGCCACCGCGTGCGACGACGCGCTCGCCCTGCGCGGCGCGTCGACGTCGTCCGTGCAGGAGCTGCACCTCGTCGTCGTGCACGCGCTGTGCGCCGCGCTCGACGCGCACGTGCGTCACCGCGAGGCGCGCGCCGCGGCGGACCTCCCGGGCGCCGGGTCGGCCGAGGACCGGCCGGCCCCGGCACCCGCACCGGCCTCCGCGGCGGCGACCGGACCGCAGGTGGTCGTCGTCGGGGACGTGCTCCTCGACCGTGACGTCGACGGCCAGGTCACCCGCTTCTCCCCCGACGGCCCGGTGCCCGTCGTCGACACGCTCGGCGTCCGGCGCAGCCCGGGCGGCGCGGGGCTGACCGCGCTCCTCGCCGCCGACGGCGCGAGCGTGCGCCTCGTCGCGCCGTTCGGCGACGACGACGCGGGCTCCGAGCTGCGGGGCCTGCTGCGCCCGCACCTCGACGTCGTCGCCCTGCCGCAGGTCGGCACGACGCGGCGCAAGACCCGCGTGCGCTCCGGCGGCCAGACCGTCGTGCGCGTCGACGACGGCGGCCCCGCCCGGCCCGGCGACCTGCCGGAGCGCGCGGCGCGGGCGGCGCTCGCGGGCGCGGACGTCGTGCTCGTGTCCGACTACGGCGCGGGGACGACCCACGCCGGACCGGTCCGCGACGCGCTCGCGCACGCGGCCCGCACCGGGACGGTCGTGTGGGACCCGCACCCGCGCGGCGGCGCCCCGGTCCCCGGGACGGCGCTCGTGACGCCCAACCTCGCGGAGGCGCTCGACGCGGCGGAGGCGCTCGGCCTGGACGCGACGCCCGACGACCCCGGGGGTCTCGCGCGGTCGCTCGCGGCCGCGTGGGACGTGGGCGCCGTGTGCGTCACGGCGGGCGACCGCGGGGCGTTCGTCGCGCGCGCCGACGGGGAGCCGGCGTACGTGCCCGCGACCGTCGCGCACGGCGACCCGTGCGGCGCGGGCGACCGTTTCGCCTCGACGGTCGCGGTCGCGCTCGCGCGGGGCGACGGGCTCGTCCCGGCGGTCGTCGCCGCCGTCGCCTCGGCCTCGGCCTGGGTCGCGGCGGGCGGCGCGGAGGGCTACCGGCGCCGGGCCGGCTCCCCCGTCGGCCGCGCGCCGGGTGCGACCCGGGAGCGCGGGCCGGGCCGGGGTCCGGACCCGGTGCCGGACAGAGCGGCCGACGTCGCCGGGACCTCCGGCGCGCCAGGTCGCGACCCCGCGCCGGGCTCCGAGGGACCCGAGGCGGTGGCCGCCCGGCTGCGCGCGGCGAGCGGCACCGTCGTCGCCACGGGCGGCTGCTTCGACATCCTGCACGCCGGGCACGTCGCGACGCTCGAGGCGGCCGCGCGCCTGGGCGACCACCTCGTCGTGCTGCTCAACGGCGACGCGTCCGTGCGGCGGCTCAAGGGTCCGCAGCGCCCCGTCGTCGGGCAGGCCGACCGGGCCCGGGTCCTCGCCGCGCTCGACTGCGTGGCCGCGGTCGTCGTGTTCGACGAGGACGACCCGCGGGCCGCGCTCGACCGCCTGCGCCCCGACGTCTGGGCGAAGGGCGGCGACTACACGGAGGAGACGCTCCCCGAGGCGGAGACGGTCCGGCGCCACGGCGGCCGGGTCGTCGTCCTGCCCTACGTCGACGGCCGTTCCACGACCTCGATCCTCGAACGCTCCGGGCGGTTCGCGCCCGGGGTCCCCACCCGCACGGAGGAGACCACCGCATGACCACCACCACGTCCGCCCAGCGGACCGACGCCCTGGCACCCCGCGAGCTCGGCACCGTCTACGTCACCGGGGGCGCGAGCGGCCTGGGGGCAGCGCTCGTCGAGGCGGTGACGGCGGCGGGCGGCAAGCCGGTCGTCCTGGACCGGGTCGCGCCCGCCGACGGCGTGCCGCACGCGGTCGTCGACCTGTCCGACTCCACCGCCGCGGCCGCCGCGGTCGAGCGGCTCGCGCTCGAGGTCGGGCCGCCCGACGCCGTCGTGACGGCCGCCGGCACCGACGCGTGCGGGCGCCTCGACGAGATCGACGTCGAGACGTGGGAGCGCGTCGTGCGGGTCAACCTGTTCGGGACGGTCGCCGTCGTGCGCGCCGCGCTGCCGTTCCTCGAGGAGCGCCGCGGCACGGTCGTCACGGTCGCGTCGACGCTCGGCCTCAAGGGCGTCTCGGACGCGACCGCCTACTGCGCGTCGAAGTTCGCCGTGCGCGGGTTCTCCCAGGCCCTCGCGGCGGAGCTCGCGGGCCGCGTCGGCGTCACGTGCCTCGTGCCCGGCGGGATGCGCACCGCGTTCTTCGACGGCCGCACCGAGCAGTACAAGCCGGGACCGGACGCCGACCTCAACGACCCGCGCGCCACCGCGGCCGCCGTCGTGACGGCGCTGCGCCAGCCGGTGGGCTGCGAGATCCGCGAGATGCTCGTCATGGCGTCCGGCGAGACGTCGTGGCCGTGACGGCGGGCGCGACGGAGCCGGCGCCCGACCTGCCGGGGCTCGCGGGGCAGGACGAGGGGACCGTCCTCGTGCTGCGCGCGCTCGGGCTCGGGGACGCGCTGACCGCCGTGCCCGCGCTGCGGGGCGTGCGGCGCGCGTGGCCCGGCCGACGCGTCCTCCTCGCCGCGCCCGCGCAGGTCGGCGGCTGGCTGCACGACCTCGGCCTCGTCGACGGCGTCGTGCCGACCCGCGGCCTCGAGCCGCTCGTCTGGGCGCAGGAGGCGCGGACGCTCACCGGTGCGGACCCCGTCGGGCACGTGGCGGTGAACCTGCACGGCAGCGGCCCCGAGAGCCACCGGGTGCTGCTCGACACCGCCCCGGAGCGGGTGGTCGCGTTCGCGTCGGGCGACGCGGGGGTCGACGGGCCGGGCTGGGACCCGGACGAGCACGAGGTCGACCGCTGGTGCCGGCTCGTCACCGCGGCGGGCGGCGCGTGCTCGCGCGAGGACCTGCGGCTCGACCCGCCGGGGTCGCGGGGGCGCCACGTCGTCGTGCACCCCGGCGCGGCGTCCGGCGCGCGCCGCTGGCCCGCGGACCGCTTCGCCGCGGTCGCGCGCGGCCTCGCGGCCGCCGGTCACGACGTCGTCGTCACGGGCGGCCCCGACGAGCGCGACCTGTGCGCGCGGGTGGTGGCCGACGCCGTCGCCGCCCTCGGCGGCCTCGCAGGGGCGCCGGACGGGACCGGCAGCGTGACCGACACCGCCGGCACGATGGACCTGCCGACGCTCGCCGACGTCGTCGCGACGGCCCGGCTCGTCGCCTGCGGGGACACGGGCGTGGCTCACCTGGCGACCGCGTACGGCACCCCGTCCGTGGTGCTGTTCGGCCCGACGCCGCCCGCCACGTGGGGACCGGCGGTGGACCCGGAGCGGCACGCGGTGCTCTGGCACGGCGACACGGAGCAGGGGCCGGCGCACGCGCGCGACCGGGCGCCGGGCGGGTACCGCGGCGACCCGCACGCCGCCGACCTCGACCCGGCGCTCGACCGCATCACCGTCGAGGAGGTCGCCGCGGCCGCGCGGTCGCTGCTCGCCGGGCCCCAGGACCCGCCGAGATGCGTGCGGGCGACGAGGCCCTGAGCGTCGAGGCATGACCTCCCCCGATCTCGATCTCGACCCCCGCACCGACGGAAGGACCGCACCATGACCGGACCTGCCTCCCCCGACCCCGACCCGCTGGACGCCTCGCACCGCTCGTCCGCGGCCGACTTCTCGGCGAGCGGTGACGTGCAGCCCGGCGAGACCCCGCCCGCGGAGGACCAGGTGAGCGCGCCGCAGGGCCACGAGGAGCACGGCCCGCACCGGGCCGTGCCGTGGGTCTGGATCGGGGTCGTCGGCGTGGTCGCCGTCGTGACGGCCCTGTTCTTCGTGGGCTACGCCGTGGGGCTGCTCGACTGAGGCCGTGCCGCGCGCGGCGCGGAGACCCCGAGCGAGCGCACGTCCCACCCGGCCGCGCGCCACCGCGCGCCGTCGACGGCGTTGCGCGCGTCCACGAGGCGCGGCGCCCGCACCACGGCGGCCAGGGCGCCGGGGTCGAGGTCGCGGTACTCGTCCCACTCGGTCGCGAGGACCACGACGTCGGCGCCGGTCGCCGCCTCGCGGGCGTCCGCCGCGTACCCGAGCTCGGGGGCGGCCGCCTGCGCGAGCGCGAGCGCCTGCGGGTCCGTGACGACGACGTCGGCCCCCTCCGCGGCGACCGCCCGGGCCAGCGCGAGGGCGGGCGAGCTGCGCACGTCGTCGCTGTCCGGCTTGAACGCGGCGCCGAGCACCGCCACGCGTCGCGCCGCGAGGGAGCCGCCGCACGCGGTGCGCGCGAGCGCGACGGCGCGCTCCCGGCAGCGGTCGTTGATGGCGTCGACCTCGGCGAGGAACGACACCGCCGGGCCGACGCCGAGCTCGCGCGCCCGGGCCGCGAACGCGCGGATGTCCTTGGGCAGGCACCCGCCCCCGAACCCCAGGCCCACGCCGAGGTACTCGCCGCCGATCCGGCGGTCGAGCGCCATGGTGCCGACGAGCGCGACCGCGTCGCCGCCCGCGGCCTCGCACACCTCCGCGACCGCGTTGGCGAACGAGATCTTCGTCGCGAGGAACGCGTTGGCGGCCACCTTCGCGAGCTCCGCGGTCGCGAGGTCGGTCACGAGGCGGGGCACGCCGTCGTCGAGCAGCCGCGCGTAGACGGCGTCGAGACGCTCGGCGAGCGCGTCGCCGTCGTCGGGCACGCCGTAGACGAGCCGGTCCGGGTGCAGCGTGTCCGCGACCGCGTGCCCCTCGCGCAGGAACTCGGGGTTCCAGGCCAGCCGGACGCCGTCGGGCAGGTCTGTCGCGAGCCGGGCGGCCGTGCCGACGGGGACGGTCGACTTGCCGACCACCACCGACCCCGGGCGCAGGTGCGGGCGCAGCGCCGCGAGCGCGGCCTCGAGCTGCTGCAGGTCCGCGACGCCGCTGCCCGCCGACTGCGGCGTCCCGACGCACAGGAAGTGGACGTCGGCGACGCCCGCGTGCGCGACGTCGGTCGAGAACGTGAGCGACCCCGCCCCGCCCGGGTCGGCGAGGAGCGCGGCGAGACCCGGCTCGAAGAACGGGGCCCGACCCTCCGCGAGCGCCGCGACGCGGGCCGGGTCGACGTCGATGCCGACCACCTCGTGCCCCAGGCGCGCGAGGGCCGCCGCGTGGACCGCGCCGAGGTAGCCGCAGCCGTGCACGGAGACCTTCATGCCGGGTCTGCTCCCTCGTCCGCGGCGGCGCCGCGCGCCACCCCGACGGCGACGGGCGTCTCGCCGCCACCGTCGGTGCGGAACCACTCGACCGTCCGGGCGAGGCCCTCGGTCCACGGCGTGCGGGCCCGCCAGCCGAGGGTGCGCTCCGCGAGGCTCGTGTTCGGCCGACGACGGCGCGGGTCGTCCTCGGGCAGGTCGACGTGCACGATCCGGGCGTCGCTCCCCGTCGCCGCGAGCACGTCGCGCGCGACGCGCTCGACCGTGAGCTCCGTCGGGTCGCCGAGGTTCACGGGGCCGGGGTGGTCGGTGCGCGCGAACGCGAGGATGCCCTCGACGAGGTCGTCCACGAAGCACACCGACCGGGTCTGCGACCCGTCGCCCGCGACGGTCAGCGGCTCCCCCGCGAGCGCCTGCCGGACGAACGTCGGGACCATGCGGCCGTCGTGCCCGCGCATCCGCGGCCCGTACGTGTTGAAGATCCGCACGATCCCCGTGTCCACGCCCCGGCTGCGCCGGTACGCGGCGGCGGTCGCCTCCGCGAACCGCTTGGACTCGTCGTAGACGCTGCGCGGGCCGACGGGGTTCACGTGGCCCCAGTAGTCCTCGCGCTGGGGGTGGACCTCCGGGTCGCCGTAGACCTCGGACGTGGAGGCGAGCACGAACCGCGCCCCGGCCCGGTCGGCCAGCTCGAGGCCGTGACGCGTCCCCGCCGACCCCACGAGCAGGGTCTCGAGCGGGAGCCGGAGGTAGTCCACGGGCGAGGCGGGCGACGCGAGGTGCAGCACGAGGTCGACCCGTTCGGGGTCGGGCACCTCGATCCCGGCGCTGACGTCGCCCTCGACGAACCGGAACCGCGCGTCGTCGCGCAGCGCGTCGAGGTTGCGCAACTGACCGGTCGACAGGTCGTCGACGCACACGACCTCGACGCCCTGGCCCACCAGCGCCTCGCACACGTGACTGCCCACGAAGCCGGCACCGCCCAGCACGACCGCGCGCCGCACGGTGCGGGCCGCGCTCGGAGTCTCCGGGGTGTCGCTCATGCTCGTCTCCTCGCGACGGAGCGCGACGCAGGCACGCGGGGACGATCCGTCAGATCCGTCCCGCCGGTCGCGCTCGTGCGGACGGGCTCGTGGCTGGACCCGGAGACCTCACGCTCACACGCCTCCTGCGGGCTCGCACGGTGGCCCGCGGCGCGAGCGACCCGGGGTCGTGGCACGGTGACGCGATGAGCGCACCGACCGCACCCCAGCAGCAGGCCACCGACCCGGACACGAAGCTGTCCCGCTCGGTCGGGGGACGGCTCCTGTACCTCTTCATCCTCGGCGACGTGCTCGGCGCGGGCGTCTACGCGCTCGTCGGCGAGATGGCCGGCGAGGTGGGCGGCGCCGTCTGGCTGCCGCTCCTCGTCGCCCTCGGCCTCGCCCTGCTGACCGCCGGGTCGTACGCCGAGCTCGTGACGAAGTACCCGCAGGCGGGCGGCGCGGCCGTGTTCGCGGACCGCGCGTTCCGCAGCCCGCTCGTGTCGTTCCTCGTCGGGTTCTCCATGCTCGCCGCGGGCGTGACGAGCGCCGCGGGCCTCTCCCTGGCCTTCGCCGGCGACTACTTCGCGACGTTCGTCGACGCGCCCGACCGGCTCGTGGCCGTGCTCTTCCTCGCCGTCGTCGCGGCGCTCAACGCGCGCGGCATCAAGGAGTCGCTGCGCGCCAACGTCGCGATGACCGCGATCGAGCTGTCCGGGCTCGTGCTCGTCGTCGTGCTCGCCGCCGTCGTGCTGGGGCGCGGCGAGGGGTCGCCGGGCCGCGTCACGCAGTTCGCGGAGGGCACGACGCCGGCGCTCGCCGTCCTCGCGGCCGCCATCCTCGCGTACTACTCGTTCGTCGGGTTCGAGACGTCGGCCAACCTCGCCGAGGAGGTGCGCGACGTGCGCCGCACCTACCCGCGCGCCCTGTTCGGCGCGCTCGTCACGGCGGGCGTCGTGTACGTCGCGGTGGGCGTCGCCGCGGTCGCGGTCGTGGACCCCGAGACGCTCGCCGGCTCGACCGGTCCGCTGCTCGAGGTCGTCGACGCCGAGGGCTCGGTGCCTGCGTGGGTGTTCTCGCTCGTCGCGCTGATCGCCGTCGCGAACGGGGCGCTGCTCACGATGATCATGGCGAGCCGGCTCGCGTACGGCATGGCCGAGCAGGGCCTGCTCCCGGCCACGCTCGGGCGCGTGCTCCCCCGCCGCCGCACGCCGTGGGTCGCGATCGTCGTGACGACCGTGGTCGCGATGGGGCTCGTGTTCACGGGCGACGTCGCGGGCCTCGCCGAGACCGTCGTGCTGCTCCTGCTGCTCGTGTTCGCCTCGACGAACGTCGCGGTCCTCGTGCTGCGGCGCGACCCCGTCGACGCCCCGCACTTCCGTGTCGCGACGGTCGTGCCGGTGCTGGGCGTGGCGTCGTGCGTCCTGCTCCTCACGCAGCAGGACGCCGTGACGTGGCTGCGCGCGGGGATCCTGCTCGCCGTCGGCGCGGCGCTGTACGTCGTGATGCGCTGGACACGCCGGGCCGCGGACGCGCGCCCGGCGTAGCTCCCGCTCGCGACCGTCGGCGCGCGAGCCGCCGCGCTACGCGTCCGCGGGCCGGGCGACCGAGCCGCGCACGACGAGGTGCAGCGGCAGCACGGTGCGCGCGGGCGGGTCCGCAGGGCGGGTGCCGGTCATCGAGCGCTCGATCGCGTCCATCGCGGCGAGCGCCAGCGCCGCGACGGGCTGCTCGAGCGTCGTGAGCTTGGGCCGCAGCCACTGGCCGACGCGGATGCCGTCGCACCCGACGACCGAGAGGTCCTCGGGGATGGAGATGCCGTGCAGCTCGGCCGCACCCAGCATCCCGACGGCGACGATGTCGCTGCCGACGAAGACGGCCGTCGGCGCGCTCCCGGGCCGCGTGAGGTAGGGGAACGTCGAGGCGCCGAACTGCTCGGTGTACGGGCCGTGGCGCACGAGGTCCGGGTCGACGTCGAGGCCGGCGTCGTGCATCGCGTCGACGTACCCGCGCAGGCGGTCCTGGGTCGTGGACAGCTCCGCGGGCCCGGCGACGTGGGCGATGCGCCGGTGCCCCTGCTGCACGAGGTAGCTCGTGGCCTGGTAGGCGCCACCGTAGTTGTCGACGGTGATCGTCTCGACGGGCAGGTCGAGGTCGACCTCCTCGTCGATGACGACGACGGGCAGGCCGTCCGCGACGGCGCGCGCGAGCCGGTCGTCGGTCCGGGACATCCCCACGTAGACGATGCCGTCGAGCGAGCCGTCGCTCGCGAGGAGCTGGCCGAGGCCGGACTCGGCGTCGCCGTGCCGCGTCGACAGCGCGACGACGAGCGGGACGCGGCGGTCGCCCGCGAGGCGCGCGACCTCCTCGGCGAGGGCGGTGAAGAAGGGGTTGACGAAGTCGGGCACGACGAGCGCGACCACCCCGGTGCGGCGCTCGTCCTCGCGCGGGGCGGGACCGGGTGCGGGCACGACGTACCCGACCTCGCGGACCGCGGCGTCGATCCGCGCCGCCGTCTCCGGCTGGACGTTGAGCTGCCCGCGCAGGTAGCGCGACGCCGTCGAGGCCGACACGCCGGCACGTTGCGCAACACGCGTGAGCGTCATGGCTCCCCTTCCTCGGGGCGGTCCCCCAGATCCCTTGCACTCTACCGGGAGCGTCGGGCCGCGCACGGTGTTGACAGCCGCGCCGCTCGCCCCCTACGGTCTTGCGCAACGCTACACAACGTTGCGCAAAGTCGTCGAGGACGTCGCCGCGCGACCTGATCGCAAGGAGGCCGGGATGAGCCGGGTTCTGCTCGCCGGGGAGTCGTGGATCAACGCGACCACCGACTACAAGGGGTACGACGCGTTCCCCCACGCCCAGCTCGAGATCGGGTGCGCGCGCCTGCTCGAGGCGCTGGCCGCCGAGGGCCACGAGGTCACGCACCTGCCCTCGCACCTCGTCGCCGAGGACTTCCCCTCCACGCTCGACGAGCTCGACGCCTACGACGTCGTGATCCTGTCCGACATCGGCGCCAACTCGCTCCTGCTGCCCCCGGTCGTGTTCTCCCAGGGACGCCCGTTCCCGAACCGGCTCAAGCTCCTCGCCGAGTGGGTCCGCCGCGGCGGCGGCCTCATGATGGCCGGCGGGTACCTCAGCTTCCAGGGCTTCCAGGCCAAGGCGAACTACCACGGCACCGCCGTCGAGGCCGTCCTGCCCGTCGACATCCTCCCGTACGACGACCGCGAGGAGACCCCGGAGGGCATCGGCGGCACCCTGACCGACGTCGAGCACCCCGTCACCGCCGGCCTCGACCGCGAGTGGCCGATCCTCCTCGGCTACCAGCGCCTCACCGCCAAGACCGACGCGACCGTCCTCGCCACCATCGAGGACCGTCCGCTCGTCGCCGTCCGGACCGAGGGCGAGGGGCGCACGCTCGCGTTCGCCTCCGACATCTCCCCGCACTGGGCCCCGCGCGAGTTCATGGACTGGGCCGGCTACGGCCCGCTGTTCGGCCAGGCCGTCACCTGGCTCGCGGGCTGATGACGCCCGAGGTAGTGGTCGTCGGCAGCCTGAACATGGACCTCAGGCTGACCGTCGACCGCCTGCCCCGCTCGGGCGAGACCGTCTCCGCGACGGGCCTCGTCCGCTCCCCCGGCGGCAAGGGCGCCAACCAGGCGGTCGCCGCCGCCCGACTCGGCCGCCGCGTCGCCATGGTCGGCGCCGTCGGGGACGACGACGACGGCCGCGCGATCCGCCGCCGCCTCGCCGTCGAGGGCCTCGTCCTCGACGGCCTCGCGACGGCGGACCGCCCCACCGGGGTCGCCGTCGTGCTGTGGGAGCAGCCCGAGTCGACGATCGTCATCGAGCCCGGCGCGAACGCCGTCGTCGACGAGGCGTTCGTCACCGAGCGCGCCGACCTCGTGCGCGACGCGGCAGCCGTCCTGTGCCAGTGCGAGACGCCGCTCGGCGCCCTGCGCGCCGTCGCCGCCACCGCGACGGGGACCACCGTGCTCAACCCGGCGCCCGCCGTGCCGCTGCCCGCCCACGTGCGCGCCGCGTTCCGCGTGCTCGTGCCCAACCGGTTCGAGCTCGCGACCCTCGTCGGCGCGCGCGACGAGCCCGTCGGCACCGACGCCGTGCTCGCCATGGTGCGCGCGCTCGACCACCCCGGGGACGTCGTCGTCACCCTCGGGGCCGACGGCGCGCTCGTCGTCCCCGCAGGAGGCGCACCCGTCACCGTCCCGGCGGAGCGCGTCGACGCCGTCGACACGACCGCCGCCGGCGACTCGTTCTGCGCGGCGCTCGCGGACGGCCTCCTCCACGGCGGCGACCTCGTCGAGTCCGCCCGCTGGGCGGCGCGCGTCGCCGCCTCCACCACCACCCGCCACGGCGCCGTCGACTCCCTGCCGCGCGCCACCGACCTGGCCCCCGAGGGCACCAGGATTCCGCTCCACAGCTAAGTCCGACGTACCGTCGGAGGAAGGCACGGTCACGCAATGAAGCACGCCACGCCGGCGACCACCGGTTCCCCGTCCGGCACTCAGGGAGGTGCTGTGAGCTCGTCAGCCCGCCGCAGCAGGGTCAAGGACACCGCGACCGCCCTGCTCGTCGTCGCGACCGTCCTCGCGGGGGCCCTCGGTCCCATGCAGGCGGCCGTCAACGGCCAGCTGGGCAAGACGATCGGCGACGGGCACGCCGCCGCCCTCATCTCGTTCGGGACCGGCCTGGTCCTCATGTTCGTCGTCGTGTTCGCGCGTCCTGCGACCCGACGCGAGGCGCTCGCGATCCCCGGCCTGATCCGCTCGCGCACCATCCCGTGGTGGAACTACCTCGCGGGCCTGTGCGGCGCCGTCATCGTCCTGTCCGAGGGCGTCACGGTCGGCGTCCTCGGCGTCGCGACGTTCCAGATCTCGCTCATCTCGGGCCTCGTCATCTCGGGCGTCATCTGCGACCGCCTCGGCGTCACGGCGTCGGTCAAGCAGCCGCTCACCACGACGCGCCTCCTCGGCGCGGCGCTCGCCATCGCGGCGACCGTCGTCGTCATCTCCCCGAGCTTCTCCGTGCCGCACACGATCGTGCTCGCGATCATGCCGTTCGTGGGCGGTCTGCTCGCGGGCTGGCAGCCCGCCGGGAACGCGGCCGTCGCCGACGTCACCGGGTCGATGCTCGTCTCGATCGGCTGGAACTTCCTCGTCGGCTTCACCGCCCTGCTGATCGCCTACCTGGTGCGCGCGGCGGTGGGCGGCGTCGACTTCCAGCTCCCGAGCGAGTGGTGGATGTACCTGGGCGGCCCGCTCGGCCTGCTGTCGATCGCGCTCATGGCGCTCCTCGTGCGCGGCCTCGGGCTGCTCCTTCTCGGCCTCGCCTCGGTCGCGGGCCAGCTCGTCGGCTCGCTCGTCCTCGACGCCGCGATCCCGGCGCTCGGCCACACCGTGCACGTCGCGACCGTCATCGGCACGGTCATCGCGCTCGTCGCCGCCGGGATCGGGATGATCCCGTCCGGCAAGGCGGCGCACGCCGACGGCCCGGACGCCACCGGCCCCGACGGACCCGACGCGGGCGTCGCGGCGGCGGTCGCGGGCGGCGAGGCCGGCGAGACGAGCGCGCGATGAGCGTCACCCCCGCCGGTCACGTCCAGACGGTCACCGGCCGTGCCGCGGCCGCGGACCTCGGCCTCACGCTCCCCCACGAGCACCTCTTCAACGACCTGTCCGGGGTGCTCGACCCGCCGAGCTACCGCTTCTCCGAGGCGGTCGTCGAGGCGCCGGTCTCCGCGTCGGTCGCCTGGGCGCTGCGCCAGGACCCGTACTGCTGCGCGGACAACATCGCCGACAAGCCGGTCGCCGCGGTCGCGGCGGAGCTCGAGAGCTTCGCCGCCCTGGGCGGGCGCACGATCGTCGACGCGACGTCGAGCGCCGCGATCGGGCGCAACCCCGAGCGCCTCGCGGAGGTCGCGCGCCGCACCGGGCTGCACGTGGTCGCGGGCTGCGGCGCGTACCTCGAGAAGTTCGAGGGCGACCGCATCGCCGCCGCGGCCGTGGACGCCCAGGCGTCCGCGATCGTCGCGGAGCTCGCCGACGGGATCGGCGGGACGGGCGTGCGTCCCGGCATCATCGGCGAGATCGGCGTCTCGCCGTCGTTCACCGCGGGCGAGGCCGCGTCGCTGCGCGCGGCGGCCCTCGCCCAGCGCGAGCACCCGCACGTCGCGCTCCAGGTGCACCTCCCCGGGTGGCAGCGCCGCGCGCACGAGGTGCTCGACCTCGTGCTCGACGAGGTGGGCGTGGGCCCCGAGAAGGTCGTGCTGTGCCACATGGACCCGTCCGCCGACGACCCGGACTACCAGCGGTCCGTGGCCGAGCGCGGCGTCTGGCTCGAGTTCGACATGGTCGGCATGGACATCACCTTCCCGAAGGAGGGGGTGTCCCCCGACCCGCACACGACCGCGACCGCGGTGCAGCGCCTCGTCGAGGCCGGTCACGCGGGCCAGGTGCTGCTCAGCCACGACGTGTTCCTCAAGCAGATGTGGGTGCAGCACGGCGGCAACGGGTTCGCCTACGTCCCGACGGTGTTCACCGAGATGCTCGCGGCGCGCGGCGTGCCGCGCGACGTGCTCGCGCGCCTCACGCACGACAACCCGGTGGCGATGCTCACCGCGTGACGCGACGCCGTCCGCCACCCGCACGGCCGGGGCCCGCCAGGGTCCCGGCCGTCGGCGCACCCGGGACCTCCGGCCCTGGTCGCGGCGTCGCGCTCTGAGAGGATCGGCGCATGAGACGACGTGCCCTCCCGACCCTCGTGGCCGCCGTGGCCGCGACCGCCCTCGTGCTCGCCGGCTGCTCCGGCGGGTCTCCCGAGCCGTCCGCGCTGGACGCGCTGCTCGACCGGCACGACCTCGCGGGGCTCAGCGGCCAGGAGGTCGTCGACCGGCTCGAAGGGCTCGAGACGGCCGACCGGCCGACCGACCTCGTGGCCTCCGTCCGCGCGGCGGAGCTCGTGCTCGCCGACGAGTCGTACGAGACCACGGTCCCGCTGCCCGAGGACACGTTCTACCTCTCCGTGGCGCCCTTCGTGGACGAGACGCACGAGTGCTTCTACCACTCGCTCACCACGTGCCAGGGCGAGCTCGCGGGCGAGCCGGTCTCCGTGACCGTGGTCGATGCGGCCACCGGCGACGTGCTCGTCGAGGAGGACACGACGCTCGGCGCCAACGGCTTCGTCGGCTACTGGCTCCCGCGCGACGTCGACGCGGAGCTGCGCGTCGAGCACGACGGCCGGGTCGGCACCACGACCGTCTCGACGCGCGACGACGACCCGACCTGCCTCACGACGCTCCAGCTCGCCTGACGAGCCGCGGACGCCCGGCGGTGTATCCGCCGGAGCACGCACGACGCCCGCCGCACTGAGGTGCGACGGGCGTCGTGCGTGCTGTGCCGGGGAGGTGTCAGGCCGTGCCGGCGAAGTCGACCACGAGCTCCTCGGTGACCGTCTCGCCGTCGCGCTCGGCGGTGGCGGTGACCGTCACCTGCCCCGCGGGCACCTCGACGAGGCGCGTCGCGAAGGCCTGGTAGGCGTTCTTGGTCGGCGCGACGGCCGCGAACTCCTTGGTCCCGTACGGCGTGGTGACCGCGAGGTCCACGGCCGTGTCGTCCTGGTTGACCACCCGGACGGCGAGGTACTGCTTGCCGCCCATGGTGCGCAGCTCGGCCTCGGCCGAGAGGTCGAGCGCGGGGCCGTCGTCGACCAGCGCGGACTGCCAGTCGACGAGGTCGTCGATCTTCGTGCCGAGCAGCGCGCGGTCGCCCGCCGCCGCCGACAGGTGGTCGACGAGCGAGCGCGCGCCGCCGAGCACCTGCACGGCCGTCGCGGGGTCGTCCGCGTCGGCCGCGGTGCGCGCGCTGCCGAGCAGCGACGAGATCGCGCCGGCGATGACGCCGTCGCCCACCGCAGAGGTGTTCAGGCCCGCCACGAGCTCGTCCACCTCGCCGAACGTGACGCAGTTGCCGCCGCCCTCGACGACGCCCGCGGTCCACTCGACGCCCTTGAGGACGTGCTCGAGGAACAGCGGGTCGGTCCACGAGGCGTCGGTGTGCCCGGCACCCTCGTACCAGGAGCGACCGCCCTCGAAGTTCTGGCACCACGCGATCGGGTGGTCCTCGCCCATCGCGTTGTTGCCCGGGTTGTACGTCGACTCGTCGAGCGTGATGAGGACGTGGACGTCCTCGCGCGGGTTGGTCGTGTAGTTGTACCACTCGTCGAACCGCTCCCACACGGCGGGCAGGTGCGCCGTCGAGGGGTGCCCCGGGCTCTCGACGCGCATCGTCGCCGTCTGCTGCTGCGGGTGGCTGACGAACCGCGCGCCGCCGCCCGTGAGCTGGCTGTACCAGGGCACGGTGTGCATCGTGTCCGTCGCCGCGTGCAGGCCCACGAACCCGCCGCCGCCCCGGATGTAGCCCTGGAACGCGGCGAGCTCGGCGTCGTCCAGGAGGCGCGGCGTGGCCGGGTTGAGGGAGTTCGTGTTGTCGACGGGCGACGCGAAGACGATGGTCGCGTACTGCGCGAGGTCCTCGGCGCTCGTGAACGGCGAGGAGTCCATCGTCAGGTCGGGCTGGCCGGGCGAGCCGCTGCCCCACCACCCCGCCGAGCTGTTCGGCGGGTCCCACACGTCGACCGTGAAGCCGTTGTCGGCGCCGAGCTCGATGAGCGCACGCGTGGTGTCGTCGATGTGCGAGTGGCGGAAGCCGAGCGTCTCACCGACGACGAGGATCTTGTAGTCCTCGTCGTCGGCGGCCGCCGGGCCCGCGGTCATGAGCGTGGCACCGCCCACGAGCGGCAGCGCGGCAGCCGCAGCCACCGCCCGCCGGAACGTCATGCCGCTGAACAAATCCATGCGTGCTTCTCCCTCGTCGTCGAGAGCGCGAGCCGGAGGGTCGCCGACGGCGACCCCACGGGGCGACGCGCGCACTCCTGCGTGCGTGGACGTCGGCTGCTGCCGATGCAGCGAGTTTTGACGGCAGGTGCACAAAAGTCAAGGTTTCAACGACTCGCGGACACGGTTTCTCACCCACCCCTCGTCGGGTGACCGCGCGTCGACCGGGCCGGCCTCGGGGCACAGCGAGCGCACAGGGTCACCACAGGCACGCCTCCGCGTCGCGCGCGACCCTGGAGCCATGACCGCAGCCACCGCCCCCGTCGGCCGCCCGGACCAGCCGCGCCTCACGCGCCCGGACGGCTCCCCCGTCCGCGTGCTCGTGGTCGACGACGAGCCGAACCTCGCCGAGCTGCTCACCTCGGCGCTGCGGTACGAGGGCTGGGACGTCTCCACCGCGCTCGACGGGCACGGCGCGATCCGCACCGCGCGGGAGACCGGGCCGGACGTCGTCGTGCTCGACGTCATGCTCCCCGACATGGACGGCCTCACCGTCCTGCGCCGCCTGCGCGAGCGCGACCCCGACGTGCCCGTGCTGTTCCTCACCGCACGCGACGCCGTCGAGGACCGCGTCGCCGGGCTCACCGCGGGCGGCGACGACTACGTGACCAAGCCGTTCAGCCTCGAGGAGGTCGTCGCCCGGCTGCGCGGGCTGCTGCGCCGCGGCGGTGCGAACGCCCGACGCGAGGACTCCGTGCTCGTCGTCGGCGACCTCGAGCTCGACGAGGACGCGCACGAGGTGCGGCGCGGGGGCGAGGAGGTCCGGCTCACCGCGACCGAGTTCGAGCTCCTGCGGTACCTCATGCGCAACCCGCGCCGCGTGCTGTCCAAGGCGCAGATCCTCGACCGCGTCTGGAACTACGACTTCGGGGGCCAGGCCAACATCGTCGAGCTCTACATCTCCTACCTGCGCCGCAAGATCGACAAGGGGCGCGCCCCGATGATCCACACGCTGCGCGGCGTCGGGTACGTGCTCAAGCCCGCCCCCGACGCGGAGAGCGCCCGTGCCTGACCTGGGCCCCACCGGGCCGGCGGCCACAGGGCCGGAGCGTCGACCCACCGCCCTGCGCCGACGCCTCGTGCTCGTGCTCGCGGCCGTCGTCCTGCTCGTCACCGTCGGGCTCGCCGTCGCGTCCGCCATCGCGCTGCGCACCCAGCTCGTCGCCCAGGTCGACCACGAGCTGCGCCAGGCGAGCGACCGGCTCGCCCGCGGAGACGGCCCCGCGCAGCCCCCGGACGGTACCGGCGACGCGTCCGCGCCGGAACCCGGCGGGCCCGACGACCCGTCGCGCTTCCCCCCGGGCACGGGCCCCGGCAGCGCCGTGCTCCGGTACGACGGCGGCGAGCTCGTGCTCGCGGAGTACGTCACGCCCGGCCTCCAGCGCGTGACGCTCGACGACACCCAGGTCGCGGCGCTCGAGGACGTCCCGACCGACGGCGCCGCGCACGACGTCGACCTCCCCGACCTCGGGTCGTTCCGCGCCGTGCACCGCACCACCGCGGACGGGCAGCCCGTCGTCGTCGCGTCGAGCACGGCCCAGGTCGACGCGACCGTCGAGAGGTACCTGCTCGTCGAGGCCGCGCTCGGCGCCGCCGGGGTCCTCGCGGCCGTGCTCCTCGGCACCTGGCTCGTGCGGCGCTCGCTGCGCCCGCTCGACGACGTCGCCGCCGCCGCGGGCCGCGTCTCCGAGCTCGAGCTCGCGCAGGGCGAGATCGGGGCCATCCCCCGTGTCCCGGACGACCTCACCGACGAGCGCACCGAGGTCGGCCAGGTGGGCGCCGCGCTCAACCGCATGCTCGAGAACGTCGAGACCTCGCTCCAGGCGCGCCACGACTCGGAGACCCAGGTGCGGCGGTTCGTCGCCGACGCGAGCCACGAGCTGCGCACCCCGCTCGCCTCGATCCGCGGGTACGCGGAGCTCGTGCGCCGCTCCCCCGACGACGTGCCGCCCGCGACCGCGCGCTCGCTCGACCGCATCGAGGCCGAGGCGGTCCGCATGACCGGGCTCGTCGAGGACCTGCTGCTCCTCGCCCGGCTCGACGCCGGCCGCCCCCTCGACCGCGCGCCCGTCGACCTCGCGGCGCTCGCCGTCGACGCCGTCACCGACGCGCACGCCGCGGGCCCCGACCACGACTGGGCGCTCGACCTGCCCGGCGCGGGCGACCTCGACGTCGACCCGGCGTCCGGCACCCCGGACCCGGACGACCTGCCGGACGACGCCGTCGACCTGGAGGTGACGGGCGACGAGGCGAGCCTGCGCCAGGTCCTGGCGAACCTCCTCGCCAACGCCCGCAGGCACACCCCGCCGGGCACGCACGTGGACGTCCGGGTCACGACGGACGCCGACGCCGTCGTGCTCGCCGTCTCCGACGACGGCCCCGGCATCCCCGCAGCCCTGCGGCCGGCGCTCTTCCGCCGCTTCACGCGCGGCGACGACGCCCGCAACCGCACCGGCGGCTCGACCGGCCTCGGGCTCGCGATCGTCGACGCGATCGTCACCGCCCACGGCGGCACGATCACCGTGACGTCCGCGACGGCGGACGAACCCGGCTCCACCGGCACCACCGTCGCGGTCCGCCTCCCCCGCGACCGCCCTTGATGTCACCGCGCTACCACGACGCGCCGGAGGCCGTGCCCGCCCCACGACAGAGACCACAGGCTTGGATCGCACTCGGCTTGGCACGGCGCAGCCCGCTCGAAGGACGCTCCACGCGGCTGTCACTGTCGGTGGTTCCCGGAATGCTCTGTGCATGTTCTGGGATGCTCGACGGCCGGAGATCGCCTACCTCGTCGGCCTGCTCCAGACGGACGGATGTCACGACGGCAGCCCGGATCGCAAAGGCCGCATCACTCTCGAACTCGCTGTGCGCGACCGCGACGTGCTCGAGGGGATCTCCTCGCTGCTCCCTTGCTACTCGTCTGTCCGTCTCAGGCACCGGACGACGAACTTCAGTTCGGACCACGTGTCCGCAACGCTCGGGTTCTTCGACCAGACCGCGCGGCGAGAGCTCGCTGCGCTCGGTGTGACGCCGGGGCGCAAGAGTTCGACCATCGGTCCGCCGCCTGCACCGTTCGCCGAAGCCGACTACACGCGCGGAATCCTTGACGGTGACGGGTCAGTGGGGTTCACGATGACGGGGACCCCCTTCATCAGTCTGGTCACCGCGAGCCCGCCCCTTGCCGCGTACTTCTGCTCCGTCATCGCGGACGTGTGCGGCGTTCGGAGGAGCGCCAAGCCCAACACCCGTGACGGCGTCATGAACATCATGGTCGCGAACGTCGCCGCCGCCACTCTCGCCCGTTGGGCGTGGTACTCGCCAGACGCTCTGTGCATCGGCCGCAAGCGCCGACTGGCCGAAGCGGTCGCCGCGTGGCGTCCAGAGCCGGGCCGCGAGAGCAGGTACGGGATCGTGCGCAAGGCCTGGACCCCCGATCAGGACGCGATCGCGATCGAGCTCCCGCTCGAGGAAGCCGCCGCAGCCCTCGGACGAAGCGTCCGAAGCGTCTCCGTGCGGCGTTGGCGGCTCTCCACGCAGCGCTCCGCAGGAGCCGCCGGGTGAGCCTGGGTATTCGGTGCGCACGGGAGGACTCGAACCCCCGACGCCCGGCTCCGGAAGCCGGTGCTCTGTCCGCTGAGCTACGCGCGCTGGTGCTCCTTAACGTCGAGCAGACGGGACGCGAGGCGTCCAGGTGCCCTCGGAGGGAGTCGAACCCCCGTCTCCGCTTCCGTAGAGCGGCGTCGTGTCCGTTGGACCACGAAGGCAGTGCGTTTCACCGCGAGGCGCACGACAAATGCGCGCCGACGGCGGAGAATTGGAATGGCAGCACGAAAGACGCACCCGGCCAGGGCGCATTCCCGCACAAGAAAAAGGCCGCCCCGGCGATGTCCCGGGACGGCCTGTCGTGACGACGCTGTGGTCAGACGACAGGACCGCCGGAGTCGCCGGCGAGGAACGAGGACACGCTGAGATACGCCACGGGCAGCACGACGCGCGGCTGCTCGCAGGGCAGGACGGGACGTCGCCGGTCCTGCTGGACGGGTTCGCGCACGGCACTGCTCCTCTCGGTCATGTCGGGTGGCCCACGCACCGGAATGTCGTCGACCGAGGTAGACCGTACGCGCCTTTCCCGAACCGCACAACCTCATTTCTCGAATTCGTCCAAGAATCTCCGGCCGAGACCCGCGCACCACCCGGATATCCCGCCTGCAGACCTTTCCTCACCGCAGACGAGCTCGCCCGCTCTCCGCGCAAACCCGCCCCCCGTGCGCCCCCCGTGCGCCCTCCGCGCAGGACGCAGCCTTCGCCTCCCCCGTCAGGGCTCGGCGGGTCGGACTCCGGCGACCGACCCAGGCTGAAGTCAGGCCGCTTGGCACACTTTTCTCCTCGCCGACGCGAAAACTCTCGGCCTTGCGGGCGACCGACCGGGACTGTCGGCGGCACCGGGTAGGGTTCCGGACGTTCCGGACAGACCTCCCGACGCCGACGAACCGCGCGCGGGCCCGACGACAGGAGATGCGCCGCCATGATGGGTGCCAACCACGCCGCGACCGGGGCGGCGGCGTGGATCGCCGTGACGTCGACGGCCCCGTTCGCCCTCGGCTGGCACCCCGTGTCGTCGGTCGGGGTCATGACGGGTGCGGTCGTGTGCGCCGGGGCCGCGCTCCTGCCCGACGCCGACCACCACAACGGCACGTTCGCGCACTCGCTGCCGCCCGTGAGCGAGTGGGTGTCCGACGCCGTCGAGACGGTCGCGGGCGGGCACCGCCAGGGCACGCACTCGTTCCTCGGCATCGCGGTGTTCACCGCGCTCGCCTGGCTCGCGGGCCTCGTCACGGTCGAGACCGCGAGCTTCGGCACGGTCTACGTCGGCGGCGGGCTGCTCGCCGTGCTCCTCGTCGCGCTCGCACTCAAAGCGCTCAAGCTCACGCGGCGCGGCAGGCTCGTGCCGTGGGTCACGTCGCTCACCGTCGCCGCGCTCGTCGCCCTGTTCTCCCCGGAGGAGTGGAACTGGCTGCCCGTCGCGGTGGGGCTCGGCGTCACGGTCCACATCCTCGGCGACGTGCTCACGACCAACGGCGCTCCCCTGCTCTGGCCGGTGAAGATCCGCTCGCCGCGCTGGGTGCGGCGCTCGCTCGTCGTCGACGACGTGTGGCGCCCGAGCGGGAGCTTCGCCCTCCCCCTGCTCGGCTCCACGGGGTCGGTGCGCGAGTGGATCCTCGCGACGGCCGTCGGGCTGTACGCGACGGTCGGGTTCGTGTGGGCTGCGCTCGACCAGATGGGCTTCGACACCCTGGGGACGTACGAGCGCGTGGTGGCCGCGATCCAGGTCCTCGCGTCCGGGGCCGCCTGAGCCGTCCCGCGAGGTCCTGAGGACGACCTCAGCCCGCGGCGCGGACGCGGGACAGACGCGCCGTCGACCACCGCAGGACCTCCGTCAGGAGGATCGCAAGCACGCCGCACGCCAGGCCGACACCGAGCGACCCGGGGTCGGAGACGTCGAGCGAGAGCAGCGCGCGGAGCGCGGGGACGCTGAAGAGCCCGACGTAGAAGGCCACCGAGAAGCCGACCAGGAGCGCCTTCCACCACGTGTACGGGCGCGCCACGACCGCGAGCACCCACAGCGCGCCCACGAGCAGGGTGGCCAGGGCCGCGGTCGACGCCCGCATCTCCTCCGGGGCGAGCGTGTCCGTCGGGCCGCCCAACGACGCCCCGCCCGCGCCCGGGTCCACCACGAGGTAGCACACGAAGGTCAGGACACCGATCGACACCCCCGCGGGCACCGCGAGCCGGAGCACCCTCGCCACGAAGCCGGGCCGGGCCCGTTCGTCGTTGGGCGCCAGGGACATCACGAACGCGGGGACCCCGATCGTGAACCACGCCGCGACGGTCACGTGGATCGGCAGGAACGGGTAGGAGACGGGGTCGGCGCCGACGAGCCACGCACCGACCCCCGCGAGGCCCACCAGGACGGCCAGCACCACCGCGTACACGGTCTTGGTGAGGAAGAGGTGCGCGACCCGTTCGATGTTCCCGATCACCCGACGGCCCTCGCCGACCACGGACGGCAGCGTCGCGAAGCGGTCGTCCAGCAGCACGAGCTGCGCCACGGACCGCGCGGCGGGGCTCCCCGACCCCATGGCCACGCCGATGTCCGCGTCCTTGAGCGCCAGCACGTCGTTCACGCCGTCCCCCGTCATGGCGACGGTGTGCCCGCGCGCCTGCAGCGCCCCGACGACGGCCCGCTTCTGGTCCGGCCGCACCCGGCCGAACGTCGTGGCGCCCTCGACGACGGTCGCGAGCTCCTCGCGGTCGGAGGGCAGGCTCCGGGCGTCGACCGACGTCGCGGGACCGCCCAGGCCGAGGGACCGCGCGACCGCGGCGACGGACACCGGGTTGTCACCCGAGATCACCTTCACCGTGACGCCCTGGGCGTGGAAGTAGTCCAGGGTCTGCCGGGCGTCGGCGCGGACCCGTTGCTCGAGCGCGACGAGCGCCCGCGGGACGAGGCGCCCCGGGGCGCCTCCGTCCGGGGCGGCGGCGTCGACCGGCGTGTCGGTCGACGCGACGAGCAGCACGCGCAGGCCATGGGCGCCGAGGTCCGTCGCCTGCTGCGCCACGTCGGACCGGGGGTCGAGCAGCACGTCCGCCGCACCGAGGACCCAGTTCCCGCGGGGACCCTCGACGTCCGCGAACGACATCCCGGACCACTTCGCGGCCGACGAGAACGGGACGACGGCGGTCGCCTGCCAGGCCGGCGGCTCGGGGAACGCCTCCGCGACCGCGGCGACGGACGCGTTGGGCCGCGGGTCGAGGGCGGCGAGCGCCGCCAGGGCGCGCTCCACGTCGCTCCGGGCGCCGTCGAGCACGTCCACCCGCGCGAGGCGCATCCCGTTCTCCGTGAGCGTGCCCGTCTTGTCCGCGCACACCACGTCGACGCGCGCCAGCCCCTCGATGGCCGGCAGCTCCTGGACGAGGCACCGGCGTCGGCCGAGCCGGACCACCCCGATCGCGAAGGCCACGGACGTCAGGAGCACCAGGCCCTCGGGGACCATCGGCACGAGCGCCGCGACCATGCCGAGGACGGACTGCCGGAACCCCTGCTGCGAGATGACGAGCTGGTTCACCACCGTGAGGACGCCCGCGGGGACCAGCAGCCAGGTGATGACCCGCAGGATCCTGTCGATGCCGGCACGCAGCTCCGAGCGCACGAGCGTGAACGCGCTCGCCTCGTGCGCGAGCCGCGCGGCGTACGCGTCCGCGCCGACCTCCGTCGCCCGGTAGGCGCCCGAGCCGGCCGCCACGAAGCTCCCGGACAGCAGCCGGTCCCCGGGCTGCTTGACGACCGGGTCCGACTCGCCGGTGAGGAGGGACTCGTCGACCTCGAGCGAGGTGGACTCGACCACCCGGCCGTCGACGACGACCTGGTCGCCGGCGCCGAGCTCGACCACGTCGTCGACGACGACGTCCGCCTGGTCGACCTCCGTCCCCGCCCCGTCGCGGCGCACGCGCACGGGTGCCCGCCCCACGATCGCCAGCGCGTCCAGCGTGCGCTTGGCACGCAGCTCCTGGACGATCCCGATGCCGGCGTTCGCGAGGATCGCGAGTCCGAAGAGGCTGTTGACCAGCGAGCCCGTGCTCAGCGCCAGGACGAGGAGGACCCCCAGCACGGCGTTGATCCGGGTCATGGTGTTCGCGCGCACGATGTCCCACGTCGTGCGCCCCGAACGGGGCGGCAGCCGGTTGACCCGGCCGTCGGCGACGCGTTCCGCGACGTCCTGCGACGTCAGTCCCGCAGCCCTCGTCGACGGCGCCGTCATGGGGGCGAGCGTATCCGCCGTAATTCCGTTGCGCCGGGGCGCGCGGTGATGGGACGGTCGCAGGACGTCGCCCGCGCCGTCGGGCACCGGAGGAGAGGAGGAACGCCATGAGCTGGACGACCCCCGCTCGCGTGTCCACCACCCCCGGGAGCCCCCGCCGCCGCTGACCGGTCCACGACCGCTCGCGACGACCGTCCCCGACCGCCCGGCCCGGCGGCCGCGGCGACGCGCGCTCCCCTCCCCCGAGGAGCCCCCGTGCCCGAGCACGACCTGCCGTACCCCGACCTCTCCCTCCCGCCCGCCCTGGCGCGCGACCCCCGCACTCCCCCGCCGCGCCGCCTGCGGCGCCTCGCCGACCTGGCCGACGCCGAGGCCGAGGCCGGTGTCCTCGACGCGGCGCTCGGCGACGACCAGCGCTGGTCCACGTGGTCCGCCGTCGAGAAGGGACAGCGCGGGCCGGAGCCGCACCCCGACTGGGTGGTGACGGCTGACGCCGCCCTCGACACCGAGCTCGGCCTGCTCAAGACCGGCAAGGAGGCGGACGTCTTCCTCCTGGAGCGGGCCGTCCCCGGCGACCCCGCGCGCCGCAGCCTGCTCGCCGCGAAGCGCTACCGCGACCTCGACCACCGCTCGTTCCGGCGCGACACGGTCTACACCGAGGACCGCCGCGTGCGCCGGACGCGCGACCGTCGCGCCCTCGACCGCAAGTCGCGCTACGGGCGCCAGGTCGCGGCCGGGCAGTGGGCCGCGGCGGAGTTCGCCGCGCTGTGCGAGCTGTGGTCGGCCGGTGCGCCCGTCCCGTACCCCGTCCAGATCGACGGCGACGAGATCCTCATGGAGTTCGTCGGCACGTCCGACGGCGTGTCGCACGAGGCCGCGCCGCGGCTCGCGCGCACGCGGCCCGACCGCGACCTCCTCGCGTCGTGGTGGGACCAGGTCCGTGACGCCATGGCCGTACTCGCCCGGCTCGGCTACGCGCACGGCGACCTGTCGCCGTACAACGTCCTGGCGGACGGCGACCGGATCGTCGTCATCGACCTGCCGCAGGTCGTGGACCTCGTGGCGAACCCGTTCGGCACCGAGCTCCTCCTGCGCGACTGCCGCACCATGGCCGCGTGGTTCGCCTCGCGCGGGCTCGAGACGGACGCCGACGAGCTCTTCGCGGTGCTGCTCGCCCGGGCGTGGTGACTCCGGGGCACGCCGACGCCGTCCGGCCGTCCGGCCATCCGCGCGCAGCGTGCGACGATCGACCGCGTGCTGCGCCTCGCCCTCGTCGGTCTCGACTCGTCCCACGCCGACCACTACGTGCGGCTCGTGGCCGCCGAGCGGCGCTGGCCCGGCGTGCGGCTCGTGGCGCTCGTCGACGGGGAGCCGGGCCGCCGGGCGGAGCTCGCCGCGGCCGGCGGGCATTCCCTGGGCGCGGGTGACACCACCGTGCCCGACGTCGTCGGGAAGGTCGACGCCGCGATCGTCGCCCACCGCGCGGGGCGGCGGCACGGCGCCGCGGCGCGTGCGCTCCTCGCGGCGGGCGTCCCGGTGCTCGTGGACAAGCCGTTCGCCGCGTCGGTGGCCGACGCGCGGGCGACGCTCGACGTGGCGCGCGCGCACGGCACGGCCGTGACGACGGCGTCCGCGCTGCGGTTCGCGCCCGAGGTCGCGGCGGCGCACGCCGCCCTTGCGACCGACCGCACGACGGCGCCGCCCGGGCCTGCCGTCGAGGTGTCCGGCCCCGCGGACCCGGACGACGAGCGCGACGGGCTGTTCTTCCTCGGCATCCACGTCGTCGAGGCCGCGCGCGCCGTCGTCGGCGCGCCGCCCGGAGCGGCGTGGTCACCACCCGTCGTGACGCGCTCGGCGGACGGGATCGTCGCCACGACGCGGCTGGGCGGCGTCGACGTCCGGCTGCTCCTCCTGGACCCGGTCGCCCACCCGACCGCGGGGTTCGCGGTCGCGGTGCGCACGTCCCGCGGCGTCGAGCGCTCGGAGATCGTGCTCGACGCCGACTACCTCGCCCCGGTGGTCGAGCACGGGCTCGCGGTCCTCGCGCCGGGGACCCCCACGACCACCCCCGCCGCGGCGCGCACGACGGCGGACCCCGACGACACGGCCCGGGTCGCCGCCGAGCACGCGACAATCCTTGCGGACCTCGCACTCCTCGAGCAGGTCGGGGCGGCCCTGCGGCCCTGATCACCAGGCCGCGGGCGCGCGCCGCCCGCGCCGGGTCCCGGCGGACGGGGTAGAACGGGACCATGGAGCCCTCCACCGAGTCCTTCGACGCCGACGACGTCCGGACGTTCCTCACGACCTACGGCGTCGCGCTCTCGACGGGCGACCTCGACACGATCGGCGAGAGCTACGCCTTCCCGGCGCTCGTCGTCGGCACGACCGACGCGGTGCTCCTCGGCGACCCCGAGGACGTGCGCGCGTCGACGGCCGAGCTCGCCCGGGGGTTCCGCGAGCGCGGGCTCGTCGGCGTGGTCGCGCACCTCGTCGGGGTCGAGGAGGTCGGCGACGCGCTCGTCTGGGCGCACGCGCGCTGGAGCTACCGCGACGAGTACGCGAACGAGCAGGAGGCGCAGGAGGTGCGGTACCTGCTGCGCCGCGCGCGGGACACGTTCGAGGTGTGCGTCGCGGTGCCCGTCGGCCCGTAGGCCGCGCCGACCACGCCCGCACGATCAAGCCCGGCACGACCGACCCCCGCACGACGGTGCCCGTCCACCGGCCGCGAGCGCCCCGGGTCAGGACAGCCGGTTGTCCCGGTCCTCCCACGGCGACGCGGCAGCCGACCGCCCGGACGGGGCGCCGTCGTCGGGCTGGAGCGCCCGCACGACGAACGACCCCGCGGCGAGCACGACGCCCCCGGTGAACGCGACCTGCAGCACGGTGAGCAGCACGCCCACGAACCAGGTGCCCGCGAACGCGTAGGTGAGGTGCATGAGGCCGACGTTCTGGACGAGCGCGCTCCCGACGGCCAGGCCGACCCCGGTCCAGAGCATCGTGCGGGCGGTGAGACGGGGCGGCATCACGGGTTCCTCTCGTCGGCGAGACGGTCCGGGCCCGGGGGCGTCGTCGCCCGAGCGGTACCCGGTCCGTTCCTACCACGCCGCCCGCGGCGCCGCGGTCCCGCCTCGCGCGTCAGCGGAAGTCGCGCGAGGTCGTGCCGACCTGGAGCGAGAGCGGCGCGAGGTGCTCCGCGACGAGGTTCGTGGCGCCGTCGGCCCGCTCGAGCCGCCCGCGCACGACGAGCGCCGCGGACCCGCGCGCGACCTTCCGGAACCGCTGCCACAGCCCGGGCGAGCACACGACGTTGAGGATGCCCGTCTCGTCCTCGAGCGACAGGAACGTCACGCCTCCGGCGGTCCCGGGCCGTTGCCGGTGCGTGACGACGCCGCCCACGGCGACGCGCGACGGCGGGTGCGGGCGCGTGCCCGGCACCTCGCCCGCGGCGCGCTCCGCCTCGTCGACCTGCTCGATCTCGCGCGACACCGCGACGGCGCCGACGACGGTGAGCACCCCGGCCGCGGTGAGGCCGTCACGCACGTACTGCGTCGGGTAGGAGCCGGTGGACACGCCCGTGGCCCAGACGTCGGCGACGGCGGTCTCGACGTCGGTCATGCCGGGCAGCGCCGGCGCCTCGACGCCGACGCTCACGCCCGGCAGCGTCCCCGGACCCTCCTGCGCGAGCGCGCCGGCCGCCCACAGCGCCTCGCGTCGTGTCACGCCGAGGCCGTCGGTCGCGCCGGCGGTCGCGAGCCCCTCGAGCTGGGCGGTCGTGAGGTCGACGCGCCGCACGAGGTCGCGCAGGTCGCTGAAGGGCCGTCCCTCCCCCGGTGCCCCGCGCGCCGCGACGACGCGCTCGGCCGCGTCCTTCCCCAGCCCGCGCACGCTCGCGAGCCCGAGCCGCACCGCGAGCCCGAGGTCGGGCTCCGGCCCGTAGCGGGTGTCGACCCGCACCTCCCCGCCGAGCATGCGGTCGCTGCCCGTCCGGACGTCCTGAGGGTCGGCACCCGCATGGTCGGCGGGCAGCCGCTCGACCGTCGCCTCGACGTCGGACGCGTTGACTTCGGGACGCAGCACGGTGACGCCGTGGCGGCGTGCGTCCGCCACGAGCGACTGCGGCGAGTAGAACCCCATGGGCTGCGCCGCGAGCAGCCCCGCGTAGAACGCGGCGGGGTGGTGCACCTTGAGCCACGAGCTCGCGTAGACGAGGAACGCGAACGAGTACGCGTGCGACTCGGGGAACCCGAAGTCGGCGAACGCCTTGAGCTTGTCGTAGATCTCCTCGCGCACGGCCGGGTCGGTGACGCCCTTCTCCCGCATCCCGTCCATGAGCCGCCCCCGCAGCTCCTCCATGCGCTCGACCGACCGCTTGGACCCCATCGCGCGCCGGAGCTGGTCGGACTCCTTCGGGGAGAAGCCCGCGACGTCGATCGCCATCTGCATGAGCTGCTCCTGGAACAGCGGCACGCCCTTCGTCTTGCCGAGCGACTTCTCCAGCAGCGGGTGCAGGAACGTCACCTCCTCCCGACCCCGCGCCCGGTTGATGTACGGGTGCACGGACCCGCCCTGGATGGGCCCGGGGCGGATGAGCGCGACCTCGATGACGATGTCGTAGAACCTTCGGGGTCGCAGGCGCGGGAGCGTCGCCATCTGCGCGCGCGACTCGACCTGGAACACGCCGACGGTGTCGGCCGCGCACAGCAGGTCGTACACCGCCGGGTCGTCCTCGGGCAGCGTGTGCAGCGCGAGGCGCGGGCCGCCCTCGTGCCGTTCCACGAGGTCGAACCCGATGCGCAGCGCCGTGAGCATCCCGAGGCCCAGGAGGTCGAACTTCACGAGCCCCGCGTCCGCGCAGTCCTCCTTGTCCCACTGCAGGACGGTGCGGCCCTCCATGCGCGCCCACTCCACGGGGCACACCTCGATGACCGGGCGGTCGCACATGACCATGCCGCCCGAGTGGATGCCCAGGTGCCGCGGGAGGCGCAGCATCCGGTCGGCGAGGTCGAGCACCGCGTCCGGGATCTCGCCCTCCTGCGCGGCCGACGGCGGCCGGTGCGCGGGCACGACGTCGTGCGTGTCGTCCGCGCGCAGGACCTCGCCGTCGTCCACGGCGAGCGGGTCGACGACGCGCGCGCCCCGGCCCGTGAGGTCGGGCGACCAGTCCCGGCTCCCCCACAGGCGCGACGTCGCGGCGTCCTTCCGAGCGGTGCGCGTCGTGACCCGCGGGGCGGCCGGGCCGGTTGACCCCGGGGTCTTCGCCGCGATCGCCCGCTCCTTCGCCGCCCGGTCCGCCGCGGGCGACGACGGGTCGGGACCGCGCAGCGACCCCCACCGCTCGATCGACTTGCTCCACGCGTCGGCCTGCCCGACGTCGTACCCGAGCGCCCGGGCCGCGTCGCGCACCGCCGACTTCGGCCGGTAGGAGATGACGTTCGCGACCTGCGCGGCGTGCGTGCGCCCGAACGTCGCGTAGACGTGCTGGATGACCTCCTCGCGTCGCGCCGACTCGATGTCGATGTCGATGTCCGGCGGGCCGTCGCGCTCGGGCGCGAGGAAGCGCTCGAACAGCAGGCCGTGCTTCACCGCGTCGACGGCCGTGATGCCGAGCGCGTAGCAGACCGCGGAGTTCGCGGCCGACCCCCGGCCCTGGGCGAGGATCCCGTTCCTGCGGCAGAACTCGACGAGGTCGTAGACGACGAGGAAGTACCCCGGGAAGTGCAGGTCCTCGATGACGCGCAGCTCGTGGTCGATCTGCGCCCACGCGCCCCTGATCTTCTCCTGGCCGCGCGGCCCGTACCGGTCCTCGCCGCCGCGCCGCACGAGCTCGCGCAGCCACGTGGCCTCCGTGTGCCCGTCCGGCACCGGGTACGGCGGCAGGTCGGGCGCGACGAGGTGCAGGTCGAACGCGCACTCGTCCCCCAGGGCGGCCGCGGTCGCGACGGCCTGCGGGTGCCGGGGGTGGCGCGCGAGCATCTCCGCCGCGGAGCGCAGGTGCGTCGTCGGGGCACCGGGCAGCCAGCCGTCGAGGTCGTCGAGCGACGAGCGCGCACGCACGGCCGCGAGCGCCCCCGCGAGGTCGGCGTCGCGCGGGTGCGCGTAGTGCGCGGCGGTCGTCGCCACGAGCGGCAACCGGGCCTCGGCGGCGAGGTCGGCGAGCGCCGCGTGCAGGTCGGCGTCGCGCGGGTCGTCGGTCGTGGTGATCTCGACGGCGACGTTGTCGGCGCCGAAGAGGGCGACGAGGCGGTCGAGCTCGCGGCGGGCCGCGGCGCGCCCGGACGTGACGAGCGCGCGCCGCACCGCGCCCTTGCGGCACCCGGTGAGCACGAGCCACTGCCCGGCGGCCTCCGCCGCGAGCTGTTCGAGGCGGTAGTCGGCGGCGCCCTTGGTTCCCGTCGCGAGGTGCGCGGTCGCGATCGCGCGCGACAGGTTGCGGTAGCCCTGCGTGCCGCGCGCGAGCACGAGCAGGTGGGTCGAGCGCGGGTCGGGGACGCCGGTGGGCGGGTCGAGCACGGGCGCGCCGGTCCCGGTCGGCGCGGGCAGGTGCAGCTCGGACCCGAAGACCGTGGGGAGCCCGACCTTGCGCGCGGCCTCGGCGAAGCGCACGACGCCGTACAGGCCGTCGTGGTCGGTGACGGCGAGCGCCGACAGCCCGAGCCGCGCGCCCTCGGCGGCGAGCTCCTCGGGGTGGGACGCGCCGTCGAGGAAGCTGAACGCGGAGTGCGCGTGGAGCTCGGCGTAGCGCGGGCCGGCGGTGCGGTCAGTCATACAGGCCCTCCACGGTCCAGCGCCCGCGCGCGCTCGCGAGGAGCAGGCCGCGGCCGTCGTCGAGCAGGACCTGGACGTGCACACGACGCCGCGGCGCGGGCGTCCACCAGCGCTCGGCGAGCGGCCACGGCCCGGCCCAGTCGACGACGGCGCGCGACGACCCGGGCCCGGGCAGCGCCGTCTCGTCCCGGCGTGCCGCCGCGCGGCGCGGGCCCTCCTCCGGCGCGGGGTCGGGCCACCGCACGGTCGCGGGCTCGCCGCTCATCGCGAGGCGCGCGTCGACGACGACGGGCCGCCCGGCGTCGTCGAGCACGACGACGTCCTGCGGCTCGACGGGCACGAGCGCGGGGGCCGGGCTCGGCAGCGCGCCGGGCCACGGCAGGGCCGGGTCGCGCGGGCGCGCGACGTCCTCCCCGAACGGCACGAGGTGCACGCGGTCCGTCGCGTCGCGGCCGCCCTGGACCTGGACGCGCAGGACGGCGTCGCCGCCGAGGATGCCCTGCACGCGCCCGAGCGCGCGATGGGCGCGCGCGTCCTCGCCGCTCGACGCGCCCCACAGGCGCGGCTGCTCCGCCCCCGCCGGGACGACCTCCTCGGCCGTGAGGGACAGGCGGGCCAGCGGCGCGACGCCCGGGACGACGTCGGCCCCGCCGGGTGATCCCTGCTCGCCGCCACGACGCGCGGCCCGGGCCGCGCGCCCGGCGCGGACGGACGTGGTGGTGAGCCAGCCCTCGAGCTGCCACCGGACCTTGTCCGTGAGGCGCGCCGGGCTCATCGCACCCGGCCCGTCGAGCCGCCAGGTGCGCTCGAGGTCGTCGCCCTCGACGGTCCGCGCGGTGATGCGCAGGCGCCCGGCGACGAGCGAGCGCGCGACGAGCTGGTCGTGCAGGTCCTCGGAGAGCCGCCGCGCGGCGAAGGTCGCGACGTCGACGCGCTCGGCGGGCGGGTCGAGCTCGGCGCTCACCGCGACGTCGGGCTCGACGCGGCGCCGCGCGGGCGGGCGCAGGTCCTCGCCGCGCGCGAGCCGGTGCGCCCACGCGCCGAGGTCGCCGAAGCGTCCCTCGACGGTCGCGGGCGGCAGGGCCGCGAGCGCCCCGAGGGTCCGCACGCCGAGCCGGCCCAGGAGGTCCACGAGCTCGTCGACCGCGACGGCGGCGTCCGGCCGGGCGGTGACGTGCACGAGGTCGCGCGCCGGCCGGGGCGCGAGGAACGCGGCGGAGCGGCCGGGCGGGACGACGACGGCGTCCCGTGCGGCGAGCACGGCGGCGAGGATGCCGTCGGCGACGCCCACCTGGCTCTCGTGCCCGGTGCGCTCGGCGACGCGCGCGACGAGCGCCTCCGCGAGCGCGGCGTCGGACCCGTGGTACCGGCTCGCCCCGGCGGCGGGCAGGAGCAGCAGGCCGGGCCGGGTGATCTCCAGCCCCGCGACGACGGTCTCGGCCGCGAGCGCGACGGGCTCGAACTCGCGGGCGTCGCGCGCGTCGTCGACGTCGAGCAGCTCGAGCTCGGGGCAGCACTCGCGGGCCCGACGGCGGCGCATGCCCCGGCGCACACCCTGGGCGCGCGCGGTCGCGGAGACGGCGACGACGCGGCGGCCGTCGTGCGTCGCGGCGGGGACGTGCGCGGGGACGTCGCGCACCGCCATCGCCGCGAGCACCGGCCAGTCCGGCACCCACAGGGCGGCCGTGCGGGTCGGGCTCGTGCTCATCCGACGAGCCGGAGCCGGGAGGGCCGGTCGGGGTCCTCGACCGGCGCGGGGCCGGTGCGGGTCGTGCGGGCGGTCACGGCGGTCTCGGCCGCGGCGGTCTCGGCCGCGGTGGTCTCGGCCGCGGTGGTGCCGGTCCCGGCCGCGGGCCGGGTGCCGCGGTCGTCCTCGGCGAGGAACGCGGGCCAGTCGTCGTGGGCGAGCGGGAGCTCGACCTCGACCCGCGTGGGGCGCGCGGCTCCCCCGCGGCCCGCGCGCTCGACGACGAGGGTGCGACGGCGCAGCCAGCCCGCACCGCGGTCCGCCCCGGACCAGCCGCCGCCCGTCACGGTGAGCGCGACGTGCGCGCCCGGCCACGTCCCCGCGGCGACGAGCAGCGCCCCGCGCTCGCGCGCCCGTGCGGCCAGGCGCCGTCGGTCGGGGTCGGTGAGGGCGGCGTCGGGCCCGACGACCACGACGTCCAGGCCGTCGACGAGCGCCGAGATCGCGAGCGCCGCGTCGGGGCCGGGCCGCGGGACGAGCACGACGCGGTCGAGGTCGGCGCCGGCGTCGGCGGCCGCGAGCAGCCCGACGGCGGGGAACCCGACGGCGGCGGTCCACGCCCCGGCCCGCGACGGCCGCGCGACGAGCGCGAGCAGGAGGCTCGTCGAGCCGCGCACCGCCAGCACGGTGCCGCGCTGCAGGGCGCCGAGCGGGAGGAGCGGCGCGAGCGCGTCGTGCACCGGCCACCACCGCTCGTCCGTGCCCACGTCCCGGCTCGCGCCCGAGGCGATGGCGTGGCGCGTGCGGGCGCGCGCCGGAGGTTCGGGCGGCGCGGCAGGGGCGGGCCGGACGGCCGTCGACGAGGCGGCGTCCGCGAGCGGGGCGACCTCGGCGAGGAGCGCGGTGCCGCCACGCGGGAGAGCATCGGCACGCGAGACGGTGTCGGCACGCGGGACGGTGTCGGCGCGCGGGACGACGGCCGGTGCCGCCGGGGCGGTGAGCGGTTCGGGGGGCGCGGGGGCGACGACGGGGCGGTGTCGGCGGACCCCCGTACGCTCCTCCGCGCGGCGCAGGACGGCGCGGGCCCGCTCGGCCTTGTCGACGGCCGCTCCCGTCGTCTGGCCGGACGCCCCCGCCCGCTCGGCGGGGTCGGCGAGAAGGGTCATCTCGCCTCCCGGGGTGGTGCTCGGACGGGACGCGCACCGCGCGTCGACTGCTGCGGGCGGCGTGCTGCACCCGCTGACTTTCGAACAGACGTTCGAACAATTCCAGTGAACGACTGCCGCCGCGGGGTGTCAACTCCGCAGGCCGGAGGCGCCTGCTTCGTCCGAGATGCCCGCCCCAACCCTCGACCCCCGCTGGAGACTTGCCCGAAACCCTCGACCTCTACCTGACCCTTCTCCCCCGCCGACCATGCGGCTGTCGCCCGTCCGGTGGGCGGCACGGGCCGCGACCGCATGCTCGGCGGGCTCGGCGGGCTCGGAGGGCATGTTCGGCATCCGGCCTCTTCCGCGCGGGAGGCCGCCGGGGTGGCAGGCTGGCGGCATGGACGCCCGCACGACGCTGCCCACGCTCGGCTCGCTCACCTGGGAGCCGGCGCTCGACCACCTCGACCTCGTCGCCCCTGTGACCGCCGACGCGCTGCGCCGGTGGGCCGACGCCGAGCCGGACGTCGCGACGCTCGTCGCCGTGACGGAGATCGACCCCGACCTCGCCGACACCGCGACGCTCAACGCCGCGTTCGACCTGCCCGTCGAGGCGTCGGCGAACTGCGTCGTCGTGGGCGGCACGCGCGCGGGCGACGAGCGCGTCGCCGCCGCCGTCGTGCGCGCGCACACGCGCGCCGACGTCAACACGCGCATCCGCAAGCTGCTCGACGTGCGCAAGGCGTCGTTCCTGCCGACCGACCGCGCGACGGCGGAGTCCGGCATGGAGTACGGCGGGATCACGCCCGTCGGGCTGCCCGAGGGGTGGCGCGTGCTCGTCGACTCCCGTGTCGTGACCGACGGCGCGCTCGCGCTGGTCGGGAGCGGCGTGCGGCGCTCGAAGCTGCTGCTCCCCGGAGACCTCCTCGGGCGCCTGCCCGGCGTCGAGGTCGTCGAGGACCTCGCCGTCCCGGTGGCCTGACCGCACCCCTCGCTCCGAGCACGACCCGAGACGCCCTGGGCATCCCCGACGACCCTCGGGTCGTGCTCGGCGGTCAGTCCTCCAGGACGACGAGCCGCTGCGTCGCGCGCGTCATCGCGACGTAACGGTCCACGGCTCCCTCGACGCCGTCGCCGAACGCGCGCGGGTCCACGAGCACCACGAGGTCGAACTCGAGGCCCTTCGCCGCCTCGGGCGTGAGCCACCGCACCCGCGCGGACCCGCCGCCCTCGTCACCGACGTCACCGACCTTGCCGTCCGACCCGTCACCGACCCTGCCGTCCGACCCGTCGCCGGACGGCTCGGTGGCACCGATGACGCACGCCGTGCCGTCCGCGTGCTCGGCGAGCCACGCGTCGAGGACCGCGTCGAGGTCCGCGACCGGCCCGTGGGTGACGGGCACGCCCGTGCTGCGCACCGACGTCGGGACGTTGGCGTCCGGGAGCGCGGCCCGGACGACGGGCTCCGCCTCGGCCATGATCTCCCGCGGCGTGCGGTAGTTGACGCTCAGCGACGCCTCCTCGACGCGGGCGAAGCCCACGCGCGCGAGCCGCTCGCGCCAGCTCTCCGGGAAGCCGTGGCGTGCCTGGGCCCGGTCCCCGACGACCGTGAGGCTGCGCGACGGGCAGCGGCTGAGGACCATCTGCCACTCGGCGTCGGTGAGCTCCTGCGCCTCGTCGACGACGACGTGCGCGAACGGCCCCGCGAGGCGGTCCGGGGTCGCGACGACGAGCGCGCCGTCGTCCACGAGCGCGTCGCGCAGGTCCTGGCCGCGCAGCATCTGCATGACCCCGAGCTCGCTGTCGTCGGTCGCGACGAGGTGGTCGACGACGTCGTCCATGCGCGCGCGCTCCGCCGCGACGGCGGCCTCGTTGCGGCGGCGCCGGCGCGACGTCTCCGGGTCGCCGAGCCGACGGCGCGCGGCGTCGAGCAGCGGGAGGTCCGCCGTCGTCCACGCGTGCGCGTCCGGGCGCTGGAGCGCGCGCACCTGCTCGGGCGTGAGCGACGGCGCGCACAGCCGCAGGTAGGCGGGCACGGACCACAGGTCGGCGACGAGGTCCGTCGGCTCCACGAGGGGCCACGCGCGGTCGAACGCGGCGCCGAGCCCGCGGTGGGCGCGCAGGGCGCGGCGCACGTCGTCGGCCTCGACGTCGACGCCGTCCTCCGCGGCTCCCCCGCAGGCCTTGTCCACGAGGATCTCGACGAGCGCGCCCCACACGTCGTCGCGCGCCTCGTTGTGCGGGGTGCCCGGGTCGACGGACTCGAACGCCTCGGTCCATTCGGCGGTGGAGAGCCAGACGTCGGCCCACGGCGTCTCGACCTCCATGCCCTCGGCGGGCGGGCGCTCGGAGAACCGCACGGCGGGCTCGATCGCGGCGACGAGCCCCGCCGACGCCTTGAGCCGCGCCACCTCGGGGTCGGCCTCGGCGCGCGCCGTCGCGCCCTCGGGGACGAGGTCGCGCAGCGTGCAGGTCTGCACGCCCTCCTCGCCGAGGCCCGGCAGCACGTCGGCCACGTACGCGAGGTAGGGACGGCTGGGCCCGACGACGAGCACCCCGCCGCGCCCACCACCGTTCCCGCTCTCGTGCCCGCCGCCCACGTGCGGGTCGGCGTACAGCAGGTAGGCGGCGCGGTGCAGCGCCACGACCGTCTTGCCCGTGCCGGGGCCGCCGTCGACGACGAGCGCGCCCCGGGAGCCCGCGCGCACGATCGCGTCCTGGTCGGCCTGGATCGTGCCGAGCACGTCGCGCATCCGCGGGGACCTGCTCGCGCCGAGGCTCGCGACGAACGCCGACTGGTCGTCGAGCGCCGCGCTCGACCCGGCGCCGTCGGGCACGAGCTCCTCGTCCCAGTAGTCGGTGACGCGCCCGCGCGCCCACCGGTACCGGCGCCGCGCCGCGAGGCCGAGCGGTTGCGCGGGCGTCGCCGCGAAGTACGGCTCCGCGGCGCGCGAGCGCCAGTCGACGAGCAGGCGCTCCCCCGCCGGGCCGGTGAGGCCCACGCGGCCCACGTACACCGGGGCGGAACCGTCGGCGAACGTCATGCGGCCCAGGCACAGGTCGACGCCGTAGCGCTGCAGCAGCCGCAACCGGCCGCTGAGCCGGTGGATCTCCTGGTCGCGCTCGAGCGCCTCGGTCCCGCTCCCGCCGGGTGCGCGGCGCGCGGCGTCGAGACGCTGCGCGAGGTCGGCGACGGAGTGCTCGAGGCTCGCCGCGATCGCGGCGAAGTGGCGCTCGTCGGTATCGACGAGCGCGGGGTCGGCCTTCGCGGCCAGGCGGGTGGGCAGCTCGAAGAACGGTGCGGGCTGCGGGTCCTGGCCCGCGGTCGGGTGGGTCGACGGGCGGCTGGACGGGTCGGTGGTGCGGGCGGCGGTCACGGGGGCGTCGGGCAACGTCATCAGCTCCGGTCCGGGTCCTGCGGAGGGACGCACGGGCCACGACGACCCGCGCACGAGCGGAGATTCTGCGCCCCCGAGGGGGCCTTGCCGCAAGACCCCCCGTGCGCTATACCTTGGAAAGGGAGGCCGCTCAGGCCTCCCTCTCTCGTCGCCGGACGTCGTGCCGGCGCACTCGGTACCGGCGCTCGGTACCGTCGCCGACGGGTCGCAGCAGACGCGTGCTGACCCGCTGCCGAGATGCGAGAAGTGGCCCCGCACCGTGCTCGGTGCGGGGCCACTTCTCGTGTCTCGACGGGGTCTCTCGACCGGATCGCGGGACCGCGTCAGCTCTCCGCGCGGCCCTCTCGCCAGTAGCCCATGAACGCGACGGCGCGGCGGTCGACGCCGAGGTCGGCGACGAGGTGGCGACGCAGCGTCTTGATGGCGCTCGCCTCGCCTGCGAGCCACGCGTAGAGGACGGTCTCCTCGTCGAGGAGCCCGGGGACCTCCCAGAGGATCGACGCGTCGACGTCGACGTCCTCGAGGTCCTCCGCGGTGCGGCACTGGACGGGCGGGTCCGTCCCGAGGACGCCCGCACCGAGCATGCGCGCGGCGGCCTCCTTGACGGCCGGCACGAGGCGCGCGCCGTGGGCGTCGTGCGGCCCGCCGGGGACGTCGTCGCGCGCGAGGAACGTCACGCGCACCCCGGGCGGGGTCACGAGGTCGCGCGCGTCGCCCACGTGCGGGACCTCGACGTAGACCTCGCCCCACGCGTCGGCGGGCAGGTCCTCGCAGATCGCCGCGATGGCGGGCAGCGCGGTCTCGTCGCCCGCGAGCAGGAGCGCGTGCGGGCGGGTGGGCGGCCGGAACTCGATGCCGCCCGCCGGCCCGTCGAACGTGGCGTCCGGGCCGAGCAGGACGAGCGGCGTGCCGACCTCGGCGGCGAGCGCCCAGCGCGACGCGGGGCCGGCGTCGCCGTGCAGCACGACGTCCACGTCGACCTCGCGCGCCTCGGGGCGCACCGCGACGGTCGTGTAGGTGCGCAGCGGGTTGCGGCGCTCCTCCGGCTGGTCGCGCCACGCGGCGTACCAGGACTCGGCGTCGCGCACGAGGTGCTCGTAGCCGCCGTCGGGCGCGGGGAGCACGAACTTGATCCGGACGTCGAGACCCGGGTCGCCGAAGAGGTCGAGCTCGGGGCCCGTGAAGGTGAAGCGGCGGAAGCTCGGCGAGAGCTGCTCGACCCGCGCCACCTCGACGTCGAAGAAGCGCCAGGGGGCGGTCGCACGGGCGACGGGACGACGAGCGCGGGTGCGGGGTGCGACGACGGTCTGGCTCACACAGGTGAGGCTAACCTACGCGCCCACGGCGGGGTCAACCCGTCCGGGACGCGGACCTGCGCCCGGCAGGGTGAGACACGTCACGCTCCGCGGCCGCGGCTGCGCCAGAGCAGGTAGACGAAGTACGGCGCGCCCAGCAGCGCGGCGCCGAGACCCGCGGGGATCTGCCCCGGCGCGATGACGACGCGGCCCAGCGTGTCCGCGACGGACACGAGGAGGGCCCCGAGCAGCATCGCGACGGGCACGACCCGGGAGTGCCGGGAGCCGACGAGCGCGCGGGCGGCGTGCGGCGCGACGAGGCCCACGAACGCGAGCGCCCCGATCGCGCACACGGCCGCGGCGGTGAGCAGCGCGGCGACGCCGAGCAGGAGCAGCCGCGTGCGGTCGAGCGCGACGCCGAGGACGCGCGGGGTGTCGTCGTCGAGCGCCACGACGTCGAGGTCGCGCCGGAACACCGCGGTGAGCGGGGTGAGCACGAGCAGCGCGAGCGCGACGGGGATCAGCTGCTCGAGCGTGCGGCCGTACGTGGAGCCCGACAGCCACGTGAGCGCGAGGTTCACGTCCCACGGCGCGACGACGACGACGAGCAGCGTGATGATCGCCATCACCCCGGCCTGGGCGCCGATGCCGATGAGCACGAGCCGGTCGGAGCTCAGCCCGCCGCGGTAGGAGAGCCCGTAGACGAGCCCGAACACGGCGAAGGCACCGATCGCGGCGGCAGCGGACATCGGCCAGATCCCGACGCCGGGGACGAGCAGGATCATCGTCACGGCACCGAGGCCGGCGCCCGACGTCACGCCGAGCAGGCTCGGTTCCGCGAGCGGGTTGCGGCACACGGCCTGCACGATCGTGCCGGCGAGCGCGAGCGCGGCGCCCGCGAGGAGGGCCGCGAGCACACGCGGGACGCGTTGGTCGAGCACGAACGTCACGTGCCGCCCGGCGACCCCGGCCCACCAGTTCGCGACGTCGCCCAGCAGCACGACCCGGTCGCCGAGCAGGAGGCCCGCCACGGCGGCCGCGGCGACCGCGAGCGACAGGACGACCACGACCACGACGACCGCGCGCCGCGAGCGCGGCCGGCTCAGGGCACCGTGCCCGCCGCGCGACGACGCGGGCCCCGAGTCGCGCAGGCGGCGCGCGAGCCACACGAGCAGGATCGCGCCGAGGACGGTCGTGACGATGCCGGTCGGCACCGCGATCGAGAGCGTCCCGGGCAGCAGGAGGCGGAGCAGGACGTCGGCGCCGAGCACGACGACCACGCCGACGAGGGCGGCGAAGGGCAGCAGGAGCACGTGCCGCCCGAGCCCGGGCACGCGACGTGCGACGAGGCGGGCCACGACGGGCGCCGCGAGACCGACGAACCCGACCGGCCCGGCGACGGTCACGGCGATCGAGGCGAGCAGGACGGCGACGAGCACCGAGGCGACGCGCGTGCGGCGCACGTCGACGCCGAGGACGGTCGCGGCGTCGTCCCCGAGGCCGAGGAGGTCGAGCCGGCGCGACAGGACGAGCGCCGCGAGGACGCCGACCACGACGACGGGTGTGGCCAGCGTGACGGTGCGCGTGCCCGACTGGACGATCGAGCCGCTCCCCCACGCGAACAGGCCCATGGTCTCCTGCTCGAACAGCACGAGGAGGACCGTCGTCAGCGCGTGGAGCGCGAGCATGATGGCGGAGCCGGCGAGCACGAGCCGGGTCGGCCCGTCGGCGCCGCCGCGCGCCAGGACGAGCACGAGCCCGGCCGCGGCGAGCCCGCCGAGGAACGCGAGGCCGCCCTGGAGGTAGAACGGGACCGAGAGGCCGAACGCGGCGACCACGACGACCGTGAGGTAGGCGCCCGCGTTGACCGCGAGCGTGTCGGGCGACGCGAGCGGGTTGCGCGCGACCGACTGCAGCACGGCCCCGGCGACGCCGAGCGCGACGCCCAGCAGCAGGCCGGCGAGGAGCCGCGGCACGCGCGACGCGACGAGGACGGCGACCGTCTGGTCGACCCCGTCCCCCTCGGTCGCGAGGCGCAGCAGGTCGAGCGGGCCGACGTCGGCCGTGCCCTGCGTGAGGTGCACGGCGGCGAGCACGAGCGCGACGACGGCCGCCGCGAGGAACGCGCCCGCGACCCCGAGGCGCGACGTCCGCGCACGGGGGGCGGTCGCCGTCGGGCCCGGGGCGGCGTGGGCGCCCGGGGGGACGCCGCCCTCCGGGCCGTCCGCGCCGGGGACGACGGCCGGAGCCGGGTCCTCCAGGAGGAGGGTGTCCGGCTCCGGCGTCGTGCGCTGCTCTCGCCTGCTCACAGTGGGTCTCGTCAGCCTTCTCGTCGTCCTGGCGGGGTGCGCGCCCAGGTGTGCCGCGTCAGGCCGTCAGGGCCTCGACGACCGCGTCGGCGTAGGCCGCGGCGGACAGCGGGCCGCCGAACATCCAGATGCCGTCGGGCAGACGGTGCACGTCGCCGGCCGTGACGAACGGGAGCTGCTCCCACACGGCGTTGCCGGCGAGGCCCTCCTCGAACGGGTTCGCCTCGGAGTCGCTCGCGACGTAGAGGAACTGCACGTCGCCGAGCTGGGTGAGGCCCTCGACGTCGGTCTGCGCGAGGCCGTAGTCGGGGTCCCCGCCCTCGGTCCACGCGTTGACGAGGCCGATCTCCTCGCCGATGGCGCCGAAGAACGAGCCCGGCGTGTACATGCGGATCGAGACGGCGCCGTTCGTCACCCAGCCGTCGGCCATCGTGAACTCGGCCCCGGCGAGGCCCGCCTCGTCGAGCGCGGTGGTGGCCTCGGCGATCTTCGCGTCGTACTCCTCGAGCGCGGCGGCCGCCTCGTCCTCGCGGCCCGTCACGGTGCCGAGCGTCTCGACCGTGGAGCGCATGTAGCCGATGGGGTCCTCCCCGTCGGAGCCGCGCAGCGCGAGCACCGGCGCGACCTCCTCGATCTGCGCGATGACGTTCTCGGGCAGGTCCGTGGTCGTCACGACGAGGTCCGGCTCGAGCGCGGAGATCGCGTCGAGGCTGGGCTCGCCGCGCGTGCCGACGTCGGGCGTGCTCGCGTCGATCGGCGCGACGGTGTCCCACGTGTTGTAGCCCTCGACGTCCGCCTGGCCGACGGGCTCGACGCCCAGCGCCACGAGGTTCTCCGTGAGGCCCCACTCGAGCGAGACGATGTCGGTGGCCGGGGCGTCGAGGGTGACCTCGCCGCGCTCGTCGGTGACGGTGACGGGGCCGGACGCGGCGTCGGTCGTCGCGCCGTCGGACGTGCCGTCGTTCGCGGGCTCCTCGGTCGTGCCGCACGCGGTGAGCGCGAGCGCGGTCGCGAGCGCGACGGCTCCCGCGGCGAGGGAACGGGTGGTCGAGCGCATGGGTGTCCTTCGGGGTCGGTGCGGAGGGGTGCGAAGAAGAGGTACGGCGAGGTGCCGCGTCGGGTGGCCCGACGCAGCGGTCAGACGAGGACGGCCGCGTCCAGGCGGGCCGCGTGCCGGCCGAGCGGCTCGCAGCACGTGCGCCCCGTGAGGGGGTGCGTGTAGACGTCGACGTGGATGCCGTAGACCTCGGTGAGGAGCTCGGTGGTGAGCACGTCCTCGGCCCGGCCCGTGGCGCGCACGACGCCGCCGTGGAGCAGGACGACGTGGTCGGCCACCGCGGCGGCCTGGTTGAGGTCGTGCAGCACGACGCCCACGGCCACGCCGTGCTCGCTCGCCAGGTCGCGGACCAGGTCGAGCAGCTCGACCTGGTAGCGCAGGTCGAGGTACGTCGTCGGCTCGTCGAGCAGGAGCACCTTCGTGTCCTGCGCGAGGCACGTCGCGAGCCACACGCGCTGCAGCTCGCCGCCGGAGAGCTCGTCGACGCCGCGGTCGGCCATCGCCGTGATGCCGGTGACGTCCATGGCGTGCGCGATCGCCCGCGGGCCGTCGGGGTCGTTCGAGCGGAACCGGCCGCGGTAGGGGTGGCGCCCGTACGCGACGACGTCGCGCACGCTCACGCCCGACGGCGTGGGCCGGCTCTGCGACAGGAGCGTCACGCGCCGCGCGAAGTCCTTGGCGTGGAGCGCGAGCGCGTCGGGCTCGTCGTCCAGGGCGACGGTCCCGGCGTCGGGCCGGTGGAGGCGCGCGAGCGAGCGCAGGAGGGTCGACTTGCCCGAGCCGTTGGGCCCGATGAGGGCCGTGACGGCCCCCGGGGCGAGCTCGAGCGCGGCGCCGTGCACCACGGTGCGGTCGTCGTAGGACAGCCGCAGGTCGTGACCCGCGAGCGCCGGGGCGCCGGGCAGGCCCGGCGCGACCGAGGCAGCTGAGGTTCCACTCACAAAGGTGAGGCTAATCTATGTCGCCCGCCCGGAACCAGCCCCTCGCACGCGTGTGACGGGGCTCACGAACAGCGTCGCGGTCAGCCCTCGACGGCCCGACCGGCGCGCCGTCGCGGCTCTCCCGCGCCCGCGGTGGGCGGCGCGTGGTCCTCGTCCGCCGCGTGCGCGCGCGTCGGGGACGCGTGCCGCTCCCCGCCGAGCGCGACGGGCACGGTGAGCGCCCGGTGGTCCGACAGCCCCGTGTCGACCGCGACGGCGGGCGCCGTCGCCCGGACCGGGCCGTGGGCGAGCACGTGGTCGAGCTGGCGCGCGGGCTCGCCGACGGGGAACGTCGGCGCGGAGGCGAGCGCACGCCACCCGCTCGTGCGCGCGGCCTGCGGCGCCTCGATGTTGAGGTCCCCGAGCAGGACGACGGGCTCGCCGTCGGGCACGTCGGCGGCGAGCTCCCGGGTGAGCCGCACGAGCTGCGTGAGGTTGCGCCCGGGCACGAAGGTCAGGTGCGTGCACGCGACCGTCAGCGGTCCGCCCGGCGCCTCGACGCGCGCGACGAGGGCCGCGCGCGGCTCGTCGCGCACGAGCGTCGGCAGCCGACGCCCGGGGAAGCGCACGGGCACGCGCGTGCGGGGCGCGGGCAGCAGGACGGTGCGCCACGCCGTGACGGGGTACCGGCTCACGACGGCGATCCCGTAGGCGGCGCGCCCCGGCTGGCGCTCCCCCGTCGGCGCGGTCCACACGCCCGGCTCGCCGACGAGCGTCGCGACGAACCGGTGGTCGACGGCGCCCGCCGCCTCGGCCGCGACCGCGGTGAGGTCGGCCCGGTGCGAGCGCGGCTGGTCCCGGTCCACCTCCTGGAGCGCGAGGACGTCCGCGTCGAGGGCGCGGACGGCAGCGGCGAAGCGGTCGACGTCGACGCGGTCGTCGACGAGCGACCGTCCGTGCAGGATGTTGAACGTCGCGAGGCGCACCCTCCCGATTGTGGGGACCACGGCCCGACGCCGCACGCGCTCGGCCGGGCGTCCGCTCCCCCGTGGCGACGTGCCAGCGCATCGCGGGTGGTGTAGACCCTGGGCATGGTGGACGACAGGGACGCACTGCACGACGGCCTCCGGATGACCGCCGCGGCGCTGGCCGAGGCAGAGATCCCGCACGCGCTCGTCGGCGGCTACGCGGCGTGGGCTCGCGGGGCGCCGGAGCCGAGCCACGACGCCGACTTCGCGATCCGCGAGGTGGACGTGGACCGCGCGCGCGAGGTGCTGCGCGAGGCGGGGCTCGAGATCACGGAGCCGACGGAGAACTGGCTCTTCAAGGCGTACCACGGGGGCGAGCTCATCGACGTCCTGTACCGGATGGTCGGCGAGCCGATCGACGACGACCTGCTCGCCCGCACCGACGAGCTCGAGGTCCTCGCGGTCCGCATGCCCGTGCTGTCCGCGACCGAGATCATGGCGTCGAAGCTGCGCGTCCTCGGCGAGCACTACTGCGACTTCTCGCGGCTCCTGCCGGTCGCACGGGCGATGCGCGAGCAGATCGACTGGTCCGAGGTCCGGGAGCGCGTGGACGACAACCCGTACGCGCGCGCCTTCCTGTTCCTCCTCGACGAGCTCGCCGTCGTGGACGCGCAGGACATGGGCGACGACTCCCTGGGCTCGCGCACCGACGCGGCCGAGCCGGCCTCCGGGGACCCGTCGAGCGCGCTCGAGTGAGCCCGACCCCCGTTCGCCGCGCGAGCGGGACGGACCCCGGCAAGGGTGTGGTCGTACCGCCCGCCAACCACAGGAGGTCTCACCGATGAGCACGGTCACCCAGTCGATCGACGTCGACGTCCCCGTCCGCACGGCCTACGACCAGTGGACCCAGTTCGAGGAGTTCCCCCGCTTCATGGAGGGCGTCGAGGAGATCCGTCAGCTCGACGCGACGCACACGCACTGGAAGACGAAGATCGGCGGTGTCGAGCGGGAGTTCGACGCGGAGATCACGGAGCAGCACCCCGACGAGCGGGTCGCGTGGAACAGCACGTCGGGCCCCGACCACGCGGGCGTCGTGACCTTCCACCGGCTGAACGACACGCAGACCCGCGTCACGGTCCAGCTCGACTGGACGCCGGAGGGGGTCGTGGAGAAGGTGGGCGACGTCCTCCAGCTCGACGAGCGCCGCGTCAAGGGCGACCTCGCCCGGTTCAAGGAGTTCATCGAGTCCCGCGGGGCCGAGACGGGCGCGTGGCGAGGAGACGTCAGCTGACGACCCGGAGCACATCGTCGGCCACGGCCGGCGACGACACCCAGCGCGTCACGGAGCGGGTCCGGTTCGCCCGGGCCCGCTCCGGCGCGTCGTCCGCGCCGTCGACGGCGTCGGCGACGTCGGCGTCGGCGTCGGCGTCGGCGTCGGCGTCGGCGGGCACCGCGGAGGTGCGCTGCGCGGTCGGCGACCTCACCGCCGTCGTGCACGTGTCCGGGGCGGACGCGCCCGACGTCGTGGTCGTGCTCGTGCACGGCGTCGGGTCGTCGGCGCGCGCGTTCGACCCGGTGCGGCGCGCGCTCCTGCGGCCGGGCGCGCTGTCCCGGGCCGCCGTGCACGCGATCGACCTGCCCGGCTTCGGCGCGGCGCCCCGCGCACCGCGCGACGTGTCGATCGAGGAGCACGCGGCGGTCGTCGCGGAGCACGTGCGCCGCCACGTGCTCGACCTGCCCGACGGCGCCCCGCGCCCCGTCGTCGTGCTCGTCGGCCACTCGATGGGCGGGCAGGTCGTCGCCCAGGCCATGGCCGACCACCCCCGCGAGGCGCCCGCCGGGGTGCTCGTCGGGCCGACGGCGGACCGCCACGCCCGCAGCGCGCCGCGCCAGGCGCTGCGGCTCGCGCGCGACGCGGTGGGCGAGCGTCCGCGCGCGCTCGCGACGCTCGCCGTCGACTACGTGCTGCGCTGCTCGCTGCCGCACTACGCGCGCCAGGTCCGGCACATGCTGGGGCACCGGCTCGAGGACGTCGTGCCGCGCGTGCCGGGACGTCTGATCGTCGTGCGGGGCGCGCACGACCCGATCGCGCCGCGCCGGTGGTGCCGCGAGCTCGCGCTCGCCGCGCCGCGCGGCACGTCCCGCGAGGTCCGGGGACGCCACCACGCGATGGACGCCGACCCGGAGGGGATCCTCGCTGCCGTGCGCGATGCCGGTGGACTGCCGCGCGGACTGCCGCGCGACCTGTCCCGGGACCTGCCGTGAGGGTGCCCCGCTGGCCCCGCTCCCTGCGGCTGCGCGACCGCGCGGTGGACTACGCGTACGTCGCCGCGCGCCAGGTCCAGGGTGCCCTGCGCGCGCGTCGGCCCGTCCCGACCGGCCCCGGCGGCGCGAGCCCCGTCGTGCTCCTCCCCGGCGTCTACGAGACGTGGCAGCTCCTCGGGCCGATCGCGACCGCTCTCGCCCGGGCCGGGCACCCGGTCCACGCCGTGCCCGGCCTCGGCTACAACCGGCGCCCGTTCGCCGAGGCGGCCGACCGCACGGCGGCGTTCCTCGAGCAGTCCGACCTGCACGACGTCGTCCTCGTCGCCCACAGCAAGGGCGGCCTCGTCGGCAAGCGCGTCATGCTGTCGACCGCCGGGCCGCGCGTCACCGGCATGGTCGCCGTGGCGACGCCGTTCCACGGCTCGCGCTACGCGCAGTACCTCCTCGGCCGCACCCTGCGCGCGTTCTCCCCGCGCGACGCCGCGCTGCTCGCGCTCGCCGCCGAGCGCGGCGTCGACGCCCGCATCACGGCCGTCTACCCGCGCTTCGACCCGCACATCCCCGAGACCGGCCGGCTCGAGGGCGGACGGAACGTCGAGCTGCCGCTCGCCGGGCACTTCCTCCCGCTCGGCGACCCGGCGCTCGTCGAGGTCGTGGTCCGCGAGGTCGACCGGTTCGCCCGGTCGGCGCCCGCGGACTGAGCGCGGCCCTCAGGCTGAGCGGGCGCGCTCGCCCACCGCGACGCGCACGAGCTCCTGCGTGCACCGGGTCATCGCCACGTACAGCCCGTTCCACCCGCGCGGCTCGGCGGCGACGCCGTCGGGGTCCACGACGACGACCGCGTCCCACTCGAGGCCCTTCGCCTCCGACGTCCCGAGGACGGGCACGTCCCGGACCGCCGCACGCAGCGCCGCGAGGCGGGCGAGCGGGGCCACGACGCCGACGGTCCCGCCGTCGTACCGCGCCGCGAGGCGCGCGACCTCGGCGGCGACCGTCTCGCCCAGGCGTCCCGGCGCACCGCCCGGCACGACGACGTCCCGCGGCTCGACCCCCGCGTCCCGCACCGCGCGCGGCGGGTCGTTCCGGCTGCCCGCGGCGCGCAGCACCGGCCCGACGAGCGCCATGACCTCGCGCGGCGTGCGGTAGCAGATGGTGAGGTCCGCGCGCCGCCAGCGGTCCCCGAGGACCGGGCCGACGGCGTCCGCCCAGTCCGTGTGGCGGTGCGGCGCCTCGGTCTGGTCGACGTCCCCGACGGCCGTCACGGACCGCGTCGGGCAGCGGCGCAGGACCATGTGCCACTGCAGGGGCGAGAGCTCCTGCGCCTCGTCGACCACGACGTGCCCGTAGACCCAGTCGCGGCGCGCGGCCGCGCGCTGCGCGAGGAACTCGCCCTGCTCGCCGGGTGCGTGGGCAGCCCCCAGCGCGTCGGCGAGCGCGTCGAGCAGCGGCACGTCGCTCGGCGCGAGCGCGGCCGGCTCGCTCGTCACGCGGCGCACCTCGGCCGCCGTCAGGTCGGGGGCGTGGCGCGCGAGCAGCGCGGCGTCGCCCAGGAGGTCCGCGAGCGCGGCCCGCGCGTCCACGACCGGCCACCAGGCGTCGACGGCGGCACCGAACCCGGCGTCGCGCGCGAGGTCGTCCCGGAGCCGGTCGAGGTCGTCCTCGGTGAGCTCGCCGTCGACGTCGCCGCCGCGCGCCCCCGTCGTGGGGGCGCGGTCGTCGCGCGCGGCGAGCCCGGCGTCGAGCTTCCCGAGCACGTCCTCGAACCCCGCCTCGACGCGGGCGAGCAGCTCGGCGTGGCGTGCCGCGGCCTCGTCCACGAGCGCGTCGAGCAGCAGGTCCACGGCCCGGCCCCGCGCGGCGAGCACGCTCCGACCGCCTGCGCGGGCGGCACGGAGGACCTCGGCGACGCGGGCCGCGTCGAGCGTCAGCGGCTCGCCGTCGAGGCGGACCGTCAGGTCCCGCGCGTCCGGGACGAGGGCGTCCGCGTACCGGGCGACGACGTCGTGCCACAGCGCGCGCCCCTTGATCTCCGCGACGTCGCGCCCCTCGTCCCGCTCCGGCGCGACGCCGGGCACGAGCGTGTCGCACGTCGCCGAGACGACCGCCGTCTCCCCGAGCGCGGGCAGCACCTGCGCCACGTACTCGAGGAAGCGCGACGACGGCCCGAGCAGGAGGACCCCCCGCTCCGCGAGGTGCGGGTGGGTGAACAGCAGGTACGCGACGCGGTGCAGCGCGACGACCGTCTTGCCCGTCCCCGGGCCGCCCTGCACGACGAGCGTCTGCTCGGCCGGGGCGCGCACGATCGCGTCCTGCTCGACCTGGAGCGTCGCGACCGCCGTGCCCATGCGGCCGGTCCGACGCTCGGAGAGCGCGGCGAGCAGAGCGCCCTCGCCGACGAGGCCGTCCTCGTCGACCGCCCCGCTCCCCGAGCCGTCGAGCGGCTCGTCCTCCACGCCGGCGACCCGCTCCCCCGTGGTCCGCACGTGCCGACGCCGGGCGAGACCCTGCGGCTCGCGCGCCGTCGCGGTGTAGAAGGGGCGGGCGCCGTCGGCGCGCCAGTCCAGGACGAGCGGGTCGGCGTCGCCGTCGGGCGCGGCGATCCCGACGCGCCCGACACGGCGCGTGACGCCCTCGACCGTGTCGAGCCGGCCGAAGACCAGCCCGCTCCCGGCGCGCTCGAGCTCGGTCCGACGGCGGCGCAGCCCGGCGCGCCGCGCGCGCTCGACGACGGTCTCGGCCTCGACCCGACCCGCGGCCGGGACGCGGTCGGCGACGTCGTCGGCAGGAGCGGCGAGCTGCGCGTCGAGCTCCGCCAGGAGCTCCGCGCGGCGGGCGAGCGCGGCGTCGAGGTGCTGCTGCTCCTCGTCGACGGCATGCGTCGCGACGTCGCGGACGCGGTCGGGAGGAGTGGTGTCAGGCAGGGACGGGGAGGGCTGGACCGGCACGGGACCTCTTCTCGTACGACGTACGGACACGGGCCCAACGCGTCGCCGCGCGCCGTTGTTCCCGGCCGCGCCGCCTCGGACCCCAGGGAGGTCAGGGCAGGCGCGTCGCCCAGAACGCGACGGCCGACGCCGCAGCGACGTTGAGCGAGTCCACTCCCCCGGCCATGGGGATCGTGACGACCCGGTCCGCCGCCTCGATCGCACCGCGCGACAGACCGTCGCCCTCCGTGCCGAGCACGAGCGCGAGCCGCTCGGGCGGGTCGGCCACGACGTCGTCGAGGCTCACCGCGTCGTCGGCGAGGGCGAGCGCGGCGACGACGAAGCCTTCGTCGCGCAGCAGGTCGAGGCCGCCCGGCCACGTCTCGAACCGCGTCCACGGCACCTGGAACACCGTGCCCATGCTCACGCGCACCGAGCGGCGGTAGAGCGGGTCGGCGCAGCGCGGCGAGACGAGCACCGCGTCCACGCCGAGCGCGGCGGCAGAGCGGAAGACCGCGCCGACGTTGGTGTGGTCGACGACGTCCTCCAGCACGGCCACACGCCGTGCGCCCGTCCCGCCACGGGCTGCCGAGAGCAGGTCGCGCACGGGCGCGAGCGGCGGGCGGTGCATGGCCGCGAGCGCCCCGCGGTGCAGGTGGAACCCGGTGATCCCCTCGAGCACGTCGGGTGCGCCGACGTAGACCGGGACCTGCTCGCCCGTGCCGCCCGGGGCGTCGTCGACCGGCAGCGCGGCGATGTCGTCGGCGAGGTCGTCGAGCCAGCGCTCGGCCATGAGGAACGACCGCGGCCGGTGCCCGGCGGCGAGCGCGCGCCGGATCACCGTCGAGCTCTCCGCGATGTACAGCCCCTTCTCCGGCTCGTGCTTGGACCGCAGCGCGACGTCGGTCAGGCGGTTGTAGTCCGCGAGGCGGTCGTCGGTGGGGTCGGTGACGTGGACGACCCGCAGGCCGGCTCGGGTGCTGGTCTCGCTCACGTCGTCGATTCTCCCAGGCGCGCGACGCCGCGCGAGCGACCGCACTCGAGACGTGGGTCCACGGCCTCGAGGAGACGTACGGGGACCGCATCCTCCCCGTGACGCTCGAGATCGCGCAGCGACGGCCCGCCGTGCACGCGGCGCGCCCGCTGCCCGTCGTCGACTCCCTGCTCGCGGCGACCGCGCTCGCCCACAGGCTCACGGTGGCGACACGGAACACCCGGGACTTCGTCGACAGCGGCGTCCCCGTCGTCAACCCGTTCTCCTCGCCCTGACCGCCGACCATCGACCGCTGGCGTGGCGCGGGTCACGGTCCTTCGCCCCTCGCGCGATCCGGGCATCGGGGGTCGAATAGGGGCATGGGATCCGCGCCGGACGCTGCACCGACCCCCGCCACGGCGGCCTCCTCGACCTCGGCGAGCACGACCGAGCGACCGCTCGACGCGACGTGGTCGCGCCCGCCCGACGCCGTCCTCGCCGAGCTCGGCACGGACGCGCGCGGCCTCTCCAGCGCCGACGCCGCGGCACGGCTCGCGGAGGTGGGGCCGAACCGGCTGCCGCCGCCGCAGCGCGACCCGCTGTGGAAGCGGATCCTGGTCCACTTCGACGACATCCTCATCTACATCCTGCTCGTGTCCGCCGTGCTCAAGGCGATCCTCGGCGACTGGGTCGACTTCACGGTGATCCTCGCGGTCGCGGTGATCAACGCGGCGATCGGGTTCATCCAGGAGGGCCGCGCGGAGAGTGCGCTCGAGGGCATCCGGAACATGCTCTCCGTCAACGCCGAGGTGCGGCGCGACGGCGCGTGGGCCCGCGTGGACGCCGACGACGTCGTGCCCGGCGACATCGTCCGGGTGCGCTCGGGCGACCGCGTGCCCGCGGACGTGCGGCTGATCCAGGCGACGAACCTGCGCGTCGAGGAGTCGGCCCTCACGGGCGAGTCGGTCGCGGCGGCAAAGTCGGTGGCCCCGGTCGGGGCGGACGCGGGCGTGGGCGACCGGTCGAGCATGCTCTTCTCGAGCACGCTCGTGGCCGCGGGCCAGGGCGTGGGCGTCGTCACCGCGACGGGGACGGCGACCGAGATCGGCCGGATCCAGACGATGATCTCCGAGGTCCGCAGCCTCGCGACGCCGCTGACGCGCCAGCTCGACCGGTTCGGCAAGCTGCTCGCGGTGCTCATCCTCGCGATGGCCGTCGTCATGGTGATCATCGGCCGCGTCTTCCACGACTTCACCGTCCCGGAGCTCATCTCGGCGTCGATCGGCTTCGCGGTCGCCGCGGTGCCGGAGGGCCTGCCCGCGCTCGTGACGATCACGCTCGCGCTCGGGGTGCAGCAGATGGCCCGCCGCCGCGCGATCACGCGCAAGCTCCCCGCGGTCGAGACGCTCGGCTCGGTGACGACGATCTGCTCGGACAAGACCGGCACGCTCACGAAGAACGAGATGACGGCGCGCACCGTCCGCACGGGCGGACGCACGTTCGCGGTCGCGGGCGCGGGGTACGCGCCCGTCGGCGACGTCACGCTCGACGAGGTAGACGGCGAGCGGCACGCGGACCTCTCCGACGACCGCGACCTCGCGGCCCTCGCGACGGTCATGATGCTGTGCAACGACGCGCGGATCGTGCCCGACGGCGAGGACGCCGACGGCTGGCGGCTCGTGGGCGAACCGACGGAGGGCGCGCTGCGCACGCTCGGCATGAAGGCCGGCGTCGACCCGACGGGGTGGCGGCGCGTCGCCGTCGTGCCGTTCGAGTCCGAGAACAAGTTCATGGCGACGCTCGACGCGGACCCCGACGGCGGCCTGCACGTGCACGTCAAGGGCGCGCCCGACCGCGTCCTCGACCGCTGCGCGACCCAGGTCGGCCCGGACGGCGCGCCGGAGCCGCTCGACCGCGCGTTCTGGGACGCGCAGATCGACACGCTCGGCGGGCAGGGCCTGCGCGTGCTCGCGGCCGCGCGGCGCCCGGCAGCGGACGGCACGACCGACCTCGACGTCGCCGATGTCGCGGACGGCCTGGAGCTGTGCGGGCTCGTCGGCATCGTGGACCCGCCGCGCCCCGAGGCGATCGAAGCCATCGCCGAGTGCCGCGACGCGGGCATCCGCGTGAAGATGATCACCGGCGACCACGCCGGCACCGCGCTCGCGATCGGCCGGGAGATGGGCATCGTCGATGCCCACGACGGCTCGTCCGCGCCGGCCGTACTCACCGGGCCGGAGCTCGAGGAGATGAGCACGGAGCGGCTGCGCGCGGTCGTGCGCGACGTCGACGTGTACGCGCGCACGAGCCCCGAGCACAAGATCCGGATCGTGTCCGCACTCCAGTCGCACGGCGAGGTCGTCGCGATGACGGGCGACGGCGTCAACGACGCCCCCGCGCTCACCCAGGCGGACGTCGGCGTCGCGATGGGCATCAAGGGCACCGAGGCGACCAAGGAGGCGGCCGAGGTCGTGCTCGCCGACGACAACTTCGCGACGATCGAGCGTGCCGTGAAGGAGGGGCGGCGGATCTACGACAACATCCGCAAGTCCGTCCTGTTCCTGCTCCCGACCAACGGCGCGCAGTCGCTCGTCATCCTCGTCGCGGTCCTGTTCGGCCTCACCCTGCCGCTCCAGCCGGTCCAGGTGCTCTGGATCAACATGATCACCGCGGTCACGCTGTCGCTCGCGCTCGCGTACGAGAAGGCGGAGCCCGACGTCATGCGCCGCGCCCCGCGCGACCCGAAGGCGTCGATCCTCGACGGCGCGTACGTGCGCCGCATCCTCCTCGTGTCGCTCCTCATCGGCGGCGCGACGATCCTGCTGTTCTACGTCGAGCGGGCGCAGGGCGTCCCGCTCGCCGAGGCGCAGACGACGGCGGTCACGATGCTCGCGCTCGGCCAGCTCGCCTACCTGTTCAACTGCCGGTTCCTCGACCGGTCGAGCCTCACGCTCGACGTGCTGCGCGGCAACCGGGTGGTCTGGGTCTCGGCGGCGACGCTGCTCGCTCTGCAGGCCGTCTTCGTCTACGCGCCGTTCATGCACTCGTGGTTCGACTCGGCACCCATCGCGCTCGCGGAGTGGGGCAAGACGCTCGGGCTCGCGCTCGTCGTCTTCCTGCTCGTCGAGGTCATCAAGTGGGTCGGACGGCGATGGACCGCGCGCGACCACGTCCCCGCGCTCGTCGAGCGGCACGACGCCTCCTAGGGCGCGCCTCCTCGCCGATGTGCGTGCCGCTGCTGGACGCGATCCGGTTCCCTCGGGGCATGGCGGGACCACCGGGCACCACCCCGGACGCCGTGCTGGGCGACAGGGCGTACTCCAAGCGTGTGATCCGTGCCGAGCTGCGCCGGCGCGGCATCGTCGCGGTCATCCCGAACCGCACCAGCAAGGGCGGACGAGCACTCGCGACCCGCTACGACAAGCACGCCGCGATCTCCCGTGGCGCGGCGGTGCTCGCGCCGCTCGGCTCCTCAGGCTCGAGAACTGACACGAGTACGTTTCCCTCATGGACTCGGTCGATGATCCGCTCGCGCCCTGGAGAGAGCTGGAGGCGCAGCGCGAAGCCCTGCCGCTGGAGGACCAGGCGGTCTTCATCCTCATCTGCGTCGAGAGCACCCTGTCGATGCACCCGGCACGAGACGCCGCTGGCCAGGGGTATCTCCACGCCATCTGGGACGCGATCGGCGCAGACCGTTCAGAGCTCTCGACGATCGCCGAGGCCCTCGCCCAGCGCCCAGACATCGACGACCACGACGAGCTGGCCGCCCTTCTCCATGCGGTCGAGGCCCTCCGCGGATCCCGCGAGGCCGCGACATGGGGCGCCCGCCGCCTTCTTGACGACGCCTACGAACGTATCCCGAGAGACGGCAGCGACGCCTTCTTCCCACCGCTTGCCGATGACACGGCGCACGAAGTCGTCCAGGACGAGCTCCGCTGGCAGCGCTCAGTCCTCGCATCACTCAGCGCGAGCGACCATGCAGCGCGAATCGCCTACCTCCGCGCGCAGGCACAGATTCGCGGCGCGGCCGGTCACCAGAGAGACGCGCCGTCAATGTCCTGACACGCCGCGTTGCCGACGCGGTCGACAGGGCGAGCGCCGTCGATGCCGAGGCGGGTCGCTTCATGGTGTCGTGCTCGAGCAACGAGGCAAGGCCGCGGCGCATGCGTTGGCGGAGGACCAGATGCGGGTGCAGGCCCACTCGGTGGCGAAGGTCCAGTCGTCGAGCACACTGCTCAACGAGTCGGCTCCACGATCCGGGGCAGGTGCTGCTTGATGATCTCGGCTGCTGCTCCGTCCACGGTGAGCTCGAGCAGGTCGGGCAGCTCGAGCACTCGGGCTGCCTCAGGGTCCAGCTCGAGCACGAGGACGTCGCCCCGCACATCGAACCGCACGAGCCCGCCGTAGTGCACGGCTGCGCTACCACGCACGATCGCGTAGGTATCCATACCGAGCCGCGCGTCCTGCGGGTCGTGGGCCAGCGAACGTTGAAGCTCGATCGTGTCTCCCGACTCCGCGTCCAGCAGCACGATCGCCTCGTAGTTGCCCTCGATGCTGCGCGTGAAACCGACCCTGATCACAGCCGAGATTCTGCCGCATCGACGGCACGACGCCGGGACCCTTGACCTGAGAGACGCGCCCTCAAGCCTGCCCCGCCCGTGGTGCGATCGTACGCCGCCGCGAGCGGGCCCGTTACGTCACGCCTGCCGTCGACCATCGGGGGTGGAGCAACCGACCGGTGACCGACCTCTCAGGCCCCGGACTTGCCATCACCGATACCCCTGGGGGTATCGTCGGAGCATGATCCCTTCGACTCCCGGCTCGACGACCCCTCCGTCCGGCCTCGACGGCGCCCGCCGCATCGTCGTCGTCGGCGGTGTCGCGGGCGGCATGAGCGCCGCCGCGCGCGCCCGCCGCCTCGACGAGCGCGCGTCGATCATCGTGCTCGAGCAGTCCGACCACGTCTCGTTCGCGGGCTGCGGCCTGCCGTACCAGGTGTCGGGCGAGATCGCGGACCGCGACACCCTCCTGCTGCACACGCCCGCCTCGCTCCGCGCGAGCCTCGACCTCGACGTGCGGACGCGCCACCGCGTCACCGCGGTCGACCGCGCGGCACGCACGGTCACCGTCGCCGCCCAGGGCGGGACGTACGAGCTCGGCTACGACGCGCTCCTCCTCGCACCGGGCGCGACGACGGTCCTCCCGCCCGTCACGGGGCTGGACCACCCGGCCGTGCACACGCTGCGGACGATCGGCGACCTGGACGCCCTCACCGGCCGGCTCGCCGAGCTCGAGGCTGAGGTGGCCGACGGCCGGACGGCCCCGGTGCGGGCCGTCGTCGTCGGCGCGGGCTTCATCGGGCTCGAGGCCGTGGAGGCGCTCGTCGGGCGGGGCCTCACGGTCGACGTCGTCGAGCGCGCCGACCAGGTGCTCCCGCCGCTGGAACCGGACCTCGCGCCGCTGCTGGCGGACGAGCTGCGCGACCACGGGGTCGGGCTGCACCTCGGGACCTCCGCGAGCGCCGTCGTGCCGCTGCCGGCGGGCGCGGACCACGCCGTCGCGCTCGAGCTCACGGACGGCACGGCCCTCGACGCCGACGTGGTGCTCGTCAGCGTGGGTGTCCGGCCCGCGAGCGACCTCGCGGCGGCAGCCGGGCTCGCCCTCGGCGAGCGTGGCGCGATCCGCGTCGACGGCGACCAGCGCACGTCCGACCCGCACGTGTGGGCCGTCGGCGACGCCGTCGAGGTCGTGCACGCCGTGACCGGCGCGACGGGCCCCGTCCCGCTCGCCGGGCCGGCCAACCGCCAGGGCCGCCGCGCCGCGGACTCGATGACCGGGCACCGCACCACGCCGCAGGCGCCCGTGCTCGGGACGGCGATCGTGCGCGTGTTCGGCCTCACCGCCGCCGTGACCGGGCCGAGCCACGCCACCCTGGCGGCGGCCGACGTCGCGCACGAGCAGGTGCGCGTCCACGCGGCCCACCACGCGGGCTGGTTCCCCGGGGCCGAGCCCGTGCACGTGACGGCGAGCTTCGCACCCGACGGCCGCCTGCTCGGCGCGCAGGCCGTGGGCCGCGCGGGGGTGGACAAGCGCATCGACGTGCTCGCGACCGCGCTGCGCGCCGGGCTCACGGCCGACGACCTCGCCGAGCTCGAGCTCGCGTACGCCCCGCCCTACGGCGCTGCCAAGGACGTCGTCAACATGCTGGGGTTCGTCGCCCAGAACGTGCTCGACGGCACGATGCCGCAGTGGCACGCGGCCGACCTCGACGAGGTCGTCGCGACCTCGCTCGTGCTCGACGTCCGGTCGCGCGCCGAGCACGCCGGAGGCCACCTCGACGGGGCCCTCAACGTGCCGCACACCGAGCTGCGCGAGCGGCTCGACGAGGTGCGCGCCGCCGCGGCGGGGCGCCCCGTCGCCGTGCACTGCGCGAGCGGCGTGCGCTCCTACCTCGCGACCCGTGTCCTGCTCGCCGCCGGGCTCGACGCGCGCAACCTCTCCGGCGGCTGGCTCACCCTGACCACCACGCCGCGCGCCGCGCGCACCCTCGAAGGAGTCCCCGCATGATCGACCGCCTCCGCCGCCTGTTCTCCCGCTCGTCCGACGACGGCGGCGTGCGCCCGACCGTCGACGCCACCACCGCGGTGCAGCTCGTCCGCGACGGCGCGACGCTCCTCGACGTGCGCGAGCGCGACGAGTGGCGCGCCGGGCACGCACCTCAGGCCGTGCACGTGCCGCTCGCCGACGTCCCCTCCGCCGCGCCGCGGCGGCTGAAGGACGGCGCGACCGTCGTCGTCGTGTGCGCGTCGGGGATGCGCTCGCGCACCGCCGCCCGCCAGCTCCGCTCGCTCGGCTACGCCGCGACGAGCCTGTCCGGCGGGCTCGGTGCGTGGCAGGCCGCGGGCGGAGCCGTGCGACGCTGATCCTGCGCCACCACGCACGTGCCGGCCCCGTCCCCGTCTAGCCCATACCCCCACACCCCCGATCGACACCCCACTCCCGAGGAGACACACCATGTGCAGTCCCGCCCTGTGCCGCACGTGCGGCAAGACCACCTGGACCGGCTGCGGCATGCACGCCGACGAGGTCATGGCCGAGGTGCCGCCCGAGCAGCGCTGCACCTGCGCCTGACGCGACCCGCCCGGGAGACCCCGGGGCCGGGCGACGACGGCAGCCCGCTGCCGACCTCAGCTCGACGAGCACCGAGACCAGAACCGACGAACGCAGGAGAGACGATCGTGGAGCTCGACCCCACCGACATGGGCAAGGTCGCCAACCGGCTCAAGCGCGCCCAGGGCCAGCTCGCGGCCGTCGTGCGCATGCTCGACGAAGGGCGGGACTGCGAGGACGTCGTCACGCAGCTCTCGGCCGTCTCGCGGGCCCTGGACCGCGCCGGGTTCGCGATCATCGCGTCCGGCATGCGCCAGTGCCTCACCGAGCCGACCGAGGACGGCGAGGACCCGACGCTCGACGTGGCGAAGCTCGAGAAGCTCTTCCTCTCGCTCGCCTGAGCGCGACGGCACCGGGACGCACGCGGCCCGCACCTCGCCTCACCCCTCGGGGTGGGCAGGGGTGCGGGCCGCGGCGTGTCAGCGTCCCGCGGGACCGCCCGCGGGAGCGCCCACGCCCTCCGGGTCCTCCGCCTCGGCGCCGAGCGGCGCCGCGAACTGGCTCTCGTACAGCCGGGCGTAGGCGCCGCCCGCCGCGAGCAGCTCGTCGTGCGAGCCCTGCTCGACGATCGAGCCGTGCTCCATGACGAGGATGGTGTCCGCGTCGCGGATCGTCGAGAGGCGGTGGGCGATGACGAACGACGTGCGGCCCTCGCGCAGCGCGTTCATCGCCTGCTGCACGAGCACCTCCGTGCGCGTGTCCACCGAGCTCGTCGCCTCGTCGAGCACGAGGATCGCCGGGTCGGCGAGGAACGCGCGCGCGATCGTCAGGAGCTGCTTCTCCCCCGCGCTCACGCTCGAGCCCTCGTCGTCGATCACCGTGGCGTACCCGTCGGGCAGCGTGCGCACGAACGGGTCGACGTGGGTCGCGCGTGTGGCGGCGAGGAACGCCTCGTCGTCCACGGTGCGGCCGTCGCGCACGCCGTAGCGCAGGTTCTCCTCGATCGTGCCCTTGAAGAGCCACGTGTCCTGCAGGACCATCCCGATGTCGGAGCGCAGGTCGTCGCGCGTCATGTCCCGCGTGTCCACGCCGTCGAGCGTGATCCGGCCCCCGTCCACGTCGTAGAACCGCATGAGCAGGTTGACGAGCGTCGTCTTGCCCGCGCCCGTGGGCCCGACGATCGCGATCGTCTGCCCGGGCTCCACGACGAGGTCGAGGTGCTCGATGAGCGAGACGTCCGGGTCGTAGGAGAACGAGACGTCCTCGAACGCGACGCGTCCGCGCACCGGGTCGACCGTCGCCGCGGGCGACGGGTCCGGCGTCTGCTCCTGCGCGTCGAGCAGGTCGTAGACGCGCTCCGCCGACGCGACGCCCGACTGGAGCAGGTTCATCATCGACGCGATCTGCGTGATGGGCTGCGTGAACTGCCGCGAGTACTGGATGAACGCCTGCACGTCGCCGAGCGTCATCGTGCCCGACGCGACCCGCAGGCCGCCCACGACCGCGACGATCACGTAGTTGAGGTTCGCGAGGAAGCCCATCGCCGGCTGGATGGTGCCGGAGATGAACTGCGCGCGGAAGCTCGCGTCGTAGAGGGCCGCGTTCTCGCGCTCGAAGTCGTCGATCGCGGCCTGCTGGTGGCCGTACACCTTGACCAGCGTGTGGCCCGTGTACATCTCCTCGATGTGCGCGTTGAGGCGGCCCGTCGCGGCCCACTGCCGGATGAACTGCGGCTGGGACCGCTTGGCGATCTGCGTCGTGACGACCACGGAGAGCGGCACCGTCACGAGCGCGACGACCGCGAGCAGCGGCGAGATCCAGAACATCACACCGAGCACGCCGACCACGGTGAGCACGGACGTCACGAGCTGCGACAGCGTCTGCGTGAGCGTCTGGGAGATGTTGTCGATGTCGTTCGTCACGCGCGAGAGGATCTCGCCGCGCGGGTTGCGGTCGAAGTACGACAGCGGCAGGCGCCCCAGCTTGGCCTGGACCTCGCCCCGCAGCCGGTAGACGGTGCGCTGCACGACGATCGCCGTGATCCGGCCCTGGAGCCAGCCGAAGAGGAACGAGCCGACGTACACGGCGAGCACCCACGCGAGCACGGTCGCGAGCGCCGTGAAGTCGATGCCCTCTCCCGGCACGAGCCCCGGCACGCCCGAGACGAGGTCGGCGACCTGGTCCTGGCCCTGCGCCCGCAGCGCCTCGACGGCCTGCTGCTGGGTGACGCCGGCCGGGAGCTGCGAGCCGACGACGCCCGCGAAGATGATGTTCGTCGCGTTGCCCAGGAGCTTCGGACCCGCGACCGCGAGCGCCACGGACACCACGCCGAGGATCACGACGGCGACGATCGGCACCCGCTCGGGGCGCAGCGAGGCCACGAACCGGCGCAGGGAGCCCTTGAAGTCGAGCGCCTTCTCCCCGGGGACGCCCATGCCACCCATGGGACCGTGCCCGCCGCCACCGCGGGGTCGGCCCGCGAGCCGGGTCCGGGCGACGTCGCGCCCCGTGCCGGCCGCCGCGGGTGCGCCCTCGGGCGAGGCCGCGCCCGACGTCGCGGGCGTGCGCGAGGCGTCCTGCTCGCCGCTCATGCTGCCTCCTCGATCGAGAGCTGGGAGTAGACGATCTCCTGGTACGTCTCGTTGGACTCGAGGAGCTCGGTGTGCGTGCCACGGCCGACGATGCGGCCGTGGTCGAGCACGAGGATCTGGTCGGCGCCCCGGATCGTCGCGACCCGCTGTGCCACGACGATCACCGTCGAGCGCCGCGTGCGGGGCGCGAGCGCCGCACGCAGGCGGGCGTCCGTCGCGTAGTCGAGCGCGGAGAACGAGTCGTCGAACAGGTAGACCGCCGGGTCGCGCACGATCGCCCGGGCGATCGCGAGCCGCTGGCGCTGCCCGCCCGAGAAGTTCGTGCCGCCCTGCGCGACCGGTGCGTCGAGGCCGCCGTCGAGCGCCTCGACGAAGTCGCGCGCCTGCGCGACCTCGAGGGCGTCCCACATCTGCTCCTCGGTGGCGTCCGGTCGGCCGTAGCGGAGGTTGTCCGCGACCGTCCCGGAGAAGAGGTAGGCCTTCTGCGGCACGAGGCCGAGGAGCGAGCCGAGGTCCGCGCCCGTGAGGTCGCGGACGTCGGTCCCGTCGATCCGCACGGCGCCGCCCGTCACGTCGAACAGCCGCGGCACGAGGTTGAGCAGCGTGGTCTTGCCGGAGCCGGTCGAGCCGATGATCGCCGTCGTCCGCCCGGGCTCGGCGACGAACGAGACGTCGTGGAGCACGGGCTCCTCGGCCCCGGGGTAGCGGAACTCGACGCCGTCGAGCTCGACGCGGCCCGTCCGCGTGGTGAGGGCGACGGGCCGCTCGGGCTCGACGACCGTCGCGCGGGTCTGCATGACGTCGGTGATGCGCTCCGCGGAGACGGCCGCGCGCGGCACCATCATGAACATCATCGTCGACATCATCACGGCCATGAGGATGTACATGAGGTAGGACAGGAACGCGGTGAGCGCCCCGACCTCCATGTCGCCGGCATCGATCTGTCGTCCGCCGAACCACAGGACCGCGATGCTCGACGCGTTCATGACGAGCATGACGGTCGGGAACATGAGCGCCATGAGCTTGCCCGCCTTGAGCGAGACGTCGAACAGGGCGTCGTTCGCGACGTCGAACCGCTCGGCCTCGCGCCGCTCGCGCACGAACGCGCGGATCACGCGGATGCCGGTGATCTGCTCGCGCAGCACGGCGTTGATGCCGTCGATCTTCTTCTGCATCTGTCGGAAGTAGGGCACCATCCGCCAGATGATGAGCCCGACGCTCACCCCGAGGACGGGCACGATGACGAGCAGCAGCCCGGAGAGCTCGACGTTCTCCTGCAGCGCCATGACGACTCCGCCGACCAGCATGATCGGCGCCATCACCATGATGGTCAGCGACAGCAGCACGAGCATCTGCACCTGCTGCACGTCGTTCGTCGTGCGGGTGATGAGGGACGGCGCGCCGAACTGGCCCATCTCCTGCGCGGAGAAGCGCTGCACGTTGGTGAACAGGCCGGCGCGCACGTCGCGGCCGAACGACATGGCGACCCGCGCGCCGAAGTAGACGGCCGCGACCGCGCACACGACCTGGCCCAGGCTCACGAGGAGCATGAGGCCGCCGGTGCGCATGATGTAGGCGGTGTCACCCTGCGTGACGCCCTGGTCGATGATGTCGGCGTTGAGGCTCGGCAGGTAGAGCGACGCGAGCGTCGCGAGGAGCTGGAGCACGAGGAGGACGGCGATCGGCGTCCGGTAGGGACGCAGTCGTGTCCGCAAGAGGCTGACGAGCATGGGCTTCCTGTCCGGGAGGGGGCTGCGGGACGAGGGCGCGAGCCGCGGGTCGCGGGTGCGCGGGGCGGGCGGCACCGGGCGAGGGTGCGCGCGCGTCGTGGACGGGGCCGCCGGGTCAGGGCGACGGGTCGGTCGTGACGTCCGCCCCGATGCCGCCGAGGATCAGGTCGGCGAGCTGCACGGCGTCGAGCCTGTCACCGCCCGAGAGGTGCGGCAAGGCGTTTCCGAAGACGAGCGAGAACAGCGCCCGGGCGGCCAGCGCCGGGTCCACGCGCAGCTGCGCCCGGTGCGCCGTGAGCTTGCGCTCGATCGCCGCGACGATCTCGCGCGCCGAGCGCTCCCGCGCGTCGAACCCGGCGCGGCGGGCGTCCGGGGCGTCCCCGGCCCGCATCCGGCGTACGGCCTCGGCGCGGTCCGCCGTCGCACCGCGGTGCGGGTCGAGCACCTGGTGCGCCGCGGCGAAGATGCGCATGCCGACGCGCTGCGCCTCGAGCAGGAAGTCGACGACGCTCACGACGAGCGGGCGCAGCCCGTCGTCGTCCGGGAGCGTGCCGATCGCGGCGACGGCGGGCGCCGGGTCGAGCGAGCGCACGACCGCCGCATGGAGGATCTCGCCCTTGTCCGCGAACGCGCGGAACAGCGTGCCCTCCGCGACGCCCGCCGCGTCGGCGATCTGGCGCGTCGTGACGGCGGCGCCGTGCTGGACGAGCAGCGGGATCGTCGCGGCGGCGATCGCGTCGCGGCGCTCCTCGCGCGAGAGCGGGCGCGCGCGCGTGCGCTCCGGGGCCGACGCGTCGGACGGCGCGTCGGTGGGTGCGTCGACGCGAGCGTCGGTCGGGGCGCCGGGGGGCACGGAGACGGGGACCACGCCTCGACGGTAACTGAGTGAGCACTCACTCTCAAGCCCGTCCGCTCCCGGCGAACCTCCGGCGGGCGGCACGACGACGCCCCCGCACCCGGGTGGGTGCAGGGGCGTCGTCGTGCGTGGCCGGGGGGCCACCCCGGCCGCTCAGGCTGCGCGGGTGGCGCGCCCCGTCAGTGCCGCGGCGAGAAGGACGGCGGCCCGCCGGCGGGCGGCTCGTCGGTCGGGGGCTGGTCCGTGGTGGGCGCGTCCTCGACGATCGGCTGCGGCGGCGGCGGCGCGTACTGCGACGGCCCGCCCAGCGGCCGCGGCGTGGCGGCCCCGGGCTCCGGCGCGGCCGCGTGGTGCTCGCCGGCGCCGCCCGGGTGCTGGCCCCGCTCGGTCTGCGGGTCGAACGGCAGGCCGGACCGGGTGCCCGAGCTCGTCGCGTCGGCGGTCGCCGCCTCCGCCTGGCGCCGCGCCTCGGCGAGGGCCTCGGCGGGGTCGGTGAGCGACGGGACGCCGAACTTCACACGGTCGCGCTCGCGCTCGCGACGCGCCTCGGCGCTCGCCTCGGCCGCCTCCGCGTCCTCGGCGGAGCCCCCGCTCGGCACTCCCCCGCCGTCGATCCCCGGCACGCCGCCGAACCCCTTGGCGATCGAGCCGAGCGCCGCGGTGAACTCCGTCGGCACGACCCACAGCTTGCTCGCCGTGCCGTTCGCGATCTGCGGGAGCATCTGCAGGTACTGGTAGGCAAGGAGCTTCGGGTCCGCGTCACCCTCGTGGATGGCGTCGAAGACCTGGAGGATGGCGCGCGCCTCGCCCTCGGCCCGGAGGATCTGGGACTGCGCGTCACCCTCGGCCCGGAGGATCGCCGCCTGCTTCTCGCCCTCGGCCGTGAGGATCTGCGACTGCTTGACGCCCTCCGCGGTGAGGATCGCGGCGCGACGGTCACGCTCGGCGCGCATCTGCTGCTCCATGGAGCCCTGCACGCTGGGCGGCGGGTCGATCGACTTGAGCTCGACGCGGTTCACGCGGATGCCCCAGCGGCCGGTCGCCTCGTCGAGCACGCCGCGCAGCTGGCCGTTGATCTGGTCGCGGCTCGTGAGCGTCTGCTCCAGGTCCATCGAGCCGATGACGTTGCGCAGGGTCGTGACGGTGAGCTGCTCGATCGCGGTGATGTAGTTCGCGATCTCGTAGACCGCGGACTTCGGCTCGGTGACCTGGAAGTAGATCACCGTGTCGATGCTCACCACGAGGTTGTCGGACGTGATGACCGGCTGCGGCGGGAACGACACGACCTGCTCGCGCAGGTCCACCGACGCGCGGACGCGGTCGATGAACGGCACCAGCAGGTGCAGGCCCGGCTCGAGCGTGCGCGAGTACCGGCCCAGGCGCTCGACGATGATCGCGACCGCCTGCGGCACGATGCGCACCGCCTTGACGAGCGCGACGATGACGAAGATCAGGATCAGCGCGAGGACGACGTACGCGAGGATCGTTCCGGGACTGGGGTCGTTCATCGACTGCCTCCTGGTCGTCGGTCGCGCGACCGGTCGCCCGGCGGCGCGGTACGGGTGTGCCGGGTGGTCACGACCCGGTGGGGTGCTGTGCGGGCAGCGGCGCGACGACGGCCGTCGCCCCGTCGATCCGGACGACGCGCACCTCGGTGCCCACGGGGATCTGCGGCGCGTCGGGCTCGGTCCGCGCGGTCCAGACCTCGCCGACGAGCTTCACGCGGCCGCCGAACTCGCTCACGCGGTCCACGGCGAGCGCCGTGCGGCCGACGTGCGCCGCGACGTTCGTCTCCGTGAGGGGGACGCGCGAGCGCAGGTGCCGCAGGAGCCACGGGCGCAGCGTGAGGAGCAGGATGACGCTCACGACCGCGAACGCGACGATCTGGAGCCAGAGCGGCCCGCCGGCGGCGTTGACGCCCGCCGCGGCGAGGGATCCCCCGGCGAGCATGATGAGCACGAGGTCGAGCGAGATGATCTCCACGAGACCGAGGAGCAGCGCCGCTCCGACCCACCACAGCCAGTCCATCTCGAACCCCCGTCCCCACGTGCGCGCTTTACGTGTACTTTACCGAATTTCCGCCCGTGGTGCACGCCCCGGGCGCACCCGGTGCGGAGGTCAGGCCCGTGCGGCCCGCGCCATCCACCGGCCGCCGCCGTGCGCGACGAGCAGCGGCACGCCGAACGCGTCGCTGAGGTTCTCCGCCGTGAGCACCTCGCGGATCGGGCCGGCGGTGTGCACCACGCCGTCCTTGAGCAGCAGGACGTGCGTGAAGCCCGGCGGGATCTCCTCGACGTGGTGCGTGACGAGCACGAGCACCGGCGACGCCGGGTCGCCCGCGAGCTCCGCGAGCGCCCCCACGAGCTCCTCGCGACCACCGAGGTCGAGGCCCGCGGCGGGCTCGTCGAGCAGCAGGAGCTCCGGGTCCGTCATGAGGGCACGCGCGATCTGCGTGCGCTTGCGCTCCCCCTCGGACAGCGTGCCGAAGGTGCGGTCCGCGAGGTGGTCGACGCCGAACGCGGCGAGCAGGTCGTCCGCACGCTGCGCGTCGAACTCCTCGTACTCCTCGCGCCACCGGCCCGTGACGCCGTAGGCGGCGGTGAGCACGACGTCGCGCACCGTCTCGTCGCCGGGGATGCGGTCGGCCAGGGCGGCGGACGCGAGCCCGACGCGCGGGCGCAGCTCGAACACGTCGACGCGGCCGAGCCGCTCGCCGAGGACGTCGGCCGTGCCGGCCGTCGGGTGCATGCGTGCGGACGCGATCTGCAGGAGCGTCGTCTTGCCGGCGCCGTTGCGGCCCAGCACGACCCACCGCTCGCCCTCGTTCACCTGCCAGTCCACCGCGTCGAGGATGGTCTTGGGGTGGCGTCGGACGGTGACGCCCTTCAGGTCGAGAACCGCGCTCATGGTCACCGACCCTATAGGTTGGCCGTCGTGGTCTCACACTCGTCCGGGGGTCCGCACGACGCCCCGCATCCCGCCCCGGGCCCCGGCTCCGCGTCGAGCGCGGGTGCCCTCCCCCGCAGCGCCCTGCTCGCGCTCTGGCTGCGCGCCGCGCGCCTCGGCGACGACGACGGGACGGCCCGCCTCGTGCGCGCCGTGGAGCGCGACGACGAGCCGCACGTGGTGTCCGGAGCGCTCGGCGACGTCCGGCTCGCGGACCTCGCGGGCGCGTGGGCCGGCGACGCGCGCGAGGTCGTCGCGCTCGCGCCGGTCCCCGGCGACGTATCGGGCGTCCCGCCCGAGGCCGCCGCGCACGCGACGGACGCGGGCGAGTGCGTCGTGGTCACGACGTCGTCCGGGTCGTGGGCGCTCGTCCCCGAGGTCACGGAGTTCGGCAGCGAGCTCGAGCCGGGCCACCTCGTCACGTGGCACGTGACGCAGGTCGGGCCGTGGAGCGCCCGTGTGCTCGGCGCGGTCGGGTCGCTCCCCGAGGCGGAGCGCGACCTGCGTACGGCCCTGCTGCTGGCCACGCGCGCCCTCGACGAGCTCGACGTCGCCCGCTGGCGCGACGACGCCGCGGGCGCCATCGCCGACCTGCGCGCGGGCGGCGCCCCGACGTGGCAGCTCCCGTCCGCCGTCCCGCCGCGCGCCGTCCAGGTCCTCGTGCAGGCCGTCCGGCTGAGGGCGATCGTCGACCTCGCGACCGCCGACGACGGCGGGTCGGTCAACCTCTGGCAGGCAGACCAGCGCTCGACGGCGCTGCGCGAGGTGGACCGCGCGTCGCGCCACGCGGTGGGCGCCGCCACCCTCTGGACCGCCACCACCTGACCCGGTCCGGGAGATCGGCCCGGGCGTGACGAGATCACCCTCCCGAGGGCCGATCTCGCACGCCGGGGTCGACCTCGCGCTGCCGAGGACCCGTCAGGCGCGCGACGTCACGCACGCGTCGAGGTGGGCGAGCGAGGAGGCCATCCCGGCGGCGTGGTCCTGCGGGGAGATGCCCGACGGCACGTCCGTGGCGCGGACCGTGACGAGCGCCCCGTCCGGGGCGGGCTCGACGGTCCACGTCATCGTCATGGTCCCGGCGAACGCCGGGTCGTCCGCGGCGAAGACGACCCGCTGCACGACGCTCCGGCCCGGGTCGAGGTCGACGATCGCGACGTCGACGACGTCGGTCCCCTCGCCCGTCTTGCCGGGGTCGGCCTGCGGGTCGTCGTAGGCGAGGACCATGCGGTAGCCGCCGCCGGGGCGCAGGTCGAAGCGCTCGAAGCGGCCGGTCATGCCGTCGGGCGGGAGCCAGGCCGCGAGCGCGTCCTCGTCGACGAGCGCGCGGTACACGGCGCGGGGCGCGGCGGCGACGAGGCGCGACGCCTCGTCGACCCGGCCGCTCCCCGCGGTGGTCACGACTGCTCCAGCACCGTCCGGTAGACCTCGAGCGTGCGATCGCCGATCGCGTCCCACGCGAAGTGGTCCTCGACGCGCTGACGGGCCGCGCGGCCCATCGCGGCGGCGCGCTCGGGGTCGGCCACGACCTGCGTGAGCGCGGCCGCGAGGTCGGCCACGAAGCGGTCGGGGTCGAGCGGGGTGCCCGTGCCGTCGTCCGCCTGGTCGATCGGCACGAGGAGGCCGGTGACGCCGTCGTCCACGACCTCGGGGATGCCGCCCGTGGCCGTCCCGACGACGGGCAGCCCGACGGCCATCGCCTCGAGGTTGACGATGCCGAGCGGCTCGTACACGGACGGGCAGACGAAGACGGTCGACGCGGCGAGCACCGCGACGAGCTCGGCGCGCGGCAGCATCTGCTCGATCCAGACGACCCCGCTGCGCTCGGCCTGGAGCTCGGCGACGGCGCCGCTCACCTCGGCGGCGATCTCCGGGGTGTCCGGGGCGCCCGCGCACAGGACGAGCTGGACGTCGTCGGGCAGCGAGCGCGCGGCCCGCAGCAGGTACGGCAGCCCCTTCTGCCGCGTGATCCGCCCGACGAACACCACGGCGGGCCGCCCGGGGTCGATGCCCAGGTCGCGCACGACGCGGTCGGCGACGTCCTGCTGGGTGCCGGGCTCGGGGCGGCGCCAGCCGTCGAGGTCGATCCCGTTGTGCACGACGTGCACCTTCGCCGGGTCGACCTGCGGGTAGACCCGCAAGATGTCGTCGCGCATCCCGCCGGAGACCGCGACGATCCCCGCCGCGCCCTCGTACGCGGTGCGCTCCGCCCACGACGACAGCGCGTACCCGCCGCCGAGCTGCTCCGCCTTCCACGGCCGCAGGGGCTCGAGCGAGTGCGCGGACAGCACGTGCGGGACGCCGTGCAGCAGCCCCGCGAGGTGGCCCCCGAGGTTCGCGTACCAGGTGTGCGAGTGCACGAGGTCGGCGCCCGCGACGTCGTCGGCCATCTGCAGGTCGACGCCGAACGTGCCGAGCGCGGCGTTCGCCCCGGACAGGACGCCGGGCGCGGAGTAGCCGGTCACGCCGTCCTCGCCGCGCGGGCCGTCGAAGCAGCGCACGCGCACGTCGACGTGGCGCCGCAGCACCGCGGACAGCTCGGCGACGTGCACGCCGGCCCCGCCGTAGACGTGCGGCGGGTACTCACGGGTCAGGAGGTCGACTCTCACGCGCCACACCGTAGCCGAGTCGCCCGCCGCGGACCCCCCGGTGGGCGGGGCCGAAGCGACCCGCGCCCAGGATGCGGGTCCTGCTGCGTGGTCCCGCCCCGAGGGGCTACCGTCTGGGCATGGCCGCCGCACCCCGAGTCCTCGCCATCGTCCTCGCCGGGGGCGAGGGCAAGCGCCTCATGCCGCTCACCGCCTCGCGGGCCAAGCCCGCGGTGCCCTTCGGGGGCATCTACCGCCTCGTGGACTTCGCGCTGTCCAACCTCGTGAACTCCCACTACCTGCACATCATCGTGCTGACGCAGTACAAGTCGCACAGCCTCGACCGGCACATCACGAAGACGTGGCGCATGTCGTCCCTGCTCGGCAACTACGTCGCGCCGGTGCCCGCGCAGCAGCGCGTCGGCAAGCACTGGTACCTCGGCAGCGCGGACGCGATCTACCAGTGCCTCAACATCATCGACGACGAGCGCCCGGACATCGTCGTGGTCGTGGGCGCGGACCACGTGTACCGCATGGACTTCTCCCAGATGGTCGACGCGCACGTGGAGTCCGGCGCGCAGCTCACCGTCGCGGGCATCCGCCAGCCGATCTCGATGGCGGACCAGTTCGGCGTCATCGAGACCGACCCGAAGGACCCGACGAAGATCGCGGCGTTCCGCGAGAAGCCCTCGGACCCGGTGGGCCTCGCCGACTCCCCCCACGAGGTGCTCGCCTCGATGGGCAACTACGTCATCGACACCGACGCGCTCGTCGACGCCGTCACGTCCGACGCCGCGAACGCGGACTCGCGCCACGACATGGGCGGTGACATCGTGCCCGCCTTCGTCGAGAAGGGCACGGCCGCGGTCTACGACTTCATCCGCAACGACGTGCCGGGCTCGACCGACCGCGACCGCGACTACTGGCGCGACGTGGGGACGATCGACTCGTACTACGACGCGAACAAGGACCTCATCGCCGTCACGCCGGTCTTCAACCTGTACAACGAGGAGTGGCCGCTGCACACCGGCTACACGGGGCTGCCGCCCGCGAAGTTCGTGCACGCGGGCCGCGGCCGCCTGGGCCACGCCGCGGACTCGCTCGTCTCCCCCGGCGTCATCATCTCGGGCGCGACGGCGGTCGGCTCCGTCCTGTCGCCCGGCACCTACCTGCACTCGTGGTCGTCCGTCTCGGACTCCGTGCTCATGGACGGCGTGCAGGTGCACCGCCACGCGCAGGTGCACCGCGCGATCATCGACAAGAACGTCGTCGTCGGGGAGCAGGCCCGTATCGGCCTCGACCCCGAGCAGGACCGCGCGCGCGGCTTCACGGTCACCGAGTCCGGGATCACGGTCGTCCCCAAGGGGACGGTCGTCGAGTGACGCCTTCTCCGACCGGTGTCGTGCACGTGCCCGACGCCGCGCCGAGCCCTGTCCCGCCCGCGACCGCCACGAGGAGCCCTCGCGTGACCCCCGACCCGCCGAGCGCCCCCGTGCGGCTCCTCGTCATGGACGTCGACTCGACGCTCATCGAGCAGGAGGTCATCGAGCTCCTCGCCGACCACGCGGGCACGCGGGCCGAGGTCGCCGCGGTGACCGAGCGCGCGATGCGCGGCGAGATCGACTTCGGCGCCTCGCTGCGCGAACGGGTCGCGACCCTCGCGGGCGTGCCCGTCGCGGCGTTCGCCGACGTCCGTGCGCGGGCGACCTTCACCCCCGGCGTGCGGGAGCTCGTCACCGAGGCCCGGCGCCGCGGCTGGGAGGTCGCGCTCGTCTCGGGCGGCTTCGAGGAGGTCGTGGCCGGGCTCGCGGCCGCGCTCGGCATCACGCGCTTCCGCGCGAACCGGCTCGAGGTCTCCGACGGGCGGCTCACGGGCCGCACGACGGGGCCGGTCGTCGACCGCGCGGCGAAGGAGGCCGCGCTGCGCGAGTTCGCGGCCGAGCTCGGCCTGCCGCTGAGCGCCACGATCGCCGTGGGCGACGGCGCGAACGACCTCGACATGATCGGCGCGGCGGGCGTCGGCATCGCCTTCGCGGCCAAGCCCGTCGTGCGCGAGCAGGCGCCCTACGGCGTCGACGGACCGCGCCTCGACGCGGTGCTCGCGGTCGTCGACCAGGTCGACGCCGCGCGCTGACCCCGGACGCGCGAGAGCCCCGGCACCGTGAGGTGCCGGGGCTCCGTCGTGCGGGTGCGCCGGGCTCGGGTCAGGACGGCCGGCCCACGTACGTCAGCAGGGCGGCCTGCGGCTCCCACGCGTCCCACGACGCCCCGAACTCCAGCACCGAGTACGTCGCGGTCGGCACGCCGACGCGCACCTGGGCGAGCGCGCCGCCGTCGGACGCCGGGTCGGCCAGGTACGACGCGGTGGCCGCCATCGTGGGCTCGTGCCCGACGACGAGCAGCGTGCGGACGCGCGGGTCCGTGGTGCGCAGGAGGTGCAGCACGTCGGCCACGTCGGCCGCGTACAGCCCGTCGCTCACCAGCACGTCGGGCTCGACGTCGCCCAGGTGCGCCGCGAGGAGCTCCCACGTCTGACGCGTGCGCAGCGCGGAGGAGCACAGCACGCGCTCGGGGACGAGCCCCGTCTCGCGCAGCGCCGCACCGACGCGCACCGCCTGCCGGCGGCCGTTGAGCGCGAGGGGACGCAGCACGTCGTCGACGCTCCCGCCGCCGGGCTCCGCCTTCGCGTGGCGCAGCAGGACGAGGCGGCGCGCGCCGCCGTCGGGGGTCTGCGCGCCGTTGCGCTGCTCCGCGGTCACTGCCCCATGGCGTGCACGCCGCCGTCGACGTGCACGATCTCACCGGTCGTCGCCGGGAACCAGTCGGACAGGAGCGCGACGACCGCGCGCGCGGCGGGCTCCGCCGTCGTCTGGTCCCAGCCCAGGGGAGCCCGGTTCGGCCAGCCGTCCTCCATCTGCTCGAAGCCCGGGATGGACTTCGCCGCCGTGGTGCGGATCGGGCCCGCGGAGACGAGGTTGGCCCGGATGCCGTCGGGGCCGAGGTCGCGCGCGAGGTAGCGGTTCGCGGACTCGAGGCCCGCCTTCGCGACGCCCATCCAGTCGTAGACCGGCCACGCGAACTGCGCGTCGAACGTCAGGCCGACGACGGCGCCCCCGTCGGTCATGAGGGGCTTCGCGGCGACCGCGAGGGACTTGTAGGAGAACGTCGAGACCTGGAGCGCGGTCGCCACGTCCTCCCAGGTGGCGGAGAGGAAGTTGCCGCCCATGACGCTCTGCGGCGCGAACCCGATCGAGTGCACGACGCCGTCCAGGCGGTCCGTGTGCTCGCGCACCGCGTCCGCGAGGCCGGCGAGGTCGTCGGCGTCCGTGACGTCGAGCTGCACGACGGGCGCCTCGACCGGCAGGCGCTTCGAGAAGGCCTGCGTGAGCTTCATCTGGCGGCCGAACGAGGAGAGCACGACCTCGGCTCCCTCCTCCTGCGCGAGCCGCGCCGCGTGGAACGCGATCGAGGAGTCGGTGAGCACTCCCGTGACGAGGAGCTTCTTACCGTCGAGCAGACCCATCGGTTTCCTTCCGTCGTGCGCCCGCTGTGGGCGCGCTGAGGCGAGCGTACTGAAAGAGAGGTGGGGCGGGCGCGTCGGTGACGGCGCCGCGGGCGGGCGCGGGACGCGCCGCCGGGAGCGGTCAGTGGCCCATGCCGAGGCCGCCGTCGACGGGGATCACAGCCCCCGAGACGTACGCGGCGTCGTCGGACGCGAGGAACTGCACGACGCCGGCGACCTCGTCCGCCTGGGCGAAGCGGCCCGCGGGGATGGCGGCCTTGTAGGCGGCCTGGCGCTCCTCGGGGAGCTCGGCGGTCATCGCGGTGTCGATGAACCCGGGCGCCACGACGTTCGCCGTGATGTTGCGCGACCCGAGCTCGCGCGTGATCGAGCGTGCCATGCCGACGAGCGCGGCCTTCGACGCGGCGTAGTTGACCTGGCCCGCGCCGCCGTAGAGGCCGATCACGGACGACACGAGCACGATGCGGCCGCGGCGCTGCCGGATCATGCCCTTCGTCACCCGGCGCACGCAGCGGAACGTCCCGGTGAGGTTGACGTCGATCACGGACTCGAAGTCCTCGTCGGTCATCCGCAGCAGGAGCTGGTCGTGCGTGACGCCCGCGTTCGCGACGAGCACCTCGACCGGGCCGAGCTCCTTCTCGATCTCGGAGAACGCGGCGTCGACGGCGGCGGTGTCGGTGATGTCCGCCACGGCGCCGAAGACGCCCTCGGGCAGGTCACCGCCCCGGTAGACGGTCGCGACACGGTCGCCGTTCGCGACGAAGCGCTCGGCGATGGCACGGCCGATGCCCCGGTTCGCGCCGGTGACGACGACGGTGCGCGGGGCGGGGGCGGTGGCTTCGGACACGTGCGGCTCCTCGGGACGGTCGGGTGGGTCGGCGGCCGGGGACGGGTCCCGCGCGGCCGGTGCCGGGTGGGCCCTGCCGGGCCCGGCGCGACGGCGCCGCACCGACCGTACCGTGCGCGGGGCCCGCGGTGCGCGGTGCGGCGAGGTCACACCGGTCCCCCACACTTTGTGGGGTCCCGACAAACGTAGACTGGACGGGTGACCACACGACGCGCCGCCCGGAGGTCGGCCGAGGCGGTCCCGAGCATCACCGCCGCCCCGGAACCGCTCGCCGCGGACCAGGCGCGCCGGGAGCGCAAGTACCTGATCCAGATGGGCATCCGCCTCGTGTGCATCTTCGGCGCCATCCTGGCGCAGGGCAGCTGGGTGACCTGGGTCCTCGCCGTCGGCGCGGTCGTGCTGCCGTACAGCGCGGTGCTCGTCGCCAACGCGGGCCGCGACCAGGCGCACTACGACACCTCCCCCATGGAGCACCGGGCGCTGCCCACGGCGGGAGCACCCGGAAGCCACGGCATCGCGGGCGCCGAGCCCCGCGAGCCGCACGACGACGAGGAGGACCGCCGGTGACCGACGTCCTGGGCCTCGCCGACCCCGTCGGCGAGGAGGAGCTGGTGTGCAGCGCCAAGGGCTGCCGCGAGGCCGCCGCGTGGGGTCTGCTGTGGAACAACCCCAAGATCCACACGCCTGAGCGGCGCAAGGTGTGGCTCGCGTGCGACGCGCACCGGGAGCACCTGGAGACGTTCCTCGGCGCCCGCTCGTTCTGGCGCTCGACCGTGCCGGTCGACGAGCTCGAGCGCCGGGCGGCCCCGTGACGCAGGCCGCACCACCGCACGTCCCCGCGGGCCCGACGCCGCAGCGCGCCACCGCGGACGCCCACCAGCCGCGCACGCCGCGCCAGTGGGCGACGCTCGCGGTCGGGGTCCTCGTCCTCGTCGCGCTGTGCCTCGTCGCGGGCCGCTGGCAGTGGAACCGCTACGTCTCGCGCGACGCCGAGATCGAGCGCATCGAGGCGAACTACACGTCGACCCCGGTCCCGGTGGAGGACGTGCTCCCCGCCCCCGGTGCGGAGCTCGACGAGGCCGACCTCTGGCGGCCGGTGACGCTCGAGGGCCGCTACGAGACGGACGCCACGGTCCTGCTGCGCAACCGGCCGGTCGGCGGCAGCCCCGGCTTCCACGTGCTCGTCCCGTTCGTGACGAACCCCACGCCGTCTGCGCCGGACGGGCTCGTCGTCGTCGTGGACCGCGGGTTCGTGCCGCTGGGGACCGACGCCGTCACCCCGGGGGACGTGCCCCCGCCCCCCGCGGGCGACGTCGAGGCGACCGTCACGCTGCGCGGCGACGAGCCGCCGTCGGGCCGGGACGCACCCGCGGGCCAGGTGCAGGCCATCTCGACGGACCAGGTCCTCGCCGCCGGCCCGGACGGCGGCGGCTGGGCCGAGGGCCGCACGGTCGGTGCCTACGGGCAGCTGCGCACCGAGGTCCCGCCCGCGGCGCAGACCCTGGAGGCGCTGCCGAAGCCGGACACCGACCCCGGCTCGCACCTGTCGTACGCGTTCCAGTGGGCGGTGTTCGCCCTCGGCGCCGTCGCCGGCTTCTGGCTCCTCGTGCGCCGCGACCGGCGCGACGCGCGCGGGGAGGAGACCACCCTCACCGCCGGTGACCTCCTCGCGGCCCAGGACCCGGACGCCGCGCGGGCCCGGCGGGAGCCGCGCTCGCGCCGTCCGAGCGCCGAGAACGAGGAGGACGCGCTCATCGACGCGCAGCTCGGCACGACGCCGGGTGACGCGAGCGAGCGACCGCCGCGCTAGGTGTACTGACCCGCTGCGTTGTTGACGCGGTCGATGGGGCGAATGCCGCCGATGCCAAGGTGGGGTCGGTTCATGTTGTAGTGCTCGAGCCATCGG
>NZ_JBVHRG010000013.1:0-87921 GCF_055567015.1 Sphaerisporangium cinnabarinum
ACGAGAGACCTCCGTTGGCACGAGCCGGGTTCCTAGACAGCTCCCACTCGACACGGAGGTCTCTCGCTACGTCAATAACGCTCCTGGTCAGTACACCTAGCGCGGCAGCCCGCGCAGGCGGCGCCGAGCGACGACGATCGTCACGCCGCCCGCCACGAGCACGATCGCGAGCCCGACGAGCGCGCCGACGTACGACCCGGTCGTGGCGAGCCCGTCCGGCCGGGCCGACGCGGCGCCGTCGGACCCGCCGGTCGCGGCGTCCGTCGCGAGCACCTCGAGCTCCGTCCACAGCACGCGGCCGTCCACCTGGCCGACGAGCGCGAACCGGTGCTCGCCCACCGCCGTGTCGGCGGGGACGGTGACGGTCGCCGTGAGCCGGCCCGACGCGTCGGCCCGGACCATGCCGAGGTCCGCCGGCGTCGAGAAGAGGGTCGCGGAGACCCACTCGCCGGGTGCGAAGCCGTCGGCCGTCGCGGTGACCTGCTCGCCCGCACGCACGTGCGTCGGGGAGAGGCTGACGCCGCCGTGGTTCGCCGCGGTGAGGTCGTCCACCCCCACGGCGTGCCGGGGGGCCGACGGCGGCTGCTCCCCCGCGCCGGGCGTCTCGCCGGGCTCATCGGGGCCCGGCGCCTCCTCGTCGAGGTGGCCGTCGAACACGTCGGACGCCGCGCCGAGGCTCAGCAGCACCGTCTCGCCGGTCGCGTCGGCCAGGCCGTCGTTGTCCGTGATCGCCCAGACCGTGCCGTCGCCGCCGACCGTGAGGCCCTCGAGCTTCTCCTGCGTCCAGCCGTTCGTGGCACGCAGGTCGGGCAGCACGTCGTGCGCGAGCGTCTTCGTCACGGGGACCGGGGTGGTCGACGCCGCGCCGACGGCGACGTCCGGGACGTCGACCGCGTACACGCGCTTCACCGCGGCGGCGGGGCCGTTGAGCTTGTCGCGCTCGATCACGGCGAGCGTGTCGTGGTCGACGACGGTCACCTCGCTCAGCCCCAGCCAGTCGCCGTCCGTCGTGGTGCGCTCGAGCGGGTAGGCGAACCAGTCCCACGTGCGCGTCGCGACGTCGTAGCGCCCGATCCGCGCGGTGCCCGCCGTGCCGCCCGCGTCCGTCGTCAGGCCGCGCTGGAGGGCGACCCACACCTGCTCGCCCGCGGCCTGGGCCCCGGGCCCGCGTGCGCCCGCACCGGCCGGCGCACCGACCGCGACACCCTCGATGCCCTGCTTCCCGAGGCCCGCGACGACGGCGTCGGGAAGCGCGACGGACTCGACGACCGCGCCCGCGGCGTCGACGTGCACGATCGCGTTCTCCGCGCCCTTCGCGCCCTCGACACCGAGCCAGAACCCGCCCCCGGGGCGCGCCGCGACCCCCTCGACGTCGAGACCCACGGGTGCGCCGTCGCGCGTGACCGTGACCGTGCGGTCGATCACCGCGGGCGAGCCCTCGCCGTCGCCGCGCACGTCGAGCGACAGGAGCTGCGTCGGGGAGTACGCGGCGTCGGTCGCCGTCCACAGGCGCTGGGGATCGGTCGGGTCGGCGCTCAGCGCCCCGAGCGCGCCCCAGCCGATCGGCGCACCGGCCTGCGGGCCCGTGGTCGCGTCCGCGGAGACGACGCTCGGGAACCGGGGCGACCCCGCGGCGTCGGCCCACGCGTCCCCGCGCCCGAACACCGTGACGGCCGAGCGCACGCCCGCCGCGGCGTCGTCCTCCTCGCTCGACACCACGAGCAGGTCGCGCTGCGGCACGACGAGCAGCCCCTCGGGACCGTTCGTCGTCGCGAGGACCTGGACGAACCGCGGGGCGGCCGCGTCGGTCACGTCGTAGACGGCGACGAAGTTCGAGCGCTCGGAGCCGACGAACGCGTACCGCGTCCCGCCGAGCGTCGCGACGGCCAGGCCCTCGGGCTCGACGCCCTTCTTGGCCGCGCGGTCCTCGGTGTGCAGGCCGACGCGGACGGCGAGGCGCTCCAGCTCCGCGCCCGCGTCCCACACGACCTCGCCCGTGACGGCGTCGAGCACCGACCAGCCGCGGGAGCCACCCTTCCAGTCGCCCTCGTTGGCGGTCGCGACGTGCGCGTCGTCGACCCAGCCGACGGCGTCCGGCTCGCGGGGCGTCGCGGGGATCGACCCGGTCTGGTCGATCGTGCCGTCCTTCTTCACGTCGATCCCCGAGACGGCGACCGCACCCGCGGAGAAGACGCTCTCGACCTCGCCCGAGGCGACGTCGACGACGGCGACGCCGTTGTTCTCCTGGAGCGTCACCGCGGCCTTGGTGCCCGCGGGGTTGATCGCGACGTACTCCGGCTCCGGGTCCTCGGGCGTGTCGAGGCCAGCGGCCGCGACGACGGGCAGCGGCGCGCCCGCCTCGTCCACGAAGGGGACGGCGCGCGTCGACCAGGCGGCCGGGTCGCGGCCGGGCAGGTCGAGGATCTGCACGAACCCTGCGGGGAGCTGCGGGAGGTCGCCCTCGTCGCCGCCCTCCGGCGTCGCGTCCTCGTCGCGCTGGTTCTCGATCGCGACGACGGCGTGCGCGCCGTCGGGCGTGACGGCGATCGAGTCCGGCTGGCCGCCGAGGTCCAGCGACCGCACGCGCTCACGCGTCGCGAGGTCGACGACGTCGAGGCGGCCGCTCGGCTCGGTGAAGCTCACGGACGTGTCCACGACGACGAGGACGTACCCGCCGACGACCGCGACCGACGTCGGCTCGTCGTGCTCCGACCCGAGCTCGGCGAGGCTCAGCGTGCCGAGACCCTGCGGCGCGCCGGGGTCGGTGAGGTCGAGGAAGCCGATGCGGCGCGCGAGGGCGTCGGTGTGGACGAGGGTCCGCCCGTCCTCGCTGACCGCCGAGATCTCCGCGACCGTCTCCGCGGCGGCGTCCTCGCCGGCCGGGCGGTTGTCGAAGACGGGGTACGTCGCGAGCCGGTGGAACGTCTCGGCCGGCGCCGGGGTCGGCCAGGCGTCGGCGACCGTCGGGGCGGCGGCGGTGCCGCTCGGGGCGTGGGCGGGCACGGCCGCGAGCGCGGGCAGCGCGCCCAGGCCCAGGGTGAGCGTCGTGCCGGTGGCGACGAGCGCGGCGAGGCGCGGACGGCGGGCCAGTGCGGCGCGCTCCGGCGCCCCCGCGGGCGTCCGCTCGGTGATCGGTGGCATGTCTCTCCTTCGACGAGGGTCGAGCAGAGGGTGGTGCGACGCCGTGGCGGGACGACGACGGGTCGCGGGCGGGGGGATGGCCGCTGGGTGAACACTCGGCAGGCGCGTGCGGGCTCGTCTGCGAAGGCCCGGACGGCCGTCCGTTGCTCCGAGCGACGGACTCGCGTGCGGAGTACCTGATACTTCGGGCCCGTGACCGAATCGTGACGGCGAAAGTACCTAGTACTCGCTGTCCGTGGTGTCCGGGGCGTTGCTAGCGTCGCTGGGGATCTACCTGCTACTCCACGTCCCGCCAACGGTGGTGGGCGCACCGGCGCACTCCCGCGCCGAGCAGACCGGTACCCGCCTCTCCCGCACCTCTCCCCTCGTGCCGAACGCCCCGCGACGACGCCGGGCGTGAGGAAGGACGACAGATGACGCAGCACGCTCTCCGACCGTCGCGCACGCACACGGTCCTCACCTCCGTCGCGCTCGCCGTGCTCGCCCTCGCGGTCGCCGGCCTGGTCGCGTTCCTCCTCGTGTACAACGGCAAGGTCGCCGACGGCGCGACCCGCCTCGACGACGGCGCCGCCGAGCTCGACGCCGGCGCCGCGACCCTCGCTGACGGCACGACCGAGGCCCAGGCCGGCGCGCGGCGCCTCGCCGACGGTGCCGGCGACCTCGAGGCTGGTGCGAACGACCTCTCCGCCGGTGCGCGGAAGGCGTCCGACGGCGCCACCCAGCTCGCCACGGGCGGCACCACCGCGCTCGACGGCGCGACCGAGCTCGCCGCCGGTGCCGACGAGCTGAACGCCGGTGCGGCACGCCTCGCCGCCGGGACGGGCGACGCGGCGAGCGGCGCGGCCCGTCTCGCGGCGGGCAGCAAGGACCTCGACTCCGGGGCGGCACGCCTCGCCGCGGGCAACGCCCGGGCGGCCGACGGCGCGTCCCAGATCGCGACGGGCGCGGGCACCCTGAAGGACGGCGCGGCCGAGCTCTCCGCCGGGAACGCGACGGCCGCGCAGGGTGCCGGTCTGCTCGCCGACGGCACCTCGGCGCTGGCCACCGGCGCGTCCGACCTGGCCGACGGCACGGCGCGGCTCGCCGTCGGGGCGAGCACCGTCGCGGACGGCGCGTCGACGGTCACCACGGGCCTCTCCGGCGCCGCGTCCGGCGCGCGCGACCTGGCGACCGGGGCGAGCAGCGTCTCGGCGGGCGCCTCGACCCTGCGCGACGGCGTCGCCGCCACCGCCCGGGGCGCCGGCTCGCTCGCACCGGGCGCGGCGACGGTCGCGGCGGGCGCCGAGCAGCTGTCCGCCGGCGCGAGCTCGCTGCGGGACGGCACGGCGCTCCTGGCGCCGGGCGCGCAGCAGGTCGCGGCGGCGTCCGCCCAGCTCCGGGACGGCGCGTCCGGACTCGCCGCGGGTCTCTCCACGGCCCGCGACGGCGCCGTCCGCCTGGCCGACGGGACGCGTTCGGTGGCCGAAGGCGCGGACCAGGTCCACGCGGGAGCGGACTCCCTCGCGGCACAGCTTGCGGGGCTGGCCGCGGCGACCGACGACCCGGCCCTCAAGGCGAGGCTCGACGCCCTCGCGGGTGCCGCGGGCTCGGTGCGCGACGGCGCGGCGAGGGTCGACGCCGGGGCCGGAGGGCTCGTCACCGGCGCGTCCGCCCTGCGCGACGGGCTCGCGGGCGACTCGGGCGCCGCGGCGGGCGCGGCCCGGCTCGAGGCGGGTCTTCGGGACCTCAGCACCGGAGCCGCACGGGTGTCCACCGGCGCCCAGGAGGCGGACGCGGGCGCGACGCGGCTCGCGGAGGGTGCGGCCGGGCTCGCCTCCGGCGCCGCCGCGGTCTCCGGCGGGGCACAGAGCCTCGCCGCCGGGACGGCGCAGCTCTCCGGAGGGGCCGACGCCCTCGCCGCCGGTGCGAGCACGGTCTCGGCCGGCAACGCCTCGCTCGCCGGGGCGACCCGCGCCCTCGCCGACGGCGCCGCCAAGGTGTCGGGCGGCGCGACGACCCTGGCCGCCGGGAACGCGGCGTCGGCAGACGGCGCCGCCCGTCTCGCCGCCGGGAACACCGACGCGGCCGCCGCCTCGGCAGCGCTCGCCGAGGGCACGGCTCGCCTGGCCGACGGCGCCGCCCGGGTCGCGGGCGGCAACGCCCAGCTCGCCACCAAGACCTCCGAGCTCGCCGCAGGCGCGTCGGAGCTCGCGTCCGGCGCCGCCGACCTCAAGGCGGGGACGGCGAAGGCCGCGACGGGCGCGGGCGACCTCTCTGCCGGCACGGTGCGGCTGCGCACGGGCGCGGGCGACCTGTTCGCCGGGACCACGCGGTTGGAGGACGGGACGCTGCGCCTGCAGAACGGGCTCACGACCCTCTCGACGGGCGCGACGACCCTCGCCGCGGGCAACGCGGCGCTGGCCGAGGGCTCCGCGTCGCTGCACGCCGGCACGACGACCCTCGCCGACGGCGCGTCCGACCTGCACGACGGCAGCACCCGCATCGCCGAGGGCGCGGCCACGCTCGCGGACGGCACGGGCACCCTCTCCGACGGCACGACGGAGCTCAAGGACAGCGTCGAGAACAGCCCCGTCGGACGGGTGTCGCTCGGCATGTCGGCGCTGGTCGGCGGGTCCGTGCTCGCGGGCGTCGCGGGCGTCGGGCTCGGGCTGCGCCGTCGGCTCGCGGCGGTCTGACGGACCGGCGCGCACGGCCGGGCGGCGCTCCCGCCGCCCGGCCCTCGACTCGGGGGCGGCCTCACGTCGACGGTGCCGCCCCCGCGGGCGGCGGTCCCGGTGGACAGGACTCCGGGGCCGCCGCCCTTCTTCGTGCCTCCGGCGCCGCCACTCACCGGGCGGGTCGACCGGCACGCACCGCGGCGGCAGCGGTCACGACGCGACGTCCCGGGCGTGGCTCATCGTGACGTACGCCGAGAACCCTGCCCGCCGGGCGAACCGCAGCGGGCGGCGCCCCGTCTCCGTGAACCCGAGCTTGCGGTAGAGCCCCAGCGCGGGGGCGTTGGTGTCCTTGATGTCGCGCAGCACGAGCTCGTCGTACGGCAGCTCCATCAGGTGACGCATGAGCGCGGTGCCCACCCCCCGGCCCTGGTGCTCCGGCGCCGTCGTGACGAACCCGATCTCCGCGAGGCCGTCCCGCGCACCGTCGTCTGCGCCGAGGAACTGGCTCCGGACGATCCGGTAGCTGATCGCGCCGTGGACACGACCCAACGCGTCCCGGAAGGTGCGCCGCGCGGGGGCGAAGCACTCCTGCTCGCCCTCGGTGACCGAGGCGACGGCGGCGGGCTCGCCGTCGACGACCGCGACGTAGAACCGTTCGAGCACGAGCATGTGCGCGAACGCGTCCGTCAGCACGCGCGGGTCCTTCGAGAAGTACGCGAAGTCCTCCGCGAAGCCGCGCACGAGAACCTCGGTGATCCGCCGCCGACTGCTCTCGCCGAGCTCGTCGCCGCGCCTGATCTCGATCATGGGGTCCCTGCTTCCTGGGTGAGGCGTGACCGCGTCGGCACGAAACTGTTTATTGCATCTACTATTCTTCTGACCGTAGACACCGCCGTGCAGGCGGTCAAGGTCCGCTGGGAGGATGACGAGATGACCGGGACCGACGGCGACGACCGCCCCAGCACCGACCGTCCAGGCGCCCGGGAGGAGCTCCCGCCCGTCGTCGCGCGGTTGTGGGGGCACGGCACCGCCCCGCGGCGCGGCCCCAAGCCCGCACTGTCCGTCGAGCAGGTCGTGCGCGCCGCCGTCGACCTCGCCGACGCCGAAGGCCTGCCCGCGGTGTCCATGGCGCGCGTCGCCGAGGCGCTCGGCTACTCACCGATGGCGCTCTACCGCTACGTCGAGAGCAAGGACGAGCTCCTCGTCCTCATGGCCGACGCGGCCGCGGACCTGCTCGAGCTACCCCCGGACGACGGGGACTGGCGCGCCGGGCTCACGGCCTGGACCCGTGCGCAGATCGAGGGCGTCCTCGCTCGGCCCTGGTTCCTCGACCTGCCGCTGACGACGGCGCAGGTCGGCCCGAACCGGTTGCGCTGGATCGACCGCGCGTTCGCGATCCTCGCTCCGCTCGACCTGACGACGGACGAGAAGCTCCAGATCGTCGGGCTCCTCGCGCAGCACGTGCTCGGCGAGGGGCGCGTCCAGGTCGAGACCCGGCGCGCCGCCGCCGACCCGTACGCGGACTACGAGCTCGTGCTCACCCGGCTCGCCGACCCCGAGACGTACCCCGCGCTCACCGAGGCGCTCGCCGCGTGGACGCCGCCCGAGGCCCGGCCCGACGCCTCGGAGAGCGGCGTCGGCTCCGGGCTCGACATCCTCCTCGACGGGATCGAGGCGTTCGTCGCGCAGCGCGCCGTGGCCCGCGGGGCCGTCGACCGCGGCTGACGGTCGTTCGGTCCGGCCTCCCACCAGGTCAGGAGTTCGGCGAGACCGGGGCGTCGGGAACCTGGACGTCGGGCAGGTCCGGCACGTCGAACGTGGGGACGTCGATCGTGGGGACGTCGAGGTCACCCAGCCGTTCCTGGAGCTCTTCCTGGCGGACGCGGTTGTTCTCCTGGATGCAGGCGAGACGCGTGGCGGGCCGGCCGGTGCACTCCTGCACGGCCGAGTCCGGGTCGCGCGGGGCGCGCTCCTCCTGGACGTAGCGGCCGTCGGCGTCGTGCTCGTCGGGGCCGACGGGCAGCGCGGCGAGCGCTGCCGCCTCGGCGAGCAGCAGCAGGACCGTGGCGAGGAGGAGGACGGCGCCACCCAGCCCCGCGCGGACCGCGGCGGCCGTGCTCACGGGCGGGCGCTCGTCGGACGCCGCGCGCTGCCGGGCCGCGACGCGCCACGCGGCCCACATCCCGACGACGAGCGGCAGCACGTACGCGACCGCGGCGAGCGCCGCGACGGGGCGGGCGTCCTCGCGCGCGAGCGCGCCCGACCCGACGCCCGCGACCACGACCGCGACGACCCCGAGGACGACCACCCGGCGCACGGCGGCGCGGCGCAGGTTCGCGCGCAGCGCCGCGACGCGCGCCGCTCCGGTCACGCCGGGCGGCAGGTAGCCGAGCTCGCGCGCCTGCGTGAACATCGCCGCGTGCAGGACGGCCGAGGTGACGGTCACCAGGGCGAGCACCGCCCCGAGCCCGACGAGGAACCACCGGACGGCGGCGGCGTCGCGCACGAGGTAGAGCAGGGCGAGCCCCGCGAGGACGCCCGCCCACCCGACGGCGATCGCCACGACGGTGCCGCTGCGGAACGGCGTCCGGCGCAGGGTGCGGCGCAGCAGCCCGCGCGGGACCTGGAGGAGGACGGGCACGACGCGCAGCGCGGTCACGCCCGTCCACAGCAGCACGACGATCCCCCAGACCGGCACGCTGCCCACGTGGGCGTCGCTCATCGCGAAGCCGACGACGAGCGCGACGGCCCCGACGAGGAGGACCGGCATCTCGACGAGCCGGAGCACCTGCTGCCACACGCTGAGGTGCAGCAGGTACCCGGCCTCGGCGTGCTCGGGGTTCATCGCGAGGACGCCGCTGTACCCCTGGGCGCTGCGGCTCGCGTCGAGCGCGAGCGCCGCGTCGAGGTAGAGGAGGTCCTCGTGCTCCGGCGCGACGGCGAGGCCCTGCCGCACCAGGGCGCGAGCCCGGTCGTCGTCCCCGAGGCGCGACCAGAGCCGGGCCGCCTGCGCGAGGCGGTCCGGCACCTCGGGGGCGAGCTCGAGCGCCGCGGCGATGCGCTCGCGCGCGAGCCGCCGGTCGGCGCCGCGCACGCGCCCCGAGAGGTGGGCGTCGGCGAGCTGGAGGTGATAGCGCGCGTCGTCGGGGTCCAGCTCGAGGGCGCGCCGCGCGGCGTCGCGCGCACCGGGGACGTCGCCGGTGTTCTGCCGCGCGACCGACAGCAGGTAGAGCGCGCCGTCGGCGGTGGGCTGGGCCGCGACCACCTGCTCCAGGAGGGGCAGCGCGTCGGCGGAGCGCTGGAGGTGCAGCCGCACCCACGCGGCGGCGAGGAGCAGCCGCGCGTCGTCGGGCACGGCGGCGAGCGCCTCGTCGACCTCGTCGAGGGCGCGCTCGGGCCGCCCCATCTGGACGAGCAGCTCGACGCGCGCGCCGACGGCGCGCGGGTCGATGGTCGTGGTCACCGTCGGCAGCCTCGCCGTCTCAGAGCATGCGCCGCGCGCGCAGGTACGCGGCGAGCTCGTCGTAGCGGCCGTCGTCGTTCGCGAACGTCACGACGTTGCGCGCGGACTGGAGCCACGCCGTCGTGGACGGCCGCACGTCCGCGAGCGCCGACTCCATGTCGGCCATCGTGACGGGCCGCACCTGGCCGGACGCGATCGAGTCCATCATCGCCTTCTCGGCTGCCGTGGCCGCCAGGTGCTCCAGGTCCGCGCCGGAGAACCCGTCGGTGCGCTGCACGACGGAGCGCAGGTCGATCCCGGCGACGGGTCGCCCCGCGAGGTGGTGGCGCAGGATGGCCTCGCGCGCGGGCTCGTCGGGCGGCAGGACGAGCACGACGCGGTCGAACCGGCCCGGGCGCAGGAGCGCGGTGTCGACGTCCCACGGGTGGTTGGTCGCGCCGAGCACGAACAGGCCGTCGTTGTCGGAGCCGATGCCGTCCATCTCCTGGAGGAGCTGGTTGACGACCGTCCGCATGCCCGACGACCCGGAGTACTGCGCGCGCTTGCCGCCGATCGCGTCGACCTCGTCGAGGAACAGCACGGCCGGCGCGAGCTGCCGCGCACGCTGGAACAGGGCGTGGAGGTTCTGCTCGCTCTCCCCGATGTACTTGTCGAGGATGTCCGCGAGCGTCACCGTGAGGAACCGCGCGCCGAGCTCGCCCGCGACCGCGCGTGCCATGTACGTCTTGCCGGTGCCGGGCGGCCCGTAGAGCAGCAGGCCGCCGCGCAGCGACTTGCCGAACGCCTGCGCGATGGCCTGGTTGCGCATCGGCTCCAGGAACGCCTCGCGGATGCGCTTCTTCACCGGCTCCAGGCCGCCGACGTCCGCCAGCGTCACCGTCTCGCGCGAGACCTCGAGCAGGCCCGACCCGTCGTCGGGGGCGTCGTCGCGCGCGGGCACGAGGAACGGCTGCCCGCCCCCGGGCGCCGGGTCGGCGTGGGCCTGCCCGGGTGCCGGGCTCGGGTCGGCGGGAGCGGGGCCCGTGGTGCCGACCGCAGGCTCCTCGACGAAGGGCGGCGGGACGCGCACGTCGAGCTCGTCCTCCAGCCGGTCCCAGTCGATGCCCGACGCCGGGCTCCCCGGCCCGGCGGGAGCGGCCTGCCCCGCGTGGTCGGACGGCGCGGCAGGGTCGTGCGGCGCGGCGACGTCGGTTGGCCCGGCAGGGTCGTGGGGCGCGGGGGCGCCCGGCGCCTGCCCGGGAGCGGCGTCCGCCGGTCGCGACGCCGCGGCGGCGGACGCGGCCGCCTCCTGGACGAGCCGCAGCGCCTCGCCGTCCGCGGGGTCGATCCGGAGCCCGGCGCTGGCCTGCTCGAGCGCCTCGACGGGACGCCCCGCGGCGAGCAGGAGGCTCGCGTAGTGCACGCGCAGCGGCGCGCTCGCGGGCGCTGCCGCGACGGCGGCGGCGAGCGCGGCCAGGGCGTCGGACATGGGGCTCCTCAGGGACGGCGGTCGGGACGACGGCGTCGTGCGGCCCAGGACGGGGCACGGCCGGGACCAGTGTGCACGGGACCGCCGACGCGCACGATAGGGAGAGGTCCCCATGGCAAATACTTGCCATGATGGAAAGTAGATGCTTCGATGGCATCCATGAGCACCGACGACACGACCTGCACCGCACCCCTCGACGCGGCAGCCGCGCTCGACCGTGCCGATCGCCTCGCCACCGCCACCCGGGCGCGCGGGTGGCGGTGGGTCCGGCTCTACCTCACGGGGTGGGCCGTCGCGAGCGTCGGGCTGGTGCTCGCGATCGGGCTCGGCGGCCGCGTCGGCTTCGTCGCCGGGATGGCCGCCTGGGTCGCGATCGTCACCGTCGGCGCCACGTGGGCCGCACGGCAGGGCGCCCTGGCCGTCGGCACGCGACGCCGGATCGCCGTCGGTGCGGTGTCCTGGGCCGTGGTCTACGGGGCGGTGCTCGTCACCGGGATGGTGGTGTGGCCCGGCTCCGTCGCGTACTGGGTGCCCGCGGCGCTCGTGAGCGCCGTCCCGCTGCTCGTCGCGGCCTGGCGGCCCGCCCCGCGGGACGCGGCGGTGACGGCGTGACGACGAACCGGCCCCCGGCAGGTGACGGGGCGGCCGTCGACCACCACCCGCGCCACACGCTCGACGAGGTGATCCACTCCCCCGTCCGCCTGTCCGTCGTCGCCGCGCTCTCGGGCGTCGAGAAGGCCGACTTCCGGACCTTGCGCGACACGATCGAGCTGTCCGACTCGACGCTGTCGAAGCAGCTCACGGTGCTCGAGGACGCCGGGTACGTCGACATCAGCAAGGAGCGCGCCGGACGACGCACGCGCACCTGGGTGCGCCTCACGCCCGCCGGTGCCGCCGCCCTGCGCGCGCACCTCGACGCGCTGCGCGCGATCGCGGAGGTCGCGCTGCCCCCGGCCGACGCCTGACCACAGGCGCCTCGGCGCACGCGTCCGGGCGCGCGCCGTCCACAGGGACCTCGTGGGTGTCGGCGGGAGGCGGCAGAGTGGGGCGCATGACGACCGAGACCGACGCGTCCACCCCGCTCGCCGTGCCCGACGACGCGCCGCCCGCGCCGCGCCCCGGCGCCCGCTGCTTCGGCGACGGCGACCAGCTCTACGAGGAGTACCACGACACCGAGTGGGGGGTGCCGGTGCACGGGGACACCGCGCTGTTCGAGCGCCTGGCCCTCGAGGGCTTCCAGTCCGGCCTGTCCTGGATCACGGTGCTGCGCAAGCGCCCGGCGTTCCGCGAGGTGTTCGCCGGGTTCGACCCGGAGGCGGTCGCGGCGTTCGACGAGCCCGACGTCGAGCGGCTCCTCACCGACGCCCGCATCATCCGCAACCGCCAGAAGATCACCGCGACGATCGACAACGCGCGGGCGCTCCTCACGCTGCAGGCAGGTGGCGGCTCGCTCGACGAGCTGGTGTGGTCGTTCGCGCCGCCCCCGCGCTCCCAGCAGCCCGCCACGTGGGGCGACGTCCCCAGCACGAGCCCCGAGTCGGTCGCCCTGTCGAAGGCGCTCAAGAAGCACGGCTTCCGGTTCGTCGGGCCCACGACGGCGTACGCGGCCATGCAGGCGTGCGGCCTCGTGGACGACCACCTCGCGACGTGCCCCGTCGTGCTGGGCAGGTCCGCCTCCGCACCGTCGTGACCGATCCGCTATAGCAAAATCCGCCCGCATCGTGGACGAGGTGCGACCATGGTGGGCATGAGCGCCTACGTCTCGGTCCTCGACCTGTTCTCCGTCGGCGTCGGACCGTCGAGCTCGCACACCGTCGGGCCGATGCGCGCGGCGAAGGCGTTCGTCACGACCCTGGCCGCGGGCGACGCGCTCGACGCCGTGGCGGGGCTGCGGGTCGTGCTGTGCGGCTCGCTCGGCGCGACGGGCGTCGGCCACGGCACGCCGGACGCCGTCGTCGCGGGCCTGCTCGGCCTGGACCCCGAGACGTGCGACCCGGCTCGGGTGCCCGGGTCGTGGGAGAAGCTCGGTGACGGCGCACCCGTCGCGCTCCTCGGCCGCCACCGCATCACCATGACTCGCGACGACGTGCGCCTCGCGCCGCTGACGCGCATGCCCGGTCACCCCAACGGGATGCGCTTCACCGCGCTCGACGCCGACGGCGCGACGCTCGCCGAGGAGGCCTACTACTCCGTCGGCGGCGGGTTCGTCCTCACCGCGGCCGAGCTCGAGGCAGCCGCCGCGAACGAGGCGGCCCAGGTCGGCGCCGAGCTCGCGGGCGAGACGATCGACCCGCGGACCGAGCCGGCCGGCGTGCCGTACCCGTTCGCCAACGCGGCCGAGCTCCTCGCCGTGTGCGAGCGCGAGCGGACGTCGATCGCCGCGGTCGCGTGGGCCAACGAGACCGCCCTGCGCCCGGTGGCCGACGTCGAGGCGGGCGTCGACCGGATCTGGGACACGATGAGCGCGTGCGTCGACGCCGGGCTGGAGCGCGACGGCGTCCTGCCCGGCCGGCTCAAGGTCCGGCGTCGGGCGCGTGCGCAGCGCGAACGCCTCGAGCTGGCCGACGAGCGCGGCGCCGACACGACGATCGAGTGGCTCCAGGCCTTCGCGATGGCCGTCAACGAGGAGAACGCCGACGGGCGGCGCGTCGTGACCGCCCCGACGAACGGCGCGGCCGGGATCATCCCGGCCGTCGGGCGGCACTTCCTGCGCACGCACCCGGACGTCGCCGCCGACCCGGCGCGCCGTCGTCGGGCGATGCGCACGTACCTGCTCACCGCCGCCGCCATCGGCGCGCTGTACAAGCGCAACGCGTCCATCTCCGGCGCGGAGGCCGGGTGCCAGGGCGAGGTCGGGTCGGCGTGCTCCATGGCGGCCGGCGCCATCTGCGCGGTGCTCGGCGGTACGCCCGCCCAGGTCGAGAACGCGGCCGAGATCGCGATGGAGCACAACCTCGGCCTCACGTGCGACCCGGTCGGAGGGCTCGTCCAGGTCCCGTGCATCGAGCGCAACGCCATCGCCGCGTGCACCGCCGTGTCCGCCGCGCGCCTCGCGCTCCAGGGCGACGGCTCGCACGTCGTCTCGCTGGACACCGTCATCGAGACCATGCGCCAGACGGGCGTCGACATGTCGACCAAGTACAAGGAGACCTCGACGGGCGGCCTCGCGGTCAACGTCGTCGAGTGCTGAGCCGGAGCGCAGCGGAGCAAGCGCAGGCTCCAGCACGACCGAGGGCGCCGGGCATCCCCCGATCCTCCTCCCCCGTCAGCGTGCGGCACGGGGAGCGGCGCGCCGGGCGACGACCTCCTCCACGACCGCGACGACGCCGTCCTCCCCCGGCGCGGCGGCGATGCGCTCGCCGAGGAGCGCGGCGGCCCGGGTGTGCGACGGGTCGTCGAGCAGGCGGCGCACCGCACGTCGCACCTGGGCGGGCCGCGGCGTGCTGGTCCGCAGCCGCACGCCCGTCCCGGTCCACGCGACGCGGGCCGCGACCTCCGCCTTGTCCTCCGTCTTCCCGGCGACGACGACGGGCACGCCGTGTCGCAGCGCGTGGTGCACGCCGCCGTAGCCGCCGTTCGTCACGAGGACCGACGTGCGCGGGAGCAGCGCGTCGTACGGGAGATACTCGGCCGCGCGCGCGTTCGGGGGCAGCGTGCCGAGCGTCTCGACGGGCCGCCCGCCGGTCGCGGCGACGACGAGCACGTCCTCGTCCGCGAGCGCGCGCAGGGTCGGGACGAGGAGCTGGTGCGGGTCCTCGTTCGCGACGGTGCCCTGGGTGACGTGGACGACAGGACGACGCGTGCCGAGGTCGTCCCACCAGGCGGGGAGATCGCCGTGCGCGGCGACGGGCCGCGGCGGGCCGACGAACCGGACGGGCGTGACGACGTCGGGCCGCGGGTACTCGAGCTCGGGGACGGTGAGCTGCACGACGGCGTCCGCGTCGGCGGGCCAGCCCAGGAAGAACGTGTCGCTCGGGGTGGCGCCGGTCGCGCGCACCATGTCCTGCGCGGCGCGCTGCGGCGCGGCGAACGCGACGCCCTCGACGAACCGGTGCAGCGCCCGGTTGCGCAGCACCCCGAGCGGCCCGCGCGCGGGAAGCACGCCGAGGCCGAACGGTGCGGTGAGGTCGCTCTTCAGCCCGAGCGGGAAGATGCCCAGCGCGAGCACGGGAGGGCGCCGGTCGGCCGGGGTGGCGACGAGCGCCATCGCGCCGAGGAACAGGGGCTCGACGAGCACGACGTCGGCCGGGCGCGCGGCGAGGGCGTCGACGACGGCGCGGTGCTGCGCGGCGCCCGGCCGGACGAAGATCTCGAGCATGTCGTGGCGGATCGCGTCGAGACCGGTGCGCCCCGCGCGGCCCGGGAACGCGGCCGCGAGGTCGCGGTCGTCGAAGTCGGCGGCGGCGGGCAGCGGCACGTGCTCGGCACCGGCTGCCTCCGCGGCCGCGGCGAAGCGCGCGCCGGTGAGGAACCGGACCTCGTGGCCGTGGGCGACGAGCGCGCGCGTGACCGCGAGCAGCGGGGTGACGTGGGCGTGCACGGGGGTGGAGCAGAGCAGGACGGTGGCCATCGGTGTGCCTCTCTCGGGCGGCGCGGGACGCGCCGGTCGGACGGGAAGGGCGCGGGACCGGGCCGTCCGCGCGAGGACGCCGAGGGGGAGGCGGCGTGTGAGAAGATCGGTAACCGTCAGGAGTATTCATCACCCTAGAGGGGTAGTCAATAGTGGTCCCCCGCGCCTACACGTCCGACCTCCGCGCCGAGCAGGCCGCGCGCACCCGCGAGCGCGTCGTGCGCGCAGCGGCCGAGGAGCTCACCGAGCGTGGCTACGAGCGCACGACCCTCGCGCGCGTCGCCGAACGGGCGGGCGTGTCGCTCGAGACCGTCAAGGTGCACGGGCCCAAGCGCGCCCTGCTCCTCGCGGCCTTCGAGGTGACGTTCGCAGGGTCCGAGGGCCAGGAGTCGCTCGCCGCCCGGCCCGAGGGCCGCGCCGTCGCCGGGACCACCGACCCCGAGGCCTTCCTCGACGGGCTCGTCGCGCTCGTGGCGGCGGCGAACGAACGCGTCGCGGCCCTGTGGTCGGCGTTCACGTCGGCGGCCCGCTCCGACGAGGCCGTCGCCGCCGAGCTCGCGGCGCTCCTCGACCGCCGTCGCGCGGACCTGCGCGCGAGCGTCGACGTGCTCGCGGACCACGGGTTCCGGCTGCGCGCACCGCGGGACGAGTCCGCCGAGACCCTGTCCTACCTCCTCGCGCCGGAGGGCTGGACGCACTTCGCGGCCGGTGCGGGCTGGTCGCGCGAGCGGTACCGCGCGTGGCTGCGCGACGCCGTCGTGCGCCTCGTCGCCGCACCGCCCCGGGGTGACGCGGACGCCTGACCCCTGGCGCGGCCTGGCGGGCCGCGCCTACCGTGAGCCATGAGCACCCTCACCCCCGGCTTCCAGGGCCGGCCCCGCCCGCAGGGCGTGGCGCTCCCGCCGGGCCAGTACGTCGAGACCGGGTTCCCCGTGCTCTCGGCAGGGCCCACACCGCGCGTCGACACCGCGACCTGGCGCTTCGACGTCACCACCGAGACCGGCGCGACCCGATCCTGGTCGTGGGCCGAGCTCCTGGCGCTCCCCCAGGACGAGCCGACCGTCGACATCCACTGCGTCACCCGCTGGTCGAAGTTCGGCACGTCCTGGCGCGGCGTCTCGCTCGACACGCTCCTCGGCGAGGTCGAGTCCACGGCCGACTTCGCGATGATCGGCTGCTACGGCGGCTACACGACGAACCTCCCGGTCGCCGAGCTGCTCGGTGGCAAGGCGTGGGTCGTGCACACCTTCGACGGCGCCCCGCTGCACCCCGTGCACGGCGGCCCCGCGCGGCTCCTCGTGCCGCACCTGTACTTCTGGAAGTCGGCGAAGTGGGTCAACAGCATCACCCTCATGCCCATGGACCGGCAGGGCTTCTGGGAGCGGCTCGGCTACCACGACCTCGGCGACCCGTGGCGCGAGCAGAGGTACCAGGGTGACTGAGGCGCCCGTCCGCCTCGGCGCGCGGTACGCGACGCCGTCGCGCTGGCAGGTCGCGACGCTCGTCGGCGCGTGGGCGGAGAGCCCGTCCGCGCGGACGCTCGTCCTCGAGGTCCCCGCGTGGCCCGGCCACCTCGCCGGCCAGCACGTCGACCTGCGCCTCACCGCGCCCGACGGCTACACCGCCGAGCGCAGCTACTCGATCGGCAGCGCCGCGACGCGCACCCCCCTGCCCGACGACGCCCCCTCCCCGGGCAGCCCGCCCGCCGTCCGGCAGGACGGCGCGGTGCCCGACGGCGTCGCCCCCGCGCGCGTCGAGGTCACGGTCCAGCGGGTCCCCGGCGGCGAGGTCTCGACCTACCTCACCGACGTGTTCGCCGTGGGTGACGCGATCGAGCTGCGCGGGCCCGTCGGCGGGTGGTTCGTCTGGTCGCCGGAGCGCGACGCCGGGACGTCCGTGCTGCTCGCGGCGGGCGGCTCGGGCCTCGTCCCGCTCATGGCGATGCTCCGCACCCGGCGCGACGCCGGCGACCGCACGCCGTTCCGGCTCGTGTACTCGGTGCGGCGCCCCGAGGACATGCTGTACGTCGACGACCTCGACCGCCTCGCGGCCGCGCACGACGGGCTCGACGTCCACGTCGTCCACACCCGTTCGACCCCGCTCGGCTCGATGCGCGGGCCCGGCCGCGTCGAGCGGCGCGAGCTCGCCGCGTGGGGCTGGCCGCCCGAGATCGAGCCCGCGTGCTTCGTGTGCGGGCCGACGGGCTTCGTCGAGGCCGTCGCGCGACAGCTCGTGGCGCTCGGCCACGACCCGGCGCGCATCAAGACCGAGCGCTTCGGGCCCGCGGTCGACTGACCGCGGCGCAGGAGTCAGACCGGAGGCGCCGGCGGCCCGCCCGCGGGTCCGCGCCCGCGCGCTCCGCGGAGCAAGGATCGCGCTCCCGCCGACACAGTCGGAGAGAGGGCGGCGAGCGCGCCGGCCCCGACCGCCGGGGGGATCGATGACGACGACCGCAGCACCGCACCAGGAGCCGAGTCTGCGTCGGCGCGGGCTGGCCACCCTGACGACGACGGCTGCGCTGGCCGCGCTCACGGCGTGCGCCACCGGCGTGACCTCCAGTCCGGACCTGCCCCTCGCCACCGCGGACGCCGCGCGGGACGTCGTGAGCGTGGCCGACGCCGGCGCGACGCCCGGCGTCGTCGACGCGACCGAGCGGCTCGGCCTGACGATGCTCGCCGCGGCACCCCGTGAGGGCAACGTCGTGGTCTCGCCGGCGAGCGCCGTCGTCGCGCTCTCGATGCTGGCCGAGGGCGCGCGGGGAGACACGGCGCTGGCCCTCGACGACGCGCTCGGCGCGTCCGGCCAGGACCGGACGGACGCGGTCAACGCCCTCCTCGCGTCGCTCGCCGCCTACGATGGCGACCCGGCGCAGGTCCGGGCGGAGGAGCTCCCGGAGAAGCCGCTCGTGCACGTCGCGAACCAGGTCGTGCTCGACGACGAGGCCGAGGTCCACGAGCCCTACCTCGAGACGCTCGCGACCGGGTACGGCGCCGGGGTGCTGCACACGGACCTCGGGACGTCGTCGGGCATCGCGCCGCTCAGCGAGTGGGTCCGGTTCCACACCGGCGGGCTGGTCGAGGAGAGCGCCGTCGAGCCCGACGCCGACCTGCGCCTCGTGCTCCAGAACGCGGTCCTGTTCGCCGCCCGGTGGGAGGCGCCGTTCGACGAGGGCGACACGGCGCCCTCGCCCTTCACCCTCGCGGGCGGCGAGGTGGCGGACGTGGAGTCGCTGCGGCTCACGGAGTCGTGGGCGTACGCCGAGGACGACGGGTGGCGCGCGGTCCGGCTGCCGTACGTCGAGGGGTTCCACGCCGACGTCGTGCTGCCGCCCGAGGGAGCCGACCCGGCGTCCGTCGCGCCGGGTCGGCTCGCCGCGCTGCGGGAGGCGCTGGACACGGCACCCCGGCAGACGGTCGCGCTGACCCTGCCGACGCTCGACGTCCCCGCCGAGGACCCGCTGGAACTCCGGCCCGCCCTCTCCGCGGCCGGGCTCGGCGGACTCCTCGACCCGGTCGAGCCGCCCGACCTCGGCGGCATCAGCGACCAGGACCTCTACGTCTCGCAGGCCTGGCAGCAGGCGCTCCTCCAGGTCGACGCCGAGGGCACCGTCGCGGCGGCCGTCACCGAGATCGTCGAGGTCGAAACTGCGGCGGAGATCGCGGCCGAGAGCATCACCTTCCGCGTGGACCGGCCCTACGTCTTCTCGGTGTCCTCCGACGACACCGGCTGGCCGCTCTTCACTGCCGCGATCAGAGACCCACGGCACTGAGGGCGCGCGGGCCCGGACCGAACCGCCACCGCATCGCCGCGTGCTCGGCCGTGCGCTCGTACGCGAACACGACCTCGGGCCGCACGGAGAAGACGAGCGCCGGGTCGCCGTCGTGCACGAACGCGCCGTCCTGGACGTCGAACGTCCAGTCGTCGCCGTACTTGCAGCGCCACCGCTCGGCGAGGCGGCGGAGCGCCGCGTCCTCGGTGACGCGCGCGGCGGTGCCCTCGACGACGACGTCGAGCGCGTCCTCGTAGTCGTTCTTCCCGGTCGTGAGCACGACGTGCGCGTTCTCGGCCAGGTTGCGGGCCTTGCGCTCGTCCGGCCCGGTGGTCACGTGGAGGCAGCCGTCGGCGACGACCGTCATGAGCGGCGTGACGTGCGGGCGCCCGTCGGGGCGCACGGTCGAGATCCACGAGATCTCGGCCCGTTCGAGCGCGTCGCGCACCGTCTCCCACGGGACGGGACGCGCGCCGGGAGAGCTGAACCCGGGGACGAGCGTCCCCTCCGGTGCGTCGGGGGCGGCGGGTCGGGCGGCAGGCTGCTCGGCCGTGGTCATGGAGGTTCCTCTCGTCGGTCCTGCCCCTGGGACCGGCGAGCGCGCCCGGACTCATCGGTCGCGGCGCCATCGACGAGTCACCCGAGACCTGGGCGCGATCATCACCGCCGCGAGGGCAAGGATCACCACCCCCGCGTTGGCAGCGAGGGTGCCTGCCCAGGTCGTCGGCGGGATGCCGAGAGTGAAGCTGGCGGCGTTGAACACCGTGTGGCTGAGGATGCACAGGAGCACCCCGTTCGGGCCGGCCATCCTGAAGATCGCGCCGTAGAGGAAGCGGAACGCCATGATCTGGACCGCGAACATCCAGAAGTCGATCAGACCGGACTCGTGGTTCGTGCCAGGGATGAAGAAGAGCGGCACGTGCCAGAGCAGCCAGATGATCCCGACCACCAGCGACGAGGTGACGAACCCCCACCGCCGATCGAGCCCGGGCTGCAGCGCGGTCATCCAGCCGGCCTCCTCCATGCCGCCGATGACGAGGTTGCCCGGCAACGACAGGAAGAACATGAACCACGGGACCGCGTGCGCGGAGGGGCCGGAGACCAGCAGGTGGAGCGCGAAGTACGCGGCGAGCGCGACGAGGGCGAGCAGCCACCCCGCAGGACGGCCCCGGATGACGAAGACGAGGCGCAGCCATTCCCGGAGACCCGAGACCCTGCGGTTCGCTCGCAGGACGACGTAGGAGGCGATCGCGGGCGAGAGGATGTAGAGCGCGAACGGCACGTTCGCCAGGAGCTCGGGAACCGTGGTGACGACGTTGTGCACCTCGTAGCCGGAGCGGGCCGCCACGATCAGCCCACCGGAGAGCCCGTAGGCGATCAGGAAGGTGAGCGCCACGAACTGGCGGGCGATCCGGGCGTCCGTCACCCCGCAACGATACGGCCCGGCCCGGCGGTGGCTGGGCACGATGGACGGGGTCGGTTGCCTCTCGACACACCGACCAGACGTCACCGCACGTCGTCGGGCCCGGCCTCGTGTCCGGGACGCCCCGCCGTGCGCCGGTCCTGCTTCATCCGGGCCTCGAACAGGTGCCGGGCGCCGCCTGCGAGCTCGTCGCGCACGGTGCGCTCATGCTCGCGGAACGCCGACCAGTAGCCGTCGTCGTACTCCTCGACGAGCTGGAACGTCCAGCGGCCGGGGACGACGTTGCGTCCCACGAGCTCCGCCTCGATCCGGTCCGCGACCTCCGCGTGCCCCGCGGCGCGCAGCTTCTCGACCGCCTCGCCGAGCGCGAGGTCCGCCTCCCCGGTGAGCTGGTGGAACGTGTACAGGTGCCCGCGCGCGCGTTCCGTCGTCTCCAGCGCCTCGCTCAGGGCCCCGAGCGCGTCGACGGTCGCGTCGCTCACGCCCTCGGGCACGGGGCGGCCGGGCAGGTCGGCAGGGTTCCGGGAGGTCTCGTCGCTCACGCGGCCACGCTAGGCACGGCCCGCCGGGCCCGCACGCGCTCGTCGGCGACCTACGCCCCCGCGCGACACCCCGCGCTCGTGGGCAGGCTGTGACAGGGTTGACCCGCCACCCCCGACCGAGGACAGCGCCCCGAGCCATGCCGCAGACCGCACCCGTACCGACCGTCACGAGCGAGCCCACCCCGAGCCAGCGCCCCCACCGGGCCGCGCGGCTCGAGGACCGGTGGCGCGCCGTCGTCTCCCGCTTCCAGAAGGCCCGCGGGTGGCGCCCGCGCGTCGAGCCGTTCGCCGGCTACGGGAGCCCGCGCCGGGTGCGCGTGCTGGGCCGGGTGCTCCTCGCGAGCCCCGCGTTCGACCCCGCGCTGCACGAGCGCGAGTCCGCCGACAGGCGCGGCTGGCGGTACTTCTTCACCGCGCCGGCCCCGCGCGAGGAGGTCCGCGTGCGGGTGGGCAGCACGACGGTCGACCTGGTGTCCGACCGCGGCGGCTACCTCGACCGGGTGATCGACGTCGACCTCGCGCCGGGCTGGCACGACGTCTCGTTCCGCACCTCGGCGGGCGCGACGGCGACCGGCCGGGTGTTCGTCGTGGCCGACGGGCGCCGGCTCGGCGTCGTCTCGGACATCGACGACACCGCGATGGTGACGGCCGTCCCGCGCCCGTTCATCGCGGCGTGGAACACGTTCGTGCGGCACTCGAGCGCCCGCGTGCCGGTGCCGGGCATGGCGGCGCTGTACCGCGGCATCGCGACGTCGCGGCCCGGCACCCCGTTCGTCTACGTGTCGACGGGCGCGTGGAACACCGCCGCCAACCTGCGACGCTTCCTCCAGCGCCACGGCTTCCCGCCCGGCCCGCTGCTGCTCACCGACTGGGGACCCACCAACACGGGCTGGTTCCGCAGCGGCCCGGAGCACAAGGACACGTCGCTCGACCGGCTGTTCCGCGAGCTGCCCGACGTCGACTGGCTGCTGATCGGCGACGACGGCCAGCACGACCCCGACATCTACGCGCGCGCCGCACGCCGCCACCCGGGCCACGTCGCGGCCGTCGCGATCCGCGAGCTGACGCCCGCGCAGCAGGTCCTCGCGCACGGCTCGCCGCTGCCCGCGCCCGGCAGCCTGCCGGGCGACGTCGGGGGCGTCCCGACGGCGCACGGCCCCGACGGCGACGCGCTCACCCGCTCGCTCGCCCGGGTGCTGCGTCGCTGAGACCCTGGGTGCCACGGGTCCCCCGCGGCTCCGGATGCCACGCCCCGGCGGCAGTGGTTGCCTGAGGACATGACCACGCCCGGAGACCCCTTCCCCACGCCCGACCCCGAGCCCGCGCCGACGCGCCGCACGTGGCCGTGGATCGTCGTCACGGTCGTGGCGGTGCCGGTGATCGCGCTCGTCGTGTGGCTGGTCAACCGCCCGACCGACGACGGCCCCGCCGCCGAGACGCCCGCGCCGTCGACCAGCGCTCCCGCGAGCCCGTCCCCCACCGACGCGGCGTCACCCACCGACGGCGCCTCGACGCCCGCCGCCGAGGGGTGCCCCGCCACCGGCGACGGCGTCCCCGCAGGGGCGGGCACGCACGAGATCGTCGACGTCGACGGCGACGGCCGCCCCGACACCGCGTGGCTCACCGGCGGCGCGGACCGCACGTTCGGCATCACGACGGCGTCGGGCGCCACGTTCTCCGCGCCCGTCGAGTCGGCGAGCCCGCAGCCCGCGAGCGCGATCGTCCAGCTCGTCGCGGCGGGCGACGGGACCGCGCCGATCGCGCTCGTCGACACCGGCCGTGAGGTCCTGCTGCTCTCGGCCGCCGACTGCGCCCTGACGCCGACGCAGAACGCGCAGGCCGAGCCCTACACGTTCGACAAGGGCTTCACGGGCTTCGGCACGGGCGTCGGCTGCACCGAGGTCGACGGCACGCTCCGCCTCGCGGGCCTGGACGCCGTGTCCGACGACGGCTCCTCCTTCACGGTGTCGCGCACCTTCGTCGACCTCGGCACGGGTGCGAAGGTCGCGACGAACGGCGAGGAGGAGACGGTCGCGCAGGACGCCGCCGCGGACGACCCGGTCGTCACGACGGCGCAGGAGACGAGCTGCGGCGACCTCGTGGCCGGCCAGGACGGCCCGGTCGAGCCGCAGTAGCCCCGCCGAGCCGCAGCAGCCCCGCCGAGCACGACCTTGCTGTCGTCATCAGGACGATGCCGACAACAAGGTCGTGCTCGGCGGGAAGCAGGCGGCACTCGGGGGTCAGCGGGCGTCGGCGAAGCGGTCCAGCTGGCTCGGCGACAGCGTGACGTCGCGCGCGGCCATCGCCTCGTCGACCTGCTCGATCCTGCTCGCCCCGACGATGGGCGAGATCCCCTGGCTCATCAGCCAGGCCAGGACGACCTGGTTCGGCGTCGCCCCGGTCTCCCGGGCGGCCTCGTCGAGCACGCGGAGCACCCGCTCGGTCCCCGGGTGGGCGTAGCCCGCGGAGAACGGGCGGTCCGCACGGGTGTACCCGCCCATCATCAGGGGCGTGTAGCACCACAGGTCGAGCCCTTCCGTGCGGGCGTGGTCGAGGTCGTCCGGGGTCAGGAGCTTGTGGCCCGCCTCCGGGACGGTCGTGCCCGGGCGGGGCTGCACGAGGGAGTGCCGGAGCTGCAGCGCCGACCACTCGGCCACGCCCTGCCGACGCGCGAGGTCGCGTGCCTGCTGCACCCGCCACGACGCGTGGTTGGCCGCGCCGATACGGCTCGCGCGCCCCTCGGCCACGGCCTCCCCGAAGGCGGCGACCGTCTCGCCGAGGTCGACCGTCCGGTCCTCCGCGTGCGCCCACAGCAGGTCGACGTGGTCGACGCCGAGGCGGTCGAGGCTCCCGTCGAGGCCCGCCCGGACGGCGGACGCGGAGAGGCCCTCCGCGCTCTCGGGCCACGCGTGCGCGACCAGCGGGTCCTGACGGACCTTGGTGGCGAGCCCGACGGCGGAGCGCACCCCCGGGTTCGCCCGCAGCCAGGCGCCGAGCACGCGCTCGCTGGCGCCGCCCAGCCCGCTCGGGTCGGTCCAGAAGGCGTAGCAGTTCGCGGTGTCGAGCCAGTGGCCGCCCGCCTCGACGAAGCGGTCGAGCAGCCGGAACGCGGTGGACTGCTCCACGCGCGTGCCGTGGTCCATGGTCCCGAGGACGATCTGGGGAGCGTTCATCTGTGCGGTCATGCCCCGATGCTCGATGCTGGAGCGCGCTCCAGGTCAAGAGGGCTCCTCGGCGGACCCGGCTACCCGTCGACCCGTGGGCGCGGACCCGGACCCGAGGCCTCCCGCGACTGCTCCTCGTAGTACGCGATCTTGTCGTCCAGCACGCCGAGCGCGAGATCGATCCGCGCCCTGCGCTCGCGCAGCTCCCGCCGATGGCCCTGGAGGAAGGCGACGCGGTCGGCGGGGCTCCCCTCGCGGCGCAGGAGCGAGGTGAACTCGCGCAGCTCGGCGATCCCCAGCCCGGCGTCCCGCAGGCACGTCACCAGCCCGATCCAGAACAGGTCGTCGCCGTCGTAGGCCCGGTGCCCGCCGGCCGTCCGGGCGATCGGCCCGATGAGCCCCTCCCGCTCGTAGTAGCGGAGCGTGTCGAGGCTGACGCCGGCTCGGGCGGCGGCCGCCTGCGGCGTGAGCGTGTCGGACATGAGGAGCCTCTCTCTGCGCATCTGGTACCCGACCCTGATTCTGGGTCCTGGTGTGCACCCCAGGTCAATGCCGGGCCCGGGCTCCCCCGCGCCCGCACACCCGGCACGTGCCACGGCGACGGAGCCAGTAGGCGTAGGTCGCGGCGCCGAGGGCGAGCGACCACACCGGCCACAGGAGCGTCGGCCCGACGGCGCCCCACGAGTCCGCGGTGAGGGCCAGCCGGCTCTCGCCGAACCCGAGGACGATGAGCGAGAGCCCCGCGGGGAGCACCGCGACCGCGACGACCGTCGCGGGGACGACCGCGAGCGCGACGGGCACGCGGCGGCCCGCGAGCCCGACCGTCCAGCGCGGGAAGACCTCGCCCCAGCGCTGGAACAGGCCGAGCGTGAGCACGGCGCCGACGAGCGCGAAGCCGCCCAGCCCGAGCGCCGCGACCCAGCCGTCGTCGCCGGCGAGCTGCGCGACGTCGTCGGGCGAGAAGCCGAGCGGGATGCCGAGCACCCAGGCGATGCGCGCCACCGCGTAGAAGGTGGGGATCGCGGCGGCGACGAGCGCGGCGGCCCGCCCCCAGCGCGCCGCGGCGGCGGGCGTGGTCCACGCCGGGTCGTGCCCGTCGTGACGGCGCCCGCAGGACGCGCACGCCCCGGACCCGCGGCGCACGAACCGCCACGTCGAGGCGACGAGCAGGGCGCCGCCGCCGAGGAGCGCGAGCTGCGTGAGCGGTCCGGCGCCGAGGAAGTCCTCGAACGCCGCGCGGATCACGGGGTCGAACGGCGCCATGACGAGCGTGACCGGCAGGTACCCGAGCCGCGCCAGGATCGACGCGTCGGTGAGGGCGAGGACCCCGGCCGCGACGACGGCGGTCGCCGCGACGGTCAGCGCGCGGTCGGCCCGGGCGACGGGACCGCGCCGGGCTCCGAGCCACGCGCGCAGCGCGGTGGCCGCGCCGACGAGCGCGAGGACGGCGACCCACGGCGTGAGGGTCGCGCCCGGGACGCCGCTCAGGGCACCGAACGACAGGTCGTTCGCGGCGCCGACCGCGAGCGTGCCGCCGGTCAGCGTGACGACGAGCGTGGCGACGCCGCCGAGGGTCCACCACGCGGCCGCGGCGGGGGCGACCCAGCGGCCTCGGGACGGGCGCTCGGGACGGGCGGGTGGTCCGCCGCGGGTGGACGGTCGGTGGTCGCCGGCCGACGGCGTGGGTGCAGGGGTGGGGTCGGACAGGGGCGGGTGCGGTGTCGAGGTGCTCATGCCTCGACGCTCCCGGACCCCGCCCGGCCGCGGATCCCCCGGCGCGGCGACCCCGCTCCCCCGCGCGGGTGACCGTCACGCCCGGATGACCGGGCCGCGCCGAGCGAGGGCGCGGCGGGCGGAGGTCAGTCGCGCGGGCGCGCGCGACGCAGCGCCCGGAGGGCGCCCGTGGACCACAGCGCCCACGCCACGAGCACGGGCTGGAAGAACAGGCGCCCGAACCGCTTGGCGTCGGTGTCGAGGCCGAACCCGTCCTGGTGCTCGAGCCACTGCCCGACGTTGCCCGGGAAGATCACGACGAAGAACGCGGCGGCGACGAGCCCGACGGCGACGCGCCACCGGGACAGCACGACGAGCGACCCACCGAGCGCGATCTCGACGGCGCCCGACGCGAGCACCGTCACGTCGTCGTCCACGGGGAACCAGGACGGGACCTGCGCCTGGAACTCCTCGCGCGCGACCGTGAGGTGGCTGATCCCGGCCCCGACCAGGGCGAGACCCAGCGCGACGCGCGCGACCGTCGCGACGGGCGGCACGGGCGGGGCGGGGCGGGTGAGCACGGAGAGGTCCATGGCGCGATCGTCGCACCGGGGCGGTCGGCGCGCGCGTCAGCCCGCCCGCACGAACCCCGACTCGTAGGCTCGCACCACGGCCTGCGTGCGGTCCCGGACGCCGAGCTTGGCGAGGACGTTGCCCACGTGCGTGCGCACGGTCTCGACGCCGAGGTAGAGCCGGGCCGCGATCTCCGCGTTCGACAGCCCCTGCGCGACGAGCCGCAGCACCTCCCCCTCCCGCTCGGTCAGGCGCGCGCCGCGCAGCGCGTCGCCCGTGGGCGGGTGCGCGGTCGCGAGGCGCCGCACGGCGTCGGGGAAGAGCAGCGACTCGCCGCGCGCGACGACGCGCACCGCCTGCGCGACCTCCTCCGGACGCGCGCGCTTGAGCAGGAACCCGTGCGCCCCGGCCCGGAGCGCGTCGAGCACGTGGTCGTCGTTCTCGAAGGTCGTGAGCACGAGGACGCGCGGGGCGCCGCCCCGCGCGAGCAGCGCCCGCGTCGCCGAGATCCCGTCGACGCGCGGCATCCGCACGTCCATGAGCACGACGTCGGGCCGCGCCCGCGCGACGACGCCCGGCGCCTCCGCGCCGTCCCCCGCCTCGCCGACGACCGCCAGGTCGGGCTCCGCGTCGAGGATGACGCGCAGCCCCGCGCGCACGAGCGGCTCGTCGTCGACGAGCACCACGCGGACCGTCTCCGTCATGGGACCGATCCTGTCAGGGCCCGGGCTCACCGCGACGACCCCGCGCGCGGGAACGTCGCGCGCACGACCCAGGCGCCGCCGTCGGGCGCGGGACCGGCCGCGACCTCCCCGCGCAGCAGGTGGGCCCGCTCGCGCATGCCCGCGAGGCCGCGGTGCTCGCGCGCGTCACCGTCGGGTGCCCGACGCCGTGTGCCCGCCCCGAGCGGGTTGCGCACCTCCACGACCAGCGCGCCGCCGGGCCCGGGGGCCACCGCGACGGCGACGGGCTCGCCGGGCGCGTGCCGCAGCGCGTTGGTCAGCGCCTCCTGCACGACGCGGTACGCCTCCTGCGACACGGCGCGCGGGACGTCGGGCGGCGCCGCACCGTCCCGCGCGAGCCGCACGTCGGCGCCCGTGCCGCGCGCGTCGTCGAGCAGCGCGTCGAGGTCGGCGAGCGTGCGGGCCGGGGCGCGGGGCGGCGCGCCCGGCACCTCCGCGCGCAAGAGGCCGAGCACGTGGTCGAGGTCCGCCATCGCGCTGCGACCCGTCTCCTCGATCGCGGCGAGCGCGCGGCGGGCCGCGGGCGGGTCGGTGTCGAGCAGGCGCGCGGCCGCCGCGGCCTGGAGCGTCGTGACGGTCAGCGCATGGCCCACCGAGTCGTGCAGCTCGCGCGCGAGCCGGCCCCGCTCGGCCGCACGGTCCGCGGCCGCCTCGAGCTCCGCGATCTGCTCCGTCTGGTCCGGGCCGAGCAGCGGCAGGGCCGCCTGGCGCAGCACGGCGCGCGCGAGCGCCACGACGTACGGGACGGCGAGCAGCACGAGCACCGCGGTGAGCAGCCACGTCCACGCGGGCAGCGCCTCCCACGGTCGCCAGTCCGCGAGCAGCACCGGCTCGACGCCCGTCGCGGACAGCGCGAGCTGCGTCGCGACCGGGACACCGAACAGCACCACGACCACCACCGCCGCACCCAGGGCCAGGTGCAGCGCGTACCAGGCCGCGGCACGCCAGCGCGTCGCCGCCCCCGGCGGGGCGGCGCCGGTCGCAGGGAGCGGCACGTCGACGTCGAGGAACGTCCGCGCCGCCGCGATCTCGAGCGTGCGCACGGGCGCGAGGAACGGGGGCGTGCTCGCGAGGACCGCCGTCACCAGCGCCAGGACGACGGTCGCGACCCGCGGCGTCTGGAGGGACGCGAACATCTGCGCGAACCCCGCGACGAGTGCCGCATACGCCCCGGCGACGACGCCACCGACGACGAGGAGCACCCCGGCGCGCACGGTGGCCGTGCTGCGCAGCGGGGCGAGCACCCGTCCCCACCCTCGCGGCGGGCGCGCGTCGGTCGTCATGGCCCCCAGTCTCACCGCGCCGCACGCCCAGCACATCCCCTCGACGGGGGAACCGCGGCGCCCGACCGCCGCGCGCACCGGCACCCCCGCTGGTCCAATGAGAGCGTGATCGGGTTCTGGTGGGGCCTCGTCGGGGCGTCGTCGCTGCTCCTCGGGGCCGCGCTCGTCTTCTGGCGCCCGCCCGGCCAGCGGCTCGTCGGGCTCGTCATGGCCTTCGGCTCGGGCGTGCTCATCAGCGCGGTCGCCTACGACCTCGTGGAGGACGCGTCGACCCGCGCGAGCGGGCTCGTCCTGCTCGCGGGCCTCGCCGGCGGGGCGCTGACGTTCTTCGTCGGCGACCGGATCATCGACCGGATGGGCGGCGAGGGCCGCAAGCGCTCCACCGGCGTGCAGAAGGAGGCCGTCCAGGCCGCCGGCGGGACCGGCGGCGCGGCGATCGCGCTCGGCACCGTGCTCGACGGCATCCCCGAGTCCGTCGTCCTCGGCGCGACGCTCATCGGGGGCGGCGGGGTGAGCGTCGCGATGCTCGCCGCCGTCTTCGTGTCCAACCTGCCGGAGGCGATGTCGGCGACGGCGGGGCTGCTCAAGGCCGGCACGAAGCCGTCGCGGCTGTGGGTGCTGTGGGGGTCGACGACGCTCGTCTCGGCGCTCGCGGCCGGGATCGGCTACCTCGCGCTCGACGGCGCGTCGCCCGCCGTCGTGGCGGTCACGCAGGCGTTCGCCGCGGGGGCGCTGCTCACCATGCTCGTCGACACGATGATCCCCGAGGCGACGGAGTTCGGCGGCCCGGTCACCGGGCTCGTCACCGTGCTGGGGTTCGCGACGGCGTTCGGGCTGAGCTCGATCGGCGGGTGACCCGGGCGGCTGTCAGGCCGCGAGGTCCTGGCCGCTCATGCGGTGGATCGACGCCATGACCTCGTCCGTGAGCTCGCGCCGCGCCTGCGCCGGCTTGGTCCCGGCCGTGATCTGGCGCTGCGGGTCGATCGGCTTGCCGAAGTGCACCTCGACGCGGTGCAGGCGCGGGATCCGCTTGCCGACCGGCTGGACCTTGTCCGTGCCGCGCACGGCGACGGGGACGACGGGCGCGTGCCCCGCGAGCGCGAGCCACGCGACGCCCGTGCGGCCCGGGTGCAGCTTGCCGTCGCGCGAGCGCGTGCCCTCGGGATAGATCCCGAACGCGCCGCCGCGCTGGAGCACCTCGAGCGCGTCCTCGAGCGAGCGCTGTCCCGCGCGCGGGTCGTCCCGCTGGACGGGGATCATGCCGATCGTCGTGAAGAACCACCGCGACAGGCGGCCCTTGATCCCGCGGCCCGTGAAGTACTCGGCCTTGGCGAGGAACGTCACGTGCCGCGGCGCGACGATCGGGATGAGCAGCGAGTCGATGAACGACAGGTGGTTGCTCGCGAGGATCACCGCGCCGTGGCGCGGGATGTTGTTGCGTCCTGTCACCTGGGGTCGCAGCAGCACGTAGGCGAGCAGCGACAGGATGAGCCTCAGGACGCGATAGGTCATCCGTTCATTGTGCACCGTCCGGGGCGCACGTCCGTGCACGCCGTGGACGAGCGCTCACCCGTCGGCGCGCGCCCCCACCGCCGCACCGCGCCGTGCCCGGCCCCGCCGTGTGACGAGGTACACGGCGAGGATCACGGCCACGAGCCCCACGGTGGACACGAGCTGGGCGCGCGCGGCGGCGTCGGTCAGCATGAGGACGGCGAGCGCCGCGAGACCCACGAGCACGGCCCACGTGAGCCACGGGAAGCCCCACATGCGGAGCGTCATCGGCTCGCCCGATGCGCGCGCCTGCGCCTCGATCCGTCGGCGGAGCCGCAGCTGCGAGACGGCGACGAGCACCCACACGACGAGCAGCGCGGCGCCCACGGCGTTGAGCAGGATGCCCAGCAGCGCCTCCGGCAGGAGCCAGTTCAGCCCGACCGCGACGAGCGCGAAGAACACGGAGACGAGCACCGACACCCAGGGGACGTCGCGGCGCGACACGCGCCGCAGCGCGCGCGGACCGTCGCCCCGCCCGGCCAGCGAGTACGCCATGCGCGACGTGCCGTAGACGTTCGCGTTGAACGCCGAGAGCAGCGCGACCACGACGACGACCTCCATGACGCGGGCCGCGCCCGGGAGCCCCGCGAGACCGAGCACCGCGACGAACGGGCTCTCGGCGAGCAGCGGCGAGTCCCACGGGAGCACGAGCACCATGATCGCGACCGAGCCCAGGTAGAACACGAGGATCCGCCACACGATGCTGCGCGTCGCGCGCGCGACGGCCGTGCGCGGCTCGCGTGCCTCGGCCGCGGCGATCGTGACGATCTCGATGCCGCCGAACGCGAAGACGACGACGAGCAGGCCCGCCGCGATGCCGCCCCACCCCTCGGGGGCGAAGCCGCCCTGGCCCAGCAGGTTCGACGTGCCGACCGGCTCCGTCCCGGGCAGCAGCCCGAGCACGAGCAGCACGCCCACCACGAGGAACCCGACGATCGCCGCGACCTTGACGAACGCGAACCAGAACTCGAGCTCGCCGAACTGCCGCACGCCCCAGAGGTTGATCACCGCGAACACGACGACCACGGCGAGCGCGACGCCCCACTGCGGCACGTCGGGGTACCAGCCGGTGACGATGCGCGCGGCCCCGGTGATCTCGGCGCCGAGCACCATGACGAGCATGAACCAGTACAGCCAGCCGAGCAGGAACCCGGCCCACGGCCCGAGCGCCTCCTCCGCGTAGACGGAGAACGACCCGCTCGCAGGGCGCACGCTCGCCATCTCGGCGAGCATCCGCATCACGAGGATGACGACGACGCCCGCGATCGCGTACGACACGAGCACGGCCGGGCCGGCGGTGGCGATCCCGACGCCGGAGCCGAGGAACAGCCCGGCACCGATCGCGGAGCCGAGGCCCATCATCGTGAGGTGCCGTGTGCGCAGCCCGCTGCCCAGGTGGTCGGCGCCGGTGTCGGCGCCCGGGTCGGCGCCGCTGTCGGCGGTCGGGTCGCCGGTGAGGTCGGTCGTCGACGGCCGGGTCTCGGCCGGTGCCCCGCTCGCGGACGGTGCCGGGCGTTCGGGCGTGGGGGTGCTCATGGTGCGGTCCTGCGGTCGGGGTCGGGACGCCGTGCTCGACGCCGACCCACGACGCTACACGGCCCGGGCGCGACGGCGCCCCGCACCCGGCTCGAGGGGACGCGCGGGGTGCGGGGCGGCGTCGGGCACGACGCTGTGCCGCGCTACGGGGTCGCGGTCCGCGGGAGCGGGGCGACGGCGTGCTGGCGCGGCGCGGCGGTGCCGTCGCCCGGCGCGGCCGGGTCGTCGGCGCGGTCGCCCGTTCCGGCGGCGGTCCCGTCCTGCCGGCCGTCGCCGTCCGGCGCCGGGGCCTCGGGGGACGGCGCGGCGGCCTCGACGGCGACCGGGCGGCGCGTCGAGCCGTTGAGGACGCCGTCGTCCTGGAGGTCCTCCAGGTCCTCGTCGTCCACGGCGTTCGCGCCGTGCTCCGCCCCGGCCGCGAACACGGACGGGTCGGGCGGCGTGCCGAACTTCAGGTGGTTGAAGAGCAGGTTGAGCAGGATCGCCATGACCGCGGCCGAGCTGATGCCCGAGTGGAAGATGATCCCGAACCACGTGGGGAACTGGTCATAGAAGTCGGGCTTGGCGATGGGGATCATCCCGAACGAGATCGACGCCGCGACGATGATGAGGTTCATCGGGCGCGAGTAGTCGACCTTGGCGAGCGTGCGGATGCCCGACGCCGCGACCGAGCCGAAGAGGACGACGCCCGCACCGCCGAGGACCGGCGTCGGCACCGCGGCGACGACGCGGCCGAGGACGGGCAGCAGGCCGAGGATCACGAGGATCGCTCCGCCCGCCCCCACGACGAACCGCGACTTCACGCCCGTGATGGCCACGAGACCGACGTTCTGCGCGAACGCCGACTGCGTGAAGGACCCGAAGAACGGCGACACGATGGACGACGCCATGTCGGCACGGAGGCCGTCGGCGATGCGCTTGCGGTTCACCTTGGTGCCGACGATCTCGCCGACGGCGATGATGTCGGCCGTCGTCTCGGTGAGGGTCACGAGGATGACGATGAGCATGGAGATGATCGCGGCGATCTCGAACGTCGGCGCCCCGAAGCCGAGGAACGACGGGAACGCTGCGACGGGGCCGTCGCCCACGCCGGAGAAGTCGGCCTTGCCCAGCGCGAGGGCGATGAGCGTCCCGACGACGATCGCGATGAGGATCGACAGGCGCGAGATCGTGCCGCTGCCGACCTTGGACAGCAGGATGACGATCGCGAACGTCAGCGCGGCGAGGCCGATGTTGCTCACCGAGCCGTAGTCGGGCGCGCTCGCGTTGCCGCCCATCGCCCAGTTGGCCGCGACGGGCATGAGCGTGAGCCCGATCGTCGTGATGACGACGCCCGTGACCACGGGTGGGAAGAACCGGATGATCTGCGCGAAGAACGGCGTGATGAGCAGGCCGATCACGGAGGCGACGAGCACCGCGCCCAGGACGCCCGGGATCCCTCCCCCGCCGTTGACGATCGCGACCATCGTGGAGACGCCCGCGAAGGACACGCCCTGGACCAGCGGCAGCTGGGACCCGAAGAAGGGGATGCCCACCGTCTGCAGGATCGTCGCGAGCCCGCCGATAAAGAGGGACGCCGCGACGAGCGTCCCGATCTCGGCACCGGTCAGGCCCGTGGCGCTCCCCACGATGAGCGGTGGGGCGATGATGCCGCCGTACATCGTGAGCACGTGCTGGAACCCGTACCCGAACGTCGACCCGATGGGCAGCCGCTCGTCCTCAGGGCGTACCGGACGCCGTTCGGCGCCGTCCGTGGCCCTCGTGGCTCGCGCGTTCATAGCGGACCTCCTCGTCAGCTATCGTTCCGCTTGGCGGAAAACTACTTCCACTATTCGAACGCCAAGTGTGACCTGTGTCAAGTCCCCGACGACAACTCGTCCGCGGCCGGCGGGGCCGGCTCAGCCCGCGACGAGGCGGCGCGCCGCCGCCGAGTGCTCCGCCGCCAGGGCACCGAGGTCGAGCCCGGGGATCGTGCCGTCGACGACGCGCCACGCGCCGCCCACCATGACCCGGTCCGCGCGGTCGGCGCCGCACAGCAGGAGCGCGGCGACCGGGTCGTGGGCGCCGGAGAAGCGCAGCTCGTCGAGCCGCCACAGCGCCAGGTCGGCCTGCTTGCCGACCGCGAGGACGCCGACGTCGTCCCTGCCCAGCACGCGCGCCGACCCGCGCGTGCCCCAGCCGAGCGCGCGCGTCACGGGGATGTCCGCGCCGTACCTGAGACGTTGCAGATAGAGCGCCTGGCGCGCCTCCAGGATCATCGTCGAGGCGTCGTTCGACGCGGAGCCGTCGACCCCGAGCCCGACGGGCGCGCCCGCGTCCTCCAGCTCCACGGCCCGGGCGATGCCGGACGCGAGGCGCATGTTCGACGTCGGGCAGTGCGCGACGCCGGTCCCCGCCGCCCCGAGGCGGCGCACCTCGTCGTCGTCGAGGTGGATGCCGTGACCGAGCCAGGCGCGGTCCGTGAGCCAGCCGACGGACTCGAGGTAGTCGACCGTGCGCATCCCGAAGCGCTCGCGGCAGAAGTCCTCCTCGTCGACGGTCTCGGCGAGGTGCGTGTGCAGGCGGACGTCGAGCTCCTCCGCGAGCGCCGCGCTCTCGCGCATCGCGTCGGTGGTCACGGAGAACGGCGAGCAGGGCGCGAGCGCGATCTGCACCTGCGCCCCGGCGCCGCGCTCGTGGTAGGTCTCCACGAGCCGCCGCGAGTCCGCGAGGATCGTGTCGAGGTCCTGCACGACCGACTGCGGCGGCAGGCCGCCGTCGTCCTCACCGAGCGTCATGGACCCGCGCGTGAGCGTGGCGCGCATCCCGAGCCGTCGGACCGCCGCGACCTGGAGGTCGATCGCGTCGTCGAGACCGGCCGGGAAGACGTAGTGGTGGTCGGCCGCCGTCGTGCAGCCGGAGAGCAGCAGCTCGGCGAGCGCGACGGTCGTCGCGAGCTCGTGGTCGCGCGGGGTGAGCCGCGCCCAGACCGGGTAGAGGCGCTGCAGCCAGGGGAAGAGCGGGGCGTCGGCGACCGGCCCCCAGGCCCGCGTGAGCGTCTGGTAGAAGTGGTGGTGCGTGTTGATCAGACCCGGCGTGAGCACGTGCTGCGACGCGTCGAACGTCTCGTCGACGGGAGCGGACGGCTGCGCGCCGGCCGCGACGAGCTCGACGATCACCCCGCCCTCGACGACGAGGCCGCCGCGCGCGTCCGGGGCGCCCAGGGAGTCGTCGGCGGTGAACACGCCGAGCGGGTCGCGGACCCACGTCCTGGTCGCTGCGTCGGTGCTGGTCATGGTGCCTCCTGGTGGCTCGTCGCTCACCGGGGCGCGGCTCCGGCGCCACGGTGCGCCGGCTCAGTGATCCTGTCTGCCGATCCAGGTGCCGCGCGTCACGCGGCCCGGCCGACGCTAGGCCGGGCCGCGACCGTCGTCAAGGGCGTGCCCCGCCCGTCGGGGCTTCCCGCGCGCGACCTCAGCCGCTGCGCCATCCTGGTGCTCGCCGCCGCCGCCGAACCCGGGAGCCGACCGTGAACGTCTACGCCCCGCTCGTGCCGGTGTTCGTCGTCGCGCTGCTGGCACCGCTGCTCACGGGCCTCATGCCCGTGCGGTCGCGCGTGCCGCAGGTCGTCGTGCTGCTGCTGGGCGGCATCCTCGTCGGGCCCGCCGCTCTCGATCTCGCGGCGCCCGACGACGTCACGCTCCTCTCGGACCTCGGCATGGGCTTCCTCTTCCTGCTGGCCGGGTACGAGCTCGAGCCGAGCCTCCTGCGCGAGCGCGTCGGGCGGCGGGCCGGAGCCGCGTGGCTGACGTCGCTCGTGGTCGGGGCGGTGCTCGTCCTCGTGGTCGTGCGTCACGACTCGCCGCACGCCGTCGCGGCCGGGGCGATCGCGCTCACGACGACGGCGCTCGGCGTGGTGCTCCCGATCCTGCGCGACGGCGGTCAGCTCGGCTCGCGGCTCGGCCGCGCCGTGCTCGTGGTCGGGGCGGTGGGCGAGCTCGGCCCGATCGTCGCCATGGCCGTGCTGCTCGGGACGCGCGAGAGCGGGGTCGCGGCGATCCTGCTCGTCCTGTTCGCGGTCGTCGCGGTCGCGCTGTCCGCGCTGCCGGGCCGGCTGGGGCGCCTCAAGGCCCTCGGCGGCGACCGCCTCTTCAGCGCGGCGGAGCACGGGACCGGCCAGAGCACGCTGCGCCTCACGGTGCTGCTGCTCGTCGTGCTGCTCGCGCTCGCCGCGGGGCTCGGGTTCGACGCGGTGCTGGGCGCGTTCGTCGGCGGCATGGTGCTGCGGCGCTGGGCGCCCGGCGACATCGAGGCGCTGGAGAAGAAGCTCGACGCGGTCGCGTGGGGCGTGTTCGTGCCGGTGTTCTTCGTGAGCTCCGGCATGGGCCTGGACATCGACTCCATCGTCGCGTCCCCGCTGCTGCCGCTGACGTTCTTCGCGCTCATGGTGGTCGTGCGGGGCGGGCCGGTGCTCCTGTGGTTCCGGCGCGAGCTGCCGTCGGACGAGCGGGTCCAGACGGCGCTCTACGCGGCGACCGCGCTGCCGCTGCTCGTCGCGCTCACCGAGATCGCCGTCGAGCAGGGCGCCATGACGTCCCAGGTCGGGGCGGCGCTCGTCGGCGCGGGCGTGCTGTCGGTGATCGTGCTGCCGATGGTCGCGAGCCGGCTCGGGCCGCGCGAGCCGGGCGGCCTCCCGCCCGGACCGGGCGAGCAGGGCGAGCCGGGCCCGCGCCTCGACCCGCCCGACGACGCGGCGACCGCGCGCGGGTGACGCACCCCGGGGTGCCCCGCCCGCGCGGCCGGTCGCCGCGGTCGCCGGATCAGCCGGCTGTCACAGCGTCCACTGCTGGGCCGCGGTGCCGTTGCACGTCCAGGTCTGGAGCCGCTGGCCGTCGTGCAGGGGCGCGCCGCCCGTGGCGTCGAGGCAGAGCCCGGACTGCGGGTTGCGCAGCGCCTTGCTCCCCGCGTCGTACGCCCACTTCTGCGCGCCCGTCCCGTTGCACGTCCAGACCTGCACGGCGGCGCCGCGCGTCGTCGAGCCGTCGCGCACGTCGAGGCACTTGCCGAGCGCACGGACGGTCCCGTCGGAGCCGCGCGTCCAGGTCTGTGCGGCGTTGCCGCTGCACGTGACGATCTGCACCTGGTTGCCGTCGGTCGGGTCCGCCCACGGGACGTCGACGCACATGCCGTTCGCGGCGCGCACCGGGCCGGTGCCCGTCGGCAGGCCGGTCCCGGGGTTCCCGGGGTTCCCCGGGTTCGACGAGCCCGAGCCGTTGTCGTAGACGCGCACGTAGTCGACCTTCATCTGCTGCGGGAGCTGGGTCGTGCCGTCGGGGTAGCCGGGCCACTGCCCGCCGACCGCGACGTTGAGGATGAGGAAGAACGGCTGGTCGAACACCCAGGCGTTCGCGCCGACGCTCGCGCGCGTCACCCGGTGGAACTGCTGGCCGTCGACGAACCACGTGATCTCCCCCGGCTTCCAGTCGACCGCGAACGTGTGGAACGTGTCCGCGAACGACCAGCCCTGCGGGTGCTGGTACATGCCCGTGATGCCGGAGCCGCCGGAGTACCCCGGGCCGTGCACCGTGCCGTGCACGCGGTGCGGCTCGAAGCCGACGTTCTCCATGATGTCGATCTCGCCCGACGACGGCCACGGCGTGCCGGGGAAGCTCCCGCCGAGCATCCAGAACGCCGGCCAGATCCCCTGGCCGCGCGGGATCTGGATCCGCGCCTCGATGCGCCCGTACTGCGGCTGGTACTTCCCCTGGGTCGTCATGCGCGCCGACGTGTACGACCCGTCGCCCTCCCGGCGCGCGGTGATGACGAGGTTGCCCTGGCCGTCGAGCGCGGAGTTGGCGCGCGAGGCCGTGTAGTTCTGGAGCTCGGCGTTGCCCCACCCGTGCGCACCGGTCTCGTGGTTCCAGACGGCGGGGTTCGGCGCGGAGCCCGCCGCGCCGTCGAACTCGTCGGACCACAGGAGGTCGCCAGGCGCCGCGGCGGCCGACGTCGCGGGCACGGTGACGGCGAGCGCCGCCGCGGCAGCCGTGAGCGCCGCGACGAGCGCGCCCGCGAGGCGCCGCCGGGCGCGTGGTCGGCGCCCGGCCGGGGTGCGGGGCGGGGTCAGGGAGCGGTGACGTGCGAGGTCCATCGTTCCTCCAGGTCCGGCGGCGGTGCCGCCTGCGTCTCGCCACGGTGCGGGACATGCTCTCGGCGCGACTCTGCACCGGGCGGGGGCCGTTCCTCGGCCCTCCGTCCGCGACCCTACGGTGGCGAGAACACGCCGAGCAAGCGCTCTCTCGGCGTGTCGTGGGACCGCTCCCATCTTCTCTCCCCCCGACCTCGCGCACGGGGCCCGGCGCCCGCCGCCGGTGGAGGCGCGCGGGGCGTCAGGCGGTCGCGGGGACCGCCGCGTCGAGGATCGCCTCGGCCGCCCGGCGCGCCTGGCGCGCGACGTCGAGGTCCTGCGTGATGGCCGCCGTCGTCTGCGCCCCCTCGGCGAGCAGCACGACCTGGAGCGCGACGTCGTCGGGCAGGCCCGCCTCGCGCACGACGTCGCGCGCGTACTGCTGGAACGACTCCTTGTGCTCGCGCACCGCGGCGGCGACCCCGGGCGACGTCGCACCGAGCTCGCCGAACGAGTTGATGAACGCGCAGCCGCGGAAGCCGTCCTCGCGGAACCACGCGTCGAGGAAGTCGAACACGGCGAGCAGCCGCTCCCGCGGCGTGGCGGCTCCGGCGGCAGCCTGGGCGATCCCGTCGTCCCACCGGCGGGTGCGCTGGCGCAGGACGGCCACGACGAGCTCGTCCTTGGACGGGAAGAGCGAGTAGATGCGCTTGAGCGACACCCCGGCCTCGGTACGGACGGCGTCCATACCGACGGCCTGCACGCCCTGGGCGTAGAACAGCCGGTCGGCCGCGGCCACCACGGCCGCGCGGGCGCTCGCGTCGTCGAGCATCGCTCATCTCCTGTTCACGTCGTACCGCTTGCGCGGAGAACCATCGTTCTCTAGTGTAGCGACCAACGGGAGAACGACCGTTCTCCCGTCCTCGCGAAAGGGGCACGACCATGGGGTACATCACCGTCGGGCAGGAGAACTCCACCGACATCGAGCTCTACTACGAGGACCAGGGCGCCGGGCAGCCGGTCGTCCTCATCCACGGCTACCCCCTCGACGGCCACAGCTGGGAGCTGCAGAAGCGCGAGCTGCTCGATGCCGGCCACCGCGTCATCACGTACGACCGCCGCGGGTTCGGCGCGTCGAGCAAGGTCGGCAGCGGCTACGACTACGACACGTTCGCGGCCGACCTCGACACCGTCCTGGAGACCCTCGACCTGCGCGACGTGATCCTCGTCGGCTTCTCCATGGGCACCGGCGAGCTCGCCCGCTACGTGAAGAACCACGGCCACGAGCGCGTCGCCAAGCTCGCGTTCCTCGCCTCGCTCGAGCCCTTCCTCGTCCAGCGCGACGACAACCCGGAGGGCGTCCCGCAGTCCGTGTTCGACGGCATCGTCGAGGCCGCGCGCTCCGACCGCTACGCCTGGTACACGCAGTTCTACAAGGACTTCTACAACCTCGACGAGAACCTCGGGACCCGCATCAGCGAGGACGCCGTGCACGCGAGCTGGATCACCGCGATCGGCTCCGCGCCCGTCGCCGCGTACGCGGTCGTGCCGACCTGGATCGAGGACTTCCGGGCCGACGTCGAGGCCGTCCGCGCCGCCGGCAAGCCGACCCTGATCCTGCACGGCACGAAGGACAACATCCTGCCGATCGACGCGACCGGGCGCCGTTTCCGCCAGCTCGTGCCGGACGCCGAGTACGTCGAGGTCGAGGGCGCCCCCCACGGCCTGCTCGTCACGCACGCGGCCGAGGTCAACGAGGCGCTGCTCGCCTTCGTCGGCCGCTGACCGCAGCGCCGGACAGCAGGTCCGGGCGCCGGGGTGATCCCCGGCGCCCGGCACCCCGGCCGGACGGGAGCCTCAGGCGACCGTCACGCGGTAGTCGTCGGCGTCGTCGTCCCACGCGAGGTCGACGGCGCCGGCGGCCTGCGCCGCCTTGCAGAACTGCAGGAACCCGCGGTACCCGAGCGCCTTCTCGCTGAAGTCGGGGCGCTTCTTGCGGATCGCGTTCTTCAGCCCGGACAGGACCGTCGAGCCGCCCTCCTCGCGGACCACGTCGCGCACCAGCGCGAACGCCTGGTCCGTGTCGCCCTGCGCGGGCAGCGACACCTCCGGGTCGCCCGTCGCGGGGCCGGGCGCGAGCTCGATGAAGCTCCGGTCGGCGAGGAACCGCAGGAACTCGCCGAAGTTGCGGAACCCGTAGTCCGCCTCGCTGAACGTCGGGTCCTTGCGCAGCAGCGTGCGCTTGAGCACCGACGCCGTGACCGGGCCGCTCGTGGACGCCTCGAGGTCGGCCAGCGTCTGCGCGACGCGCACCTCCATCGGCAGGTCCTCGCCCGACGGCGCCTCGTCGTCGGCCTCGGCGGTCGTCGCGACGAGCGCGGGCTCGTCGGCCGGCTGCTCGACGGGCGTCGTCTCGCCGTCGACCTCGGCGTTCTCCGTCACGACGGGCTCGCCCCGCCGCGACGAGCGCCCGACGGCCTCGCCCAGCTCCGCGAGCGCCGCCGCCGCGGGCGTCTCGACCTCCGGCTCGGCGATCTCGGTCGCCTTGCGGCGCCCGGACGTGCGGCCGCCGGTGCGCTTCGCCTTCGCGCCGCCCGACGTCGCCCCGGCGCGCGCGCCGCGGACCGAGCGGGGCTCCGGCTCGTCGGGCACGTCGACGCCCTCGAGCCGGTCGTAGAAGAGGAACTCGTCGCACGCGGGCGGCAGGAGGCGTGACGTCGACTTCTCGACGCCCACGCCGATCACGCGCTTGTTCAGCTCGCGCAGCTTGTGGACGAGCGGGGAGAAGTCGCTGTCCCCCGTGCACATGACGAACGTCGAGATGTAGTCGCGCTCGAACGCCATCTCGATCGCGTCGACGACCATCTTGATGTCGGCGGCGTTCTTGCGGGACGCCCCCATGCGCTGGGGCATCTCGATGAGCTCGACCTGGTGCCGCGTGAGCGAGCGACGGTCCTCGTCGAAGTACGACCAGTCCGCGTACGCCCGCCGCACGACGACGCGCCCGCGCACGGCGAGCGCGTCGGCGATCGGGCCGAAGTCGAACGTCATGCCGCCCAGGTGCTCGCGCGCGCCGAGCGCGAGGTTCTCGTAGTCGATGAAGACGGCCAGGCGTTCCTCGGTGTCCATGCTCGCCAGCCTAGGCGCAGACCACGACGCCGCGCCGCCGCACCCGGGCGGTGTCGCCCCGGTCGATGAGTCCCGGGTCCCGCGCCGGTCCTCCTCGGTGGCGGCCGGACGTCGGCCGCCGCCGAGCCGAGGGAGCAGCCATGACCGACCGCCTCACGACGAGCCGCGTGACCACCGCGCGGGGGGACGCCGTCACCTACGACCTGCGCGGCGAGGGCCCGGGTCTCGTGTTCGTCGCGGGTGCGGGACCGTTCCGCGCGATCGACCCGATCACCACCGAGACCGCGGAACGCGTGTCCCGGCAGGGCGTGACGACGGTCGTCCACGACCGCCTCGGACGCGGCGACAGCCCGGCCGACGGCGTGCTCGACCTCGAGCGCGAGCTGGCCGCCCTCGCGGCGGTGATCGCCGTCGCCGACCGCGGCACGGGCCGCGGGGCGGTGCTGTGCGGGCACTCGTCCGGCTGCACGATCGCGCTCGCGGCGGCGCGCGTCGGACTGCCCGTGACCGGCCTGGTGCTGTGGGAGGCGCCGCTGGGCGACGACGCGGCGGCGACGAAGGAGTGGATCGACGAGTTCGAGCGGCGGCTCGACGCCGAGGACTACGTCGGCGCGACCGAGCAGTACATGAAGGACATGCCGCCGGAGTGGCTCGAGGGCATGCGCCGCTCCCCCGACTTCGCGGAGCTCGCGCGGGGCTCGCGCAGCCAGCGCGCCGACGGCGAGTCCCTCGTCCGCGCGTCGGCCGCGCTCGAGGACGGGACGCTCGCGAGCGTGGGCGTCCCGGTGCTCGCGACGTACGGGACGTCGACGTTCCCCGAGATGCCGCTCTCCGCACGGAAGATCGTGGACGCGGTGCCGCACGGCGAGGTCCGCGAGGTCGCCGGCGCGTTCCACTCCTGGGAGCCCGTGGCGATGGCGGACGTGCTGGCGCGCTTCGTCCGAGACGCCGTCGGCCGGTAGATATGTACGACCGTACACACGGTGTGTACGATCGTCCGCATGTCCTCCCCCACCCTCGCGCGCCCGGCGCCGGACGTCCGGCGCGCGCGGGTCGCCGTCGCCGCGCTGTTCCTCACGAACGGCGCGCTGTTCGCGAACCTCGTGCCGCGCTACCCCGAGATCAAGGCCGGGCTCGACCTGGGCAACGCGACGTACGGGCTCGCCGTCGCGGCGTTCCCCGCGGGAGCCATCACCGCCGGGCTCGCGGCCGCGGCGCTCGTCCGCCGGTTCGGCTCGGCGCGCGTCGCGGTCGCGGGCACCGTGCTCACCGCGGCCGGGCTGCTGCTCGCGGGCCTGGCGCCCGCCCTGCCGCTGCTCGTCGTCGCGCTGTTCGCGGCGGGAGCGATGGACGCGTTCACGGACGTCGCGCAGAACGCGCACGGGCTGCGCGTCCAGCGCCGCTACGGCCGTTCGATCATCAACGGCTTCCACGCGCTGTGGTCGGTCGGCGCCGTCGTCGGCGGGGGCATGGCGGCCGCCGCCATCGCGCTCGGCCTGCCCCTCGGCGTCCACCTCGCGATCACGGGCGCCCTCTTCGCGGTGGTCGCGCTCGTCGCGCTGCGCTGGTGCCTGCCCGGGCTCGACGGCGAGGCGCCCGACGCCGTCCCGGCCGAGGCCGAGGCGGGTGCGGCGGCCGGCGCCCCGGCGAGCGCGGAGCCCGCAGGGCCGGAGCGGCCCTCGCGCGCGCGTCCCGGGGCCGCACGGCCGCCGTCCTCGCCGCGCTCGTGCTCGTCGCCGTCGCGGGCACCCTCGTCGAGGACGCGGGCAGCACGTGGGCCGCGGTCTACCTGTCCGGGTCGCTCGGCGCCCCCGCGACGATCGCTGCCGCCGGCTTCGTCGCGCTCGTCGGCGCCCAGTTCGTCGGGCGCCTCGTCGGGGACCGCCTCGTGGACCGCTTCGGCCAGCGCGCCGTCGCGCGGACCGGGGGTGCGCTCGTCGCGCTCGGTACGGGCCTCGCGCTCGCGATCCCCTCCGTGCCCGGCACCATCGCCGGGTTCGCCGCCGCCGGGTTCGGCGTCGCGACCCTCGTCCCGGCCGCGATGCAGCAGGCGGACGAGCTCCCCGGGCTGCGCGCCGGCACCGGCCTCACGCTCGTCTCGTGGCTCATGCGGCTCGGCTTCCTCCTGTCGCCGCCGATCGTCGGGCTCGTCGCCGACGCCACGAGCCTGCGGACCGGCCTGCTCGTGCTCCCGCTCGCGGGCGTCGTCGTCGTGCTGCTCGCCGGCGTCCTCGCCCCACGCCGCACCACCACTCCGTCCCACCACCCCGTCCCGCACGACCGCACCCCCGAGACCCAGGAGACCCGCGCATGACCACCGACTACTTCGCCGGCGACGACCGCACCAGCTACGAGCGCATGGCCGCGGGCGACCTGTACGTCGCCGACGACCCGGAGATCGCGCGCGGCGTCCACCGCGGCCTGCGCCTCGTCGACGCCTACCACCGGGCGGTGCTCGACGGCGACGACGACGGCGCCCGCGAGATCCTCACCGACCTGCTCGGCTCGCTCGGCGATGGCGCGTCGGTGAAGCCCCCGCTCGCGGTCGACTTCGGCAGCAACGTGCACCTCGGCGACCGGACCTTCGTCAACTCCGGGCTCACCGCGCTCGACGTCGCGGCGATCACCGTCGGCGACGACTGCCTCATCGGCCCCAACGTCCAGCTCCTCACCCCCACGCACCCCGTCGACCCCCAGCCGCGGCGCGACAAGCTCGAGGCCGCCGAGCCCATCACGCTCGGCGACAACGTGTGGCTCGGCGGCGGCGTCATCGTGTGCCCGGGCGTGACGATCGGCGACAACACCGTCGTGGGTGCGGGCTCCGTCGTCACGCGCGACCTGCCCGCGAACGTCGTGGCCGTCGGCAACCCGGCGCGCGTGATCCGCGAGAACATCTGAGCCGTGACCGAGACCCCCGTGCCTCCCGGCCCGACGGGCCGCGCGCGCCGCCACGACCCGGAGCGCCGCGACCGCATCATCGACGCGTGCCTCGACGTGATCGCGGAGCACGGGGTCGAAGGGACCTCGCACCGGCGCGTCGCGGCGGCGGCCGACGTCCCGCTGGGCTCCATGACGTACCACTTCGCCGGGAGGGACGACCTGCTGCGCGAGGCGTTCGACCGCTTCACGCACGAGGCCGCCGCTCAGTTCGAGCGCCGCATGGGTGACGCGCGCACGCCCGAGGAGGCCGTCCAGGCCGTCACGACCCTCATCACGCACGACGTCTTCGCGACGCAGCGCGACCTCGTCCTGTCGCACGAGCTCTACACGCTGGCGGCGCGGGACCCGGCCTACCGGACGCTCACCAACGACTGGATGCGCCGCAGCCGCGCCGCGCTGGGCCGCCACTTCGACCCCGCGACGTGCCGCGTGCTCGACGCGTTCATCGAGGGCATGACGATCCACCGCGCCCTCGACACCGAGCCGCACGACGACGTCGACGTCCTCGGCGCGGTCCGCCGCCTCACGCAGGTCGGGCCGCCCGCGCCCCCTCCGTCGCGGTGACGTCGAACAGCTCGCACGTCACGCCGTAGTACGCGTCCGTCCTGCCGCGGGGGGTCATGCCGATCCGCCGGCAGACCGCCTGGGACGCCGCGTTGTCGGGGTGCGTCACCGCGACGACCCGGTCGAGACCCCGCGCGAACGCGTGCGCGAGGACGGCCGAGGCCGCCTCCGACGCGTACCCGCGGCCCCACGCGTCGGGGTGGAAGTGCCACCCGATCTCCGTGTCGCCGGAGGGCTGCAACGGGTCCCCCGTGCCCGACGCCGGGATCGACTTGAGCAGGATCGTCCCCACCGGCACGCCGTCGGGCAGACCGGCGCCGTCGTCCTCGCGCGGGACGACCGCCCAGACGCCGTACGTGCCGTCGTCGACCTCGGCCCACGCGGCGACCCGCGCGAGCGCCTCGTCCCGGCGCTCCAGGACGCGCGGCGTCGTCCCGACGTACCGCATCACGTCCCAGCGGGAGTAGATGTCGAGGACGGCGTCGGCGTCGTCGGGCTGCCAGGGGCGGAGGGTCAGTCGGGGCGTCGTCAGCGTCTGCACCGCCCCAGGCTACGAGCCGCGCGCAACCTTCTTCCTGCGCCGCTCGTCGCACACCGACCACCGTTCGTCGCACACCTCGACCGCCTGCCGTCGTGACGTGGATCACGGTCCGCCGCGGTTCCTAGCCTTCCGTGGTCGGACCGCAACGACGCGACCCTGGAGAGGCTCGATGACGACAGACACCCGCGCGGCGCGGAACGCCGCGGACGACGACCCGGAGATCGTGCCGGACCCGTCCCTGCCCCCCACCGCGGTGCCCGAGGAGCTTCCCGGAGCACAGGCGCGCACCCGCTGGACGCCGCAGAAGATCGCCCTCTGGGCCGCGATCTCGCTGCTCGGCGGCATCGCGTGGGTCATGCTCGCGGTCGTCCGCGGCGAGACCGTGAACGCGATCTGGTTCGTGTTCGCCGCCGTGTGCACGTACCTCATCGGGTACCGCTTCTACTCCAAGGTCATCGAGCGCTACATCACGCGCCCCGACGACCGCCGCGCCACGCCCGCCGAGGCGCGCGAGGACGGCAAGGACTACGTCCCGACCGACCGGCACGTGCTGTTCGGCCACCACTTCGCCGCGATCGCCGGGGCGGGCCCGCTCGTCGGCCCGGTGCTCGCCGCCCAGATGGGCTACCTGCCCGGCACGATCTGGATCATCGTCGGCGTCGTGCTCGCCGGCGCGGTGCAGGACTACCTCGTCCTGTTCTTCTCCATGCGCCGCGGCGGGCGGACCATCGGCCAGATGGCGCGCCAGGAGCTCGGCCGCGTGGGCGGCACCGCCGCGATCGTCGCGTCGCTGCTCATCATGATCATCATCGTCGCGATCCTCGCGCTCGTGGTCGTCAACGCGCTCGGCGAGAGCCCGTGGGGCGTGTTCTCCGTGTCGATGACGATCCCCATCGCGCTGTTCATGGGCGTGTACCTGCGGTACGTCCGGCCCGGGAAGATCACCGAGGTCTCGGTCATCGGCTTCGTCCTGCTGCTCGCCGCGATCGTCGGCGGCGGCTGGATCGCGGACACCGCCTGGGGCGCCGAGCTCTTCCACCTCGACCGCACGACCATCGCGGTCGGCGTCATCGTGTACGGCTTCGTCGCCGCCGTCCTGCCCGTGTGGCTCCTGCTCGCGCCCCGCGACTACCTCTCGACGTTCATGAAGGTCGGCGTCATCGTCGTCCTCGCGGTCGCGGTGATCGTCGTGCGGCCCGAGATCACGGTGCCCGCGATCAGCGAGTTCGCGAGCGGCGAGACGGGCCCGGTCGTGTCCGGGGCGTTGTTCCCGTTCCTCTTCGTCACCATCGCGTGCGGCGCGCTGTCCGGCTTCCACGCGCTCATCGCGTCGGGCACGACGCCGAAGCTCGTCGAGAAGGAGCGCCAGACGCGCTTCATCGGCTACGGCGGCATGCTCATGGAGTCGTTCGTCGCGATCATGGCGCTCGTCGCCGCGATCTCCATCGACCGCGGCATCTACTTCGCGATGAACTCGTCCGCCGCCGCCACGGGCGGCACGGTCGAGGGCGCGGTCGCGTTCGTCAACGGGCTCGGCCTCATGGGCGTCCACCTCACGCCGGACATGCTCACGTCCACCGCGGAGGCCGTCGGCGAGCCGTCGATCGTGTCCCGGACGGGCGGCGCCCCGACGCTCGCGCTCGGCCTCGCGCACATCATGCAGCAGCTCGTGGGCGGCACCGCGATGATGGGCTTCTGGTACCACTTCGCCATCATGTTCGAGGCGCTGTTCATCCTCACCGCCGTCGACGCCGGCACGCGCGTCGCGCGCTTCATGCTCCAGGACACGCTCGGCAACGTGTCGCCGAGGTTCCGCGACGTGACGTGGCGGCCGGGCGTGTGGTTGTGCACCGCGATCATGGTCGCCGGGTGGGGCAGCATCCTCTACCTCGGCGTCACCGACCCGCTCGGCGGGATCAACACGTTCTTCCCGCTGTTCGGCATCGCGAACCAGCTCCTCGCGGCCATCGCGCTCGCCGTCGTGCTGGCGATCGTCGCCAAGCGCGGGCGCAGCTACCAGCGCTGGCTGTGGATCGTCGCGGCGCCGCTCGCGTTCACCGCGGTCATCACCATCTGGGCGTCGATCGAGAAGATCTTCTCCCCCGTCCCCGCGGTCGGGTACTGGGCCAACCACAACGCGTTCAAGGACGCGCTCGCCGCCGGCGAGACGTCGTTCGGCACCGCCGGCTCGGTCGAGGCCATGGAGGCGGTCGTCCGCAACACGTTCGTCCAGGGCACGCTCTCGATCGTGTTCGTCGTCCTCGCGATCGTCGTCATCGTCGCCTCGGTCCTCGTGACCGCGAAGGCGCTGCGCGACGGCGGCGGTGCCAACCACGAGGACCCGCCCGTCGCGTCCCGCCGGTTCGCCCCGGCCGACCTGTTCGCGACGAAGGCCGAGAAGGCGATCCAGAAGGAGTGGGCGGCGCTGCCGCCCGAGAAGCGCCCTGCCGCGACGGGGCACCGGTGACGGTGCGGCAGGGGACGCAGGGTCCCGCCACGACGGTCCGCGCGACCGTCGTGGCGGGGCTCCGCTCCGCCGGGGCCCGCGTGCACGACGGCGCGGCCCGCGTCCGCTGGTACGTGCGGCAGGTGATGGGCGACGACGCGTACGCGACCTACGTCGCGCACCAGCGCGCGGTGCACCCGGGCGGCGTCGTCATGACCGAGCGCGAGTTCTGGCGCATGCGGCACGCCGAGCAGGACGCCAACCCGGGGTCGCGCTGCTGCTGACGGCCTAGGCTCGGCGCCGTGCTCCGCGTCCCCGTCGACCTGCTCCTGCCGCGGGTCTCGACCACCGACGTCCGGCAGCGCGCCGCGGAGCTCCCCCGGCGCGGGCAGGAGGTCCGGGTCCGCGTGCGCGACGACGTGCTCGTCGCGCGCCGCTGGGCCCCCGGCACGCACGCGAGCGGGCACAGCGTGCTGCGCGCCCGTCTCACCGAGGAGCCCGACGGCGTCCGCGTGCGCGGGACGGTCGCCCCGAGCGGGCTGGACCTCGTGCTGGTGGCGATCTGGCTCGCCGCGGCCGCCGGGATCGCGACGCTCGGCGCCGTCTACCAGAACGGGGTCGCGTGGCTCGTCGCGCTCCTCCCGCTCGCGTTCGGCGCGGTCTTCGCCGCCTGGCTGCCCGGGGCCGCCCGGTCCGGTCACGACGTCCTGCTGCGGGCGCTCGCCGACCTCGGCGAGGGGCCCGACCCCCACGGGCTACGGTGACGGGCGTGGCCCGCCCTCCCGTCCGCATCACGTCCGACCCGCCGCGGGGGACCTTCTCCGCGTGCACCCTCGTGCTCGCCACCGACCCCGAGACGGCGGCCGGGTGGGCCGCCGCCGCGTTCGGCGCGCTGCGCTGGAAGCGCCGGGCGTCCGACGTCGCGCACCGCGAGGGCGCGTCGCTGTGGGAGGTCGGCGGCGCGGCCCGCGCGTTCTTCCTCGACGACCTCGACGTGCTCCGCCTCGTCACCCCGCGTGCGGCGGCGTTCTTCTCCCACGGGCGGGCCGTCGCGACGGTCCAGCCCGACGCCGCCGCGCACCGCACCGTCGTCACGCTCTCCCTCGTCGAGGGCCAGCTCTCGTGCCGCGAGAGCTTCGGCGCCGTCGCGCGGCACCTGCACGAGGCCGCGGTCCGCGCCGGGGCGCTCCCGCCCGACGACGTCCCGGTGTGGACGAGCGCCTACGACCTGCCGGCCGGCACCCCCGGCGACCCGCGGTCGCGCAAGCGCCTCTTCCGCGGCTCCTGAGCACCCGTACCGACCAGATGGACACCGAGAAGGCGCCTCATCTTCAGACTAGAATTCGAGTCTGAATAGAGACTAGAATCATGGGGTGCAGACCTATCCCATGAGCGAAGCGAAGACCAACCTGTCCGCCCTGGTCGACGAGGTGGAGAGCACCCACCAACCGGTGACGATCACCCGTCACGGGAAGGCAGCGGCGGTGCTGATCGCGCCGGAAGACCTGGCGACGCTCATGGAGACGCTGGCATGGCTGTCCGACCCTGACCACGCGGCCGAGATGGCCGAGGCCGAGGAGGCGGTGGCGCAGGGCCGCACCCTGAGCCTCGCTGAGGTGCGCGAGCAGCTGGCCTCGCGACGGTGACCGACGTCGACGGTGGGTGGGAGGTGCGCCTGAGCCCACCGGCCGCGCGCATGCTCTACCAGCTCCCACCACGCCTGGCCGACGCCGTGATCCGCTTCTGCGACGAACCACTCGCGTCGAACCCCTACCGGGTGACGAAAGCGCTCGGGGCCGAGCTCGCCGGCCAGCGCGCCGGGTACGTCGGGATCGGGTTCCGCGTCCTGGTCCGCATCGACGACGACCAGCGACTGGTCACCGTGATGCGGATGGCCTACCGCGCCGACGCCTACCGGTAGCCCAGGACGGGCGGCACGAGAGTCAGCCCCGTTCCAGCCGCGCGAGCTCGACGCCGTCGTGGTCGACGAGCACGAGCACGTCACCGTCGAGCCCGGCGCGGGAGGAGAGGGCCAGGAGGTACGGCACCGGCTCGCCCTCGCAGCCGATCTCGGTGTGCCCGCCCGAGGTGACGACCAGGCGCCCCTCGGCGCCGACGCGCCAGGTGCCGTCCGCGACGTTGCACCCGTCGGTCCCGGTCCACGTGCCTTCCTCCGCGAGCACGACGTGCGGGTCCGTCGCGTAGTCGGTCTCGGGCTGCCAGCGGCCGACCAGGGCCCCCGCGGTGGCGGGCACTGCGCCGTCGGGCAGAGGGACGGGCTCGGCGGCCGTCGTGTGCACGGGCCCGGACGCCTCCCCGGGGCGGGCGGGCGCGTCGGCGCCCGGCCCGGCGCACGAGGCGAGGAGCGCCACGGCGAGCACCGGGAGGGCCGTCGTCCTGCACGGGGGACGTCGTCGGGTCATGTCTCGATCGTGTCGCCCGGCGGTCGAACCTTGCAGCGACCGTCCGGGCGGGCCGCCCGGCGCGGGGGTGGGGTGCCGTGGGACGATGCCGCCCGTGACGGAGCTGACCCTGGACGACGACGCCAAGCGCCGTGTGCTGCGCGCCAACCTCACGTACGTCGCGATCCTCGTGCCGATCCTCGGGCTGACGGCGGTCTCCCTGGGGATCAGCACGCGCAACGTCGCCCTCGCGGTCGGGTACGCGTGCGTCGTGCTCGCGATGATCCCGCTGACGTACGTGCTCGCGCGCCACTTCACCGACCGCTCCCGCGTCACGTTCGGCGACGGGTCCGTGACGGTCCAGGGGTGGGGCCGGCCGCGGCGGTTCACGGTCGCCGAGATCGAGCGCGTCGTCACGGTCGACAGCATGGGGTTCGGGGGCACGACGCCGACGCACCACCTCATCGTCGTGGGGCCGACGAAGCGCCTGGCCCTGCTCGTCGGGCAGATGTGGGACCGCGACCAGCTCTCGGCCCTCGCGCTCGACCTCGCGCACCGCGGCGTCCCGCTCAACCCGATCCACCAGCCGATCACGCCCGTGCAGCTGCGGGCGATGGACCCCCGGCTCGTGCCGTGGCGTCAGGCGCACCCGGTCGCGCTGGGCCTGTTCGTCGGGCTCGGGGTGCTGCTGTTCTTCCTGGTCGCGTTCGTCGTCATGGTCGCGCTCATCGTCTGACCGCCGCGTCCGGCCGAGCGCGGTCGTGCCAGTAGCCCTGCGCGTGCACGCGCGACCGCGCCACGCCCGCCGCCACGAGCTCGGCCCGCACGCGCGCGACCGTGGCGCTCTCCGTCGCGCACCACGCGTAGAACCCGTCGCCCGCAGAGGCCGCGGACCGGCCGCGCTCCGCGACCCAGTCGCGGACGGCGCCCAGCACCGCCCGCTCGGCGCCGCGGCGTCGCGCGCGGGGCACGTGCTCGACGCGCACGGTGGCGGGCACGTCCCCGAGCGGGGCGTCCGCGGGGTCGTCGGCCTCGACGAGCACGTGCGCCCGGACGTCGGGGCCGAGGCTCGCGAGGATCCCGCGCACCGCGGGCGCGGAGGTCTCGTCGGCGACGAGGAGCACGTGCCCGACGGCGGGGCCCGGATCCCACTGCGTGCCGTGGTCGGTCACGCCGAACCGCGCGTGCGGCGCGGACAGCAGGACGCGGTCCCCGCCCGCCGCCCGCCGCGCCCAGGCGCTCGCCGGGCCCGCGGGCTCGTGCAGGTACAGGTCGAGGTCGACCTCGGCGGCCTCCGGACGCACGGCCACGGGCGTGTACGAGCGCATGACGGGGCGCACGTCGTCGTCGAGCGCGGACCACTCGCGGCGCCACGTGCTCTCGTCCGCGAGGCGCGCCCGGCGCGCGAGGCGGTCCGCTCCCGGCCCCGGGAGCAGGATCTTCACGCGCTGGTCGAGCCCGACGTCGGCGCACCCGGCCAGGTCCCGCCCGGCGAGCGTCACGCGCACGAGGCGCGGGCCGACCTCGTGCACGCGGGCGACCGTCGTCGGGAAGAGCACGTTGGGCGACCGGTGGAACCGGCACCCGGCCGGGCCCCCGGCCGTCGCCGGGGGCGCGGCCGCCCCGTCAGGAGCCGGCACGGTCCTGCAGGAAGCGCTCGACGTCGTCGAGCACGGCCTGCCCGCCGAGCGGCCCCACGCCGCTGATCCAGTACGACTGGTCCACGACGCGCACGTCGGGGAACGACGCGGCGTTGAGCGGGATCTCCGCGGGGATCGCGGACGCGTCGTCGGGGTCGGCGGCCGAGACGAGCACGAGGTCGGCGGCGGCCTCGGTCACGCGCTCCGGGGACAGGTCGACGGAGATGTCCTCGCCCCACTCCTGCGCCGGCGTCGTGAACCCGACGCACTCGAGCGTGCTGCCCGCGAACGACCGCGGCCCGTACGCGGACACGATGCCGTCGCGCGGGCGCAGGAGCTGCGCCGTCCCGGAGACGTCGTGGTCCTCCTGGAGCTGGGCGCACCGCGCGTCGTAGGCGTCGAGCAGGGCCTGGGCGTCCGCCTCGCGGCCGAGCGCGCGGCCGACGAGCAGCACGTTCTCCTGCCACGGGTCGGTCTGGGTCGCCATGAAGACGGTCGGCGCGACGCTCGCGAGCTGGTCGTACAGGTCGGAGTGGCGCGACTCCGTGCCGAGGATGAGGTCCGGCTCGAGCGCCGCGATGGCCTCGAGGTTCGGCTCGGGGACGGTCCCGACGACCTCGATCGCCTGCGCCTCCTCGCCGAGGTACGCGGGCACGCCCGCCTCGACGCTCAGCACGGCGGCACCCACGGGGACGACGCCGAGCGCGACGGCGGTGTCCGTCTCGACGGGCTCGAGCGTCACGACGCGCTGCGGCGCCGCGTCGAGCTCGACGGTCCCCCGCGCGTGCTCGACGGCGTACCCCGCCGCGGTGTCGGCCGGCGCCGGCGCACCGGTCGCCGCGGGCTCGGGGTCGGACGAGCACGCCGTGAGGAGGGTAGCGGCGAGCACGAGGGCGGTGGTGGTGACGCTGCGGCGCACGCGCGGGCTCGACGTGGTCCGGGAGATCGGCACAGGAGGTTCCTTCGTTGTGGGATAGGACTGCCTTACCTTACCCGGCTGACCGGGGTGGGTGACGCCGCGCTGGATACGATCACTGCATGTCCGGGCCCGTGTTCGCCGGCGCCGCCGCCGGTCTCGTCGTGGGCGTCCTGCTCACCCTCGGGCTCGTGCTCGCCTGGCGGCTCGCGCGCGGATCGCGCGAGCTCGGGAGCGACTCCGACCGGGCGACGTTCCGCACCCTCCACCTCGCGTCGCGCGCCGCGACGCACCTGCGCGACGGCCTCGACGGCGACGACGTCGGCCGCGCGGCCCGCTCCCTGCGCCAGCTCCTCGGCGCGGACGCGCTCGCCCTCGTCACGGCGGACGGCGCGGTCGCCCTCGACGGGAGCTCGACGCTCGAGCCCGACGCGCGGCGCGTCGCCGGGCGCGTCCTCGCGACGGGGCGGCGGCACGTCGAGAGCGGCGACGTCGAGGACGCCGTCGGGGCGCCCGTCGTCGCAGGCGGGCGCGTCGCCGGGGTCGTCGTCGCGTTCGCCGACACCGTGCGGCCGCCGCTCGTGCGCGCGACGGGCGAGGTGGCGCAGTGGTGCGCGGCGCAGCTCGAGCTCGCCGAGCTGGAGGCGTCGCGCACGGCGCTCGCCCAGGCCGAGCTCCGCGCGCTGCGCGCCCAGATCAGCCCGCACTTCGTCTACAACGCGCTCGGCGCCATCGCGTCGTTCATCAGCACCGACCCCGAGCGGGCGCGCGACCTCGTGCTCGACTTCGCCGACTTCACGCGCTACTCGTTCCGCGGGCGCGGCGACTTCACGACCCTCGCCGACGAGCTGCGCTCGATCCACTCCTACGTCGAGCTCGAGCGCGCCCGGTTCGGCGAGCGCCTCGCCGTCACCCTGCAGATCGCGCCGGAGTCGTTGACGGCCGTCATCCCCTTCCTCTCCGTGCAGCCCCTCGTCGAGAACGCGGTGCGCCACGGCCTGGAGCCGCGCGAGCACGGCGGGACGATCGTCATCACCGCGCGCGACGAGGGCACCCAGACGGAGATCACGGTCGAGGACGACGGCGTCGGCATGGACCCGGCCGTCGTGCGCGAGCTCCTCACGTCGCGCGACACGACGCACGTGGGCCTGCGCAACGTCGACACCCGCGTGCGCCAGCTCTACGGCGACGACCACGCGCTCGACATCGAGACCGCGCCCGGCTCGGGCACGCTCGTGCGCCTGCGCGTCCCGCGGTCGCAGCCGCTGCACGAGACGGAGGTGAGCGTGCCGTGACCGCCCCGGACCCGGCCGGCGGCGTCCCGGACGGGGCGAGGGACGCCGTCGGGCTGGACGTGCTCGTCGCCGACGACGAGCGGCCCGTGCTCGACGAGCTCGTGGGCCTGCTCCGCCGCGACCCGCGCGTGCGCACCGTGCGCGGGGTCGCGAGCGGCTCGGAGGCGCTGCGCGAGCTCTCGTCGCGCACGGTGGACGCGGCGTTCCTCGACATCCACATGCCGGGGCTGACCGGCCTCGACCTCGCCCGCGCGCTCTCCCGGTTCGCCGACCGCCCGGCGGTCGTGTTCGTCACCGCCGACGAGGCGCGCGCGCTGGAGGCGTTCGACGTCGAGGCCGTCGACTACGTCCTCAAGCCCGTGCGGCGCGAGCGGCTCGCGCGGGCCGTCGACCGCGTCGTCGAGCGGGTCGCGGAGCGCACCGCGGCGGGGCGCGCCCCCGCGACCGACGCGGCAGCGCCCGCCAGCGCCGCCGCTCCCTCGCCCGCGGCCGGTGGCCCGGCGGGAGGCGCCGCACCGGCCGACGAGACGCTCGTCGTGACGGTCGGCACGACGACGCGGCTCGTCCGGCGCAGCGCGGTGCGGTGGGTGCAGGCGCAGGGCGACTACTCCCGGCTCGTGACGGACACCGAGCAGTTCCTCGTGCGCGAGCCGCTCTCCGACCTCGAGGAGCGGTGGGCGCCCGCGGGGTTCCTGCGCGTGCACCGGTCGTACCTCGTGGACCGCGCGGCCGTGACCGCGGCGCGGTTCGGCGGGGCGCAGCCCGCGCTCGTCGTCGCCGGGCACGAGGTCCCGGTGAGCCGCCGCATGGTGCCCGCGGTCCGCGAGGCGCTCCTCGGGCCGCACCGGGGTGCGCCGTGACGGGCACCGACCCGCGCCGCGACGCGCGCGTGCGCGTCCGGTCCACGGACGTCCCCGCCGCGAGCCCCGGCCCTCGCCCCGGCCCCGGTGAGGGCTCCGCCCCGCGGGGCGGCGCGGCGTCGGCCACGGCGCGGACCGGCGAACCGGACGACGCCGCGACCGCGTACACGCGCGGGCTCGTCCGGGCCCAGCTCCGGCTCGGGCTGGCGTGCGTGGCGTCGTTCCTCGCCGTCGTCACGCTGCTCACGGTGACGATGAGCGGCGTGCCCGCGCTGGACGACGTCGTGGTGCTCGGCGTGCCGCTGCCGTGGCTCGTGCACGCGTACGGCTTCTACCCCGTGATCGTCGCGTTCGCGGTCGTCTTCGCGGTCGCGGCGGCGCGCAACGAGCGCCGGTACCGCGCGCTCGCCGAGGGAGTGACGCCCGACGAGCCCGGCCCCGACGACGGCGGTGCGCCGTGACCAGCGCGCTGCCCCTCGTCGCGATCGCGCTGCTCCTGCTCGCGACCGGGCTCATCGGGTTCTACGGCCTGCGGATCTCGCGCACCACGAGCGACTTCTTCGTCGCGTCGCGCACCGTGCGGCCGGTCTGGAACGCGTCGGCGATCAGCGGCGAGTACCTGTCCGCGGGCACGTTCCTCGGGCTCTCGGGCCTCGTGCTGCTGTCCGGCGCGGAGGCGTTCTGGTTCCCCGTCGGGTACGCGGCGGGCTACCTGCTCGTCCTGCTGTTCGTCGCGGGCCCCCTGCGGCGCAGCGGCGCGTACACGATCCCCGACTTCGTGCACGCCCGGCTCGACTCCGTGGTCGCGCGCCGCGTGACGAGCGTGCTCGTGCTCGTCATCGGGTGGCTCTACGTGGTCCCGCAGCTCCACGGGGCGGCGCTCGTCATCACGAGCGTGGCCCCGGTGCCGCCGTGGGTCGGCTCGGTGGGGATCGCGGTCGTGGTGAGCGCCGTCGTCGCCGCGGGCGGGATGCGCTCCATCACGTTCGTCCAGGCGTTCCAGTTCTGGGTCAAGCTCACCGCCCTCGCGGTGCCGCTCGTCGTCGTGCTCATGGCGCTCGGCGGGGCGTTCGAGCCCGGCGGCGCCGTCGTCACGTTCGACCCCGCCGCCGTGTTCCCCCACGAGGCCGGGCCGGGCGGCCTCGACGCGTACGCCACCGTCTCGCTCCTGCTCGCCCTCCTGCTCGGCACGACCGGCCTGCCGCACGTCCTCGTGCGCTTCTACACCTCGCCCGACGGCGGCTCGGCCCGCCGCACGACCGTCGTCGTGCTCGTCATGATCAGCGTGTTCTACATGGTGTCGAGCACGCTCGGGCTCGTGGCGCGGGTCGTCGCGCCCGACCTCGCGGCGCCCGGGGTGGCGGACACCGTCGTCCTCGCGCTGCCGACCCGCCTCGTGCCCGGGCTCGGCGGCGAGCTCCTCGCCGCGCTCGTCGTCGCCGGGGCGTTCGCCGCGTTCCTCGGGACGTCGTCGGGGCTCGTGGTCGCGCTGGCGGGCGTCGTGAGCCAGGACCTGTTCGGCGGCACCGTGCGGTCCTTCCGCTGGTCGGCGGTCGCGTGCACGCTCATCCCGCTCGCGTTCGCGCTCGTCACCATCCCGCAGGGCCTCGTGACGAGCGTCGGGACGGTGTTCGTCTTCGCGGCGTCGGCCCTGTCCCCCGTGATCCTGCTCGGCGTGTGGTGGCGCGGCCTCACCGCGCGCGGCGCGGTGGCGGGCATGGTCGTGGGCGCCGTCCTGTGCGCGACGGCGCTGCTCGCGTCGTCCGCGCTCGTCGCCGCGGGGTACGGGAGCCCGTCCGGCGACACGGCCGACGGCGTACCCGGCGTCGTGCGCGCCCTGCTCGCCCAGCCCGCCGCGTGGACCATCCCGCTCGCGACGGCGACCGTCGTCGTCGTGTCGCTCCTCGACCGGCGCGGCCCGCCGCTGCGCACCGACCGGTTCCTCCGCCGTCTGCACGTGCCCGAACGCCGGAGGGCCTGAGACTCGTCGCACCGGGAGCGCCGACGACCCTCCGCATCTCACCTGGCGGGCGCTCTCGACCGCATGTCGGATGGGTCGTAGGATCGTGGCAACCATCCAGAGCGGTCGAGAGTCCTGGCTCGACGACACCGCAGCAACCCGCCGACGGAAGCCTCCCGAGGACAAAGGTGCTAACGCCAGGGTCGATGGAGTGACGCATGACCTCAGAGGCATCCTTCGCGCACCGTCCGGGCCGTCCGCGGCCGACGGTGTCGTTCGAGCTCATGCCCCCGCGCCGACCGGACGCGGCCCCGAAGTTCTGGGAGACGGCACGCCGTCTCGTCGCGACGCACCCCGACTTCGTGTCCGTGACGTACGGCGCCGCGGGCACCGACCGCGCGACCGCGCGCCAGGTCGTCGGACGTCTGCTCCAGGGCACGCCCGTGCTGCCGATCGCGCACCTCACGTGCGTCGGGGCGTCGCGCGAGGACGTGGAGTCGGTCATCACCGACTTCCTCGACGAGGGCGTGCGGAGCTTCCTCGCGCTGCGGGGCGACCCGCCGCGCGACCAGCCGGACTGGCAGCCCGCGCCCGACGGCGTCCGGTCGTCGACCGAGCTCGTCGCCCTGCTGCGCGAGGTCGAGGCGTCGCGCTGCGCGTCCGACCCGGCCGTCGCGCTGCGCGGCGCGGCCCGGCCGCTGACGATCGCCGTCGCGACGTTCTGCGACGGCAATCCCGCCGCCGGCACGACCCGCACCCAGGAGGTGCGCCGCCTGTGGCAGAAGCAGCAGGCCGGCGCGAGCTTCGCGATCACGCAGCTCTTCTACGACGCGTCGTCGTACACCGACTTCGTCGCCGAGGCCCGTGCGGCCGGCGTGACGATCCCCATCCTCGCCGGGCTGCTGCCCACGACGGAGCCCGCGCGGCTCCGTCGCGTCGAGGAGCTCACGGGCGTGCGCGCGCCCCAGCACCTGCTGGACGCGCTCGACGCCCTGCCCGACCCGGAGGCGCAGCACGCCTACGGGATCGCGTACTCGGTCGACCTCGCGCAGCGCGTCCTCGACGCGGGCACGCCCGGTCTGCACGTGTACACGTTCAACAAGCACCGCGCCGCTCTTGACCTGCTCGAGGGTGTCCACCTCGGCGGCGGGTCGGGCGGGACCGGGGGCGGCGCCAGCGCCGCCGCCGCCCCGCTCGTCCCGGACCTGGCCAGCGGGCCGTGGGTCACCGGCACCTCCCTGCCCCCGACGAGCGCCGCCACGCACGGCGCGCCCGTCTGACCGGTCCTCCGGACCAGCAAGAGGTTTCGATCATGGCCACTTCCGTACCCTCCCCTACCCAGAACCCGGTCGGATTCCCCGCCGGGACCGTGCTCGGCTACCCGCGCATCGGGCGCCGCCGCGAGCTGAAGAAGGCCGTCGAGGCGTTCTGGGCCGGCAAGACGTCGGCCGAGGAGCTCGAGGCCACGGCCCGCGGGCTGCGCCTCGCGACCGTGCGCCGCCTCGTCGAGCTCGGCCTCGGCGCCGACGACGCGTCCGTCCCCGGCACGTTCTCCTACTACGACCAGGTGCTCGACGTCGCCGCGTCCCTCGGTGCCGTGCCGTCGCGGTTCGCGTCGCTGGTCGACGACGCGGGCCGCCTCGACCTCGCGGGCTACTTCACCGTGGCCCGGGGGCAGGGCGATGACGCCCCGCTCGAGATGACCAAGTGGTTCGACACGAACTACCACTACCTCGTGCCCGAGATCGGCCCGGACACCCCGATCCGGTTCGTCGACGACCGCGTCGTCCGCGAGTTCGTCGAAGCGAAGGAGGCCGGCGTCGTGACGCGGCCCGTCGTCGTCGGGCCGGTGACGTTCCTCGCGCTGTCCAAGGCCGCGGACGACGCGCCCGCCGGGTACTCGCCGCTCGATCGTCTGGACGACGTCGTCGCCGCCTACGCCGACCTGCTGCGTGCGCTCGCCGCGACCGGCGCGCCGTGGGTGCAGCTCGACGAGCCGATCCTCGTCACCGACCCGGCGAACGCCGAGGAGCTCACCGAAGCGGTCGAGAGGGCATACCGCGCGCTCGCGACCGACCTCCGCCCGGTGCCGAACCCGGGCCCGCTCCCCACGGAGACCTCCGGGTCGGGAGAGATCCCCGGCTCGGCAGAGGACGTGCGGCCCGCCATCCTCGTCGCGGCGCCGTACGGTCGGCTGGAGACCTCGCCTGGACCCGACGGCCGGTATCACGACTTCCTGGCCGTCCTGTCGGACACGGACATCGAGGCGATCGCGCTCGACGGCGTCGCAGCCGACCTTCCCGACGGCCTGCCCCAGGGGCTCGGGACGAAGACCCTCGTCCTCGGCGTGATCGACGGGCACAACGTGTGGCGGGCGGACCTCGCCGCGAAGCTCGATCTGATCGAGCAGTACCCGACCGGAGCGCACCTGGGCGCGGTCGCCGTCGGCACGTCGACGTCGCTGCTGCACGTGCCGCACGACGTGGAGGACGAGACGTTCGCCGAGCCCGGCACCGCGTCGGGCACGACGCTCGACCCGCGCCTGCGCGACTGGCTCGCGTTCGCGGACCAGAAGGTCGGCGAGGTCGCGACGCTCGCCCGGGCCCTCACGGAGGGTCGCGACGCCGTCGCGGAGGAGATCGAGGCGTCCCGTGCGGCGGTGGCGTCGCGCGCGGAGGCGAGCGGCGTCGTCGTGCCCGCGGTGCGGGAGCGCGCGGCCGCGCTGACCGACGCGGACTTCGCGCGCGGCGACTACGCCGAGCGTGCGGCCGCGCAGCAGGAGCGCCTGAACCTGCCGCCGCTGCCCACGACGACGATCGGCTCGTTCCCGCAGACGCCGGAGATCCGCCGCGCCCGCGCGCTGTGGACGAAGGGCGAGCTGTCGGACGCGGACTACACGACCGCGATGCGCGAGGAGATCGCGCGCGTCGTCGCGATCCAGGAGGAGCTGGGCCTCGACGTGCTCGTGCACGGCGAGCCCGAGCGCAACGACATGGTGCAGTACTTCGCGGAGCACCTCGACGGGTTCGCCGTCACGGCGAACGGCTGGGTCCAGTCGTACGGGTCGCGCTGCGTCCGCCCGCCGATCCTGTGGGGTGACGTCACGCGGCCCGCGCCGATCACGGTCGAGTGGTCCGCGTACACGGCGTCGCTCACCGAGAAGCCCGTCAAGGGCATGCTCACCGGGCCCGTGACGATCCTCGCGTGGTCGTTCGTGCGCGACGACCAGCCGCTCGGCGACACCGCGAACCAGGTGGGCCTCGCGCTGCGCGACGAGATCGCGGACCTCGAGGCCGCCGGCGTCGGGATCGTCCAGGTCGACGAGCCCGCGCTGCGCGAGCTCCTGCCGCTGCGCCGCGCGGACCAGCCGGCGTACCTCGACTGGTCCGTCGGGTCGTTCCGGCTCGCGACGTCGGGCGTGGAGGCGGCGACGCAGATCCACACGCACCTGTGCTACTCGGAGTTCGGCGAGGTCATCGGCGCGATCGACGGCCTCGACGCCGACGTGACGTCGGTCGAGGCGGCGCGCTCGCGCATGGAGATCGTGCCGGAGCTGCGCGACGCCGGGTACTCGCGCGGCATCGGGCCGGGCGTCTACGACATCCACAGCCCGCGCGTGCCCTCGACGGAGGAGGTCACCGAGCTGCTGGAGCTCGCCGTGAAGTCGATCGACCCGCGCGTCGTCTGGGTCAACCCCGACTGCGGCCTGAAGACCCGCCGCTACGAGGAGACCGTGCCGTCGCTCGAGCACCTCGTCACCGCGGCGAAGGCCGTCCGGGCCACGCTCGGCTGACCCCCGGAGACGCCGGAGGCCGGGTTCCGTCGGGACCCGGCCTCCGTGTCGAGGGTGTCAGCGCTCGGTCGTGCCCGTGCCCGCCATCGGGAGGGCGAACGCGAGCGTCGCCGCGGCGAGGCCGCCCACGAAGAGCCACACGCCGCCGTCGACGCCGGACATGCCCGACCCCATGAGCACGAGCCCGCCGACGAACAGCGCGAACGCCACGACGAACCGTGCGACCGCGCCCGCGTGACCGGGGATGTCGCGCCCTTCGGTCCCGGTGGGGAGGGGGCTGTGCGCCGCCTGCTCGCTGGACGTGGTCATGGAGTTCTCCTTCTGAGGTCGGAACGGGAGCCGGACGTCGCCGTCGGCGATCAGTCCAGGTAGTTCTCCACCGTACCGGGGTCTCGCACCGTCGCCGCATCGGGGTCGCCACCGAACTCGCGCGCGGCGCCGCGCTGGCGCAGCAGGTCCCAGCACTGGTCGAGCTCGACCTCGATCGCGCGGAGCCGCTCCTGCTCCTGCGGGCCCGAGATCTCGCCCCGGGCGAGCTGCTCCCGGAGCCGGTGCTCCTGCGCCACGAGCTCGCTGATCGTGCTGCGGATGCCGCCGTCGGTCGTCATGCCGTCCACGGTATGCCCGACGGCGCGGGCGCGCCCGTGCGGTACACCGACGAAGCGGATTCAGACCCACGATGGATGGCGATCCCCCACGGCCCGCCCTGACACGACTCAGCACGCGCCTGACTTCTCGAGGAAGGAGTCGCGCCCCCGAGCACGGAGGATTAGTTCAACGATTCAGCACTTATGCCTCACCGCAATTCAGTGCCATACCATCCTGAGGCCCGCATGCCGAAAACGTCTTCGATGTCGAGACGAATGCTGATCGACCACGGCCGGACCTGGGTGCTGGTCGCCCGATTCGGGATGCGCTATGCTCCGCGAAAAAGTTCCACTTCTTCCAGGGGGCCGGAGTGAATTCCAGAGCAATACGTGTCGTGTTGGTGATCGGGATGGCATGTGCGCTCGCGCTCGTGCCGGCGGGTGCGAACGCCGCGTCGAAGGGCGGGGTCGGCGATTACTGCAACACGAACTATCGCGTGATGGTTCAGAGCCGGACGCTCGGCGACACGACCCATGAGGTCAACAGCGCGATCTGGCACAAGGGCTGGAAGAACTGGGTCACGTCGACGACGTACTCGACCGCCACGGGAACCTTCAGCTGGCACGTGAAGGCGCGGGAGGTCGACGGTCCGCGCACCAATGCCAACTGCTCCCTTCGTTGACCGTCAAGGCCGTCCCGCTGAGATTGGCAGAGTATTCGCGATGCAAAAGAATTCATGGAGAGCGGCCCTCGCGGCCGCGGTCGTCGGCGCTACCGTGCTCGTCGGCGTCGGGCAGGCTAGCGCCGTCACCTACCAGTACATGGACAAGGAGCTGAACTGCCGGCTCGGCGACCAGGTCCGCATCCAGGGGCGCACGACCGGAGAGACGGATCACAAACTGGTCCTGGGCAGCGGCTACTACCTCTGGTACAAGGGATACAAGAACAACATCACCTCCACGACCTACACCCACGTGCAGGACGGGACCGCCCGTATCCTGGCGACCCGCCTGGTCTCGAGCAACGTGTCCTCGTGCGTCACCGGCTGATCGTGGAGACGTCGGCTGACGAACGAGCGACGACAAGGACTCTGGAGGGCGATGCGACAGCAACTCGCCGCACGCCGCAGAACCGCTGGGTACAGACCGGCCTGACTGCCGCGATGATGCTCGTCCTCAGCGCCTGCTCCGGTGGCGTCGACGGCCAGGGGCAATCGGTCGATGCGTCGCCGTGGGAGCCCCCTGGGTGGATGGCCGAACAGGCTCGTCAGCAGGAGGAGTTTCAGGCGGCACTGCAGTCGTGTCTGGATGGAGCGGGCTGGGACAAGACCGTCACCCCCGACGGTGGTATCAAGGAGCCCTTCACGGGTGCGGAGTACGACCGGTTCCGGGAGAACCTGCACGAGTGCTACACCCAGATGGGCTACCCGGTAACGCCCACCACCACCCTCTCACCGGAGTTCCTCGGAACCCTCTACGACCGTCAGCTCGATGTCGCGGCGTGCCTGAAGAGCAAGGGCGAAGAGGTGAGCGATCCTCCGACCAGAGATCTCTACGTCGAGACCGCGAATGATCCGGAGTCGACGGCCGGGTGGTCGCCTTACGACGTGGTCCTCGCCAGCGGGATCGGTGAGGAGGAGTACAACGCCCTGAGGAGGGACTGCCCCGAACCCTGGTTCCCGCCCCAGTAGGTGGAACGTCGCTTCCCGTCGGTTCCGGAAGCCGCGTGCGGTGTCCAGCACGGGCGAGGGCGGCCTGACCAGCCGCTTCTCCCCGTCGGAGCGCCGCACGCGGCTTCGTGGGGTCGGCTACGGGACCCGCAGGACGCGGACCGGATCGCGACGCGACGCGACGATCGCGGGCGGAATCGCACCCACCAGCGCAGTGGTCATGGCCAGACCAGCAAGCCCGAGCGTGAAAGACACGTCCGGCAGGTCGGATGCCGTCAGTCGCGCAAAGAGCCTCGCTGCCCCGATACCGACGAGCACACCAAGGGCTGCTGCTGTGAACGACTGGACGATGACGAGTACGACGATCGCCGACCGTGTCGCGCCCAGCGCGCGTCGCCGTCCGAAATCTCTTCGGCGAGAAGACACGGCACCGAACATCGTGGCCGAAATGGTCACCAGCCCCACGGCCAGCACCACCACCATGATCCGTCGGACGGAATCACCCATCTCGCCCTCGACCACCCGCCGAAGGGCGATGGCGCCGGTGGGGCTCTCGATCGTGACCGCCGCAGCGTCCTCGGCATGGATCAGCGCCGGGATCACTCGCTCCAGATCCTTGACGTGGCTGACGGACGACGCCATGGCGTAGACGTAGCGCAGGTCTCCGGCCCTCGTCTCGCCAGCCTCTGGCGTCACCAGCGCTGCGGAGTCCAGGGTGTCGAGTGGACCCCGTGACTCGAAAACCCCGACGACGGGCCAGGCTTGCACGCCATCGGTGACGTTGCCGACGCCGTCCGCGAGCCCCAGGGAGCGCGCCGCCTCGACCCCGACAAGCACCTCGCCGGCCCGCGGAGCCCTCCCTGCGACGATCGGGATGCCCGTCGGAAGGGTGCCGACGAGCGTCCTCAAGGCGACGCCAGCACCTCCATGGGCAGGAGCGTCAGCGTTCCGGACATCACGTACAGGGCCCAGTCCGATCACCCAGTCCACCTCCGGACGAGTACTCAACGCAGGGACGCTCGACGCGTGGACGCGCGCCTCGCCTGACGCGTCGAAGGCAGTGACGAGCTTTGCTCCCGCACCGTCGAAGCGGGAGAGCACCGCCTGCTCGGCCGCGACGGACTGCCCGGTGGTGGCGAGAACGACGAAGCAGGAGATGGCTACGACGAGTGCCGCGACCGCCGACGGCAGTGGCTGGGCGATGACCGTGCGCAAGCCGTCCCGAAGGATCGCTCGGGGAGCGGGCGCACCCGGCAGCGGGGTCGGCAGCCGTACGGGGGTTCTGACGTCGCTCGGTGCGGGGTCGAGCGAGGATCCGGTCGCCACGTGTCCGCCTAGCCCAGGACGAGCCGGTGATCGGCCCGCTCCGCCAAGGCCTCGTCGTGGGTGGCGACGATCACGGTCGCTCCGCTCCGGGCATGCGCGACGAGCGCGTCCCACACCACCGCTGCGGAACGGGCGTCGAGGTTTCCGGTCGGTTCATCACCGAACACGACGCTCGGAGAGGTGAGCAGAGCGCGGCAGAGTGCCACTCGCTGCGCCTGACCACCGGAGATCTCCCCCGGTCGATGCGCAGAACGATGCTCGACGCCGAACCTCTCGAGAAGCTCGCGAGCGTGGGACCGAGCCGCAGACATCGGCATCCCGGCAAAGAGTGCCGCCTCGCACACGTTGTCGAGGATGCTCCGTGCAGGATCGAGCATCGCATCCTGAAAGACGAACCCGACCTTCGATGCGCGTATCCGCGAGCGCTGGTCGTCAGCGAGCTGCGCCACCGAGCGCCCGTCCCAGACGACTCGTCCTTCTCGTATCCGGAGCATGAGGGCGAGGATGTACAGGAGGGTCGACTTCCCCGAGCCTGAGGGTCCGGTCACCGTCGTCACGGACCCGGCCGGGAAACCGGCCGAGAGATCCTCGATGATCGGCTCGGACCTCTTCCGATAGGCGAACGTGAGGTGCTCGACCGCGAGCACAGGGCCGTCCATCAGGTGTCCTTCTCACTCTCCGGCGCCTGATTCCCGGACTCGTCGACACCGAACAGGAGGATCTCGTCCCCGATCGCGACGCCATCCACCACAGCGCGTCCGTCGCCCTCCGTCCGTATCGTCACGGCGACCTGCTCACCGTCGGCCCGGACCACGAAGGCCGTCCCGTCTGCGTGGGTCTGGATCGCTGAGAGCGGCACGGCCGGACCTTCTGCTGGAGCGACGATCGCGACCTCGCTGTCGAAGATTGCGGGATCGGGACCGTACGGGACTCCGGAGCACCCGCTCCCGCAGATCGAGTCACCCTCGGCGGGCACGAGCTGCGCCACCACAGAGCCGTCGTCCGAGATCGTCTGCGACCCGATCGTGGCACGCCATTCTCCGTCACTGCTCCGGATCGCCACGGTGGCATCGACAGGGATCATCGACACCTGATCGGACGTGAGCTTCATGGTGAAGACGGGTTCGGCCGCCAGCGCACGAGCCACCACCTGCCCTGGAGCCACCTGCGCCCCGGGGAGCATCTCCTCCGCGAGAGTCACGCGGCTCGGTATCTCCCGCGCGAAGAGCACATCCCCCGAACGCACGATCCCGTCGTCCTCGATGCCCAGGTCCCGCTGCCATGCCGCCACGGCTCTCGCCGTCGCGTCTCCGAAGCTGCCACCGACGCTCCGTACGCGCAGGTAGCCGGAGTCCCGAAGGAACTCCTGAAGCTGGCGGACGTCCGCGCCCTTCACACCCACGCTCATCTGACGGAAAGCGGGCACATCACCGTGGAGCACGGTGACGGGGCGGAGATCGACGCTGTACAGAGCGTCCCCCGGCTCAACGACGTCGCCGGACGCCACGTCGATCGAGGTGACCGTCCCGGAGCCCGCGCCAGTGGCGAGGGGGACAGATTCCCACGTCGCCGTGACGGGAAGGGACAGCGTTCGACCGATCGACTCGTTGATCACCCGGTACGTCGGCTCAGACGTCGGCCCAGTCTCGACCTCGGGAGTCGTGAGCGTCACGCGGCCGGCCCAGAAGGTGAGGCCGCAGGCCACGACGGCGAGGCTGATCCACCCCGTGATCGCTCGTGCTCGGCGTCGCATGACCCCCCCTGGTGCCGCGGCAGCAGGTGAAGGGTATCGGACGCTCAGGAATGCGACGATCGCTTCCGGCGGTGGTCGCGCTCGGCGCGAACGGATGGCCCGGCTGACGTTCGCGTCGGTTGGCGCGGCCGCATCCGAGCACCGCCCGCGTCCGGCGTCGGACCAGGTCCTAGGCTCGGGCCCATGACGACGACGATCGGCCGCACCGTCCTGCTGTGCCACGACCTGGACGCGAGCGCCGCGTTCTGGGCCGACGGGTTCGGCTTCCGCACGTTGTTCCAGGGAGAGACCGAGGGGTTCCCCCTGCTCCACGTCGGCCCCGGACGCGTCGACGAGCCCGGTCTGTGGCTCGTGCCGCTCCCCGAGGGCGGCGCCCCGCTCGTGCGGCACGGCCTGCCCAACCTCGTGCTCTACGTCGACGACCTCGACGCGACCCTCGCACGCCTCGCCGCGGCCGGGGTCGAGCCGTTCGTCGGGCCCGACGCCGACGCCGAGACCGGCGACCGGTTCGCGCACGTCCACGACCCGGACGGGCACCGGGTCGTCGTCGTGCAGCTCGGGACGACGACCGACCCCGCGTAGCGGGCTAGCGAGCCCGTACCCACGTCGCGTCGTCCGCGAGGATCGTCACCTCGTCCTGGTCGACGACGAGGAACCCGCCCCCGATCCGCAGCTCGGCCGTCGGACGGTCCGGGGTGCGCAGACGCACCCGGCCCGCCGTGAGCGACGCCGCGACCGGCTGGTGCCGCGGCAGGATGCCCAGCGTGCCCGACGCCGCCGGGACCGTCACGCTGCGCGCCTCCCCCGTCCAGAACACCCCGGACGGCACCACCACCTCCACGGACACCAGCCGCTCCCCGGCGGGTGCGGCGGTCTCGGACGGGGACGGCAGGGCGACGGGCACGGAGTTCCTCCCGGACGGTGGACGGCGGAACCTCCGAGTCTGGCCGGGCGACCCGCTCGCCGGGCCCGGCACTTCGTCACCCGGGCGAGGCCGAAGGTCACCGGGAACCACCCGCCGAGGTGGTGCCTGCGGTACACCCGCGCGTCGGCCGTGGGTGGCCCACGTCACGATGGGTGCATGAGCACGCACGCGCACGGCATCCACCACTCGATCGACTACGTCGAGCTCCCCGTGACCGACCTCGCCGCCGCGCAGGCGTTCTACGGCGCGGCCTTCGGCTGGGAGTTCGTCCCCTACGGCCCCGGGTACGCCGGGATCCGCACGGCCGCGGAGTCCGGCGCGGACGAGGCCGGCGGTCTGCGCCTGGCCGAGTCCGGCGACGTGACCCGCGGCGGTCCGTTCGTCCTGCTGTTCTCGGCAGACCTCGACGAGACGCTCGCCGCCGTCCGGAGCGCGGGCGGCGAGGTGGTCGAGGGCCCGTACGAGTTCCCCGGCGGCCGCCGGTTCCACTTCCTCGACCCGAGCGGCAACGAGCTGGGCGTCTGGGCGACGTCCTGAGGGACGGCGTCGGCCGGTCGAGCCAGCGGTGCGCGGCGGCCCGGGCGGCAATCACGTTGACGACGGCGGGTGCCGAGGCGCACCATCGAGGGTGACGGTTGCCGAGGGCAGCCGTCCATCGTGCCGGACGGGCACGACCACGAGTCAGGATCGCGCCGACGGCGCGCCGCACGGGACGAGGAGACGCGGATGCACGGCACCGCAGGCTGCGAGGTGGCCATGGCGGCCTGCTCGGGCGCCCTCTCCCCCCGCACCGTCACTCGCTGAGACCACCGGGCCGCGGGCCGTCGTACCCGACGCCCGTCTCCCTCCGGGGCGCACCGCCGTCCGACGACCCCGTCGTCGCCCGGCCGCGCCGGTCACGACGCGACGGCTGTGGGCATGCCGTCCTCCCGCCCCCGGCGGCGCCGTCGTGCGCCCGGGCGAGCACGCGTCGTCGTGCACGCCCGCCGGGCTGCGGACCGTCCTGACACGGAAGCAGCGAACCCATGAACCCCCTGACCGAGAAGCAGATCCGCGCGTCGTTCGTCAACGCGTCCAAGCGCGAGGCCGCGCAGGCGACCCTCCCCGACCTCGACACGCTCGACTGGGGCCGCCTCGACTACCTCGGGTGGCGCGACCGCAAGGCCCCGCTCCTCGCCTACGCCGTCGTGGAGGTCGACGGCGAGCCGCGCGGCGTCCTGCTGCGCTCGACCGACGCCAAGACGGGCGGACGGCGCAAGCGCGCGGTGTGCGCGTGGTGCGAGGACGTCGTCGTGACGGACGACGTCAGCCTCTACGTGGCGCGCCGCGCCGGGGCCGCCGGGCGCCGCGGCAACACCGTCGGCACCCTCATCTGCACGCAGTTCCTCTGCTCGCAGAACGTCCGCCGGGCCCCCACCCGCACCGAGATGGGCGACGACGAGTCGATGCGCGAGCTGTTCGTCGAGCTCCGCGTCGACGGCCTCCGCGAGCGCTCCGCGCGCTTCGTCGCCGAGGTCATGCGGGACGTGTGACCGACCGCGGCTCCACCTCGGCCGACCCGGGCTCTCCCTCGGCGGGCGCGGGCTCTCCCCCACGCCAGGAGGGCCACCAGTTCCACCGGCCCAGGAGCGTCATCGTCGCGGGCAGCAGCAGCCCGCGCACGACGGTGACGTCGAGGAGCACGGCGACGGCCATGCCGACGCCGACCTCCTTCATCGCGACGAGCTCGCCCGCCGCGAACCCGAGGAACACGATGCCGATGGCGACGGCCGCCGTCGTGACGACCGGGCCGGACGCGGTGATGCCGCGGAGCACGGCCCGGTCGTTCGCGACGCGCGGGTCCTCGCCGGGCGTGCGGGCGCGCCACTCCTCCGCGGTGCGGGACAGCAGGAAGACCTCGTAGTCGGTCGACAGGCCGAACACGAGCATGCCGACCAGCAGGGGCGTGGTGACGTCGAGCGCGCCCCACGGCTCGAACCCGAGGAGCGAGGCGCCCACGCCGTGCTGGAACACGGAGACGAGGACGCCCAGCGTCGCGGCGAGCGTGAGGAGGTTGAGCACGAGGGCCTTGAGCGGCACGACGAGCGAGCCGGTGAGCAGGAAGAGCAGCACGAAGGTCGCGAGCACCACGACCCCGGCGGCGAGCGGGAGCCGCTGCGCGAGGTGCTCCTGGGTGTCGACGACCTCGGCGGCCGGTCCGGCGACCCGCACCTCCAGGTCGGTGTCGAGGGCGCGCACGGCGTGCACGAGGTCCTGCGCCGCCTGGGCCGTCGCGTCGCCGTCCGGGCCGACGTCGGGCGTGAGGTCGACGACGGTGACCTCGGGCGGGTAGCCGGTGTCCTGCATGGCGTCCTCGACGCCGGGCAGGGCGGCGGCACGGTCGAGGAGGTCGGTCACCGCCGGGTCGTCGACCGGGCCCTCGACGAGGACGGTGACGGGCGCGACGCCGAGGTCGGCGAAGCGGGAGGTGGTGGCGTCGGCGGCGAGGCGCGCCTCGGCGTCGGCGGGCAGCGAGCGGACCTCCGAGCTGCCGAGCGTGAGCGACCCGAGAGGTGCGGCGAGCGCGAGCAGGAGCGCCGTCGCGCCGAGCTTGACGAGCACGGCGTGGCGCTGCGCGGTGCGCGCGAGCCGGCCGAGCGTGCCGGCGCCGCCGCGGCCGGTCCACGGGTGGGACCAGGTGCGGGCACCCGGCGCGGGGATCGCGCGGTGCCACGTGGCGACGAGCGCGGGGACGAGCGTGAGCCCGGCGGCGGTCGCGACGAGCACGACGATCGCGCCGCCCACCGCCATGCCGGAGAGCAGGGAGTCGCCGAGCAGGAGGAGCCCCGCGAGCGAGATGGCGACGGCGAGGCCGGAGGCGAGCACGGCCCGGCCGGCGGTCGCGAGGGTGCGTCCGACGAGCTCGTCGAGCGGGAGGCCCGGGGACGCGGCGCGCTCCTCGCGGAAGCGCGCGAGCACGAGCAGCGAGTAGTCGACCGTGAGGCCGAGGCCGAGGAGCGTCACGACGTTCACGGCGAACTCGTTGACGGGCACGACGCCGAGCAGCCCGCTGAGCACGAGCAGCGCGACCGCGATCGCGGCGAGCGCGGAGAGCAGCGGGACCAGGCCGGCCCGCAGGCCGCCGAGGACGACGACGAGCACGACGAGGAGCACCGCGATCGCGATCCCCTCGCCGACCGCGGCGTCGGTGATCGCCTGCTCGACGAACGCCTCCTCCGCGAGCAGCGCGCCGCCCACGAGCACCTCAGGGGTGTCGACGGTGTGCAGCGCGTCGGCGACGCGGTGCGCGAGGGCGAGGGCCTCGTCGTCGGACAGCGCGGGGTCGAGCTCGACGACGACGAGCGAGCCCTGCGCGTCGTCGGCGATGAGGCCACCGCCGGTGTAGGCGTCGGAGAGCTCGACGACGCCGGGCATCGCGCGGATGCCGTGCATGACCTCGCTCGCGCTCGCGATGAGGTCCGCGGAGAAGTGGTCGCGGCCGGACAGCACCGCGACGACGGTCTCGCCCTCGGGGGCGAGCTCCTCGAGGCGCTCCGCCGCGAGGGCGGACGCGCTGCCCGGCGGGGCGGGGTCGACGTCGGAGGTCTTGTCGAAGACCGCCCCGCCGAGCACGGCGCCCGCCACGAGGAGGACGGCCCAGACGACGAAGACCACGCCCCGGCGGCGGGCGGCGAACCGTCCGGTCCGGTGCAGCAGGCGTCCGAGCGTCATGGGGGCTCCCCTCGTCGGGAACTCGTCGGGGAGTCGTGGAGTCGGCCTCGGCGGGCTCGCCCACGACGTTCGTGCGGTGCGTCCGTGCGGCAGCGCGCGGACGTGAGCACCTTACGCGAGGGTGGGAGCGCCGTCGGACCGCGCTCCGCCCTGCGGGGACGCCCTGCCGGGCGCCGGACGAGACAGGTCGGGCGGGGGCGGCTCGTGCCGCCGCCCCCGCCCGGTGCGACCCGGGACGGACGGCTCACGCCGCCCGCCCCGGGTCATCGGCTCAGCCGCAGCTGACGGCCTCGTAGGCGGCGTCCGCCTCGAACGTCCGGCCGTCACCGGTCGCGGAGACCTGCGCGACGCCGGCCTCGACCGACGCGGCACGCGTCGCGAACGACTGGTACGCGGAGGCACCCGGCTGGACGCCGGTCACCGTCTTCGTCCCGAACGGCGTCGTGAGCGTGACGTCCGCCGGCACCGTGTCGTCGTTCGTGGCACGGACCGCGACGTAGACCTTGCCCGCGAGGCAGCGGGTCTGAACCGTCGTCGAGATCGCGAGCTCCTCGACGGGCTCGTCGGTCAGCTCCTTGAACCGGATGTTCCGGTAGTTGACCATCTCGCCGTTGCCGTGGTTCTGGATCCCCACGAAGCTGTTGACCAGGCGGGCCGGGTCGCTGCTCGTGAAGTCGTTGACGAGCACGTCGTTGAGGTAGACCCGGATGCGGTCGCCCTCGACGCGGATGTCGTACGCGTTCCACTGGCCGACCGGCTTGAGCGAGGCCTCGACGGCCGCGGCGTCGGCACCCTGGAACGTGTAGATGGCACCCGTGGTGCGGTCGGCGGCGTCGGTCGCGTCGATCTGGATCTCGTAGCCCTTGTTGACGGCCACCCACGGGTCGTCGCCCGGGTTCGGGAACCCGACGAAGACGCCGCCGTTGTCGTCCTTGAGGAGCTTCCAGTCGAGCTTCAGGCTGTAGCTGTCCCCGAGCTCCTGGTTGTACCAGAGCAGGCCCATGCCGCCCGCGCCCTGGATCGAGCAGTCCTCCTGGCGGCCGAAGCCACCCGGACCGGCCATGCGCCAGCCCTCCTGGAGGCTCGCGAGGGTGCCGTCGAAGAGCGCGGTGTAGCCGTCCTCGACCTCGCCCGGGGTGCAGATGTCCGGGTTCTCGCCGATCGAGAGCACGTCGATGTTGATGTTGCCCTCGTCACCGGCCTCGTACGCGAGCGTGATGGTGTTCACGCCGGCCTGGAGGTCGAGGTCGCGCGTCTGCACGCCCCAGTCCTTCCAGCTGCCCGTCGTCGGGAAGTTCCACTGGCCGAGGTCCTGGCCGTTCACGTGGAGCGAGACGTTCTTCGCCCGCAGCGACGTGTACGGGTGGATGCCGTTGGCGTAGCGCACGTTCACCGGGTAGGTGCCCGCCTCGGGGACGGTCACGGAGAACGTGCGGCCGGAGCCGACGCTCGTCATGCCCGCGGCGAATCCGGAGCCGGAGTAGTTGCTGTGGTCCGAGCCGATGCTCGAGCCGCCGAGGGGCTGGGCCAGCTCTGCCTCGTACCAGCCGCGGTCGGCCGGGGCGACGTAGCCGGGCAGCGAGTTGAGCGTGTACCAGGCCTCGGTGCTGAGGAGCTCCGCACCGCCGGCCGAGGCGAACGGGCGCGGGGACCGGACGTGGACCACGTGACCAGGCTTGAGCCCGTCGATCTTCAGCGTGACGGTCGTGCGGTCCTCGGACACCTGGGCGTCCGTGACGAACAGCGGCTGCTCGTCGACCTTCGGGCCGCCGTACTGCTGCGTCGGCACGTAGCGCCACTGCTTGATCTGGTACGCGTCGGCGAGGTTCTCGACGACCTCGTCGGAGACCGGGTCGGTGTACTCGATCTCGAAGCCGCCCTCCACCACGCGCATCTCCTTCATGTCGAAGGAGTCCTCGTTGACGGGGACGAGCTTCTGGAGGCCGAACCGGAGCTTGCCGGACTCGCCCCAGTTCCCGCCCTCACCGGTGCCGCCGGCGTAGAGCGCGCCGTCGGGACCGTAGACGACGCGGTTCACGCCGACCTCGAGGCCCGCGGTGTGGCGGAAGACCGCACCCTGGAACTCGCCGTCGACCTTCTCGAGGAACGCGCGCTGGATGCCGCCGTACGTCACGTCGCCGAGCAGCATCTGGCCCGCGAACTCGCCGTCCTCGACGAGGATCGGGTTGCCCGGGGAGTTGGCGATCTCGTTCTGCGGCAGCCACACGGCCGGCGGGGCGACGGGGTTCGAGTCGAACGGCCCGGCCGGGTTCGTGTAGTGGTTGTAGAACTTGTCCTGCTGGATGTGGATGAGCTTGTTCGACGGCAGCCAGGCACCCTGGTTGTCCGTCGCGAAGATCTCGCCCTCGGGGCCGAAGCCGATGCCGTTCGGCGTGCGGAGGCCGCCCGCGACGTAGCTCACCTCGCCCGTCTCGCGGTCGATCTTGATCGACGTGCCGCGGTTGGCCGCAGGCTGCGGGTTCGTCGTCGCGCCGCCGTTGTTGATGGCCACGGAGAGGTTGACGTAGAAGTAGTCCTCGTCGTGGATCAGGCCGAACGCGAACTCGTGGAAGTTGCCGCCGTCGGGCCACTCCGCGATCTTCGTGTGGGTGTCGTAGAAGCCGTCGCCGTCGGGGTCGGTGAGCTGCGTGAGCTGGTACCGCTCCGAGACGAAGATCGAGTCCTCGACGACCTCGATGCCCATGGGGTTGAGCAGCTCGTCCGCGACGAGCGTCGCCGTGACGTCCTCGGGGCCGTCGGCCGTGGTGACGCCGTCGAGGAAGTAGACCTCGCCGGACACCGGGTCGGGGCGCCAGCCGCCGGAGCTGACCTCGCCCGTCGTCACGACGGCGAGCTGCTCGTCCGGCGTGAACGCCAGGCCGGAGACCTTGGGCTCGAACCCTGCGGGGCGCAGGTCGACGAGCTCGTAGTTCGGGTTGACGGAGTCGAGCCGCAGCCCGTCGCCCGCCGTGTCCGTCGCGCCCTCGCAGTACTTGTAGCCGGGGGCCGTCACGCGCACGACGCCGGCCTCGGTGCTGAGCGCGGAGGAGGGGATCACCTGGAAGGAGGAGCTGCCCGGCGTCTTCCACGCGAGCGTGAGGCGCTGCTTGTCGCTGCCCTCGTAGTAGTCGACGCGGAGGTCGTGCACGCCCGCGGTGAGGGTCGCGCTGCCCTCGACGGAGGTCGAGTCGTTGGGGCCGTCGTTCTCGAGGACGAGCTGGCCGTCGATGTAGACGAGCGCGCCGTCGTCGTTGGTCACGCGGAACTGGTACTGGCCGTCCGCGGGGACGTGCAGGTTCGCGCTCACCTGCGAGATGAAGTTGTCCTCCGCGCCGAACTGCTCGGCCGTCGACCAGTCGATGGTCGGCATGAGCTTGTCGACGTTGGGCGTCTGCCCGGACTTCAGGGTGCAGACCCCACCGGGGTTCTGCGCGAGCTGGAAGGTCCGCAGCGTGACGCCGGGCTCCTGCTCGGGGAGATCGGCCGCGGCGGGGACGGCCCAGCCTGCGACGACCAGGGCGCCGAGGGTGAGGGCGGCCGCGCCGCGTCGGTACCTGATCCGGCGGGACACCGGCAGGCTGGTGCGTTCGAGCATCGTTGCTCCTTACTCGGTCGGACTACGAGTCCACGGAGCGTAACCCCTGCCTGGCCCCGTCGATGACAACGCTGGACAGGCTAGCCCGCGTTCTATCGATGTGTCTACAACTTCCGTCGCACCGTCGACAAAAGTGCTCCCGCCTGCAGCGACGTACGCTCACGGCATGACCGCACGCCACGGCGACGTCGCCGACCGGACCGCGTCCCGCCCGTTCGCCCAGGTCGACGTCTTCACCCGCACGCCGACCCTCGGGAACCCCGTCGCGGTCGTCCTCGACGCCGTCGGCCTCACGGACGAGCAGATGGCCGCCTTCGCGCGCTGGACCAACCTCTCCGAGACGACGTTCCTCCTGCCGCCCTCGCCCGACGGGGCGGACGGCGGCGCCGACTACCGCCTCCGGATCTTCACCCCGGCGGGCGAGCTGCCGTTCGCGGGCCACCCGACGCTCGGGTCGTGCCACGCGTGGCTCGAGGCGGGCGGCACCCCGCGCTCGGGCGACGTCGTCGTGCAGGAGTGCGGCGTCGGGCTCGTGCCGATCCGGCGCGAGGAGGGCACGGAGCGGCTCGCGTTCGCCGCGCCCGCGCTGCTCACCGACGAGCCGGTCCCGGCCGACGACCTCGCCGCGATCGTCGCCGCGCTCGGCGTGCCCGACGAGGCCGTCCTCGACCACCGGGTGCTCGACAACGGCCCGGGCTGGCGCGTCGTCCTGCTCGACTCCGCGGCACGCGTCACCGGGCTGACGCCCGACTGGTCCCGGCTGCGCGCCGAGCACCCCGACCTCTCGGTGGGCGTCGCCGGCCTGCACGGGGACGACGGCGGCCCCGACGGCACGGCCGTCGAGGTGCGCGGGTTCGCGCTCGCCATGGGCATCCCCGAGGACCCGGTCACCGGGAGCCTCAACGCCGTCGTCGGGCAGTGGCTCACGCGCGACGGGCGCCTGCCCGGCCGCTACGTCGCCGCCCAGGGCGCCGCGCTCGGCCGGGCCGGGCGCGTGCACGTCGAGCGTGACGGCACCGGGACCGTCTGGGTCGGCGGGTCGAGCGTCACGTGCGTCGCGGGGACCGTCCGCCTCTGACGGGTCGTCGCCGCCGCGGAAAACGGAGGCCGGGGCGCCCGCCTGCTCCGTAGACTCGGGCAAGTGTCAACAAACCCTCCGGTTTCCGGGACGGCGCGCGCCCTGACCGACCGCGCCGTGGTCTCGCGCGCACGGTGGGCGCTCATGGTGCAGTTCGCGCTGTTCGGCGTCATCGGCACGTCCTGGATGAGCCGCCTGCCGTCGGTGCGCGAGGCGCTCGGGCTGAGCTCGGGCCAGCTCGGCGCGCTGCTCGTCGTGGGCGGGGTCGGGACCCTCACCGCCGTCGTCGTGACGGGCGCGGTCGTCGCGCGCTTCGGCAGCCGCACGACGCTCGTCGTCGCGACGTCCGCGAACGTCGTCGGGTTCGGCCTCGTCGCACTCGGCACGGCGACCGGCAGCGTCGGCGTGTTCGCGGCGGGCGCGTTCCTCAACGGCATGTGCGGCGCGCTGACCAACGTCCCCATCAACATCTGCGCGGCGTCGGTGGAGCAGCACGTCGGGCGCGCGATCCTCCCCCACTTCCACGCGGCCTTCTCCATCGGGGCGGCGTGCGGGGCGCTCGTCGCCGCCGCGTTCTCGTGGGCGCACGTGGGCATCGCCACGCAGGTCGTCGTCGTCACGCTCGTCGTCACGGCGGCCCGCGCGCTCCTCATCGCGCCCGCGACGGCGATCGCGCCCGAGCGGGCCGCGGCGCGCACGACGGCGGCCGACGGCGCCCCCGCACCCCGGCGCGGCGCGGGCGTCCGGGCGGCGCTCGCCGCGTGGCGCGAGCCGCGCACCCTCCTCATCGGGCTCGTGCTGCTCGCGTCGTCGCTCTCCGAAGGGTCGGCGGGCAACTGGCTGTCGATCGCCGTGGTGGACGGGTTCGACGTGCGCGAGGCGCTCGGCGCGGTGGCGTACGGGACGTTCGTCGGCGCGATGACGGTGTTCCGGTTCGCGGGCACCGGGCTCATCGACCGGTTCGGGCGCGTCGCGGTGCTCCGGGCGTCGGGCGCGTCGGCGCTCGTCGGGCTCCTCGTGTTCGGCCTCGCGCCCACGCTGCCGCTCGCGTGGGTGGGCATCGTCCTGTGGGGCTGCGGTGCTGCGCTCGCGAACCCTGTCGCGATCGCCGCGGCGTCCGACGACCCGGCGCACGCCGCGCCGCGCGTCGCGGTCGCGACGTCGTTCTCCACGGTCGCGATGCTCAGCGCTCCCCCGCTCCTCGGCCTGCTGGTCGACGGCGTCGGGGCCCGCCACGCGCTCCTCGTGATCTGCGCCGCCACGGTGCTGTCCCTCGCGGTCGCGGGCCAGGTCCGGCCGCTGCCGCGCCCGGCGGCGCCCGCCCCGGCCGACGACCTGCCGGAGCCCGGCCGGGAATGCCCGGTCGGGTCCCGCTAGGGGGACGCGTCGCGCGCCCGCCGCGGCCCCGGCGCACACTGGCGGGTGTGAGCCTGGCAGCCCGTGCCCCGCGCCGAGCGCCCGCTGCCGCGCGGTGGGGGTGGGTCGTGGCCGCCGTCGTGGCGGGCCTGGCGTTCCTCGTGCGGTGGCACCTCGTCGGGGGCTCGGCCGGCATCGGCGGGTACCGCGGCTATGACGACGGCGTGTACTTCTCGGCCGCGGTGGCGCTCGTCCACGGCCGCGTGCCCTACCGCGACTTCCTGCTGCTGCACCCGCCCGGCTCGACGCTCGCCCTGACGCCCTTCGCGGCGCTCACCACGTGGACGAGCGACGACCACGCCCTGGTCGCCGCGCGCGTCGGCATCATGCTCGTCGGCGCGGCCAACGCCGTGCTCGTGACACGCGTCGCGCGCCGGTGGGGCACGACGGCGGCCGTCGTGGGCGGCGTCCTCTACGCGCTGTCGTACGCCGCGGCGTGGGCCGAGCGGCTCACGCTCCTCGAACCCCTCGGCTCCCTGTGCCTGCTCGGCGGGGTCGTGCTGCTGCTCCGGGGCCTCGACCGGCACCGGGAGGGCACCGGCCGCGAGCGCCCGTGGCTCTGGGCGGGCGGTGCCGTCCTCGGGCTCGGTGCGACGGTCAAGATCTGGGGCGTGGTGCCGCTGCTCGTCGTGCTCCTCTGGCTGCTGGTCGTCGCCGGGTGGCGCACCGCGGCCCGCGCGGCCGCGGGCGCCGTCGTCGCGCTGGTGGCGGTGCTCGGCCCGTTCCTCCTCGCCGCGGGGTCGGACATGGTCCGCATGGTCGTGCTCGACCAGCTCACCCGGCCCCCGGCGACGACGGACCTCGAGCAGCGGCTCGTGTGGCTCACGGGGACGGGCGGCCTGCGCGACCTCGTGCCGGAGCAGGAGCAGCTCGCCGTGGCGTGGACCGTGCTGGCGCTCGCGACGGTCGCCGCGGTCGCGGCGTGGGTCGGGCGGCGCGGGAGGCTGTGGGTCGTGCTGCTCGCGGTGCAGGTCGGCGTCCTGCTGCTCTCGCCGTCCGCGTACCCGCAGTACGCGGCGTTCTCGGCACCGGCGCTGGTCCTCGTCCTGGCCGCCGCGTGCTCGCTCCTGCCCCGCCCGAGCCGGGTCGCGGCGGGGGCGCTCCTGAGCATCGGCGCCACAGCCCTCCTCGTGGCCGCGGTGCAGACCGCACCGCGCCTCGCCCCGTTCCCGACGGCCGAGGTGGCGGCGGCGCTCCCCGACGACGGCTGCGTCCGCGCCGACTCCCCCGGGGTCCTCGCCGTCCTCGACGTGCTGAGCCGCGACCTCGAGCGCGGCTGCGAGCTTCCCGTGGACCTGTCGGGGTACTCGTACGACCACGGCGCGCGGGACGCCGCCGGCGAGCCGGTGCCGCGCCGTCGGAACCTCGCCTGGCAGGAGGAGGCGCTGCGCTACCTGACGTCGGGGTCGTCCGCCGTGCTCGTGCGGTCGACCGGCAACGGGTTCAGCGACGAGACCTGGCGCGCGCTCGACGCCGCGACGACGACCGTCGTCGACCGGCCGGGGGTGCAGGTGCTCGTCCCGCACGACGACGTCACGCGGCCGGAAGGCTGAGCCCGCGGCCCGCGACGGGGACGCTCAGGCGCGGGCCCCGTACCGCTCCACGGACTCGTGCCGAGGTTCCCCGGCGTCAGTCCGGCTCCCGGGCGGCGGCGATGCGCATCGTCACGTGGTTCGCGTACTCCGCGGGCTCCCGGTCGACCTGCACACGCAGCGGCCCTCGGGGGACGTCGAGGGTGCGCTCGTTCTCGGCGTCCCCGATCGAGAGGCGCCCGGACGGGCAGCTGAGCCGTCCGTCGAACTCCGCGACCCCCGTGGGCAGGGGCTCGCCGACGACGACGGTCACGGTGACCGTCGCCGACGGAGGATCCACCTCGTCGGGCCAGTCGTCCGAGACGTCGACGTCGGCGGCGTGGAGCACCGGCACGGCCAGGCAGGAAGGTGACGAAGCGATCGCCTCATCGCCGAGGTCCGGGGGAAGGTCGAAGGACTCCTGCTCGTCGAAAGCCAGGAGGAGGCCCCACCGGAACGGTTGTGTCCACTCGAGCTGCACCCCCGCACCGTATCGAAGGCACCGCGCCGCCCAGGCACGCCAGGTGACACCATCTCCGCCACCGTCGCTCCGGCCCGGTCACCTCACGGCGCAGGTCTCGCCACGGGGTCGTGGTCCGGTGCCGGGCTGCCCACGGCGTCGGGGTCGCTCGGGGAGTCCTCGGCCCGCGCCTCGTCCGCCCCACCCGCGGCACGCTCGGCGAGCGCGGCGGTGACGGCGGCGTCGACCGCGCGCTGCTGGGCGGTCCGCGCCCGGCGCCGCGCGCGGACGCGGCAGACGACGACCAGCGCCACGAGGGCGAGGAGGCCGAGCGCGACCCACGGCACGGCCCAGGTGGTGGCGGTCGCGACGACGCCCGGCACGACGACCTCCGGGTCGGGCACCGTCCCGGGCAGCGGCACGACCTCGCCGCCGACCGTCAGCGTCGCGACCTCGCGTCCGAGCGGCCAGACGCCGTCGACCTCGACGGTCCGCTCGACGGACGAGCCGGGGAGCAGCTCGGGCACGTCGACGTCGGTCGCGGACGTCGCGCCGAGCCCGAACGGCCCGGAGATGCGGACGGCGGTCGCCGGGGCGACGCGCGCGTTGCCCTCGTTCGTCACGGTGAACGTGACGGTCGCGCTGCCGGGCGCGAACGGGTTGAGCGTGCCGTCGTAGGCGAGCCGCACGTCGTCGACCGCGAGCGCCGGGGCGAGCTCGCCCTGGACTCGCAGGTGCACGCGCGAGCCGAGCCGCCGGTCGGTCGTGACGCCGTCCTCGGCGACCACGACGAGGGACGACACGACTCCGGCGGCGTAGTCTCCCGGCGTCGCGTCGTCGGGCACGGTGACGGTGAAGGGGACCTCGACGCGCTCCTGCGGAGGGATCTCGACCTCGGCCTGGTCGAGGGCGACCCACGACCCGAGCGCGGTCGACTCCTCGCCTGCGGGCAGGAGGTCGAGCGTGCCGTCGTCGGTGAGGAAGCCGTCGGCGGCGTACACGGCGAGCGCGAGCGGGGTGTCGCCGTGGTTCGAGACGACGAGGCTGTCGCGCAGGGAGCCGCCGGGCGCGAGCGAGTACGCGAAGTTGGGACGGTCGACGCCCTGGGCGGTGTCTCCCGGGCGCACGCCCCACTGCACGGTCTGCGCCGGGTCGGGGGCGGGCGCGTCGTCGGTCGCGAGGGACGCCCGCGCGGCGGGCGCGACCTGGCGGGGGGCCGCGGCGGGCGCGGCCTCCCCGGGGAGCGCGGCGGCCGCGGGCGCGGCGAGGAGCGCGAGCGCGAGCAGGGGCCCGGCGAGCGCGCGCAGGGCGCGGGACGCGGGGGCGGGAGAGGTGCGTCGGTGGGTCATGCGCTCGGTCCTTCGTCGGTGCAGGTGGGGCGGCTCGGACGACGAGCCGCCGGCCCGGCCGGCCACCACGGCGTGCGTGGTGGCCGACCGGTCGCCCGGCCCGTGGCGGGCCGGGCTGCGGTGTCCCGCGGGATCAGCCCAGTGCGGTGAGCGTGATCGTCGCGGTGTAGGTGCCGCGCGGGGTGTCGAGCGGCATCTTGAGGTCGAGCTCGGCGCCGACCACGGACGCGCCGCGCGCGTGGCCCTCGTCGGCCCGCGCGAGGGTGCGCGCCTGCTTGAGGCCCTCGCCCTCGTCGAACCCGGACGCGACCGGCGCGCCGGCGACCGCGTCGCCGCCGTTCTCGATGACGCCCGGCGTCCAGCCGAGGTGCTTGCCGTCGACGGTCTGGCCGCCCGCCGTGAAGTCGGACACCTGACCGGTGACGGACCACGCCGGGTCGCCCGCGCGCGTGTCCTGGACCCGCACCGGGACGAGCTGGCCCTGGGCCTGGTAGTAGCTGAGCTCCTCGGTGGCGACGCCGAGGTCGACGAGGCGCGACGAGCCCTCGAGCGACCACGTGAGCTCGCCCCCGGACTGCTGCGGCACGGTGACGGCCACGGCCTGGTCGCCCTCGGGCGCGGCCCCCGGCTCCTCGCCGGTGTGGTCGCCCTCGACGCCGCCCGCGGTGTTCCCGGGCCCGAAGACGGCGGCCGGGTCGTTGCCCGTGGCGCGGATCGTGCCCTGGACCGCCGTGCCCGCGACTCGCAGGTTGCCGGCGTTCCCGCTGAGCACGAGGTCGCCCGCGACCGCGTTGCCCCACTCGTCGGCCTCGCCGGACGCCGTCGCGCCGACGAGCAGGTCGCGCGCACCGTTGCTCACGGTGAGCGTGCCCCCGACCACGGCGCCCGCGACCGTCACGCCGAACGCGGAGCCGTCGAGCGTCGCGTCGCCGCGCACGGACGTGCGCAGCAGGTCGACGTAGGTCGCCTCCTGCGTGAGCAGGCCGCCGGAGACGGTCGAGTCGCTGATCTCGACGTCCACGCCCCCGGCCGCGACGTCGCCCCCGACCGTGAGGTCGTTGACGTACAGGAACCCGTTCCGGGTGCCCGCCGAGTAGACGCTGACGTCCCCGGCGACGCTCGTGCCGTCGAGCAGCACGCCGTACGCGTCGGTCGCGACGACGTCGCCCCCGACGGTCACGGACGTCGCGTCGAGCCAGCCGCCGGGCTGGACCACGACGTCGCCCTCGACGGTCGCGCCGCCGAGGACGCAGTCCGCGCCCGCCGGGACGACGAGGTCGCCGCTGACGGTCCGGTCGCCGAGGTCGGTCGTGCACTCGACGTCGGCGGCCTGCGCCGCGGGCGCGACCGCCGTGGCCGTGGCCACCGCGAGCAGCGCGGCGGCCGGGACCTTCCACTTCCACTTCATGTGATGCTCCTTGTCAGGTGTGGTCGGTCCGCGTCAGCCGCGGAGCGAGGAGATCTCGCCGTAGCTGCGGCGGGCGTTGCCCAGGGAGTTGAGGGCGTTGCCGGGCTCGGCCACGGTCGCCGCGTTGTCCTGCTCGTACAGCCCGAACCGCTGCCCTCGGTCGCGGAGCTGGGAGAGGAACGCCTGGTAGGGGATGTCGCCGGCGCCGAACTCGATGATGTCGTAGCCGTTGCCGCTGGACTCGTTCGTCTTGCCGTCCTTGAGGTGCAGGATCGGGAAGCGGCGCGGGTCGCGCGTGACGTAGTCGATCGGCTCGAACCCGGGGTACAGGTGGCGGCCCACGTAGGCCCAGTAGACGTCCATCTCGAAGAACACGAGCTCGGGGTCGAGGTTGTCCCACAGCAGGTCGTAGACGCGCTGGTTCGGGTCGTCGCTGGTGAACGCCCACTCCTGGGCGTGGTTGTGCGAGTAGAGCTTGAGGCCCGCCGCGCGGGCCTTCTCGCCCATCTGGTTCCAGGTCTCGCAGGCCTGGAGCCACTGCGCCTTCGGGATGGGGCCGCCGTAGCCGCCCGCGATGGGGCCGCCCTGGCCGAGGTGCGGCATGCCGAGCGCGAGCGCCTTCTCGATCTCGGCGTCGATGTTCGCCGGCGTGAGGTTGACGTGCGCGCCGACGGCCCGCAGGCCGTTGTCGTCGAGCAGCTGCCGGATCTCCGGCACGGTGATCGCGCCGACGCTCCCCTGCGTGTAGCCCGCGAACTCGATCTCGGAGTAGCCGATGTCGGCGAGCTCCTCGAACACGGCCCGGAAGCCGAGCGAGCTGACCTTGTCCCGCACGGTGTAGAGCTGGATGCCGATGCGGTTCACCGGCACGAGCCGGTTGCGCCCGCCGGACGGCGCGACCGCCGTCGGGAGGGCGCCGCCGAGCGCGTTCGCCGCCGACGGACCGAGGGCGGCCCCCACGCCCACGGCGACCGACGACGCCGCGAGCGCCTTGAGCAGGTTGCGACGGGTCATCGGCTTGGCCGAGACCGTCGGGTGGTGGTGTGAACTCATGTCTCTCCTTCGAGGTGAGCCGCCCCGGGACCGCACCCGGGGACGCCTGGGGGCCGGTGGCCCGGGCGGGTCGCCCGGGCCACCGGTGGGACGGTCAGCTGCGGACCGTGAGGGTGAGGTTCACCGTGCTGGGCGCGACCCCGGCGGACCCCTGGTAGCGGGCCTGCACCTGGTAGGTGCCGGTCGCCGCGAGCCTGGGGAGCGTCACCACGACGTCCCCCGCCTCGTCGAGCGTTCCCGTCAGCGACGCGACGGTGCCGTTGTTCTTGCGCACCGTCACCTGCACGTCGCCCGTGGGCACGACGCCGGTCGACGACTCCACGTGGAGCGTCGCCTTCGCCGCGACGGCGGGCTTCACCGGGTTCGGCGCCACGCTGCCCGTCGTGGTCGACCGGGCCTGGGCCACCGTGAGGCGCACGGTCCCCGCCGACGCCGTGTAGACGCCGTCGGCGCCGTACGTCGCGGTGAGGGTGTGCGTCCCGACGGCGAGCGACGGGTCGATCGCGATCGTCGCCGTGCCGTCCGCGAGGGTCCCGCGCCCGACCTCGGTCTCGCCCGTGGTGAGCACGACCTCGCCCGTCGGTGTGCCGCCCTCGCCGGTGACCGTGACGACGGCCTCGCCCGGCGCGCCGTAGGAGACGCGCGCGGCGCCGACGGAGACCGTCGTGGCCGAGGCGACCGTCGGCTCGTCCGGGGCGTCGAGGTCGATCGTGAACGCCACCGCGCCGGCCTCGGAGACGTTGCCGCCCGTGTCGGTCGCGCGGTAGAGCAGGTCGTACGCGCCGTCCTGCGAGAACGTCACGCCGTACTGCTGGTTCGCCGCGAGGTTCGTCCACGTCGCGCCCGCGTCGCGCGAGTACTGCACGCTCGCGACCGCGCCGTCGTCGGTGGCCTGCACGGAGAACCGCACCGGCTCGTTGAACACGCCGCCGACGCCCGTGGGCGCCTCCGGCGCGAGCGTGTGCGCGACGGTCGGGGCGGTGACGTCCGCCGCGCCCGCGCCCACCATGGTGATCGCGTCGACCGCGAGCTCGTCGGACGACGTCACGAACAGCGTGCCCGAGCCCTCGGGGGCGTCGAAAGTGATCTCGACGTCCTGCCAGCCCTCGCCCGCGGGGACGACGGCGGTCGCGAACGGCTCGGCGTCGGCCGCGCCCCAGCGGAGCTGGAGCTCGCCGCCGCCGCTCGCGCGGACCACGGCGCCGTCGATCCCGGCGAAGCTCACCGGGTCGTACCGCAGGAAGTCGCCCGCCCCGAGGCCGCGCACGGCGTTGCCGCCCCGCGCGGTCGCGTCGGCGAACACCTCGACGCCCTCGCGGCCGATCGCGTGCTCGCCCTGCTGCTCCTTCGGGTTGAGGCGCAAGGTCGCCTCGCCCGTGGCCGGCGGGAGGCCGTTGTGGCCCGCGTCGGTGTACGTGACGACGACCGCCCCGTACAGGAGCGCGCCCGGGCCGTGCTCGGGCGAGTTGGGGTCGGTGCGCCACGCGCCCGTGCAGCCCGTGCCCATGGACTCGGGGTGCGCGTGCTCGTCGTGCCCGAGGCCGTACGTCCAGGCGACGCGCGAGCACACGGTGCCCGACCCCGCTTGCGGGTCCTCGAACGCGGCGGCGTACACCTCGAGCACGTCCGCCACCATCTGCGCGGTGACGGCGCCGCCGGAGATCGCGACGAGCTCGTCGAGGGTGAAGCCGGAGGCCTCGCCCAGCGTCTCGGCGTCGACCCCTAGCGTCTCGACGAGGACGTCGTGCCCGATGGCGTCCGCGAGCCACTCGCCGATCTGGTCGCCCGACGTGAGGTGCGGCGTCGGCGCCTCGCCGCCGCCGAGGTCGTCCTCGGCGTCGGTCGTGGTGACCTTGTACGGGACGGCCTGGCCCCAGTCGAAGAACGCGCCGTCGGCCGGGTGCTCGATCGTGACCTCGGGCGCCTGGTTCCCGACGGAGATGACGCGCGACGTGAGCGAGAACTTGCCCGACGCGTCCGTGACGCGCAGGCGCGCCGTGTACGCGCCGATCTCCGTGTACGTGTGCGTCGTCCGGACGCCCTCGGCGTCGAACGTGCCGTCCCCGTCCACGTCCCACGCGTAGGTGAGGTCGTCACCCTCGGGGTCGGACGACGTCGACGCGTCGAACGTCACCTCGAGCGGTGCCTGCGACGACGACGTGGGCGTCGCGGTGAAGCGCGCCTGGGGCGCCTTGTTGCCCTCGGCGTAGTCGATCCGGTACAGGCCCGCGTCGGGGTTGGCGCGGAAGAAGCCGTCGCCGTAGTCGAGCACGTAGAGCGAGCCGTCGGGACCGAACTCGAGGTCCATCGGGTTGTCGTGCGGCGGCTGGCCCGCCGCGGCGAGCGCGGCGTTCGGCAGGAAGTCCTCGATGTGCGTGACGTCGAACGTCTCCCAGTCGACCGTGAACGCGGCGAGGTAGTCCTGCGAGAACTCGCCGAAGAACGCCTTGCGGTCCCAGTACTCCGGGAGCTTCGTCGTCGACGGGTTGTCGGCGTCGTAGTGGTAGACGGGCCCGCCCATGGGCGCCTGGCCGGAGCCGGAGCCGAAGCTCACGAGCTCGTCCCACGGCTGGTCGCCCGGGTTGTCGCCGTACCAGAGCGTCGCGGCGCGAGCCGGCGGCAGCTCGCGCAGGCCCGTGTTCCAGCGGGAGTCGTTGACGAGGTTCTCGGGGTCGAAGAACTCCCCCGGCGTGCCCGTCGCGAAGTCCCAGTCGTTGTAGGCGAAGTTGTCGCCCTGGACGTAGGGCCAGCCCGCGTTGTGCGGGTCGTCGAGCGAGACGACGTTCCACTCCACGAGGCCCATGGGCCCACGGCCCGCGGTCTCCGCCACCGCCTTCGTCGCGTCGGGGCCGTAGTCGCCCCACGAGAGCGAGTTCGTCTCGGGGTCGACCTCGAACCGGAACGGGTTGCGCACGCCCATGACGAAGATCTCGGGGCGCGTGCCCTCGGTGCCCGGCGCGAACAGGTTGCCCTCGGGGATCGAGTACGAGCCGTCGTCCTCGACGTGGATCCGCAGGATCTTGCCGCGCAGGTCGTTCGTGCTCCCCGCGCCACGACGCGAGTCGAAGCCCGGGTTCATGCCGGGGGCGTCGTTGTTCGGCGCGAAGCCGTTCGCGCCCGGGGTGCTCGCGGGCGTGTTGTCGCCCGTCGTGAGGTAGAGGTTGCCGTCGCCGTCGAAGTCGATGTCCGCCCCGACGTGGCAGCACTGGCCGCGCTGCACCTCGACGTCGAGGATCACCTGCTCGCTCGCGAGGTCGATCGTGTCGCCCGTCCACTGGAACCGGGCGAGGCGGTTCACGCCCACCCAGCGGTCCCAGTAGCTCTCGTCCTCGCCCGCCGGGAGCGAGTTGGGCGCGTTGCCCGTCGGGGTGTCCGCGACGCCGTCGCCGTCCGCGTCGCGCGGCGCGTAGACGAGGTAGACCCACCCGTTGTCCTCGAACTCCGGGTCGAGCGCGACGCCCTGGAGGCCGTCCTCCGAGTTCGCGTAGACGTCGAGCGTCGTGACCACGCGCGTGACGCCCGTCGCCGGGTCCGTGAGCCGCACGTCGCCGTTGCGGGCCGTGTGCAGGACGCGCGAGTCCGGGAGGATCGCGAGGTCGATGGGCTCGCCCACGTCCTTCGTCAGCAGCACGCGCTCGTAGTTGGACCAGTCGAGCGCCGCCTCGGCACCCGGTTCCGCGCCGTGGTCGACGCCGTCGTGCGCGACGGCAGGTGCCGTCGCCGCGCCCAGGCCCGTGAGCGCGAGGGCGCCGGCGGCCAGAGCCGCGGTCACCCGCCGGTTCCGGCGCGTACGCCGGTCGATATCCTTCATCTGATGCCGCTCCTGTGAGGTTCAGTCGCCTGTGAGGGGTCATCCGGACCGGGTCGCCCCCGTCGCGCCAACGACGGAATCAGGGCGGCTCGGTCTGTCTGTGCTGGTGGGAGGGCTGCGCGCCCCCTGCCCGGTGGTCCTCCTCGTCTCGTCGTCGAGCGCGATCCCCCCGCACGTCGTCGTGCGGACGGAGAGTGCCACCACGTGCACCGGGGCACGCGCGGAGGCGGTCGGGCCGTAGCGGTCGGGTGAAATTCACCTACCACTCGGTCGTCATCCTACGAGGCTTCTGTCGGGTGTCAATCAAAAGTCGAAAGTCTGCCGATGCACGGACCGCAGGCAGGAACGCGGCGCAGATCGCGGCCTGGGTCCCCGCCGACACCTGGCCCCAGTTCAGCCCGGAGGAGTTCGTGCGCGCCGGGCTGCCCTCCGCCGCGGGGCAGTCGGCGCCGACGACACCCGGCACCCTGTACTTGCTGTCCGAGGAAGGCATGGCCAGCCCAGTCGTCACCACGCTCACCGTCGCCGTCGTGGAAGCGGCCGAGGAGCTGGCCGCACAGTCCGCCGGCGGGCGACGGGCGACCCCGCTCGCCGGCGTGCTCGACGAGGCCGCGAACGTGTGCCGCTGGCGCGAGCTCGCGCTCCCGGGCGCTGACCGCGCGGCGGTACGCCAGGCGAGGACCCGGCGCGCTTTTGACGTCCTCAGCCGCCGCGACACGTTGCTACCACGCCTTCGTCGCGTCGTCTCAGTAGTCGGTGACCTTGGCCTCGGCGACATGCAGGGCGCCCTCGCGTCCGCGAGGGTGTCGCGCGCGTCGTCGAGCTGGGCCGTCGCGCGGGCGTGCGCCGCCATGCGCCGTCCAGCGTCAGCGTGGCCCGCGCCTCGACGACCTCGGGTGGCTCGACGGTCGCCCGGCCGCCGGAGGCCGGCGCGTCGTCGGCGTCGACGTGATTGACCTCGATCGTCGGCTCGTACTCGTCCTCGCCCCAGTCGCTCACGGTGCCTCCTCGGGCGGTGTGGCGGCCGCGACGGCCGCCATCTCGTCGTGTGCTTCGCGCAGGGTGCGCTTGGTCTGCGGGTCGTTCGCCGCGACCGACGCCTCGACGGCCTCGCGGTGCGGGCCGACCATCCACGGGATGGTGCGGATGAGCGTCGGGCGGGCTCCGGGGGCCGGGACGACGGCGCGGCCCTTGGGCAGCGCCGCGACGTCGGCCACGTCGAGAATGCGTTCTCGGTGCAGTTGCTGGGAGACCGTGCGCTGCCCGCGCCCCGTCGACGTCGAGGACGAGAGCCGGTCGTAGTCCCCGACCATCCGCGAGAGGTCCTCGAGGAAGTTCGCGACGCTCACTCCCCCGCCGTAGACCGTGACGTTGGACGCTCCACACAGATCTCTTCATGCCGGACTCGCCCCAGACCTCCACGCGCTGGGACCAGCTCTGCAGCACGGTGTCTAGGACGATCACGCGCGATCCGTAGTGCGAGTAGAGGTTGGGCAGCTCGAGGACGCTGTCGCCGTGGTCCACCACGCCGACCAGGACCTCGCCCACGCCATCGACCAGGCACGGCCCGTCGTCGAGCACGCGGCGACGAGGACGGCGCACCGACGCTCTACTACGGGTCGGTCGACGAGTTCGTGCGCGAGTACCTGCGCAACGTGTACCGGCGCCACATCGCCGGCCGCGGAGAGCACCGGGTCTGGGCCGCCGAGTGGTGGAAGTACGACGAGGCCGTGATCCGCCTCGAAGCGCTCTGGCGCGCCTGGGAACACCTACACCAAGACCCCGCCACCGGCATGAGCGTGTGGTGGCGCGACCACGCCGACCACCACATGGCCATCCTGCTCGACCCACAGAACGGCCCGTTCGGCCCCGTCGACGGCGAACACGACCGCAACACGCCCGGCGCGCCCCTGCCCTATCTGGCCCCGCGGGACTGCTGCAGGAACGGTTGACACTCCATCTGCGGGACGAGGTCCTGCTGGAAGGATGTCGTTGTGCCTAAGAAGTTCCCGCCTGAGTTCAA
>NZ_JBVHRG010000014.1:0-67824 GCF_055567015.1 Sphaerisporangium cinnabarinum
TGTTCTGGATCGAACGCACCTACAACCGGCGTCGGCGCCAGCGTGCCCTCGGCAAGCTCACCCCGGTCGAGTACGAGCTCGCCTTCACCGCCCAGAACGCCGCCCTTGCGGCATGATCACCACTAACCCCGTGTCAACCGTTCCTGCAGCAGTCCCCTGGCACTGGTCCCGAGTCTCAACCCGAAGGAGTGGACGCCCCGCGACCTGCGGCACTCGTTCGTTTCGCTGATGTCAGCCGAGGAGATCCCGCTCGAAGAGATCTCGCGGCTCGTTGGGCACTCCAGCATCGAGGTCACCGAGCAGGTCTACCGGCAGGAGCTTCGGCCTGTGCTCCAGGCCGGGACCAAGGCGATCGACGCGTTGTTCGTCGAGGTGGGATCGGACGTCCACTGGACGATGGACCCACTGTTCCCGGTGGCATCCGCGCGGGGTGGCGGGACCTCGAACGGTCGCTCGACGTCGCCTCGTGGCGGTTCGAACAGAAACCCGTAGATGCCCACCTAGATGCCCAGAGGCGTTTTCGGCCCTCAGAGGCAAAACAAAAGGCCCTCCGACTTCAGCGTTTCCGCTGGTCAGAGGGCCTTTCGGCTGGTCGGGGTGACAGGATTTGAACCTGCGACCTCTTCGTCCCGAACGAAGCGCGCTACCAAGCTGCGCCACACCCCGGTTGCTCGTCCACGTGACGGTCCGACGGGAAGATCCCCGTCTTCCCCGCGGGAAGCCTGCCCAGAATAGCCGACGAAGTGCCGTGCCACGAAACCCGATCCCCGTGACCCCGACGACACCCGCCACCGACCGCCCTCGGCGGAGGGGTGGGGCGTCGTCGTCAGCGCGTCGTCAGGGTGAGGAGCGTCGCCTCGGGGCGGCACGCGAACCGGATCGGCGCGAACGGGGACGTGCCTGCGCCGGCGGAGACGTGCAGCCACGTCGAGTCCTCGCCGCCCGCGGCGTCGGGGCGGGGGCCCGGCCAGCCGTGCAGGCCCTTGGCCCGCTTGCGGTCGATGTCGCAGTTGGTCACGAGCGCACCGAACCCGGGGACGCAGAGCTGCCCGCCGTGGGTGTGGCCCGCGAGGACGAGCTCCGCGCCGTCGTCGTGCATCTGGTCCAGGACCCGCCGGTACGGCGCGTGCGTGACCCCGAGCCGGAGCACGCCGCCCTCCGGCGGAGCGGCCGGGGCCTGCGACTCGGGCGCGGGGAAGACGTCGCGGTCGAGGTGCGGGTCGTCGACGCCCACGAGGTCGAGGCGGACGCCGCCGACGTCGAGGACGTCCCGACGGTTCGTGAGGTCGACCCACCCGGCGTCGCGCATCGCGCCGGCCATCTCGGCTGCGGGCAGGAGGCGGGCCTGCGACGCGAACGGCAGCCGCGCGTCGGGCAGGAGGTAGCGCGCCGGGTTCTTCGGGACCGGCGCGAAGTAGTCGTTCGAGCCCAGGACGAACGCGCCGGGCACCGCCAGGAGCGGGGCGAGGGCGTCGAGCAGCGGCTCGAGCGCGTCGACGTGCGCGAGGTTGTCCCCGGTGTCGACGACGAGGTCGGGCTCGAGCTCGGCGAGCGAGCGCACCCACTCGATCTTGCGCCGCTGGGTCGGGACGAGGTGCAGGTCGGAGACGTGCAGCACCCGCAGGTCGCGCGACCCGGGCGGCAGCACGGGCACGGTCGCCTCACGGAGCGTGAAGAGCTTCGTCTCCACGTGCGCGTACGCGACGCCCGCCACGCCGACGGCGGCCAGCGCCCCCAGCCCGCGCAGGGCCCGGCGCGCCCCGTCGGCGCTCAGCCGTTCCCCCCGCCGCCGAGGCCCTCCAGCCACGCGCCGAGGTCGCTCTCGCGGCCCGCGCCGTTGCTGCGGTCGCCGCGGTCGCCCCGGCCGCCGCCGGCCTCGCTGTCGGGCTGGTTGTCGTCGGGCTCGTCGCCGCCCGGCTGCTGACCGCCCTGGTCACCGCCGTCCTGGCCGCCCTCGGGCGTCGACGGGGTGCGCGGCGGGGGCTTGGGGGCGTTGACGCGGCCCCAGTCCGGCTCGGCGAACCCGGGTGCCGGCTGGCCGGCGAGGATCTGGTTCATGTAGTCGCGCCACGTCGGGGCGGCGAGGCTCGACCCGTACCAGTACGGACGCGTCTTGCCGTTGATGGTGAAGCGGCCGTTCATCTCGACGTCGTTCTCGGCGTTGCCGATCCACACGGCCGTGGCGACCTGCGGCGTGTAGCCGATGAACCACGTGTGCTTGTTGAGGTTCGCGGTACCGGTCTTGCCCGCGGCCGGCCGGCCGTCGGCGAGCGCGTTGCCGCGGCCGGAGCCCTGGGTGAGCACCTGCTGGAGCGCGTACGTGACGGTGTTGGCGACCGCGGGGTCGATGGCCCCGGGCTGGCAGTTCGCCGACGGGACGGGCAGCTCCTCGCCGTCGCCCGCGACCACCTTCGTGATCGCGATCGGCTGGCAGTACGTGCCGCCCGCGGCGAACGTCGCGTACGCGGCGGCCATGTGCATCGGCGACGAGTTCTGGGTGCCGAGGATCATCGACGGCACGATCTCGATGTCGGTCTTGTCCTTCGACGACGGCGTGAAACCGGCCGCCTTCGCGGTGTCCGCGACGCCGCAGAGGTCGAGCTGGGAGGCGATGGTCGTGTAGGCCGTGTTGACCGAGTTGTAGGTCGCCTTGAGCACCGTCATCGAGCCGCTGCCCGGGCCGTCGGAGTTCGCGGGCGTCCACGGGTCGTTGCCGAGACGCTTGCAGCTCGCGCGGAAGTCCCGGCTGCCGATCCAGGTGCGCTTGTTCGCGTTGACCGTGTCGTAGAGCGAGTGCCCCTCCTTGAGCCACTCGGCGAGGACGAACGGCTTCCAGGTGGAGCCGGGCGAGAACCCGCGCGAGCCGCCGTGCGCCTCGTCGGTGCTGTAGTTCACGGCCGTCGTGTTGGGGGCGGGGTCCTGCGTGTTGTCGAACGCGCGGTTCTGCGCCATCGCGAGGATCTTGCCGGTCCCCGGCTCGATCGACACGATCGCGTCCTCGATCTGGCTCGGGTCGTCCGCCGGGACCGCAGCCGCCGCGTGCTGCTCCGCGGCCGCCTGCATGTTCGGGTCGAGCGTCGTGTAGATGTCCAGCCCGCCGCGGTACAGCAGCGCCTCGCGCTCGGCCTTCGTCTCGCCGAACACCGGGTCCGACATGATGACCTTCGTGACGTAGTCGCAGAAGAACGCCGAACCGCCGGACGCCTGGCAGCCCGCCTCGAGCGGCTGGATGGCGAGCGTGTCCGCGATGGGGGTGGCCAGGCCGGTGTCGTACTCCTCCTTGGTGATGTACCCCTGCTGGTACATCGTGTTGAGGACGACGTTGCGGCGGTTCTGGGCCTTCTCCGGGTCGGCCGTCGGGTCGTACGTGGACGGCGCCTTGGTGATCCCGGCGATCGTGGCCGCCTGGAGGTAGTTCAGGTCCTTCGCCGAGACACCGAAGTAGTGCCGTGCCGCCGTCTCGACGCCGTACACGGAGCGCCCGAACTGGGCGATGTTGAGGTAGCCCTGGAGGATCTCCTCCTTGCCCATCCTCTTCTCGAGCGAGATGGCGAGCTTCGCCTCGCGCGCCTTGCGCCCGAGCGTGTCGGCCTTGGCCTCGTGCTGCGCCATGACGTCGCCGTCGCGCACGGCCTGCTCGATGAGGACGTTCTTCACGTACTGCTGCGTCAGGGTCGAGGCGCCCTGCGTCGAGCCGCCCGTGAGGTTGTTGACGAACGCGCGCGGGATGCCCTCGACGTCGACCCCGCCGTGCTCCCAGAAGCGCTTGTCCTCGATCGCGATGACCGCGTTCTTCATGGGCTCGGAGACCTGGTCCAGCGGGACGACGATGCGGTTCTCCGTGTAGAACGTCGCGAGCCGCGTCGTGCCGTCGTTCGCGTAGATGCGCGACTGCTCGGACAGGGGGCCCGGCTCGAGGTCGGCCGGCAGCTCGTCGAACACCTCCACGGCGGTGTCCGTCGCCGTGTTCGCCCCGGCGGCCAGCGGCACGAGGAGCCCGGCCGCGAGCACGCCGCCGACACCGGAGACCAGCACGAACGCCAGGAAGAGGGCGACGAGCTGGTACGCGTTGATCTGCCGGCCGCGAGGACGCACAGGGGAAGCCATGGTGCCAACCCTACGGGAGCAACCCCGGGAGAGGCCCGGAGAGCCGCCTCTCCCGGGTGTGCGGGTTGTGTAAGCATCCCGGGACGGCGCGCCCGTCCGGCCGCGCCGCGGCCCGCACCGTCCGACTACGCTCGCCCCATGGCAACCACGTGGGAGTACGCGACCATCCCCCTCATCATCCACAACACGAAGGCCGTCCTCGACCAGTGGGGCTCCGACGGCTGGGAGCTCGTCCAGGTCGTGACCGGCCCGGACGGCAACGGCCTCGTCGCCTACCTCAAGCGCCCCACCGGGGAGAAGTAGTGGCGGGCGTCCCCGCCGGGACGGTCGCCGCGCGCCTCGCGGAGCTCGGGATCACCCTGCCGCGGGTGGCGGCGCCGGTCGCCGCCTACGTCCCCGCGGTGCGCACCGGCCGGTACGTCCACACCTCGGGCCAGCTCCCGTTCGTCGACGGCGCGCTGCTCGCGACGGGCAAGGTGGGCGACGGCGAGGGCCTCGTCGCACCCGCCGACGCCGCGGACCTCGCGCGGGTGTGCGCGCTCAACGCGCTCGCGGCCGTGCACGACGTCGTCGGGAACCTCGACGACGTCGTCCGGGTGGTCAAGGTGGTCGGTTTCGTGGCGAGCGACCCGTCGTTCACGGGCCAGCCCGGCGTCGTGAACGGTGCGAGCACCGTCCTCGGCGAGATCTTCGGCGAGGCGGGGGTGCACGCCCGCAGCGCCGTCGGCGTCGCGGTCCTGCCGCTCGACGCCCCGGTCGAGGTGGAGCTCGTCGTCGAGCTGGCGGACTAGCCTTCACGCCCGCACGAGAACGGGGTCGGCGACCAGATCCGGGAGGATCCGGTCGCCGACCCCGTTCTCGTCGACGTCTCGGCGGTGCGGCCGATCAGCGCGCGCGGCGCTCCAGGCGGTCCATGTCGAGCAGGACGACGGCCCGGCCCTCGCGGCGGACCCAGCCGCGCGTCGCGAAGTCGGCGAGCGCCTTGTTCACGGTCTCGCGCGACGCGCCGACGAGCTGCGCGAGCTCCTCCTGCGTGAGGTCGTGCGCGACGCGGATGCCCTCGTCCGTCTCCTCGCCGAACCGGGTCGACAGGTCGAGGAGCGCCTTGGCGACGCGGCCCGGCACGTCGGAGAACACGAGGTCGGCCAGCGTCTCGTTCGTGCGGCGCAGGCGGCGCGCGAGGGCGTTGAGCAGGTGCTTCGCGACGCTCGGGTGCTTCTCGATCCACTCGACGAGCTGGTCGTGGCCGAGCTCGTAGATGACGGAGTCGGCGACGGAGCTCGCGGTGGCGGTGCGGGGGCCCGGGTCGAAGAGCGAGAGCTCGCCGAACATCTCGCCGGGGCCGAGGATCGACAGGAGGTTCTCGCGGCCGTCGTTGGAGCGGCGCCCCAGCTTGATCTTGCCGCTCGCGATCACGTAGAGGCGGTCGCCCGGCTCGCCCTCGCGGAAGAGCACGTCCCCGCGCGAGAGCTCGATCTGCTGCATCGACTCGAAGAGGGTGCGCGTCTCGTCCGCGTCCATCGTCGCGAACAGGGGGGCGGAGAGCACAACGTCGTCGTCCACGCGGGGTGTCCTATCGTCTCGTCCTCGGAAATGTTCCAGGACAAGTCTGCCCTACCGCTGCAACTCGGGTGTCGGGGGCGGCGGCTACGGTGGGTTCGTGACCACCACCGAGCAGGCCCGCGCGCAGGCTCCGAAGCCCGAGTCGCACCTCGCGCTCGTGCGGCGCGCGCGCCGCACGAACCGTGAGCTCGCGATCACCTACCCGGACGCGCACTGCGAGCTCGACTTCACCACGCCGCTCGAGCTGCTGGTCGCGACGGTCCTCTCGGCCCAGACGACGGACAAGCGCGTGAACCTCACGACGCCTGCGCTCTTCGCGCGGTACCCGGACGCCGCGGCGTACGCGTCGGCGGACCGGGCCGAGCTCGAGGAGATCCTGCGGCCCACGGGCTTCTTCCGCGCCAAGGCCCAGTCGGTCATCGGGATCGGCCAGGCGCTCGTCGAGCGGTTCGACGGCGAGGTGCCCGCCCGCCTGGAGGACCTCGTCTCCCTGCCGGGCGTGGGCCGCAAGACGGCGAACGTGGTGCTCGGGAACGCGTTCGGCGTGCCGGGGCTGACCGTGGACACGCACTTCGGCCGCCTCGTGCGCCGCCTGGGGTGGACCACGGAGGAGGACCCGGTCAAGGTCGAGCAGGTCGTCGGCGGTCTGATCGAGAAGTCGGAGTGGACCATGCTCTCCCACCGGCTGATCTTCCACGGCCGGCGCGTCTGCTTCGCGCGCAGGCCCGCGTGCGGCGCGTGCACGATCGCACGGTGGTGCCCGTCGTTCGGCGTCGGCGAGGTCGACCCGGTCAAGGCGGCCGCGCTCGTCAAGACGAGCTGACGGTCTCCCGCCGACGGCCCGGCGGCCGCTCGGTCAGCCCGCGGGCCGCTGCGTCGTGGGGAGCCAGTCCAGGAGCAGCTCCGTCACGGTGTCCGGCGCCTCCTCGGGGAGGAAGTGCCCGGCGTCGTCCACGACCTCGAAGCGGAAGTCCCGGGCGAGCGCCGCGCCGTCGGCGTCCGCGAGGTCGCGGCGCAGCAGGCCGTCCTGCGCCGCGTGCACCTGGAGGGCGGGGACCTCCACGGGGTGGCGGAGCGCGGCGAGGAAGCGGCGCCCGTCGGGCCGGGGGGTGGAGCGCACGGCCCAGCGCAGCGACTCCATCGCCGTGTGCGCCGCGAACGGGATGCGCATGACGGTGCGGTACGTGTCGACGACGTCGGGTGCGAAGGGTTGTGCGGCGCCCGTCGCGAGCACGTCGGCGACGAGGTCGCCGCGGACGAGCGCCCGCTCGGGCAGGGTAGGCACCTGGTAGAACGCGAGCTGGCGCCGCGCGGCGGGCGTGAGCAGCCGCCGGGCCGACGTGTGCAGGCGGGCGGGGTGCGGCGCGGAGAACGCGGCGACCCCGGCCGTCACGGCGGGCTGGAGCGCGGCCATCGCCCAGGCGAGGCTGCCGCCGGTGCCGTGGCCCACGACGACCGCGCGGCCCGACCCCAGCGAGCGGATCACGCCCGCGATGTCGCGCGTGCGCGTCGGGGCGTCGTAGCCGATCGGCGGCTTGTCGGACGCACCGACGCCGCGCACGTCCATGGCGGCGACGCGGTAGCCGGCGGCGGCCAGCGGCTCGAGCTGGTGCCGCCACGCCCACCAGAACTGGGGGAAGGAGTGGAGGAGCACGACGAGGGGCGGGCCGGGGTCCCGCACGCCGCGGTCCTCGGGACCCGCGAGCGCGACGTGGAAGCGGGCCCCGTTGGCCGGCACGAACTCGTGGCGCCAGGGGCCGTCGAGGAGGGCGGACGTGAAGTCGGAGGGGTCGGGCGTCACCCGGACGAACCTACCGGGGTACCGGACCCGCTGTCCGCGGACGACGCGGCGTCCGCCCCGGTGGCATCGGTCCCGCCCGGCTCCGCGGCCGCCGCCGGGCGGCGGTCCTTCGGCGGGTCGAACCGGTAGCCGACGTTGCGCACCGTGCCGATGAGCTGCTCGTGCTCCGGCCCGAGCTTCGCGCGCAGGCGCCGCACGTGGACGTCGACGGTGCGCGTGCCCCCGTAGTAGTCGTAGCCCCAGACCTCCTGGAGGAGCTGCGCGCGCGTGAACACGCGGCCCGGGTGCTGGACGAGGTACTTGAGGAGCTCGAACTCCTTGTACGTGAGGTCGATCGGGCGGCCGCGGAGCCGCGCGGTGTAGCCGCTGGCGTCGATCGCGAGCTCGCCCGCCGCGATCTCCTGCGGGCCGTCCTCGGCCGGTCCGCGCGCGGAGCGCTCGATGACGAGCCGGAGCCGGGCCTCGACCTCGGCCGGGCCGGCGCCCTCCAGCAGGAGGTCGTCCGCACCCCACTCGGCGGTCACCACGGTGAGCCCGCCCTCGGTGAGCACGAGCACGAGCGGGACCGTCAGGCCCGTGGCGTGCAGGAGCCGGCACGTGGTGCGGGCGGCGACGAGGTCGCGGCGCGCGTCCAGCAGCAGGACGTCGGAGTCCGGCGCGTCGACGAGCGCCGACGGCTCCATGGGCAGGACCCGGATGCGGTGCGAGAGCAGGCCGAGCGCGGGCAGCACCTCGACGGAACCGCCTGTCGCGGGGGTGAGGATGAGCAGGTCGGCCATCCGGCACCTCCTTCCGGGTCGCGGGGCGCGGGCGGCGCCCCCGGGCGTCGACGCGTGGCGACCGGGCGGACGGACCTCTACGGGGCACGCCACGTCGTCGGCCACGTCCTCGGTCCGTGGACGGTTACCGTATCGCGTGCCGGCCGCGCGCACGGTGCGTGTCTCACATCGCGCGCGTCCTCTCCCTCGCCGGTGACAGCGCTGCCCGACGGCGACGCGGCAGCCCGCCCGCGCGACCGCCGCTCGATCGCGGAGCGGGGGCCGGTGAGCGGCGCGCGGCGAGTCTCTGCGACACTCTGAGGCGTGCTGCACGACCCGACGCCCTCCCGCGACCCCCGAACGGGGCGCTGACCGCGTGGACCTCTCGACCCGTGCCGTCGTGACGGCATGCCTGGCGGCGGTCGTCGCCGTCGCCGCGTTCTTCGGCCCGCTGCCGCTCACGATCGCGTCGGGCGCCCTGGCTCTGGGCGTCGCGATCGGCTGGCCGCGGCTGCTCGACATCCCCGTCCACGGCGGGACCCGGGTCGTCATCGCGATCGCCGGGCTCGGCGCCGTGGCCGCGACCGCCGCGACGCACGGCGAGCCCGCGCTGCGCCACCTGCCCGTCGTGCTCGCGCTCTCCGTCGTCCTCGCGTTCGTCGCCGAGCTCCTGCGGCGCGACGGCCGTCCGCGCCTCGTCGAGTCGCTCATCGGCACGGTGAGCGGGATCGTCGTGGCGACGTCGAGCGCGGGCTGGATCGCCGCGGGCCGGACCGACGCCGGCGAGTCCCTCGTCGTGACGACGGCCGTCGCGCTCGCCGTGGCGTCCGCGGTGTCCGCGCTGCCGCTCGGCGGGTGGCTCAACGCCGCGCTCACGCTCGGCCTCGCGGTCCTCGCGGGCGGTGCCGTCGGCTATGTCATGCCCGACCTCGAGCTGCTGGGCGGCGTCTGGGCGGGGGTCGTCGCGGGCCTGCTCGTCGCGTCGCTGCACGCGCTCTTCGACCAGCTCCCCGAGCTGCGCGGCCGGCTGGGCGCGTTCTCGGCGACGGCCCTGCCCGTCGCCGTCGGCGGGACCCTGATCTTCGTCGTCGGCCGGGTGATCGTCGGGTGACGCCGTCGCCGCTCGCCGTCGTGCTGCTCGTCGTGACCCTCGTCGGGACGGCGGTGCTCGGCGTGCGGTGGCAGCGCCGCCAGGGTGTGGTGCGGGCCGCGCGCGAGGGAGCGGGCGCCGCGTCGTCCGCCGCCGGGCCCGCGGCCGTCGACTGGGCGACGCACGGCGTCGCGCTCGCGGAGCGCCGCACGTTCGTCCAGTTCTCCGCCGAGCTCTGCGCGCCGTGCCGGGCCACCGCCCGGGTCCTGCGCGACGTGAGCGCCGCGCACCCGGACGTGACGCATCGTGAGATGGACGTCGACGACCACCTCGACCTGGTGCGAACATTCGGCATACTGCGCACGCCGACCGTCCTCGTGCTCGACGCGGAGGGCCGGGAGGTCGCCCGCGCGAGCGGTGGCATGAACCGCGCCCAGGCGCTCGCGGCGCTCGCCGTCGCGGGCCCGGGCGCGCAGCCCGCGAGCGCGCCAGGCAGCTGACCGCCGTCTCCGACGGCCCGACCGGAGGAGACCCGAGTGAGCGACCAGGCAGGCCCGGAGGCCACCGTCACCGAGCCGGACGGCACGCCCGTCGGCATCGACCCGCGCGGTCCGCGCGCGGGGGCGGGCATGACGGCCGTCCTGCTCGCCGTGGTCATCCTGCTCTGGACGTCGCCCGCGGCGCTCGTGCTGCTCGCGGTCGTCGCGGCGAGCTTCCTGCTCGGTACCGTCCGCGGCGCGCAGGGCACCTGGCAGGCGGCCGTCTACCGGCTGGTCCTGCTCCCGCGCATCGGCCCGACGACGGAGCGTGAGGACCCGAGGCCGCCGCGGTTCGCGCAGGCGGTGGGCCTGGTGATCACCGGCGCCGGGGTCGTGCTCGGGCTGCTCGGCGTCGCGGGCGCCGTGCCGGCCGCGGCGGCGCTCGCGCTCGTGGCCGCCGTCCTCAACGCCGCGTTCGGCCTGTGCCTCGGGTGCGAGCTGTACCTGCTGCTGCGCCGGGTCGCGCCCGCCCGCTGACGGCCGTGCGCGGGTCGGTCAGTAGACGAGCGCCTGGGCACCCTCGCGCAGCGCCTCCTCGACGAACACCGCCGCCCCCGCGATGCGCACGCCGGGCAGGACGTCGTCGGCCGTGATCCCGCGGCGCGCCGCGCACTGGGTGCAGACGGTCACCGTGCCCGTGGCGAGGACCGCGTCGAGCAGGTCGGGCAGCGGCGCCGCGTGCTCGAGCTCGAGCTCGGCCGCGCGGCCCGGCACCCCGAACCACGCCGCCTCGCCCGTGAGCCAGACGCTCACCTCGACGCCGGCCGCGACGGCGGCGGCGGCGACGGTGAAGGCCTGGTTCGCGGCCTCGGGCCGGTCGAGCCCGGAGGTCGTCTTGACGACGAGCGAGCGGGAGCGGGGGGCGGCGGCAGGGAGCGAGGAGTCGGTCACGCGGCCGAGCGTAGCCCCGCGGGTGACCACGGCCACGGCGTGCCGGTGCCGTCCGGCCGGTAGGATCGCCCGCATGAGCCCGCACACTCTCGAGCTGATCTTCCTCGGCCTGCTCCTCGCGGCGACGGTCACCATCACGTGGTTCGCCGGGTACGTCGTCTACAAGCTCTTCAAGGGCCAGCGCTGACGTCACCGCACGGGGCCCGTCCCCGCGCGGGCGCCGCGCGTCGCCCGACTCCGAGAGGTGGTCGCTGATGCCGTTCGAGTTCCCCGAAGGCCTCGCTCCCGAGGTGTACCCGCTCGCCTGGCTCGTCGGGAGCTGGCGCGGCGAGGGCGTCGTGAAGTACCCGGGCATCGAGGAGACGCCGTTCGTCCACGACGTCGTGTTCGACCACGACGGCGGCCCCTACCTGCGGTACGAGTCGACGCTGCGCGTCCTCGACGCCGCGATCCCCGAGACCGTGCCCGCGGAGGGCGAGTGGCCCGAGCGTGACGAGGCGACCCTCGACGCCGCGGCCGCCGCGTCGCCCGTCTGGTCGACGGAGACCGGCTACTGGCGCGTGTCGACCGACCGGCCCGAGGGCCTGGAGGACGACCGCCACCCCCTCGAGGTCCTGATCGCCGACCCGGCGGGCCGCGTCTCGGTGTACCTGGGCGCCGTCGGCAACGGCCGCGTGGACCTGGCGAGCGACCTCATCGCGCGCACGTCCACCGCGTCCGAGGTGACGGCCTCGAAGCGGCTCTACGGGTTCGTCGAGGGCCAGCTCCTGTGGGTGTGGGAATTGGCGGCCTTCGGTCAGCCGTTGCAGTCGTACGCGTCCGCGAAGCTGACCCGGCGCCCGTCGGCCTGACGCGCAGGCCACCGGGCAGCCCCGTAGGCCTGCCAGGACCGGACGCGTCGACGAAGGAGGACCACCCGTGACCACCGGTTACACCAGCCCGCTCCTGTCCCGCCACGGCGCCGTGCCCGCGACGGGCCCCGACGAGGGCGTCGCCTGGCACTACGGCGACCCCACCGGGGAGCAGCGCGCGCTGCGCACGGGCGGCGCCGTCGTCGACCAGTCGCACCTGGGCGTCGTGACGGTCACGGGCCCGGACCGGCTGAGCTGGCTGCACTCCATCACGTCCCAGGACCTCACGGACCTCGCACCGCGCACCTCGACCGAGCTGCTCGTGCTCTCGCCGCAGGGCCACGTCGAGCACGCCGCGTCCGTCGTCGACGACGGCACGACGACGTGGCTCGTCACGGAGCGCTCGCACGCCGCCGACCTCGCTGCGTGGCTGGACCGCATGAAGTTCATGCTCCGCGTCGAGATCGCGGACGCCACGGACGAGTGGGCCGCGCTCGGCGAGCCGGTCGACGCCGAGGGCACCGAGGACGAGCCCGTGACCTGGCGCGACCCGTGGCCGCACGTCCTCGCGGGCGGCACGCGGTACGGGCCGCCCGAGGACGAGCACCCGGGGCGGGAGCGCCCGTGGCGGCTCGTGCTCGTCCCGCGCGCGGAGCTGGCCGACTCCGTCGCGGCGCGCGAGGCCGCCGGGTGGCGCCTCGTGGGCACGTGGGCGAGCGAGGCCGCCCGCGTCGAGGCCTGGCGCCCGCGGCTCGCGACGGAGGTCGACCACCGGTCGATCCCGCACGAGACCGACTGGCTGCGCACCGCGGTCCACCTGCACAAGGGCTGCTACCGGGGGCAGGAGACCATCGCGCGCGTGCACAACCTCGGGCGCCCGCCGCGCCGCGTCGTCATGCTGCACCTCGACGGCTCGGGGCACCTGCTGCCCGCACCGGGGGCCGACGTCACGCTCGACGGCCGCTCCGTCGGCACCGTGACGTCGGTCGCGCGCCACCACGAGCTCGGGCCGATCGCGCTCGCGGTCCTCAAGCGGAGCGCGCCGGTCGACGCCGAGCTCCTCGTCGACTGCGACGGAGGCGCGATCTCCGCGGCGCAAGAGGTCGTGGTGCCCGGCGAGGGCGTCTCCGTCGACCGTCCGGCCGCGCGCGGCCCCGTCGGGCGCGGCGTCACGCCGCGCGGCGAGGGCGCACCCACGAGCATGCTGTGACGTCGGGGCCGGCGCGAGGGCAGTCCTCGGGTCCGGGGGCGGTCGACGTCGCCCGGACCGCGTGGCGCCGGCTCCTCCTGCGGGCCCGGATCCGGCAGGGCGCGTCGCGCGTGCGCGTGGCGCTGTGGCCCATCCTCCAGGCGTCGGCGGCCGCGGGTCTCGCGTTCGGCATCGCGCGGTACGGGCTCGGGCACACGGCACCGTTCTTCGCGCCCGTCTCGGCGTGGATCTGCCTCGGCTTCAGCCAGGACCGGCAGCTCCGCCGCGTCCTCGAGCTCGCCGTGGGCGTCGCGATCGGCGTCGGCCTCGGGGACCTCGTGGTCCACGCGATCGGGTCCGGCTGGTGGCAGGTCGCGGTCGTGCTCGCGGTCTCGGCGCTCGCCGCGCGCTTCATCGACCGGGGCGCGATGCTCACGACGCAGGCGGGCGTGCAGGCGATCGTCATCGTCGGGCTCCCGGCCGCGCAGGCGGGCGGCCCGCTCGGGCGGTGGACGGACGCGCTCGTCGGCGGCGCCGTCGCGCTCGCCGTTGCTGCCCTCACGCCGGGCGACCCCCGGCGACGACCCCGTCTGCTCGGGTCCGAGGCGACGACGGAGCTCGCGGGCGTGCTCGACGTGATCGCCCGCGGCCTGCGGGCGCGCGACCCCGCGGACCTCGACGCCGCGCTGGTCCAGGGCCGCGCGTCCGAGGGTGCGCTGGAGGAGTGGCAGTCGTCCGCGTCGTCCGCGCGCGAGCTCGCGCGCGTGAGCGCGGCGGGCCTGCGGCACCGCGACGAGCTGGGCGGGCTCGAGCGGCAGGCGGTCCTCGTCGACCGCGCGATGCGCAGCGTGCGCGTCCTGGCGCGGCGTGCGCGGCCGGTCGCGAGCAGCCCGGACGACCACGAGCTCGACGCCGTGGCGGACCTCGTCGGCCGGTTCGGCGCGGGGGTGCACGTGCTCGCCGAGGCGGTCGGCGCGGGCCGCGACCCGGCGGTCGCGCGCGAGGTCCTCCTCGAGGTGGCCCGGAGCGCCGACCCCCACGTGCTCGGCGACGGCGACTGGCAGGTGCAGTCGCTCGTGATGCTCGTGCGGTCGCCGATCGTCGACGCCCTGGAAGCGGCGGGCGCGACGCCCGAGCAGGCGCGCGACGCGCTCCCCGAGCTCTGAGCGCCGGCGCGTGGCGGGTGCGGGCGGCGCCTGCGCTCGCGGTGCGCGCCGCCTGGGCGCACCGGGTATGCACCAGGGGACGACCGGCCCCTGCACAGCGGCACCGCGGGCCGGTACGGTCGGGGCATGGAGGTCCCTGTCAGCGCGCTGCGCGCCGAGCTCAAGTCGTGGATCGAGCGGGCCAGGGACGGTGAGGAGGTCGTCATCACCGAGCGCGGCGTGCCCGTCGCCCGGCTGACCGGCGTCGCGACGGCCGACCTCGTCACGGAGCTCGTGCGCGACGGCGTCCTGGTGCCCCCGGCGGGGGAGCGTCCCGTGCACACGGTGCCCGCGCCGGCGCTCGTCGCGGCGACGGACGGGCCGCGCCCTGCCGGGCCGGACGGGTCGCGTCCCACCGACGGCGCCCGGGCCGCCCGCGGCGGCGGGGTCGCGGCGCTCGTGCGCCGGATCCGGCGCTGAGGGTCCCGCGGTGGCCCTCGTCTACTTCGACGCGAGCGCGCTCGTGAAGCTGTGCGTCCCCGAGGCCGGCTCCGCGCTGGCGAGCCGCCTGTGGAACCGTGCCGACGTCGTCGTCACGAGCCGCCTCGCCGACGTCGAGGTCCGCGCCGCGCTCGCCGCGGGGGCCCGCGGCGGGGTGATCGACGGCTCGGCGCACGCCCGCGCGCTCGGCACCTGGGACACCCTCCGGCCCGCGCTGCACGTGGTCGAGGTGTCCGGCGCGGTCGCCGACCGCGCGTCGCGCCTCGTCTCCGCGGGGTCGATGCGCAGCAACGACGCGGTGCACGTGGCGAGCGCGCTCGCCGTCGCGCACGACGACACGGTCGTGGCCGCCTGGGACCCCCACGTCGTCACGGCGGCGCGTGCCGCCGGGCTGCGCGTGGTGCCGTGGCCGCTCGTCAGACCGTAGGCTCGTGCCCGTGGGAATCTTCGGGTCGCTGCAGTGGATCGTCTACCTCCTCCTGTCGCTGGTCGTGTTCGGGACGCAGCTCTTCGCGCTCGTGGACGCCCTCCGGCGGCCTGCGAGCGCGTTCACGGCGGAGGGCAAGCTGAGCAAGCCGATCTGGCTCGCGATCCTCGGCGTCGCCGCGGCGCTCGGATTCCTCTCGATCCCCCTCGGCGGCGGGATCAACCTCGGCTTCATCGGGATCATCGCGGTCGTCGCGGCGATCGTGTACCTCGTCGACGTGCGCCCGCGCCTCCAGCCGTACGGGAACGGGCGCGGCAACGGGTCGTCCGGCCGGCCGGGCGGCTGGTGAGCGCCGCGGTGACCGACGGCGTCCGCACCGGGGTCGCGCGCGCCGCCGTCCCGCTGGCCGAGGTCGTGCGTGGTGACCTCGTCGAGTCCGTCCACACGGGCCACCTCGTGCTGCTGGACGCCGACGGCGGCACGCTCCTCGAGCGCGGCGACGCCGGCACGGTGATCTGGCCGCGCTCGAGCGTCAAGCCGTTCCAGGCCGTCGCGATGCTGCGGCACGGGCTGCGCCTTCCGCCGCGCCTCCTGGCCCTCGCCGCCGCGAGCCACGACGGCGAGCCCGAGCACCTCGCCGGGGTGCGCGAGATCCTCGCGGGCGCCGGGCTCGACGAGTCCGCGCTGCGCAACACCCCCGACCTCCCGCTGCACCCGCCCGCCGCGCTCGCGTGGCAGGAGGCGGGGAACGGCCCGGCGTCGATCACCCAGAACTGCTCCGGCAAGCACGCGGCGATGCTCGCGACGTGCGTCGTGGCGGGCTGGGACCCGCGCACGTACCTGGAGCACGACCACCCGCTGCAGGTCGCGGTCCGGGAGGCCGTCGCGGAGGCGACGGGCGTCGCGGTCGAGCACGTCACGGTCGACGGCTGCGGGGCGCCGCTCTTCTCGACGACCGTGCGCGGGCTCGCGCGCGCCTTCGGGCGGCTCGCCGCGGCCCCGCAGCACGACCCGGGTTCCCCCGAGGCCGAGGTCGCGCACGCCATGGCGGCGTTCCCCGAGATGGTGGGCGGCACGGGCCGCGACGCGACGCTCGCGATGCGCGCCGTCCCGGGCCTGGTCGCCAAGGACGGGGCGGACGGGGTGTACGGGGCCGCGCTGCCCGACGGCCGTGCGCTCGCCCTCAAGGTGCTCGACGGCGCGTCCCGACCCCGGCCGGCGGTGCTCGCCGCCGCGCTGCGTCGTCTCGGCGCGCTCGACGTCGCGGGGACGGACGGGCCGGCGCTCGACGCGCTCGGCGACGTGCCGGTCCTCGGTGCCGGGCAGCCGGTGGGCACCGTGCGCGCGGTGCTCGACGAGGCCGGTGCGGACGTCGTGCGGGACGACGCGCGGAGCCCCGCGCACGTCGCCGCCGCGCAGCACCCCGACGGGGGACGGTCGTGAGGGCCGTCGTGCAGCGCGTGACGCGCGCGAGCGTGAGCGTCCTGGCCGAGGACGGGACGGCGGAGGTCGTCGGCGCGATCGACCGACCGGGCCTCCTCGCGCTCGTCGGCGTCACGCACGACGACGGCGACGCGCAGGTGGAGACGATCGCGCGCAAGATCGCCGAGCTGCGGATCCTCGCGGGGGAGCGGTCCGTGCTCGACGACGGCGCGCCCGTGCTCGTCGTCAGCCAGTTCACGCTCTACGCGGACACGCGCAAGGGCCGACGCCCGTCGTGGAACGGCGCGGCGCCCGGTCCCGTCGCCGAGCCGCTCGTCGACGCGGTCGTCGACGCGCTGCGCGCCCGCGGGGTCGAGGTCGCGACCGGACGGTTCGGCGCGCACATGGCGGTCGACCTCGTCAACGACGGCCCGGTCACGCTGATCCTCGAGGCCTGACGCGCCGCCGTACGGGCTGTCCCGTACGGGATGTGCGTACGCAGGACCGCGTACGCCGCGCGACGTGCGTGACGCGAAGAGTGTGGGAAGCACGTAGTCCCCCCGCGCCCGCCCGCGGCTACGGTCGCTGACGTCAGCCGGTCGCTCAGGCCCCGCAAAAGGCCGCACCGCCGCGCGTCCGTGCGGGTCGGCGACCGACCTCGTCGACGAGAGGTTCTCTCGATGCACCGTCCTCGCCCGTCCGCCCCGCGCCCCGCTCGCGCCACGCGCGCGGCCGCCGGCCTCACCGCCCTCGCGCTCGCCGCGAGCGGGGCCGTCGCCGCCGCGACGACCGCCGCCGCCGCGCCCGCCGACCTGACCGCCACGACGGCGGCCACCGCCCCCACGCCCGACTCGCCGAACGGCGACGCCGCCCTCAACGGGTACCGCAACGTCGGCTACTTCATGTCCTGGGCCCCGGAGAACTACGGCTACACCGTGCGCGACTTCGTCGAGTCCGGCCAGGCCGAGCAGATCACCCACGTGAACTACGCGTTCGGCAACATCCACCCGACCGACCTCACGTGCTTCCTCGCGGACGCCCCGGGCACGCCCGAGCCGGGCGGGAACGACGGCGCCGGCGACGCGCAGGCCGACTTCGTGCGGGCCGTCTCCGCCGAGGACTCCGTCGACGGCGTCGCGGACACGGCGGACCAGGCGCTCGCCGGCAACTTCAACCAGCTCCGCAAGCTCAAGGAGCAGCACCCCGACACCAAGGTCCTCATGTCGCTCGGCGGCTGGACCTGGTCGAAGTTCTTCTCGAAGGCCGCGGCGACGCCCGAGAGTCGCGAGAAGTTCGTCGCGTCGTGCATCGACCTCTACATCGACGGCAACCTGCCCGTGATCGACGGCCGCGGCGGCCTCGGCGCGGCCGCAGGCCTGTTCGACGGCATCGACGTCGACTGGGAGTGGCCCGGGGCGCCCGACTGGTCGCAGCACCCCGAGAACCACGTCGACCCCGTCAACGACAAGGCGAACTTCACCGCCCTCCTCGCCGAGTTCCGCAAGCAGCTCGACGAGCGCGGCGCCGCGCGGGGCGAGGACTACCTGCTCTCCGCCTACATCCCGGTGAGCCCCACCGTGGTGAACGCCGGCTGGGACGCCCCCACGATCTTCGACTACCTCGACTACGGCAACATGCAGGGCTACGACCTGCACGGCGGCTGGTCGCCGAACCTCGCCGGGCACCAGGCGAACCTCCACGACACCACGCAGCCGGGCACGATCTCGCTCGAGGACGGCATCGACCTCTACCTGTCGCGCGGCGTCGACCCCGCCCAGCTCACGCTCGGCATCCCGGCGTTCGGCCGCGGCTGGTCCGGCGTCGAGGCCGGCGACTCGAACGGTGCCTGGCAGCCCGCCGCGGGCGTCGCCCCCGGCACCTACGAGGCCGGGAACAAGCAGTACTTCGAGCTGCGCGACCACGGGACGGAGTACTTCGACGAGGCCAGCGGCGCCTCGTGGCGCTACGACGGCGACCAGTGGTGGAGCGTCGACACGCCGCGCGCCGTCGCGCACAAGGCGTCGTGGATCACGGAGAAGGGCCTCGGCGGCTCGATGTTCTGGGACCTCGCGGGCGACTACGAGGACGAGCTCGTCGGCACGGCGGCCGACGTCTACCGCGCGGGCCCGGCCGGTCCGGTCGACCCGACCGCGCCGGGCTCGTGCTTCCCGGGCTGGGACCGCAGCACCTCGTACGTCGGAGGGCGCGTCGTCGCGCACGAGGGCGTGAACTACCGCGCCGCGTGGTGGGTCCGCACGAACGTCCCGGGCACGGAGAAGTGGTACCCGGCCTGGCGCGTCGTCGGCACCTGCGCCTGACCTGAGGGTGCGGTGCGCGGCCTCGGCCGCGCACCGCACCGTCCGGCGTTCAGCGCAGCCAGCCGCGGCGCTTGATGTACGCCAGCGGGATGACCGCGGCGACGAGCGTCACCAGGACCGTGAGCGTGAACCCGTACGGCCGGTCGAGCTCGGGCATGTGCGTGAAGTTCATGCCGTAGAACGACGCGATGAGCGTCGGGGGCAGGAACACCGCGGTGATGATGGTGAAGACCTTGACGATCTGCGCCTGCTTGACGTCGAGCGACGTCATGATCGCCTGCTGCAGGTAGCGCACCTTGTCGTGCTCGAACCCGGCGTGCTGCTTCACGCCGTCGACGTCCGCGACGAGGGTCTCGACGAGCCCCGCGAGCACCGGGTCCGAGTCCGCGATCTCGCTGCGCAGGTGCCGCGCGGCGCGCGCGAGCGAGAGCTGGGACTCCTGGGCTCGCGACACGATCTCCTCGGCGCGGTTCATACGCGTGATCGTGTCCTGCATGTCGCTCACCCCGATCTCCCGGCCGCGCGAGTCGACGCCGCGCGTGGCCTCGTCGATCTCGTCGGACATGTCCTCGAGCAGGTCGCTCGCGTAGGACACGACGCGGTCCGCCGCCTCGTTGAGCGCGTAGAGCAGCGCGTACGCGACGCCGTACGACGAGCCGATGAGCCACGGCGTGCGGCGCATGCGGGCGATCGCCTTGTCGAAGACGGCGTAGTGCCGCTGCGGCTGGGCCGTCACGACGACGTCGGCGGACAGGGCGAGCACGATGCGCTCGTCCACGACCCGGTCGCCGTCGCGCCGGGTCGCCGTCACCGGCAGGTAGACGTGCGCGTCCGTCTCCCAGACGCGCCCTCCGGCGGCCGCGAAGTCGACGCCGTGCTCGGCCGCGCGGGCCGCGGACTCCGGGTCGCCCACCGCGACCTGCACCCAGCGCGAGCGCAGGACGCGCGGGTCGAACCGGGGCGCGCCGTCGCCGTGCGCACGGGCGTGCAGGTCGAGCCCGCCGCGCGCGGGGGCGGGCAGGCGGGTCTCCGTCCGGGGAGCGAGGCCCGGGGTCTCGGGCAGCATCGTCGTCATCACGCACCGCCGGCCGTGAAGTGCGCGGTGAGGAGCGCGGCGCAGATGAACAGGTAGAGCCCCACGGTGAAGGAGATCGACTGCCGTTCGAGGTTCGGCCGGCGCGCGCGGCGCCGCTCCTCGCGCGGGGCACGCAGGGGCGTCCGGGCGGGGCGCGTCCGCACCGGGGTCGCGGCAGGGGTGGCGACGGGCGTGGTGGCGGGTCCCGTGGCAGGGGAACGCTGGGTCATGGTGGTCGTCCTTTCCGGCGGGCGGACGCACGGGCGCGGCCACGTACGGGCGGCGCGGGAGCGTCGGCGGGGGAGGTCCGGCGGCGCGCACGAGGCGCGCGCGGAGCGCACTGGCGACCTCCCCGCGCGGGACGGACGACGGCCGGGGACGCAGGGACCTGCGTCGGCCGGGCTCAGGCGTCGGGTCGCGAGCCACGGGGGGTGAGCGCGCAGTGCACGGATCTATGACTGCTGCCGTCAGGCATGGGGCTCACCTCGCTCTCGTGGCGGCGGCGCCGTGGGCGCCGCACCCGGGTCGGGACGCACGAGGGTCGTGGCCGCGACGGGGATCGAGCCCAGGCTAGCCCTCCGGGCAGCGGGCAGCAACCGTCGAGGTGCGGGCGTCGGCCCAGGTGGCGGCCGTGTGACGGGCGGGAAACGATGAGGTGATCCCTTGTTTACGGAGGGTTGTTAACATTTCATCCGGTCGACGGGCGACGAAGCCCCCGGACGGAGGGTCCCGACATGTCAGAACAGCAGGACTACATGGTTCCCGAGCCGGTCCGTCGCGCGGACTCGCGGTTCGCACGACGGCTCGAGCGGCTCTCGTCCCGCGCGCAGGAGGTCGACCGCGCGCTCGCCGCCGTGAGCGAGGGCAAGGGCGGTCTCGTGTGGACCGCCGAGCACGGCATGGGTGCGAGCGCGACGCTCGAGCTGGTGTGCGAGGCCGTCGCGACGCACGAGTTCGCGCAGCCGACCGTCACGCTCCGCTGTCGCCCGCCCGCGGGCGTCCCTGCTCCGGGGTCGGCCGTCGTCTCCGTCGTGTCGCAGGTGTCGCAGCTCGCGGGCGGCGTCGTCCCCGAGCGGCTCACGCGGGTCCTCGAGCCGGTCGACCCAGGCTTCGGCTACCTCCCTGAGGTAGCGGCGGTCGCGCTCGCCGAGCTCCTCGTCGCGACGTTCGACGGCGCGACCGTCGTCCTCGTCGCCGACGACCTGCACCTCCAGGACGAGCTGAGCCGGTCGGTCCTCGCGAGCCTCGTCGCGCAGCGGCACGCGCCCGTCGTCCTGCTCGGGACCGCGCCGGCGGGTGCGCTCGACCCGTCCGTGGGGCCGTTCGAGCTGCGCGCCGTCCCGCCGCTCGCGCCCGCCGACGCGCTCCACCTCCTGCTCGTCGAGCGTCGGCTCGCCGTCGCCCCGCACGTCGCGGCGCGGCTCGCGCACCTCCTCGGCGGCAACGCCGCGGCGATCACGCAGACGGCGGCGCTCCTCACGCCCGAGCAGCTCTCGGGCGGGTCGATCCTGCCCGACCCGCTGCCCGCGGTCCCCGCCGTCCGGTCCCTCTTCGCCGACCGGCTCGCCGCGCTCAGCGAGGCGGAGCGCCAGGCGCTGCTCGTCGCGGCGGTCGCCGTCGTCGACCGCACGGAGCTCGTGCTGTCCGCGACGGGGCTCGCGATGGAGCAGGTCCTCGACGGCCCGCTCGCGGAGCACCTCGTCCTCGCGGGGGGCCGCTTCGCGTTCGTCGACCCGCGCATGCGCTCGCTCGTCCACGCGGACGCGCGCCTCGCCGAGCGCACGGCCGCGCACGTGGCGCTCGCGGAGGCGCACCGGCGCGCGGGCGAGGAGGACGTCGCGGTATGGCACTCGGCGCTCGCGACCCTCGTCGGCGACCCGGCGCTCGTCCCGGGCCTCCTGCGCATCGCGCGCCGCCACCTCGAGCGCGGCGACGTCGTCTGGGCGCACGAGGTCGCGCGCGAGGCGGCGAGCCAGGCGGGCGCCGAGCACCGTGCGGAGGCGTTCGCGATCGCCGGGGTCGCGGCCCTGCGGTCGGGCCACGTGCAGGACGCCGCCGACTGGCTGCGCAAGGCCTCGCGGAGCGGGGACGACGCGCTGCGCGCCTGCACGCTCGGCCCGCTCGTCGCGGCGCTCACGCTCGCCGAGGGCCAGGTGCCCGACGACGTCCTGTCGCCCTACCTGCGCGGGGGGCGGCCGGACGGCCTCCCCGTGGACGCGGTCGCCGGGGTCGTCACGGGCGTGCTCACGGCGGCGCGGCTGCACGCCGAGCGGGGCGACGGCGTGAGCACGTCCCAGCTCCTCGACACCGCGACGTTCCTCGCGTCGTGGTGCGAGGACGACGCGACCGCGGCCCGCCTCGCGCTCGCCCGGTCGTGGGCCGCGGTGTTCGGGGTGGGGGAGCGCGGCGTCGTGCCCGACGTCGACCTGGGCCCGGACCACGAGGCCGCGCTCCAGGTGAGCCGGGCCCTCGGGCTCGCCGCCGACGACCGGCTGGACGACGCCGCGCAGACGCTCGCGAGCGTCGTCGCCTCCCTGGCCCCGGTGCGCGACGGCGGTCGGTGGTTCGACGGCCCGGACGCCGCCCTCACACCGCTCGCCGAGGCGCACGTCCGGCTCGCGCAGGCGCTCGTGCACCTGTGGCGCGGCACCCTCACGCGCGCCGCGGACGAGCTCGCGGAGGCCGCGTTCCGGCTGCCGCTCGGCCTGCCCTTCGCGGGGATGGGCGTGGCCGCCGCGCGTCGGCTCGACATGATGACCCGGGGGGTCGTCGGGCCCGTCGCGACGGCGCTCGAGGAGACGTGCGCGAGCCCGACGTCGCGGCCCGTGCGCCTCGGCCTGCTCGTGGACCGCGCGATGGGCGCCGCGTTCGCCCACCACGTGACCCAGGCCGCGACGCTGCTCGAGCTCGCCGCGGAGCGCGAGCGCCCCGACAGCGCACGCATGCTGCCGCTGCCCGGCCTGGACGACGTCGAGGCGTGGGTCGTCGCCGGGCGCCACGACGCGGCGCAGCGCGCGCTCGCGCGGCGCCGGGTCGACGCCAAGGAGCTGCCGCCGTCGCTGCGGTCGGCGACCCTCGTGCGCGCCGACGTCTCGCTCGCCGCGCCCGAGGACCTCACCGCGCCGCTCGAGCGGGCCACGCGCGTGAACCGCACGACCGCGTCGCCCTACGAGCACGCGCGGACCGACCTGTGCGCTGCGCGGGCCCTCGTGCGCGCGGGCGAGCTGCAGCGCGCCCACGGCCTGTTCCTGTCCGCGATCGAGCTGTTCGACGACGCGGGCGCGGACGCCTGGACGACGATCGCGCTCGACGAGCACGCCGAGGTGGTCCGCCTCCTCGGCGGCCCGGTGCCCGAGGACCTGACCGTCGCGGTGCCCGGCCCGCCCGGTGTCCCCGGCGTCCTGGGCGGCGGAGCCGTCGGCCCGGCCGGGGCGTGGCCCCACGCCACGCGGGCCGCCGGCCTGCCCGCCGCGGCCCTCGGGGTCGCGCGCGCCGGCGCCGAGGCGCAGGCCGCGCTGCGCACCGCCCCGCCGGACGCGTGCCGGCTCGCGGTGCGCGAGAGCGACGTGACGGACGAGGCGCTCGCGGAGCTGCGGGGCCGGTGGGCCGACGAGCTCACGGAGCGCGAGCTCGACGTCGCGCTCCTCGTCGTCCAGGGGGCCTCGAACCGGGAGGCGGCGGACCAGCTGTACCTGTCCGTGCGCACCGTGGAGGTCCACCTCGGGCGCGTGTTCCGCAAGCTCGGCGTGCGCTCGCGCGTCGAGCTCACGGTCCTGGCGCACCGCGTGGGCCGCTGAGCTCGGGGCACTTCGGGGGCACGTGTCCATCTATGTCCCGGTTTGTCCTACGGGTCTTCCCCTACGCCGACCGCGCGGACGCGCCGTGAACACTGCGGGAAGCGCGGATCACGCGCGGGGTCCGGCGTGGCTACGTTCGGGGAGACCTGAGGGCAGGGCGGCCCCGAGCACGACGCCGTCGCAGCTCCCCGCACGAGCACGAGGCAGGACCCATGGACGTGTCCCTCTCCACCCGACCACCGCGCCCGGCCCGGCGGCGCGGCGTGCGCCTCGCGGCGCTCGCGACGGCGGCCGCCCTCGTCGGCGGCCTCCTCGCGGGCGTCGCGCCGGCGCAGGCGGCGCCGACCGCCACGACGGCGGTCGGCAACCCCGGCGACAGCGACGTCAACGGCTACCGCAACGTCGGCTACTTCACCCAGTGGGGCGTGTACGGCCGCGCCTTCCCGCTCAAGAAGGTGCAGGACTCCGGCGCGGCCGCGGACCTCACCCACATCAACTACTCGTTCGGCAACATCCATCACCAGAACCTCACGTGCTTCATCGCGAACAAGGCGCAGGGCACGGGGCCGAACGGCTCCGACGGCGCAGGCGACGCGTGGGCCGACTTCGGTATGGGCTACACGGCCGCGAACTCCGTCGGCGGCGTCGCCGACGCGTGGGACCAGCCGCTCGCGGGCTCGTTCAACCAGCTCAAGCAGCTCAAGGCGAAGAACCCGCAGCTGCGCGCGCTCATCTCGATCGGCGGCTGGACCTGGTCGAAGAACTTCTCCCGCGCGGCGGCGACGCAGGCGTCCCGCGAGAAGCTCGTGTCGTCGTGCATCGACCTCTACATCAAGGGCAACCTGCCCGTGATCGACGGCCGGGGCGGGCCGGGTGCGGCCGCCGGCGTGTTCGACGGCATCGACATCGACTGGGAGTGGCCGGGCTCGAACAACGGTGAGGTCGGCAACTCCGTCGACCCCGTGAACGACCGCGAGAACTTCCGGCTCCTGCTCGCCGAGTTCCGCAAGCAGCTCGACGCGTACGGCGCGCAGACCGGCAAGCACTACCTGCTCTCGGCGTTCCTGCCCGCCAACCCGGCCGACATCGCGGCGGGCGGCTGGAACGATCCGCGCATCTTCCAGTCCCTCGACTACGGCAACGTGCAGGGCTACGACCTCCACGGTGCCTGGGACCCGGCGCTGGCCGGCCACCAGGGCAACCTCTACGACGACCCGGCCGACCCGCGCGCCGCGAGCCGCCAGTTCAGCGCGGACAAGGCCGTGCAGGAGTACCTCCGCGCCGGCGTCGCCCCGAGCCGGCTCGGCCTCGGTCTCGCCATGTACGGCCGTGGCTGGAAGGGCGTCACGTCGTCGCAGCCGTGGTCGGCCGCGAACGGGGCGGCCCCCGGCACGTGGGAGGCGGGCAACGAGGACTACGACAAGCTCCGCACGCGGGGCCAGGACTACTACGACCCGACGACCGTCTCCGCCTGGCGGTACGACGGCGACCAGTGGTGGAGCTACGACAACGCTCGGTCGGTGGCGGCCAAGGCCGAGTACATCGACCGGCTGAACCTGGGAGGCGCCATGTGGTGGGACCTGTCCGGCAACCACGACGGCACGCTGCTCGGCGGCTTCACGGACAAGGTCCGCACGCTGCCCGCCGGTCCCGTCGACGGCACGAGCGGCCCGACGAACCCGCCGACCAACCCGCCGACCAACCCGCCGACCAACCCGCCGACCAACCCGCCGACCAACCCGCCGACGAACCCCCCGACCAACCCGACGGCCTGCGTGGCCGCGTGGTCGGCCGCGACGGTCTACACGGGCGGGGCGACGGCGTCGTTCGAGGGCAAGAACTACCGCGCGAAGTGGTGGACCCAGGGCGACCGGCCGAGCGCGGGCGGCCCCTGGGAGGCGACGGGCGCGTGCGGCGGGACCACCCCGACGACCCCGCCGACGACGCCGCCCACGAACCCCCCGACCACGCCGCCCACGACGCCGGGCACGTGCACCGCGCCGGCGTGGTCCGCGACGGTCGCCTACACCGGGGGCGCGACGGTCTCCTACCAGGGCCAGTCCTACCGCGCGAAGTGGTGGACGCAGAACAACGTCCCGGGCGCGGAGCAGTACGGCCCGTGGCAGGCCCTCGGCGCGTGCTGACGACCTGCCGGACCTCCTGACGCGGGACCGCCGGGGCGGCCCGCGGGTACGGGGAAACCCGTACCCGCGGGCCGCCATCGTGTGGTTCTCCCGCATCTCGACCAACCCTCGCGCTCGTTAGCGTGAAGGGGCCGACGAGGACCTCCGCAGCCCTCCCCAGTGGGTTGCGGGGCTCCTCCGACCGTGAAAGGCGGTCAGCGTGCCCGTGCGTTACCGAACGACCCGACCCCGCACCTCCCGTCCCCTCCCGCCCTCCGTGGCCTCCGCCCTGCCCGTGGCCCTGACGGCCCTGCTCGGCGCCGCGCTCCTCGCGGGCTGCACGAGCGGCTCCGCCGACGCCGGGGCGGCCGTCGACGGCGGCTCGGGACCCGCCCAGGCCGAGGACCACGGCTCGCACGGCGACCACGCCGACGCGGGCAAGGTGCCCGTCGGCCCCCTCCAGCTCCCCGGCGCCGACTACTGGTCGGTGCTCCAGCCGGCCGACGGCGTCACGCAGGTCCGGGCGGGCGGGTGCCCCGAGGACGCCGCGTGCCCGAGCTTCGAGGTGCTGACCGGCGCCGCGCTCGACGGCATCGACCCCGCGGCGGCGCTCCTGCCCGACGGCGCGACGTGCCCGGGCACGGACGCGCTCGCGGCCCGCGCGGTCGGCGACCCCGCGGAGTCGGACGTCGAGGTCGCCGGCACGCCCGCGACGCTCGCGCGCTGGACGCTCTCGTGCGTCGACGCCGCGGGGGCCGAGGTGCGGACCGTCGAGCAGCTCCAGTGGTACGTGCCCGACGCCCCGGGCGGTGCGGTGCTCGTCGTCGACCGCTGGGCGTTCGAGGGTCTCGAGTCGCGCCTCGCCGCGGGGGGCTGGGCGTCCGCCTGACGGCGGCCTGCCCCCGGGCACCACGACGGCCTCGCTCCCGGGAGGGTGCGAGGCCGTCGTCGTGCGCCCGGCCGTGCCGGCGGCCGGGTCAGCTCTTGCGCGTGCGGCGCGCCAGCAGCACGACCGCGGCGCCCACGGCGGCGAGCCCCGCGGCGACGGCGGCGTACAGGCCCACGGTCGCGCCCGTGGTCGCGAGCGACGAGGACGACGAGCCGGTCGCGACGGTGCGCGAGACCTGGGAGGCCGTCGTGGTCGTCGTCGGGTTCCCCTGCCCGGGCGGGTTCGTCGCACAGCTCGGGGACGACGGCGGGTAGTCCACGCTGACGACCGTCTCGGGGTTGACCTGGAAGAGCACCTGGACGCTGGGGCGCACCCAGTCGAACTCGTCGCCCTCGACCCACTGGCCGTCCACGAGGCTCCAGCCGGGCCAGTCGGCGCCGCGGCCGTCCGCCCCGACGACGGCGCCGGGCCACAGGACGCGGCCCTGCAGGGGGAGGCCGGACTGGACGACGTTCTCGCCGCCCGGGTTGAGCCACGTGATCGTCGCGGTGTCGTTGTCCGTGCCGGTGACGGCGATGGCGTACTCGAGGTACGGGACGTCCCCGTCGCAGACGGGGGTCAGCGTGGTGAGCTCGATCGTCGGCTCCGGCACGTACGTGTCGTCCTCGGCGGCTCCCGCGACCGGTGCGGCGAGCAGCACCACCGTCGCGGCTGTAGCGGTGACGGCCAGCGCGCGGCTCCCGGCGCGGCGTCCTCCCGACGTGTTCATGGTGATTCCTGTCCGTGGGCGGGAAAGGCTGTTCGTGGAGAGGGAGCCGTGCCCCGAGGTCCCTGATACGTGCAGGTGCCACACGCGCGCGAGGTGTTTCCGTCCTGCCAGGCTAGCGAGGCGGGCGCCCGAGTTGGACGCTTGTCCAGGGTGAAAAAAAGTCGGTGCGCGGGATCGTGACCGCGCCGTGACGTGACCTGACGCGGCTCAGCCGCAGGGCGCGACGTCCACCGTGCGCAGGCCCGGCTGGGTGGTCGTGGGCGTGCTCCACACGTCGAGCGAGGTCGCGGCGGCGGTCCCCGCGTCCCGCGGCGTCGTCGTCGTGAACGACAGGGTCGTCGACTGTCCGGGCGCGAGGTCGACCATCGCGGACAGCGCGCCGCGGCCCGCGACGTCCGCGGGCTGCGCCGGGAGCGGGGCGTCGTCGCTGCGCAGGCCCGACACCTGCCCGTCGCGCGGCGGGTAGAGGACGACGAACGTGCGCGTGACGCCCGGCTCGACGCCCGCCGTGCCGCCGCCGGTGACGTACCAGGGCAGGCTCGTCGCGGCGTCGGCCGGGGCGGACGACGCGAGGTCGACCTCGAAGGTGTCCACGCGGCCCGCGGCCGTGCACGTGCTGCCCGCGAGCCGCACGTCGCTGCCGAGGTAGACGCCCATCTTGCCGCCGGTGCCGTCGTTGAGGAACACGCCGACCGAGCCCGCGGCCTGGTCGGCGGTGTCGATGTCGCCCGCCACGACCGTGCCCGCGAGACGCTCCTGCTCCGCCTCGTGCGCCGACCACAGCAGCACGCGGTGCTCGTCCGCGCCGCGCACGAGCGCGTCCCGCGCGACGGCCGGGTCGGCCCCGCCCGCGAGGAACTCCTCCAGGACCCGGGCCGCGACCGCCGCGAAGAAGGTGTCCGTCTGCTCGCCGGGCTCGAGGTCGGCGTACGCGTCGGAGAGGAGGGTCTGCACGACGTTGCCCGCGTCGAGGTCGACCGCGCCGCCGTCGACCGGGACGGTCACCGGGCCTGTGGCCTCGAGCAGGTAGGAGAGCGCGACGGGGTCGGTCGCGATCACGCCGTCGACCTGCTCGCCCTGCGCGCGCTCCCACATCGTCGACGCGAGCGCCGCGGTCGTGGGGAAGTCCGGCGTCAGCGGGGTGTCCTGGAGGTAGCGGCCCACGCGGTCCGAGAAGAGCTGCTCGACCCCGGGGTCGAGGGGCAGCACCGGCTCGTCGAACGACGGGAAGCCGACCGTCGAGGCCTGCCGCTCCAGCGTCACCGTGCCCTGGTCCGCCGAGATCACCGCGAGCGCGCCGGGAATCCCGCCGCCGGCGCGCAGCTCGGCGTTGTTCAGCGCGAGCACGAGGTAGCGGCGCGGGCCGTCGGCACCGAGCATCGCGGGCGCGAGCGCCGTGAGCCGGTCGGCGGTGCGGACCACGGGGCGCAGGTCGTCCGTGCGCGCGACGAGCGCCGCGTACGGGTCGGCGACCTCCGCGTGCAGCGCGTCGCGGTCGACGGTCGCGAGGCGCGCGTCGATCGCGTCGTACGCGTCGGCGGCGCGCGCGACCGTCGGGGCGGCCGCGACGAGCGGCGCGAGGTCGACGCCCTCGCCCGTGAGCGCGAGCCCGTCGCCCTCGACGCTGCCGAGCGTCTGCGTGAGCGACGGCAGCACGACGGCGGCGAGGTCGTCGGCCGTCGCGGCGGCCACGGAGAAGGCCCGCACGTCCTGCCCGTAGACCGGCAGGTGCGCCGCGAGCGACCACAGCGGTCCGTCGGTGTGCGCGCGTGCGGAGGCGGTGAGGGGCTGGACCCGCTCGAGCGCGGCGTCGGCGGCCGCGACGTCGCCCGCCCGCAGCGCCTCCTCGGCGGCGGGGACCTCGTCGAGCGCGCGCGTCAGGGCGTCGCGCGCGGCGAGCGCGTCCCGCGCGAGGAGCCCGACGCACACGACGAGCGCGACCGCGAGCAGGATGAGGCCCCAGCCGAGCCACGCCGCCCGGCTCCGCCGACGGCGGGGGTGGCGCGGCGGGGCGTCCCGCTCCGTCGTCGTCATGCCTCTCAGCGTAGGTGCCGGGGATGGCAGGATCGGTGCCGTCGCGGGTGAGGTTCGGGTGAACCGCGGGGCGTGCAAGGAACGCGCGCCCCGGCACACAGAGCGGTTGACAGCCCGCCCCGCCGACGAGGAGCCGCAGTGACGACCGACGAGGGCAGTGCCGAGACCACCGAGGCCGCCGTCCACGACGAGGCCTGGTTCGCCGCGCTCTTCGCCGCGCACGCGACGCCGCTCTACCGCTACTTCCGCCGCCGCCTGCCGAGCGCCGTCGGGGGCGTCGCCCCCGACGCCGACGACCTGACGGCGGAGGTCCTCGCGACCGCGTGGCGGCGTCGCGACGACGTGCCCGACGGCGCCGAGCTGCCGTGGCTGTACCGCACGGCGGGGTTCCTCCTCGCCAACCACCGGCGCAAGGCGCGCGCGCTGCCCGTGGCGGCGGTGCCCGAGCGCCCGGACGACGGGGCCGACGTCGAGCACGTCGTCGTCCAGGACGACGAGGTGCGCCGCGCGCTCGGCGCGCTGTCCGACCGCGACCGGCGCATCCTCCTCCTGCACGCGTGGGAGGGGCTCGGCGGAGCGGAGCTCGCCGCCGTCCTCGGCACGTCGCGCGGGGGCGCGGACGCGGCCCTCTCCCGGGCTCGTGCCCGTCTGCGGGCGGCGTGGGCGGAGCAGGCGGCGCTCGCGCAAGAGACCGGCGCCTGAGCACACATCACGGGTAGACCCGACCGGCCGCGCCTGCGCGGTACGGCCCCTGCGGTACCTGGAGGGCGACATGACCACCCGAACCCCCGAGCAGCCCGACGACGCCGACCTCGAGCGCCTGCGCGCGGCCGACCCGGCCGCGGACGCGACCCCCGACGCCACGGCCCTGGAGGCCGCGGTGCGCGACCGCGTCCCCGAGGCGTTCGCCCGCCCTGCGACGGCCGGCCCGGGCGCGGGCCCGGCTTCCGCGGCGCTCCCGGACGCGTCCGGCCTCGCCGGGGCGGACGGCCCGACGGCCGCGCTCGTCGACGAGCTGGCCGAGCGCCGCGCGCGCCGGCTGCGCCGTCGGGCGCCGCTCCAGGTGGCGGCTGCCGTGGTGGGCGCGCTCGTCATCGGGACGGGCGGGTACGCGCTCGGCGCCGGCGACTGGGGCTCGGCGGGCGACTCCGCCGCGGAGAGCACGGCGCTCGCGCCGATCCGCCTCGGCGGCGCGGACGCGCCCGCGGCGGCGGACATGCCGGCGGGGACGGAGGTGTTCGCGGGCGGTGTCGCGACCGAGGAGGGCTCCGTCGGGAGCTCCCGCGCCACCGCCGACATGGCCTACCCCGGCGGGTGGGGCGGCCGCACCGTCTTCCGCGCCGACGGGCTGTCGTCCGACGGCGCGCGCGCGGACGCCTGGGCCTACGACGCGGCGGGCGTGTTCTCGCAGGAGACGGCGCGCCGCGTCGCCGTGGTCCTCGGGGTCACGGGCGAGGTGCGCGAGGAGTACGGCTCGTACGCCGTCGGCTCGGCCGACTGGACGGGTCCCACGGTCTCGCTCCAGCCGGACGGCCTCGCGAGCGTGAGCTTCAACGACCCGGCCAAGGACCCGTGGGGCTGCGTCGTCGTGACGCCGATGCCCGCCGAGGGCGCGGACGGGGTGAGCCCGTCGGCCGAGCCGGGCGCGTGCGAGGAGGCCGACCACGGCGCCCCGCCGAGCGGCGCCGAGGCCGGTGACCGGCTGCGCGAGGTGCTGGGCTCCCTCGGTCTCGACCCGGACGGCTACGAGATCGCGGCGGAGGAGCAGCCCGTGGACGAGGGCGCCCCGCGCGCGACGACGGTGACGGCGGCCGAGGTGGTCGACGGCCAGCGCACCGGCACGCAGTGGAGCGCGACGTACTCGGGCGCCGGGCTCGCGTCGCTCTACGGGACCCTGGCGCCGCGCGTCCCGATCGGCGCGTACGACGTGGTGAGCCCTGCCGAGGCGGTCGAGCGGCTCGGCGACCCGCGGTTCGGCGGGGGCGGCATGATCGCGTGGGCCCGGGCGGACGTGCAGGCCGTCCCCGAGACCGCGCCCGAGCCCGAGGCCCCGACGGTCCCGCCGACGGTCGGGGAGGGGGCGCGGTTCTCCTGGCCCGTCACGGACGTGACGATCACGGACGCCCGCCTCGGCCTGGCGGTGCAGCACCAGCCCGACGGCGCCGCGGTGCTGCTGCCCGCGTACGAGCTGTCCGACGCGGCCGGGAACGTGTGGTCCGTCGTGGCCGTGGTGGACGACCAGCTGGACTTCACGCCCTCCGCCTGGTGACGGAGCACGACCCGGCGGTCGGTATCGTGATACCGACCGCCAGGTCGGCTTCGCCTGCGCGCTTTTGCATGTTGCAAGCATCCGAGGTCGCGAAAGTGGCCACGCTTTTGATTGACCACCGACAAAAGTGTGGTTAGGGTCGCAGCAGACCGAGCGCCACCGGGTCGGAGAGCGAGCAGAGCGACCCTCTCCCGGGGCGTGCGGTCCGACGGTGGCAGGGACGCCATCGTCGTCGTGATCGGCGGCGCCGCGGCGTCCGCCGTCGGAACGGGAGCAACGATGCACCACTTCGCCCCTGACGGATCGTCGGACCGCCCCGCCCCGGACGCGCGCACCGGGCTCTGGCTCGTCGGCGCCCGCGGCTCGGTCGCCACCACCGCCGCCCTCGGCCTCGCGGTGATCGCCGACGGGCGCGCGGAGCCGACCGGGTGCGTCACCGCGGGCGAGCCCTTCGCCTCCGCCCCGCTGCCCGCGTTCGGCGACCTCGTCGTCGGCGGCCACGACATCTCCGACGTGTCGATGGTCAAGCGCGCCGAGCTGCTCGTCGAGGCCGGGATGATCGCGCCGCGCCTGCTCACCGCCGCGCACGCCGCGCTCGAGCGGGCCGACGCCGAGGTGCGTCCCGGCTACTCCGCCCACCCCGCCGAGGGCAGCGCGCGCGAGTCGCAGCAGGCCGCCGCGGAGCGCCTCGCGGCGGACATCGTGGACTTCCGCGAGCGCCACGGCCTCGCCCGAGTCGTCGTCGTCGACCTCGTGTCGACCGAGCCGCTGCCCGAGCCCGCGCCCGAGCTCTCCGACCGCGACCTGCTGCGCGAGGCGCTCGCGGACCCGGAGCGTGCGGTGCTCCCGCCGAGCTCCGTCACCGCCTACGCCGCGCTCCTCGCGGGCGCCCCGTTCGCCGAGTTCACGCCGTCGGCCAGCATGCACCTCCCGGTGCTGCTCGAGCTCGCAGAGGAGCGCGGCGTGCCCGTCGCGGGCCAGGACGGCAAGACCGGCCAGACGTGGCTGCGCACGATCCTCGCCCCGGCGTTCGGGGCCCGCGGGCTGCGCGTCCTGTCCTGGGCGGGGGCCAACCTGCTCGGCGGCGGGGACGGCGCCACGCTCGCCGACCCGCAGGCGGTGCAGAGCAAGCTCGTGTCCAAGTCGCGCGGGCTCCAGGACCTCACGGGCAGCGACGTCACGCCGCTGCACATCGACAACGTGCCCGACCTCGGGGACATCAAGGTCGCGTGGGACCACGTCCACGTCGAGGGCTTCCTCGGCTCGCGGCTCACGCTGCAGACCACGTGGTCGGCGTACGACTCGATGCTCGCCGCGCCGCTCGTGCTCGACCTGGCGCGCCTGCTCGCGCTCGCGGACGCGGCCGGGTACGCGGGCCCCGTCCCGGAGCTCGGGTTCTTCTTCAAGGACCCCTGGGGCAGCGGCGTGCACGACTTCGCCGCGCAGACCGTCGCGCTGTCCGACTGGGTCCGCGAGGCGACCGCCCGGGTGGGCGGCGACGCGACCGCCGCGACCGACCGGTCGTGACGGGCTCCCTCCACGACCACCTGGACCTGGTCCGCGCCCCCGCGGTCCTCTCGGTGGTCGGTGACACGCTCGCGGGCGCCGCGGCGGCCGGGCACGCGCTCACGCCACGCCGCGCGCTCCTGCCGGTCGCGTCGGCGTGCCTGTACGCGGGCGGCATGGCGCTCAACGACTACGCGGACCGGCACCTCGACGCGGTCGAGCGGCCCGAGCGGCCGATCCCGTCGGGCCGCGTGACGGAGCGGCGTGCCCTCCAGGTCGCCGTCGGTCTCACGGCGGCGGGCGTCGGGCTCGCCGCCGCGGGCGGGGGAGCGCGCGCCCTCGCCGTCGCCGTCCCGCTCGCCGCGAGCGTGTGGACGTACGACACGGTCGCCAAGGAGCGCGCGGCCGGTCCTCTCGTGATGGCCGCGTGCCGCGGGCTCGACGTCCTGCTCGGGGCCGGCGTCGGGCACCTGCGCGCCGCGCTGCCCGCCGCGGCGGGGATGGCCGTGCACACCGCGGGCGTCACGTACCTGTCGCGCGGCGAGGTGCACGGCACGACGTCGTCCCTCGCGACGGGCGTGGCCACGGCCACCGCGGTGGGCGGGGCGGTCGTCGGCGCCGGTGCGCTGCGCCGAGCCCGCAGGGCCGACGGCGGCGCGAGCCGCCGCGTGCGCGTCGCGACGGCGGCCGCCGGGGCCGCGGCGGCGGGCGCCTACGTCGCGACGTGCCTGCCCCGGCAGGTCGACGCCGCGATAGCGCCCTCCGCGCAGAACGCGTTCGCCGCGACCAAGGCCGGGATCCGCGCGATGCTCCCGCTGCAGGCGGCGTGGTCCGCGCGCGGGGGGAGCCTCGCGTCGGTCGGGGTGCTCGCGGCCGTGGAGGTCGCCGGGCGTCTCCTGCGCCGGGCGGGCCGGACCCCGGGCCGCGCCGAGATGAGCGAGACGTGACCGCGCACGCCGCCCCCGGGGGCGGGATGCCCTTCACGCTCGGGTACGGCACCAACGGCTTCACCGACCACCCGCTCGACGTCGCGCTCGACGTGCTCGCGCACGAGGGGTACGGCGCGGTCGCGCTCACGCTCGGCTTCCCGCACCTCGACCCCTTCGCGGACGGCTGGGAGGACGAGGCCGCGGCGCTGCGCGCGCGGCTCGCCGCTGCGCGCGACGGCGCGGGGATGCGGGTCGTCGTCGAGACGGGCACGCGGTTCCTCCTCGACCCGTTCCGCAAGCACCGCCCGACGCTGGTGGACACCGACGCCGACGCCCGGCTGCGGTTCCTGCGGCGCGCGGTCGAGGTCGCCGCCGTGCTCGACGCGGAGTGCGTGTCCTTCTTCTCCGGGGTCCTGCCCGACGACGTGGCCCCCGCCGAGGGCTGGTCGCTCCTGCGCGAGCGCCTGCCCGCGCTCGTCGAGCACGCGCGCGACCACGGCGTGCGGCTCTCGCTCGAGCCCGAGCCGGGGATGCTCGTGGAGACGGTGGGCGACGCCCTGCGGCTGCGCGACGAGCTGGGGGGAGACGGCGGCGACCTCGCGGACCTCGGCGTCACGGTCGACGTCGGGCACTGCCTCGTCGTCGAGCCCGACGGCGTCGTGGGCGCGCTGTGCGCGGCCGCCCCGTACCTCGCGAACGTGCAGCTCGACGACATGCCGCGCACGCACCACGAGCACCGCCCGTTCGGCGAGGGCGAGATCGACCTCCCGCTCGTGCTCGGCACGCTCGCCGACGTCGGGTACGCCGGCGTCGCGGCGGTCGAGCTGCCGCGCCACTCGTACGACGCCCCCGGCCTCGCGCACCGCAGCATGACAGCGCTGCACCGCGCGTGGGACGACCGCCCCCACCACCCCCAGGAGGTGCCATGACCGAGACCCCCCGCCCCGACGCCCGCACGGCGGACGGGACCGCCCCGGGCGAGCGCTGGCTCGCCGAGGCGCGCGCCGCCGTCGTGCAGGACCCCGCGGTCGTGACGCGCGCGTTCGCGCTCGCGGGCCGCCAGGTGGGCCGCGCGCCCGTCCGCCCGGACACCGACCCCGCCGGGGTCGTGCACGGGACGGTCGACGACGCCGCCCGCGCCGACCTCGTCGTCGCGCTCGCCGAGGCCACCGGTCGCGGCGGGGCCGACGGCGACGCCGCCCTCGCGGCGCGGCTCGCGGACCTCTACCAGCACGGCGACACCGCCGAGCGGCGGGGCGTCCTGCGCGGTCTCGACGCCCTCACGGAGCGCGGGGCGCTGGCGGACGACGCCGCGCCGTCGGTCGTGGCGGTGGGCCGGGACCTCGCCGCGGACGCGCTCCGCACGAACGACCAGAGCCTCGTCGCGGCGGCCGTCGGGCCGTTCGCGGCCGCGCACCTCGACCCGCACGCGTGGCGCCACGCCGTGCTCAAGCTCGTCTTCATGGGCGTGAGCCTCGACGCCGTCGCCGGCCTCGACGACCGCGCGGACGACGAGCTCGCCCGCATGGCGCGCGACTTCGCCGCCGAGCGCCGCGCCGCGGGCCGCGTCGTGCCCGACGACGTCGCCCGCCTCGCCCCTGACGTCACCACCGGGAGGACCGCCTGATGCGCATCTTCGACCCCCACATCCACATGACCAGCCGCACGACGGACGACTACGAGGCCCTGTACGCCGCGGGCGTGCGCGCGCTCGTCGAGCCGGCGTTCTGGCTGGGCCAGCCGCGCACGAACGTGGGGTCGTTCCTCGACTACTTCGACGCGCTCCTGGGCTGGGAGCGGTTCCGGGCCGCGCAGTTCGGCATCCGGCACCACGCGACGATCGCCCTCAACCCCAAGGAGGCGAACGACGCGCGGTGCCGCGAGGTGCTCGACGAGATCCCGCGCTACCTGCTCAAGGACGGCGTCGTCGCCGTCGGGGAGGTCGGGTACGACTCGATGACGCCGGAGGAGGACGAGGTCTTCTCGCGCCAGCTCCAGATGGCCCGCGACGCGGCGCTGCCCGTGCTCGTGCACACCCCCCACCGCGACAAGCTGTCGGGGACGCGGCGCACGCTCGACGTCGTGCACGAGTCGGGGATCGCGCCCGAGCACGTGCTCGTGGACCACCTCAACGAGACCAACGTCGCGCTCGTGCTCGACGCGGGCGCGTGGGCCGGGTTCTCGATCTACCCGGACACGAAGATGGACGAGGACCGCATGGTCGCGATCCTCCAGGAGCACGGCACCGAGCGCATGATCGTGAACTCCGCCGCCGACTGGGGCCGCTCCGACCCGCTCAAGACGCTCAAGACGGGGCAGGCGATGCTCGCCGCGGGCTTCACCGCGGACGACGTCGACCAGGTGCTGTGGCGCAACCCGGTCGAGTTCTACGGGCAGTCGGGCAACCTCGTGCTGGACCCGGTCCCCGGCTTCGTCGAGGGGGACCTCCCCACCCCGGGCGTGGAGTTCGAGGGCTCCTCCGTGCTGCGCGGCGCGCGGGCGTAGCGCGGGAGGGCACCACCATGCTGCTGTCGTACTGCACCAACGTCCACCCGGCCGAGCACCTCGACGGGGTGCTCGACCAGCTCGTGCGCTACGCCGCGCCCGTGCGCGAGGCCGCGGGCCTGGACGTGCTGGGCGTCGGGCTGTGGATGCCGGCCGTGCTCGCGCACCGCCTCGCGGGCTCGCCCGACGACCGCGTGCGCCTGCGGTCCGTGCTCGACGAGCACGGCCTCCAGGTCCACACGCTCAACGCGTTCCCGTACGGCGGCTTCCACGCCGACGTCGTCAAGCTCGACGTCTACACGCCCACGTGGGCGGACCCGGAGCGGCTCGCGTACACGCTCGAGTGCGCCGAGGTGCTGGCCGAGCTCCTGCCCGACGGCGTCGCCGGGTCGATCTCGACGCTCCCGCTCGCGTGGCGCGAGCCGTGGACCGACGCCGACGACGACGCCGCGACGCGCGCGTTCGCCGCGCTCGGGGAGGGCCTGCGCGACCTGCGCGAGCGCACGGGCAAGGTCGTGCGCGTCGCGGTCGAGCCCGAGCCGGGCTGCGTGCTCGACACGGTGGACGACGTCGTGGCCTGGCTCGCGGCGCGCACGGGGCCGGACGTGCCGGCGGACCGGCGCATCGACCCCGAGCACGTCGGCGTGTGCCTCGACACGTGCCACCTCGCGGTGTCCTTCGCGGACCGCCGCGCGGGCACCGCCGCGACGGTGCGCCGCGTCACCGACGCGGGACTGCGGGTCGTCAAGGTGCAGGCGTCGGCCGCGCTGCACGTCGCGGACCCGGCCGACGACGCGGCGCGCGCCGCCGTCGGCGCGTTCGCCGAGCAGCGGTACATCCACCAGGTGCGCGAGCTCACCGCGACGGGCGACGTGCTCGCCGCCGACGACCTGCCCGACGCGCTGGGCGGCGCGCTGCCCGCGGAGGGTCCGTGGCGCGTGCACTTCCACGTGCCGCTGCACCACGAGCCCGCCGCGCCGCTCGCCGCGACGACCGACGTGCTGCGCGAGGCGGTCGATGCCGTCCGCGCGGCGCCGCACGGCGACGAGGCCCACCTCGACGTCGAGACGTACACGTGGGCGGTGCTGCCCGAGGGGGCCGCCACCGACTCGCTCGTCGCCGGCATCGCGGCCGAGCTGCGCTGGGCGACGACCCACCTCGCCGCGGCGCACGACGTCGCTGCCGCCGGGACGGCGCACACCGAACCGCCCTCGGGGCCGACCGCGGACGACACCGCGGCCGACCCGGGCATGACCAGGAGGACCGCATGAAGCCCGTGCTGCTGCTCGACGTCGTCGGGCTCACCTCGACCGCGCTCGCGCACATGCCGCGACTGCGCCAGCTCGCCGCGAACGGCTGGCAGTCCGAGCTCGCGACGGTGCTCCCCGCCGTGACGTGCAGCGTCCAGTCGACGATGCTCACCGGGCTCAGCCCGGCGGAGCACGGGATCGTGGGCAACGGCTGGTACTTCCGCGAGCTCGGCGACGTCTACCTGTGGCGCCAGCACAACCGCCTCGTCGAGGGCGAGAAGCTCTGGGAGGCCGCGCGCCGGGCGCGCGGCGAGTACTCGGCGGCGAACGTCTGCTGGTGGTACGCGATGGGGATGACGACGGACGTCACCGTCACCCCGCGCCCGGTCTACCACGCGGACGGCCGCAAGTCCCCGGACGCCTACGTGCGCCCGCCGGCGCTCCACGACGACCTCGTCGGCCGGTTCGGCGAGTTCCCGCTGTTCACCTACTGGGGCCCGACGGCGGACATCACGTCGTCGCGGTGGATCGTGGACGCGACGCGGCACGTGCTGCGCACGCACGCGCCGGACCTGACCATGGCGTACGTCCCGCACCTCGACTACGACCTCCAGCGGTTCGGGCCGACGTCGCCCCAGGCCGACGCCGCCGCGGCCGAGCTCGACGCGACGCTCGCGCCGCTGCTCGACGACGCCGCGAACCAGGGCGTCACCGTCCTCGTGGTCTCCGAGTACGGGATCGCGGACGCCGACCGGCCCGTGCACCTCAACCGCATCCTGCGCCGGGAGGGACTCCTCGAGGTCTACGTGCAGGACGGCAAGGAGCAGCTCGACCCGTGGACGTCGCGCGCGTTCGCGGTCGCGGACCACCAGGTCGCGCACGTGTACCTCGGCGACCAGCAGGACCCGGCGCTCCGACGGCGCGTCACGGACCTGCTGCGCGGCGTCCCCGGCGTCGACGAGGTGCTCGACCGCGAGGCGCAGGCGCGGTACGGGCTCGACCACGAGCGGTCGGGCGACCTCGTCGTCGTCGCGGAGCCCGGCGCGTGGTTCACGTACTACTTCTGGCTCGACGACGCCCGCGCGCCCGAGTACGCGCGCGGCGTCGACATCCACCGCAAGCCTGGCTACGACCCCGCCGAGCTGTTCTTCGACCCGGCGGACCGGCTCGCGAAGGCGAAGGCCGGCCTCAACCTCGTCAAGAAGAAGGTGGGGCTGCGGTACGCGATGAGCACCGTGCCGCTCGACGCGTCGTACGTGAAGGGCTCCCACGGGCGGCTCCCCGACTCCTCCGCCGACACGCCGCTCGTGCTGTGCTCGGACCCGGAGGTGCCGGCGTCGGTCGCGGGCGTGGTGGAGAACGGGTCCGGGCAGGTCCCGGCCGCCGCCATCAAGGGCCTGGTGCTCGAGCTGCAGGGCCTCGGCGTCCGGGTCTGACGAGCGATCGCTACCGGGCGAGGCGCTCGTCGAGCCAGTCGAGCACGCGCTGCTCGACGAGCGCCCGCCCGAGGGGCTCGCAGTGCCCGCTCGCGCCCTCGTCGTCGCTGAAGGTGACGAGCGTCGCGCCGGGGACGAGCCCGGCCAGCCGCTCCGGCTGGCCGGGCCAGAACTGCTCGTCCTCCGGGCTCGTGACGAGCAGCGGCGTCGTGACCTGCGCGGCGACGTCGGAGGCGTCGTACCGGCGGACCTCGCGCAGCGTCGCGGCGTACCCCTCGATGCCGTACGGGCGCGCGCGGAAGCGCCATGTGCGGGCAGCGCCCTTCGACAGGCGCAGGCCGAGCGCCATGTCGCGGTCGAACGCGTGGTCGTCGCCCTTGTCCAGGAGCTTGAGGAGGCTCTTCGGCACCTCGCGCTCCCACGAGGTGGCCACGTCGACCACCCCCGGGTCGACGACGGCCGCGGCCGGGCGGTGCTCGAACGCGAGCGCGCGCGTGACCCAGTAGCCGGCCTGGCTGATCCCGTAGAGCGCGACGCGGTCGGGGTCGACGTCGGCCCGCGCGACGACCGCGTCGAGCACGGGCGTGAGGACCGCCTCGAAGTCGGGACGGAACGGGACCCCGTGCTCGAAGAGCACCGACTGCTGGCCCGGGCCGTCGAACACGAGCGCGTGGTACCCGCGGCGCACCGCCCCGGACACGACGGCCGACCACAGCGCCGGCAGCGAGCCGTCCGAGCCGTTCACCGCGACGACGACGGGTCCGCGTGCCGCGGGGTCCACGCCCGGGGCGCGGAAGAAGTACCCCGGGAGCGTCGTGCCCTCGTAGGGGATCGGGAAGCGCTCGACGTCGAGGTCCACGAGGTCGACCCAGCGGTCCCACGCCGCCCGGTGCTTGCGGAACGTCGGCAGCAGCGGCGCGTCGTCCTCGAGCCCGGACACCGCGTTCACCGCGACGCCGAGGTAGGTCGCCGCACGCAGGTACGCGGAGGCGGCGCTGACGCGGTGCCCGCGCGCCGCGCACGACTCGCCGGTCGCGGCCAGGCGGTCCCCGAGCGCGTCCCAGGCGCGGAACCACGCACGGTGGTCCGTGCCGACGTCGGCGACGGCCGCGAGCACCTCGCCGACGTCGGCGGCGCCGCTGAACGCCCCGCCGAGGACCGTGCGGATCTCGAAGTCGAGGTCGGGGTCGTGGGAGAAGCGGCCGGAGAGGCTGCTCCGGTGCGTGCCGTGCCCGGTCATGAGGTGCCCCTGCCGTCCTGGGAGGTACGGAACGCTCTCCAGGCTAGGAGCGTCGGCGCACGGGCGCGCGGCGAGCGAGCGGTGCGCACGCCCGTGCGCGGTCGGCGAGCCGCGCGGGCGGTCGGTCAGGCGCGGGTGACGGCGCCCACGACGAGCGTCGCGACGAGACCCACGACGAAGACGGCCGAGCACACGCCGCCCACGACCCGCGCGGCGCGCAGCCCGGCGGGTGCCGGGGCGTCGCCCGGGTCGAGGAACCCGACGAACGCCGACCCGGCGTACGAGGGCCGAATCGGCACGTGGAACTGCCGGACGTCGTGGTCGGTCAGCGCAGGCGGCGGCTGGTGCGCGAGCGCCGCCTCGACGCGACGGCGGCGCAGGCGGCCGACCTGCAGCACGTACCCGGCGAGGACGCCGTACTGGCTGAGGTAGAACAGACCCAGCGCGAGCACCGTCGTCCCGAGACAGACCCCCGTCGCGGACCGCATCGACACCAGCAGGGCCACCCCGCCGGCGGTGAGCGCGGCACCGAGGAGCAGCCACAGGGGCAGCACGGCCCAGGAGCCCGAGCGGTCGTCGGCGTACGGCGAGGCGGGCTGCGTGGGACGGCTCGAGTCCGCGAGCTGGTCCGCGAGCCGGCTCGCGGACGGCTTCTCGTCTTCCCACCAGGCCATCGGGTCGTCTCCCGTCGTCGTGCGTCGTCACCTGCCCCGGAACGCTAGCCGCCCCCGGCCACCCGTTCCATGGGGAGCAGTGCCCGCTCTAGTCGTCGTCCTCGTCGTCGGGGAGCGCGACGAGCAGGTCGAGGTGCAGGCCGAGCACCGTGCCGTCCGCGGCGACGGTCCGCACGAGCGGGTAGAAGCCGTCGCCCCACCCGGAGTGCGAGAGCACGACGTTCTCGCCGTCCTGCGCACCCGGGAGCAGGATGTTCGCCGACCCCTCGCGCAGGTGGTCGGGAGAGTCCGTGAGCGCGAACCAGCTCGTGTCCGTGCCGTCGTCGAACACCTCGTCGTACCAGTCGCCCTGCGGCATGAGGCGCGCGACGGCGTCGGCGTCGGCGAACGCGACCGTCCCGGCGTCCACCGGCACGCCGTAGGCGGCACCCGCCTCCGGCGGGCCGTCCGCGCCCTCCGGGACCACGGGCTCGACGGCGGCGACCTCGCCCTCGGCGAGCACGACGCTCAGGTACGCCTCCCGCAGGTGGGAGCCGTCCTGCTCGTCGGAGACGTCGGCGACGGTGACGCGCACCGGGTACCGGCCCGGCTCGACCGGCACGACGAGCCCGTGCCCGAGCAGCGTGAACGGGTCGGACGCCTCCAGGCGCCCGCTGGGGAGGACGAGCTCGCCCAGGTCGTGGACCGTCAGGGTGTAGTCGGGGCCGTCGGCCGCGCCCGTGCCGACGGCGGGGCCGGGGCGCAGGGCGAAGAACGTGTCGGGGGAGGGGAAGTCGCTCACGCCCGCGAGCGTAGCGGGCCGCGCCCACGCGGGCGGCGGGGCTGCCGCGCGGCGGCCGGCATCCCCACGCGGCGGCCGCGGCCACGACGCGGCCCCGGACGCGCCGACGGCGCCCGGTCCGTGGGACCGGGCGCCGTCGGGCGGTGTCGCTCGAGCGTCCGCGAGGAGCGCTCAGGAGGCGGGCGTCACGAGCAGCTCAGCGCCTCGTAGTCGGCGTCGTAGGTCGTGGTGACCTCCTCGCCGTCGATCTCGGCGGTGAGCGTGGCCGTCACCGAGCCCGCGTCGAACGACGCGGCGCGCGACGAGAACGACCGGTAGGCGTTCTTGCCGTCCTTGACGTTCGGGAACGTCTTCTCGCCGTACGGCGTGGCCACGACGACGTCGGCCGTCGCGCCCGACTCGTTGAGCACGCGCACCGCGACGTGGGCCTTGCCGCCGAGGCAGCGTGCCTCGGCCGTGACGGTCGCGTCGACGACGGCGGACGTCGTGACGTCCACGGTCTGCCAGCGCGAGGTCGGCGTCGCGTTGTGCAGGTGCAGCAGCAGGAGCTTCCCGCTGCCGGCCTCGACCGCCGACTCCGAGCGGTGCACGGTGATCGGCGCGTCGTCGGCCCCGACGTAGACGAGCTCGCCCTCGCCCCCGAACCAGTAGGCCGGGTCGTACGGGTCGGCCGTGAACGTCTCGCTCGCGTCGACGAGCTGGTCGGCGGCCTGCGAGTACGGCGAGTACGTGAGGACCTGGAAGGTCGGCACGTCGCCTTCCTCGATGCCGAGCGACCCGATGCCGACCGGGATGACGACGACGTTGTTGTCGAACACCGAGGTGTCGACGTCGCCCCACACCGAGTTGACCGGCTGGAGGTCGACGTTGTCGCCCGCCTCGTACTCGGTGCCGTCGGGAGCCGTCCAGTCCTTGAGCGTGTATGTGGCGGCGAGCGTGAGGTCGGTCTCGGCGTTGTACTTCACCGCGGCGACCTCGAAGTCCGCCGAGCCGTCGGAGTCGACGTCGACCTCGACCGCGGGGATCGAGACGGAGCCGAGGCTCGCCCACTCCCCGTCCATCGCGACACCGATGCCCATGACGCCGTCGGCGGGGTCGCCCCCGGCCGCGGCCTCCTGCGGCGCCGTGGACGCGAAGCCGACCGCGCGCACGTCGGCCGCCGCGATGGCCGACGCCGAGGCGCCCACCGCCGCGTCCGCCTCGAGGCGGGGGCTCGTCGTCTTGAGCTCGAACGGCGCGACGATCGACGTCCAGCCGCCGGAGTCGACGCCGCGGCCGTCGAGGTCGAGCTCGGCGGTCGTCACGGTGCCCGGGAAGGCGACGGGCTTGCCGGACAGGTCGCTCACGAGCCGCGGCGACGCCTGCACGGGGACGCGCAGCTCGCTGCCGCCGTCCGTCGGGGTGAGGACCACGCGACCGCTCAGCGAGGACACGAAGTCGCGCGGCACGCCGACGCCGGAGTCGGCCGACGACGTCGGGTCGAGCTCCTTGGCGAGCGTCGCCGGGTCCGCCGTGAGGGTCACGGTGACGACGGTGCGCTGGCCGGCGGGGACGGTGACCGAGGCGGGCGCGACGGAGACGGTGGCGCCGCCGGCCGTGCTCGACTGCGTGAAGCCGGTCGAGTACGTCTTCGGGGTGTCGCCGGTGTTCTGCACCGTCACGGTCTTGCGGACCGTCACCGGGTCCGCGCCCACGGGCACGACGCCGAACGCGACGGACACCTGGTCGGAGTCCTGCGACGCGTAGGCGAGGGTCGTGTTCGAGGCCGCGTCGACGGCGTCGACCCGGCCGGAGCCGACGCGCTCGGGACCGTACGCGGTGCCCGTGCCCGAGGGGCCGGTGAAGACGTCGTGCGTCGCCGTGTTCATGACCGACGCCTTGACCTCGGCCGGCGCCCAGCCCGGGTGGGCCTGCTTGACGAGGGCCGCGATGCCCGCGACGTGCGGGGTGGCCATCGAGGTGCCGGACTTGATGCTCGCGCCGACCAGGCGGCCGGACGCGACGGACGCGATGCCGGTGCCGGGCGCCGCGACGTCGGGCTTGGCGACGCCGAGCGAGCCGTGCACGCCGCGCGACGAGCCGCTGTTGAGCGTGTCGCCGATCTCCGGGATCGAGACGAACGACGACAGCGCGAGCGACGGGCCGACGGTCATCGTGACCTCGCCGGCCTCGATCGCGGGGCGCAGCGCCGCGTGGCTCGGGCCCGTGAGCTGCGCGCCGGGGATGCCGGGGTTGCCGGCGATGCCCGCGACGAACGACGACAGCTCGGAGGACAGCAGCACGCCCACGGCGCCCGCGGCCTCCGCGTTGTTGAACCGCGCGGCGCTGCCGCACGCGCGCGTCGCGTCGTCGTCGTCCCAGTAGAGGAACGCGATCTTGCCCGCGACGGCCGCGGCCTGCTCGGGCGTGAACGCGGTGCAGCCGGAGAAGTCGTCCGCGACGAACGCGACCGGGGCGGTCACGTCCGCGGTGCCCGCGTACGCCTGGGAGTTCTGCGCCGGGTACGTGCCGGCGAGGGACTCCGGCGCCTCGACGCGGACCGCGTCGAACGTCTGGGTGTCGCCGACCGAGTTCGCGACGGTCAGCGCGGTGCGCGCGTTGCCGGGCGAGCCGCCGACGTCGGTCACGTCGCCCGCGTTGCCCGACGCGATGACGGACAGCGTGCCCAGGCGCGAGAGCTGGTCGATGAAGAGGTTCTCCGGGTCGTCCGCGGGCGAGCCGTCGGAGCCGAGGGAGAGGTTGACGATGTCGAGGCGGTCGGAGAGGTCGCCGTCGCCGTTCGGGTCGGCAGCCCACTCGAGCGCGTCGACGACGACGCCCGTCGAGCCGCCGAGGTCGCCGAACACCTTGAGCGCGTAGATGCCCGCCTCGGGCGCGGAGCCCGGGCCGACCTGCCAGTCGGAGATGTCCGTGAGCGTCGAGTAGTCGCCGTCGAACGTCTCGCCGTCCGCGGTGACGCCGTACGCCGCCGTCGTGCCGGCCACGTGCGAGCCGTGGCCCGAGCCGACCGAGTCGAGCGAGTCGATGGGGTTCTCGTCGGGCGTCGGGACGAGGGTCGTGCCGGGGACGGTGCCGCTCGCGTCGTAGTCGTAGCCGGCGAAGTCGTGGCCGCCGAGGAACTTCAGCTCGTCGTACGTGCCCTCGGGGACCGGGCCGGTGCCGCGGTCGCCGTAGGCCTCGTCGAACGCCTCCTGGGTGCCGGGGCCGCCGAACGCCTTGTGGGTGTAGTCGACGCCGGTGTCGATGATGCCGATGCGCACGCCCTCGCCGGTGAGGCCGGTGCTCTGCCACGTCTCGAGCGCGCGCGTGAACACGTCCGTGCCCTTGTTCGCGGGCTGCTTGGGGATGATCCGGTAGACCGTGCGGACCGAGGCGTCGCGCGCGAGGTCGCGCACGCGGGCCGCGTCGCCCGTGACGACGACGCCCGCGACGAGCGTGCTCGTGACCGACACCTGCTGCGGGTTGCGCGCGCCCGCGCTGCGGGCGGTCGCCTGCTGCGGGACGACGTCGTCCGCGAGCTGCGCGACCTCCTGCGCGTTGGCCTCGACCTCGTCGGGGCTCGCGCCCTGCGCCGTGAGGTCGACCGCCGACGGCGCGTCGAGCTCGACGAACGCGGTGACCGTGCCGGTCGCCTTCGCGAGCGACGGCGCGACCTTCTCGGTCGGCTCGAGGGACGCGCCCGACTGCACGCCGAAGGCGTTGCCGGGGTCGGGCGGCGGGTCCGCGGCGGCGGGTGCGGCGGCGGCCGCGACGACCGCGAGGCTCGCGGCGGCGGCGGTCAGTGACACGGGTAGAGAACGGTGCTTCATCGACACTCATCTCCCCGGCAGTGCCGGTTCGGCGAAGGGTTCGTGGATGGGTCCTTCCCAGCGGTCTCGCCCGGGTGGGACCGAGGCCACCCGAGCACGGTAACCAACGACCGCCCGACCTGCCCAGCGGCAGGGGACCTCCGCCGGGCCCCGGGGGACCGCCCGCCCTAGGATGCGGGCGGGGTCACGGGACGTGGCCGTCCTGTGGGAGTCCCCTTCCCGCGTCAGGTCCACGGGGTGCGAACCCGGGGGCGTGGCCCACGCAGAAGGAGAACCATGACCAGCACTCCGCTCCGCGCCCTGTCCGCCGGCCTGTCCGCCGGTCTCGTCGCCGGTCTCGTGCTGGTGGGCGCCGTCGCCGGCCCGGCGCTCGCCTCGTCGTCGGACGTCCGGGCCGCCCCGGGAGGCGACCTCGCGGCGCTCCCCGCCACGGACCCGCCCGTCGCGACCGGCGAGAGCTGCGCCGTCCGGGCGCAGCCTCTCCTCCCGGGCCAGGACCCGGCCACCCTGCCCGCCGCTGACGAGGCGTGCTTCGACTCGCTGGAGGAGGCGCTCGAGTTCGTGTCCGGGGACGAGGTCGCGCCGTCGCGCCTCGCACGCGCCACGCGGGTCGACGTCGACGGCCTCGTCGCCGAGCTCAACGCGACCACGACGGCGGGCCCGCGCGCCGCGGCGACGGAGCGTGCGACGGCGGCCGCGGCCAGCTCGATCGTGCTCGGCGTGCTCTGGCGGGACCCGGGCTACAAGGGTGCGTCGAAGGTGCTCTACGGGTCGGGCACGAACGGGTGCCACACCGGCTCGACGTACGGCTTCCCGAACCTCGCGAACCTCCTCATGAACAACGTCGTCTCCTCGGCGTCGACGTACGCCGGGTGCTGGGCGACGCTCTACGACTCGACCTCCTACGCGGGCGCGAAGAAGAACTGCACGCCGCACTGCGCGAGCCTCGGCTCGTTCGACGACCGCGCGTCGTCGGTCGTCTACCGCCCGGCGGGCACGCTCGGCTGACCGCGTCGGGTGACGCAGACCTCACGCACCCCGTCCCGGCGGGGCGCGGCCCGGCGGGTTACGGTCGGGGCACCGGGTCCTGCCCGGGACCCACGACGTCGAAGGAGATCTCGCATGCCCACCCGTATCGCACGCACCGCCTGGAACGGCGGCCTCCAGGACGGCCAGGGCCAGGTCGAGCTCTCGAGCTCGAAGGTCGGGACGTACGACGTGTCCTTCCCGCGTCGAGCCGCCGACGACGCGGGCGGGGTCACGAGCCCCGAGGAGCTCATCGCCGCCGCGCACTCGTCCTGCTACGCGATGCAGTTCTCCGCGCTGCTCGGCGAGGCCGGCGCGACGCCCGTCTCGCTCGAGGTCACGGCGGAGGTCACCCTGGCGCCGGACCCGGCGGGCGGCTTCCAGATCCCGGAGATCGCGCTGACCGTCCGCGGCGAGGTCGAGGGCATCGACGCCGCCGGCTTCCAGCAGGCGGCGGAGGCCGCCAAGGCCACGTGCCCCGTCTCGAAGGCGCTCGCGGGCGTCCCGACGATCACGCTGGACGCCACGCTCGAGAGCTGACCCCGGTACCGACGACGGACCCCGGGCCGCGCACCGTCCAGCGGTGCGCGACCCGGGGTCCGTCGTGCCGGGGGCGGGACGCCGCGCGCGGTCCGGTCAGCGGGGGAGGAGCGGGGGCGAGGACGTCCCGGCGCCCGCCCGGATGCCGTCGACGAGCTCGGCGAGCGTGTCCTTCGCGCCGTGCACGGGGCGCCAGCGCAGCAGCTCCGTCGCGAGCTCGGTGTCGAGCACGGGCGCGCGCATCGCCATGTCGAGCCAGCCCTCGCCGACGGGGACGAGGCGCGCGCGCCACGCGACGGCGACGGCGGTCCGCGCCGTCGCGTAGGGGACGGTGCGCAGCGAGCCGTCCGCGACGACGTCGGCCACGTCCTGCGCCGTGAGCACCGCGGGGTGGGCGACGTTGAACGGCCCGGGGTGCCGGCCCACGACGATCCGCGCGTAGGCGTCCGCGAGGTCGTCGGCGTGGACGACCTGGAGCCGCAGGCCGTCGGGCAGCGGGACCGTCGGGAGCGGGTCGCGCCGCAGCACGCGCGTGCCGAGCGGGCCCAGGAAGTACCGCGCGATCTCGGAGCCCGCGTCGCGCTGGAGCACGAGCGCCGAGCGGACGCGCGAGACGACGAGGCCCGTCTCCCGGTCGAGGTCGTCGAGCAGCGTCTCGACCGCAGCCTTGTCCTCCGAGTACGACGAGCCCGGGACGCCCTCGACGGGCCAGCCCTCGTTGACCGGGGTGTCGCGCGCGTCGCCCGCGTACGGGGCGGGCGAGTAGGCGCCGACCGACGACGCCACGACCACGTGCGCGACGCCTGCCCGCTGCGCCGCCTCGACGACGCGGCGCGTGCCCTCGACGTTGACGCGCCGCAGCCGCCTGCGGTCGTGGCTCGGCTGGATCGCCCACGCGAGGTGCACGACGACGTCCGCCCCGGCGAACGCGGCGTCGAGCCGCCGGTCGGCGTCGGGGGCTGCGACGTCCGCGTACCGCCAGGTCGCGACGTCGTGCGGGAAGCGCACGGTGCTCGAGCCGTCCGCGCGCGGCACCCGGCGCGCGACCGCCACGACGGACGTCACGACCGGTTCCTCCGCGAGCCGGCGCAGGACCGCCGTGCCGACGTTCCCGCTCGCTCCGACGACCACCACGCGCATGCGCTGCCTCCCGACCTCGTCCGCTGCCCGTCGCCCCGACGCTAGCCCGCCGCGGGCGAGTTCGCCCGGGCGATGGCCAGGACGGCGCCGCGCGCGGGCTCGGGGAGCTCGGGCACGAGCACGACGGCGCTCGCGAGCACGAGGCTCTCGATGTCCGCGCGGGTGAGGTCGCCGCCGCCGAGCCACGCGGCCGTGACGTTCTCGACGAGCGCGACCCAGCCCGCGGCGAGGAGCCGGAGCCGGGGCGTCGTGGGCAGCGCGTCCGCGGTGGTGGCGCTCACGGTCGAGGTCAGGCGCGCGACCAGCCCGTCACGGACGCGCGCGAGCGCCTCCTGGGTCGCGTCGTCCTCGGCGAGCACCCCGCGCCACAGGTCCTGCCACACGAGCCGGCGCGCCTCGACCGCGTCGAGGTAGGAGGCGACGGCGAGCGCGGGGCGCTCGCCGAGGGGACGATCGTCCGGTGCGACCGTCGCCGCCTCGAGCTCCGCCACCGCCTCCAGCGCGACGGCCCGGCGCAGCCCGGCGGTGGACGCGAAGTAGTGGAAGACGAGCGCCCTGGACGCGCCCGAGCGGGCTGCGACCGCGGCCGGGGTGAGGGCGTCGAGGCCGTGCTCGTCGGCGTGGCGCGAGGCCGCGTCGAGCAGCTCGCGCCGCCGGTCGGCGGGCTCGCGGCGTCGGCGGGCGCCCGGTCGGGTGCGCACCGAGCCGTCGAGGCCGGAGGGACCGGCGGGGGTGGGCGTGCGGGGCATGACACCGTTCTACGCTGTTGTTGACCGTGAGTCAACAACAGGCGTAGCGTTGTTGACCGTGAGTCAACGGCGCCCCGGGGAAGGCCCGGGGGCCACGGAGGGAAGAACCGGATGCAGATCACGCTGACGGACGTGCACGTCGACGGGCGGCGCGAGCCGATGCTCGAGCCGATGGACCTCGCCTGGTCCACGGGCGAGTGCGTGCTCGTCGCGGGGGAGCCCGGGCACGGGCACACCGCGCTCGCCCTCGTCGCGACGGGCCGCTTCGACCCGTCCGGGGGCGAGGTCCGGCTCACCCCGGAGAGCACGCCGTCGCACCGCGCCGGACGATCGGCGCGCGGCGCCGCCGCGACCCTGCGCGACGTGACCGCCGTCGTCGACGTGCCCGGCATCAGCGAGCCCGACGACGCGCTCACCGTGGCCGACGTCGTCGCCGAGGGCCTCGCGCTCGCCGGCCGCCGCTCGCTGCCCTCCGACGTGACCCGCTGGCTCGCCGACCACTCGCTCGCCACCGACCGCGGGCGGCGCCTCGACCAGGTGCCCGGGGTCGTGCGCACCGCGCTGCTCGCGGCGCTCGCGGCCGAGGACCGCGACGTCCGCTTCCTCGTGCTCACCCTCCCCGACCGGCACGGGGGAGAGCCGTCGGGCTGGTGGGAGGTCGCGCAGAGCCTCGCCGGCGCCGGGTACGGCGTCCTCGTGCAGTGCACACGTGCCTCGGCCCGCGACCTCGGTGCGGACCTCCCGCCCGCGCGCGGCGCGTCGATCCACCAGCCGCCGGCCGTCGTGCTGCGCACGCGCCCCGAGCCGCCCCGCGACCCGGACCCGGAGCTCGAGCCGCCGCGCAACCCGGACCGGGACCCGGACCCGGAGCCCGAGCCGGAGGCCGGGCCGGTCCCGGATCCCGAGCGGTCCGCGCCCACCACGGCCGACGAGCCCACCGCCCCGCACGACCCCGAGGAGGACCGATGACCGCGATCCGCCTCGGGCTGTCCGAGCTGCGCCGCCTCGCCGCAGGCACGCTGCCCCGCCTCGCGATCCTCGCGATGGCACTCATCCCCACGCTCTACGCGGGCCTCTACCTGTTCGCGAACCACGACCCGTACGACAAGCTCGACGAGATCCCCGCCGCGCTCGTCGTGCTCGACGAGGGCACGACGACCACCGACGCCCAGACGGGCGCGACGACGCGGCGCGACTTCGGGCGCGACGTCGCCGACCAGCTCCTCGACGACGGCGGCTTCGGCTGGGTCGAGACCAGCCAGGTCGACGCCGAGTACGGGGTGCGGTCCGGCCGGTACGACGCCGCGCTCGTCATCGGCCCGACCTTCTCCGCGGACCTCGCGTCCGCGGGCGAGTTCGAGCCGCAGCAGGCGAGCCTCACGCTCATCACCAACGACGCGAACAACTACCTCGCACGCACGATCGCGGACCAGATCGTCGGCAAGGTGCGCGACTCGATCGCCGAGCAGGTGGGCACCGAGGCGGCGGACACGTTCCTGCGCGGCTTCGCGTCCATCCACACCAACCTCGCCGACGCCGTGGACGGCGCGGACCAGCTCCTCGACGGGTCGACACAGCTCCGCGACGGCCTCGTCACCGCGGACGACGGCGCGCACACCCTCGCCGACGGCGCGGGCCAGGCCGCCGACGGTGCCGAGCGTCTCGACGCGAGCACCGGGACGCTCGCGGACGCCGTCGGGCAGCTCGACGACGGCGCGGAGGCGCTCGCGTCGGGGCTCGGCACGCTCCGGGGTGCGACGTCGTCGCTGCCCGCCCAGACCCAGCAGCTCGCCGACGGCGCCGCGCAGGTCGCGGACGGGAACGCGCAGGTCGCGCAGTACGGGCAGCAGGCCGCGGCGGCCGCGGGCGAGGTGCTCCCGACGCTCGACACGATCCGCGGCGACGTCGACGCCCGGCTCGACCAGCTCGTCGCCGACGGCGTCATCGACCGGGCGACCGCGGACCAGGTGCGGTCGCAGGTCGGCCCCGTGCTCGACCAGCAGCGCGAGCAGGTGCAGGGCGCCGTCGACCAGGTGACCGCCGCGTCCGGGAAGCTCGACCAGCTCGCCGACGGGTCGCGCCAGGTGTCCGACGGCGCGGCCCAGCTCGCGGGCGCGACGCCGCAGCTGACCTCCGGCATCGCGAGCGCCGCCGACGGCGCGGACCGCCTCGCCGACGGCACCGGACAGCTCGCCGCCGCGACCCCGCAGCTCGTGGACGGCGTCTCGCAGCTCGCCGACGGGACGCGCCAGGTGTCCGACGGCGCGACCTCGCTCGCGGACGGCACGTCGCAGTTGCGCGACGGCTCGGGCGAGCTCGTCGACGGCGTCACGCAGCTCCGCGACGGGCTCGCCGAGGGTCTCGGCCAGGTGCCGGACCTCGACGAGCAGACCCGTCAGGACACGGCCGAGACCATCGGCAACCCCGTGGCCGTGCAGAGCGACGCGCTGTCGTCCGCGGGCACGTACGGCGGCGGCCTCGCGCCGTTCTTCCTGTCGCTCGCCACGTGGATCGGCGCCTACGTGCTCTTCCTGCTCGTGCGCCCGCTGTCGGCGCGGGCCCTCGCCGCCGGGCGCTCGGGCCTGGCCACCGCCCTGGGCGGGTGGCTCACCCCGGCCGCGATCGGCGTCGTGCAGGTCGCCGCGATGTTCACCGTGACGAAGTTCGCGCTCGACATCGACCCGGTCTACGGCGTGGGGACCGCGCTGTTCCTCGTGCTGGTCTCGGCGACGTTCGTCGCGATCCTCCAGGCGCTCAACGTCTGGCTCGGCGCCGCGGGCCAGTTCCTCGGGCTCGTGCTCATGCTCGTCCAGCTCGTCACCGCGGGCGGCACGTTCCCGTGGCAGACGATCCCCGAGCCGCTGCGCTCCATGCACCGGTTCCTGCCCATGACGTACGCCGTCGAGGGCCTGCGGCAGCTCCTCTACGGCGGCAACATGGCGACGGTGACGCGCGACGTCACGGTGCTCGTCGTCGTGCTGGTCGCCGCCCTCGCCCTGACGACGGTCGCCGCCCGCAAGCAGCGCGTCTGGACCATCAAGAAGCTCCAGCCGGAACTCGTCCTCTGACACCGAGGTAGAGGCCCGGTCGCGCAAGGTAGAGCCCCGGTCTGCCGAGGTAGAGCCGTAGTCTGTCGAGGTAGAGCCGTGGTCTGTCGAGGTAGAGCCGTGGTTCTTGCGCCCGACGGCGTGTGGTGACGTCGGGTGGTCGGGGTGGGTGGTGGTGCCGCGGCTACCATCCGCGCCGCTCGTTCCTCGCGTCGCCCCGGCCAGGCCCGCCACGACGCGGCACCACCACCCACCCCGCCCGGCGTCGTCTCGCCGTGGTCTTCGCTCACCTGGGCGAACGACCCGCGGCGTCGTTCGCTCACGTCGGGCCGCGGCGACCCGCCCGCGGCGGGCGACCGCCCGCCGTCGGGCATCAGGTGCCCATGCCGGCCGCAGCCTCGGCCGTGATAGGTGACCACGCGCCGTCTGGCATGACCAGGCCTCTACGTCGGCGGACCGAGGCTCTACCTCGGCGGACTGGGGCTCTACCTCGCGCGACCACGGGCCTGCCGGGGGTCAGGGGGCGGACGGTCCGGAAGGTGCGGGCGCGGGGGTGCGACAATCGCGACGTGTCCGCTGAGATCGACGCCACCACGACCCCCGCCACGCAGCACGGGAACGGCTCGCGGCGGTCCGGCTCCCGCGCGACGACGTCGCCGGAGGCGGAGCGCGCGGCTGCCGTCCGCGAGGCGGAGCGGGCGGCCGACGCCGCGCGCACGGCGCTCGCGGACGCGCTGCGGACGGTCGTGCGCGGCACGGTCGACACCGCGACGCGTCGCCGCGCGGAGTACTCGACCGACGCGTCGAACTACCGCGTCGTGCCCGAGGCCGTGGTCTACCCGCAGGACGTGGACGACGTCGTCGCCGCGCTGGACGTGCTGCGCGAGCTCGAGGTGCCGGTCACGGCGCGCGGGGCGGGGACGTCGGTCGCGGGGAACTCGATCGGCCCGGGCGTCGTCCTGGACTTCACGCGGCACGTGAACCGCGTGCTCGACGTCGACCCGGAGGAGCGCACGGCCCGCATCGAGCCGGGTGTCGTCATGTCGACGCTCCAGCAGGAGGCGGCGCCGCACGGGCTGCGGTTCGGCCCGGACCCGTCGACGCAGAACCGCGCGACGCTCGGCGGCATGATCGGCAACAACGCGTGCGGTCCGCACGCCGTCGCGTACGGGCGCACGGTCGACAACGTCCTCGCGCTCGACGTCGTCGACGGCCGCGGGCGCCGCTACACGGCGGGCCAGGGCGACCCGACGTTCGCGGCGGTCCCCGGCCTGGCGGAGCTCGTCCGCGAGAACCTCGCGCTGATCCGTACGGAGTTCGGGCGGTTCGGGCGCCAGGTGTCGGGCTACTCGCTCGAGCACCTGCTGCCCGAGAACGGGTCGGACCTCGCGAAGGCGCTCGTCGGCACCGAGGGCACGCTCGTGACGATCCTCGAGGCCACGGTGCGCCTGGTGCCGGTGCCGTCCAAGCCGACGCTCGTCGTGCTGGGCTACCCGGACATGCCGTCCGCGGCCGACGACGTCCCGACCTTCCTCGACCTCAGCCCGCTCGCGGTCGAGGGCCTCGACGCGCGGCTCGTCGACGTCGTGCGCCGCGCCAAGGGCGACGCATCGGTGCCGCCGCTGCCGCCGGGCGCCGGCTGGCTCATGGTCGAGGTCGGCGGCGCGACCCCCGAGGAGGCGATGGCGAACGCGGAGGCGATCGTCGCGGCGTCGGGCAGCGAGGCCACGATGATCCTGCCCGCGGGCCCCGAGGCGACCAAGATGTGGCAGATCCGGGCCGACGGCGCGGGGCTCGCCGGGCGCACGCCCGCGGGCGAGCAGGCGTGGCCGGGCTGGGAGGACTCCGCCGTCCCGCCGGAGAAGCTGGGCGACTACCTGCGCGACCTCGACGCCCTCATGGAGCGCTACGGCGTCGACGGTCTGCCGTACGGGCACTTCGGCGACGGCTGCGTGCACCTGCGCATCGACATCCCGCTCGAGGCGTCGGGGTCGGTGCTGCGCACGTTCATGCTCGAGGCGGCCGAGCTCGTCGCGAAGTACGGCGGCTCCCTGTCGGGCGAGCACGGCGACGGCCGGGCCCGCTCGGAGCTGCTGCCGGTCATGTACAGCCCCGAGGCGATCGCCCTCATGGAGCGGTTCAAGGCCCTGTTCGACCCGCAGGACGTCATGAACCCGGGCGTCGTGGTGCGCCCGAGCGCGATCGACGACGACCTGCGCCGCCCGCACGCGCACCCGCTGCTGTCGACGGTCGGCGCGCCGGGCACGCCCGGGACGAGCACGGCCGCGCCCGCGAAGGTCACGAAGATCTCGCGTCGCGCCGGCTACCAGGGCTTCTCGTTCGCGCACGACCACGGCGACATGACGCAGGCCGTGCACCGGTGCGTCGGTGTCGGCAAGTGCCGCGCCGACACGAGCGCCGCGGGCGGCTTCATGTGCCCGTCGTACCAGGCGACGAAGGACGAGAAGGACGTCACGCGCGCCCGCGCCCGTGTGCTCCAGGAGGCGGTGAACGGCACGCTCGTCGGCGGTCTCGCGGCGCCCGAGGTGCGCGAGTCGCTCGACCTGTGCCTGTCCTGCAAGGCGTGCTCGAGCGACTGCCCGGCGGGCGTCGACATGGCGCAGTACAAGTCCGAGGTCCTGTACCGGACCTACCGCGGCAAGCTGCGCCCCGTCGACCACTACTCGCTCGGCTGGCTGCCGATCTGGGCGCGGCTCGCGACGGGGATGCCGCGCCTGGCGAACAAGCTGCTCGGGTTCCGGCCGCTCGCCAAGACGGTCCTGTGGGCGGGCGGCATGGACACGCGCCGCTCGATGACGACGTTCGCCGAGGTGCCGTTCCGCACGTGGTGGAAGCGCGGCGGCGCGACGCAGGGCGTGCCCGGGCTGCACGTCGGGCAGCGGCCCGGCCACCCCGTGCGCGACGAGCGCCCGAAGGTCGTGCTGTGGACCGACTCGTTCAGCGACAACATGTCGCCGGGGGTGCCGCAGGCGGCCGTCACGGTGCTCACGGCGGCCGGGTACGACGTCGTCGTGCCCGACGAGCAGGCGTGCTGCGGCCTCACGTGGATCAGCACGGGCCAGCTCGACGGCGCGCGCAAGCGCCTGGAGAACCTGCTGTCCGTGCTCGGCCCGTACGCCGTGAACGGCATCCCGATCATGGGGCTCGAGCCGTCGTGCACGGCCGTGCTGCGCTCCGACCTCGTGGACCTGTTCCCCGACGACCCGCGGGCCCAGGCGGTCTCCGCCGCGACGCGGACGCTCGCGGAGCTCCTGACGTCGGTCGACACCGCGCCCGGGCACGAGTCCGGGTGGCGCGTGCCCGACCTGTCGGACGTGACGGCCGTCGTGCAGCCGCACTGCCACCAGCACTCGGTGATGGGCTTCGCCGCGGACGAGCGGCTGCTGCGCGACGCGGGCGCGACGATCAAGGTGCTCGCCGGGTGCTGCGGCCTCGCGGGGAACTTCGGCATGCAGAAGGGCCACTACGAGACGTCGGTCGCCGTCGCGGAGAACGCTCTGCTGCCCGCGCTGCGCGACGCCGCCCCCGGCGACGTGTACCTCGCGGACGGCTTCTCGTGCCGCACCCAGGCGGACGACCTCGCCGGTGTGCAGGGCAAGGCTCTCGTCGAGCTGCTCGCCGAGCGGCTCTGAGCGTGGCGCCGCGCGGCCGTCAGCCGCGCGCGGGGTGCACGTCCGTGATCGCGTAGCACTCCTCGTCGTCGATCGCGCGCGGCACCGGGTCGAGCGTGAGCGACGACGGGTAGCCCAGCGCGTCGTCGAACGCGACGTCGGTGACGTCGTCGTGGCGCTCGTCGACGAGGTCGAGGAACCCGGCGATCGTGCGGCCACCGCTCTCGACGTAGGACTCCGGGGTCATCTCCAGGTGCGCGAGGCTCGCGGAGACCGCGACCACCTCGTCGGCCGCGACCTCGACGTCGAAGTCCCCGACGAGGTTCCGCTCGCCGCACGACGACGTGAGCGTGAACGCGTAGTCGTCGTACCCCGCCGCAGCCCACCGGTCCCGTGCCTCCGCGAGTCCGGCAACCGGCCCCTCGGCGCTCGCGGGCGCGCACCCGGCCGCGAGCGGCGCGACGACGAGCCCGCCCAGGGCGAGCGCCGCCGTCGTCCGGGACGGCCGAGCGTGGCGGTGCGACGTCGTCTCCATGCCCTGCTCGTGTCGCGACGCGGCCCGGTCTTGCCCGGGGCGGTTGGTTCGTCGGCGCGCGGCGCGACGACTCAGCCTCCTGTCCCACGACGAGGAGCGGCGCGCACCGCGTCGGCCAGGCGGGCGACGGCCTCGTCGACGCGGGCGTCGGCGAGGTTGCCGTACCCGAGCACGAGGGTCGTCGACCGGTCGGCGGGGCGCACCTGGTAGCGGCGCAGGTCGACGACGGTCACCTCGCGCCGCGCGGCCTCGCGGACGACGTGCGCGGCGTCGGGCGCGGGGTCGTCCGGCGAGCCCGGCAGGGTAAGGAGCGCGTGCATCCCCGCCGCGATGCCGCTCACCGCGGCGCCGGGCAGCTCGTGGGCGAGGGCGTCGAGCACGGCGTCGCGACGGCGCCGGTAGCGGCCGCGCGCGGCGCGCAGGTGCCGGTCGTAGCCGCCGGACGCGACGAGCCGCGCGAACGTGAGCTGGTCGACGGTGGACGGGGCCGCCGTCGGGCCGTGCGGGGCGGCCGCACGTGCGACGGACTCGCGCCAGCGCGCGGGCACGACCATCCACCCGACGCCGAACGCGGGGCTCATCGTCTTGCTCACCGAGCCGAGAAGCACGACGCGGTCGGGGTCGAGCTGCTGGAGCGCCGCGACGGGCCGGCGGTCGTAGCGGAACTCGGCGTCGTAGTCGTCCTCGACCACGACGCCGTCGACGGTCCGCGCCCAGGCGAGGACGGCCTCGCGCCGCTCGGGCGCGAGCGCGGAGCCGGTGGGGAACTGGTGCGCGGGCGTGAGGAGCGCGGCCCGCGCGCCCGTCCGTCGGGACGCGTCGACGAGCGCGTCGACGTCCGCACCCGCGGCGTCCACGGGGACCGGGACGGGGGTGAGACCGGCCCGCGCCGCGACGTCGCGCAGCACCGACCAGCTCGGGTCCTCGACGAGCAGGTGCGTGTGGCCCGCCTCGACGAGCGCGGCGGCGACGCGCGCCATGCCGTCGGTCGCGCCGCGCGTGAGCACGACGGCGTCGTCCGGCCCGGTGACGACGCGCGCCCGGCGCAGGTGGCCGGCGACGACGGCGCGCGCGTGCGGGTGCCCGGCGGGGGACGGCTGCCCGAGGTCGTCGTTCGACGCCGTCCCGCCGGACGTGCCGAGCGCCTCGCGTGCCGCGCGGAGCCACGCGTCGCGCGGGACGTGCCGCAGATCCGGGACGCCCGGTGCGAGGTCGAACCGGGCGCGCGCGGCGGTGGGCGGGGGTCCGTCGTCCGCCGCTCGTGCCCCGCGGTTCCCGGCGGGCGCGCCACGACCCGCGCCCACGGTCGCCCCCAGGCTCCCCGGTCGGGCGGCGGCCGAGACACGGGTCGCGGACCCGGCGCGCGCTTCGAGGAAGCCCTCCGCGACGAGCTGGCCGTACGCCTCCGTGACGACCCATCGCGACACCCCGAGCGTCTCGGCGAGCTGCCGGCTCGGCGGCAGCGCCGCCCCGACGGGGACGCGGCCGGAGTGCACGGCGTCCCGGATCGCGCGTTCCAGCCGCTCGACGCGCGAACCCGGCCCCGTCCCCAGGCCGAGCAGCGCCTCCCAGGCGAGCGCCGTCGTCTCCGGAGGTGCCGCCCGGGAGGAAGTGGTCTGGTCGACGCCCATGGAATCGGACCGTACACCCGGGCCGGTGCCTCCCTAGCGTGGAGCACGTCACCGAGACCACAGGTCCACCACGGACCGCTCGGACCACCGACAGACCCAGGGAGACCACCATGCGGTACCGCACCATCGGCGACGGGCGCACCTCCTTCGAGGTGTCGACCCTGTGCCTCGGCACGATGAACATGGGGACGCGCGTCGACGAGGACACGTCGTTCGCGATCCTCGACCGGTACCGCGAGGCGGGCGGCACGTTCCTCGACACCGCGAACAACTACAGCTTCTGGGCCGACGGCCACGGCCGCGACAGCGAGGACCTGCTCGGCCGCTGGCTCGCGAGCCGCGGCGCGCGCGACGAGGTCCGGATCGCGACGAAGCTCGGCGCGGCCAAGAAGGACCCGGCCCTGCCGCTGCAGAACGTCGAGCCGACGAACTTCCAGGGGCTCGGCGCCGACGTCGTCGCGGACGAGGCGCACGAGAGCCTGCGCCACCTCGGCGTGGACCACCTGGACGTGCTGTACGGGCACGTCGACGACCACGGGACGCCGCTCGCCGAGACCGTCGGCGCGTTCGGCAAGCTCCAGGCGGAGGGCGTCGTCGGCATCACGGGCATCTCGAACGTCGCGCTGTGGCGCGTCGTCGAGGCGCGCGAGGAGGCGCTGCGCCAGGGCGTCGCGCCCTACGGGCTCGTCCAGCAGAACTACACCTACGCCTACCCGACGCCCGAGCCCGGGCGGCACAACTGGGCGTCGTACGAGCTGCTCGACTACGCGGCGTCCACGGGCGTCGACGGTCGCCCGCCGCTCGCCGTCACGGCCTACTCGCCGATCCTCCAGGGCGCGTACGTGCGCCGGGACAAGCCGTTGTGGGACGGGTTCGACCACTCGACCACGCGCGAGCGCGTCCGCCTCCTGCACGAGGTCGCGGGCGAGCTCGGCGCGACGCCGAACCAGGTCGCGCTCGCGTGGCTCCTCGGGGGCGGGCACGCGGTGATCCCGGTGATCGGGCCCAGCACGGTCGAGCAGCTCGACGACCTCCTCGGCGCGGCCGACCTCGAGCTCGACCCCGAGCTGCGCGCACGCCTCGACGCGGCCTGAGGCGGCCGAGCAGCCTGAGCCGGTCGAGCGGCCCGGTCCGGCGCACCCACGCCGAGCCGGGCTGCCACGATGGGCCGATGCCCACCACGCTCGTCGAGCGCGCCCGGCCGGACGACTGGCGCGACCTGCGGGACGTCCGCCTGCGGGCGCTCGCGGACGCGCCGTCCGCGTTCGGCTCGACCCTCGCGCGCGAGGTCGCCTTCCCCGACGACGTGTGGCGCGAGCGCGCGGCGCAGGGGCGCACGCTCCTGGCGCGGACGACGCTCGACGGCGGCCCACCTGGCGACCGCGGCCAGTCCGACGACGGCGCCCCGCCCGTGAGGGGCCGGTCGCCCGGTCCCGTGGTGGGGGTCGCGGCCGTCGTTCCCTCGCCCGACGACCCGACCGTGGCCGAGCTCGTGTCCGTGTGGGTCGAGCCCGGCGCGCGGGGGAGCGGCGTCGCGGCGACGCTCCTGGAGCACGCGGACGCGCTCGCCGCCGAGCTCGGCGCGCGCACGCTCTCGCTCTGGGTCACCGCGACCAACGCTCCCGCGCTCCGTCTCTACGAGCGCGCGGGCTTCGCGCCGACCGGCGAGACCCAGCCCCTCCCGAGCGATCCCCGCCTCGTCGAGCTGCGGATGACGCGACGCGTCGCCGGATAGGGTGCGGGGACCTGTTCCCGGACCGTGCCGAGGGGGCCCTGTGGAGTTCCAGGACGTCGTCCGACGCCGGCGCATGGTGCGCCGGTTCACCGACGAGCCGGTCCGTCCGGACGCCGTCGACCGCCTCGTGCGCAACGCCGTCCGCGCGCCGAGCGCGGGGTTCGCGCAGGGGTGGTCGTTCCTCGTGCTCACCGAGCCCGACGACGTCGCGCGCTTCTGGGCCGCGACCTCGCCCGAGCAGCCCGAGCGGAGCATGAGCACGTGGCTCGCCGGGATGCGCACGGCGCCCGTGCTCGTCGTGGTCCTCACGTCGAAGGACGTCTACCTCGACCGGTACGCCGAGGACGACAAGGGCTGGGCGGACCGCGACGAGAACCGCTGGGCCGTGCCGTACTGGCACGTCGACGCCGGGATGGCGGCGCTGCTCATGCTCCAGACCGCCGTCGACGACGGGCTCGGCGCGTGCTTCTTCGGCGTCGCGCCGGGCGAGGTCGGGCGGCTGCGCGCGGCGTTCGGGATCCCTGACGCGTACGCACCGACCGGGGTCGTCGCCGTCGGGCACCCCGCCGACCGGGCGGCCACGGGCTCGCCGCGTCGTCGCACGCGCAAGCCGCTCGACGACGTCGTGCACCGCGGGCGCTGGGGAGGCCGGTCGTCACCGCGGTGACGACCGCCGTCAGGCGTCGTGGTCGCGCAGCGCCGGGACGTGCAGCCCGACGACGGCCCGCACGTGCGGGGGCAGCTCGCTCCAGTCGTCCACGGTGTCCAGGTCGACGGCGGTCCCGGGCCGCTGCACGACGACGGCCCGCAGCCCCAGCCGCTCGGCCTCCGCGACGTGCGCCGCGCGACTGCCCGGCCCGAACCGGAACCGGAACCCCGCACCGTGAGGACCGCCGCCGGGCCGAACACGAGGTTCCTGGCGTTCTGTGCCGGTTCCCGACAGCAAGGTCGTGCTCGACGGCGCGGAGGCCGGGGGGTCGAGGACGAGCAGGTTCGTGCCCGCTCCGAGGCGGTCCGTCGCGACGACGACGGGGGCGTCCTCGGCGAGGAGCGCCGCGACGTCCGCGGTCGTGAGCGCGGGGAGGTCGGCGTGCGCCACGAGGAGCCGCACCGGTCCGTGCTCCGCCGGGCCCGACGTCGTGCCCACCTCCGGCTCCGACGCCGCGATCTCGCGCCCGACGTCCACCGCGGCGTCCAGGCCCGGCCGGTCCGCGGGCTGGAGCACGATGCGCAGGCGGTCCGCGTCGGCGGTGAGGAGGGGCAGACCGTCGCCGTCGTCCGTCGCCGCGGCGGCGCCGTCCACCACGACGTCCCGCAGCGCCCGCCACGTGAACCGCGGGTCGGACGTCACGACGACCACGCGCTCGACGCCGTCGCTCGCGAGCAGCGTCCCCACGACGTGCCGCGCGAGCACGCCGATCAGCCTGCTGCGCGACGCGGGGTCGAGCACGTGCGCGAGGCGCGACTTCCCCGACGAGCCGTCGCGCAGCGGCACGACGGCGACCACACGCCCCGGGCGCGCGGCCGCACCCGGGTGGGCGCCGGCGTCGGGCGGCTCAGCCACGTGCGGGACCCGACAGGAGCGTGCGTGCCAGGCGCTCGCGGCCCTCGGCGCCGCCCATGACCGTGTCCGTCACGACGACGTCCATCCCGAGCGCGCGGACGTCGTCCGCGAGGTGCGCGTCGTGGTCGTCGATCACCATGACGTCCACCAGGCCCACGTACAGGCGTGCGACGCCGAGCGCGGAGACCTCGTGCCCGAGCGTCGTGAGGATCTGCGCCGCGGGGCCCTTGAGCGCCCGACCGCCGACGATCGGGCTCACCGCGACGCGTCGCGCCGACGTCCCGGCGAGCGCCTCCCGCACGCCCGCGACGCCCAGCACCGGCTCCACGGACAGGAACGGGTTCGACGGCGCGACCACGACCACGTCGGCTCCGGTCACCGCGTCGAGCACACCGGGCGCCGGGCGCGCGGCGTCGATGCCGTCGTACACGAGCCCCAGCACGTCGTCCGCGTGCCGACGGCCCACGAAGTACTCCTGGAACCCGAGGCGACCGGCGGGCGTGTCGACGAGCGTCGCGACGCGGTCGTCGGTCACGGGCAGCACGCGCGCCCGGACGCCGAGCGCGGACGTGAGCTGCGCGGTGACGTCGGACAGCGGCGCGCCCGCGCGCAGCCGGGCCGTCCGCACGACGTGCGTCGCGAGGTCGCGGTCGCCGAGCGTGAACCACGTGTCCTCGCCGAGCCGGCCCATCGCCTCCAGTGCCGCGTACGTCTCCCCGACGACGCCCCAGCCGCGCTCCTCGTCCGCGAGCCCGGCGAGCGTGTACGTCACGGTGTCGAGGTCGGGCGAGATCCACAGCCCGTGGAGCTCGACGTCGTCGGCGACGTTGACGACGACCGTGAGGTCCGTCCCCGCGAGGTCCAGGCCGTGCGCGAGGCGGGCCCCGCCGACCCCTCCCGCGAGCACGGTCACGCGGTCGGTGCGGTGTTCTGCTGTCACGACGACGAGCCTACGTCGGAGCGCGGGGCCCTCGGAGAGCCTTCGCGGAGCCCGCGACCGCGGCCCGGGGCGCGCAGCCGTGCCACGATGGCCCCATGGCCGTCTTCGCCTTCTCCGTCGCCCCGCTCGGTGCCGGCGAGTCCGTCGCGGACTCCGTCGCCGAGGCCGTCCGCATCGTCCGCGAGTCGGGCCTGCCGAACCGCACCACGTCGATGTTCACCGAGATCGAGGGCGACTGGGACGTCGTCATGCCCGTGATCCAGCGCGCGACCGAGGCCGTCGGCGCGGGCGGGCACCGCGTGTCGCTCGTCCTCAAGGCCGACCTGCGCCCGGGTCGCACGGGCGAGCTCACGGGCAAGGTCGAGCGCGTCGAGGAGCGGCTCGCGGCCGAGTCGGAGGACACCGGGCACGCCTGACCTGCGGCGTGACGCCCGGGCCGACGGGCAGGGCCGGACGGCCCTTGCGCACCGGTTCGCCCGCTTCGAGGGACTTGACCCGCCCCCGTAGGCTATGGCGCATACGCCCCCGCCCAGGTCGCGTTTCCGCTGCTGCAGGAGAACCCCCGATGCCCCTCTTCGAGGTGGACGCCGAGCGTCCCGTTCTGGTCCAGCCGCCCCAGCCGGCAGGAGCCTTCGGGACGGACGCGCAGCGGGTGGTGGACGGCAACCTCGAGGGACTGCTGGGCGAGCAGATCTTCCCGGTCGCGCAGGGCACGTCCGACGACGAGCCGCACCTCCTCGCGCTCGACGCGGCGGGGCTGCCGGTCGTCATCGAGGTCACGGCCGAGCTCACCGAGGAGGCGCTGACCGCGGCGCTCAACCACGCGGGCCGGGCCGGTCGCCTCACGCGCGCCGAGCTCGCCGCGCGCTACACGGGCGGCGCGTCGCGGTTCCAGCAGGACGTCGCCGCGTTCTACGACAACGTGCCCCTCACGCGCTCGCAGGCGACCGCGCGCGCGACCGGGGCACGCCTCATCGTCATCTGCTCGAGCGCGGCGCCCGGCATCCAGGACGCGCTCGACTTCCTGCGCCAGCCCGGCTCTCCGGTCGCGGTGCTGCGCCTCGGCGTGGTCCACGGGGCCGACGGCCGCCGCTTCGTCGACGTGTCCCCGCTCGCGATGACGCGCGACAACCCCGCGCCACCCGCGGCACCCGAGCCCCCGCGGGGCCGTGCCGTCGCTCCCGGTTCCGACTTCGCGGACGGCGTCGCCGTGGGCCGAGCCCTGACCGGCAAGTTTCCCGTGGTGACGCGTCAGGCCGCGAAGTCCCGGGCGGAGCGCCGCCGGGCCGCCGAGCTGGAGCCCCGCACCACCTACGGCGTCGCGCCGTCGTCGGCCGACGAGACGGGCCAGCTCGCCCCGCTCACCGCGGCGGGCGAGCCGCGCCGCTCCGAGCCGCCCGTGCTCGACTTCGTGCCCCTGGACGACCCGCTCACCGCGCCGACCGCGCCCGAGCCCGCGCCGACGGCCTGGGCCGACCGCCGCCCGGTCGAGAGCACCGACGAGGCTCCGGCCCCGCGCACCTCGATCCTCACGCGCGAGTCGATCCGCACCCGGGAGTCGATCCGGACGCGCGAGTCGTACCTCACGCACGAGTACGGCGACCAGCGCAGCCCCGCGCAGGAGCGCCCCTACGACCCGCTGTCGTACCACCCGCCCGTCGACGTCGGCACCGGCCCGGACCTCCCGTCCACGAGCCGCGACGTCGCGCCGGTGCCGCCTCCGCCCGCGGCGGACCTGCCGCTCGGCCCCGAGGACGACCCGGACCTCGTCGCGCTCGCCCGCGCGTTCGGCGCCCCGCGCCAGCTCGTGTGGTCGCGGCCCCGGCGCGGGCAGCGCTTCGAGGCGGTGCTCCAGCCCGACGGCTTCATCGAGCTGTCCGACGGCGCCCGGTTCCGCCACCCGGACCTCGCCGCGGTCGCGGTCTCCGGCACCCACACCGCCGACGGCTGGAGCGTCTGGCGCCTGGGCACCGACGACGGCCCCACGCTCACCGACGCCTTCCGCGAGCACACCGCCTGAGCCCGCGGACCGGGACCGCGCGCCCGGAGACGAGAAGCGAGAAGTGGCCCCCGTCGGACTCGCCGCGGGGGCCTACTTCTCGCATCTCGTCCTGGTGACCTCGTCGTCCACCGGGTCACCCGGGTCTGACGTGCTGGTGCTCAGTCGGTCGTCCGCACCATGGTCCGGATCCCGACCGCGAGGCCGACGGCGGCCGTCACGACGGCGGCGACCCACCCCCACGCGACGGTGGACGCCGTGAGGTCGCCCGCGAAGAGCGCGCGCTCGGCGTCGACCACGTAGCGCAGCGGGTTGACGTCGGACGCGACCTGCATCCAGCGGGGACCCGTCTCGAGCGGCAGGAGCATGCCGGACAGGATCATGAGCGGGAAGACGAGCGTCTGCTGCACGACCCAGAACATCCAGTCCTGCTTGCGGACGGCGAGCGCGAGCGCGTAGCTGAGCGACCCGATCCCCACGCCGAAGACGGCGAGCAGCACGAGGCCGAGGACGGCTCCGGCGGGGTGCAGCTCGAACCCGAACGGCAGCATGACGAGCACCACGACGACGGACTGCGCGACGATCGGGACCATCTCCTTGAGCGCGCGCCCGACGAGGAGCGACGCGCGCGACAGCGGCACGACGAGCATCCGCTCGTGCGCGCCCGTCTGCAGCTCGACGAGGAGGTTCGCGCCGGTCGTGGACGTCCCGAAGAGGGTCGTCATGACGAGGATCGACGGCACGAACCACTGCCAGACGTTCCCGCCCAGGACTTCCTGGCCGGTCGTCGTGCCGCCGAGGGACCCGACGAGGAGCGGGCCGAACAGCGCGAGGAAGACGATCGGCTGGACGAGCCCGAAGAGCACGGAGAACGGGTCGTGCAGCACGGGCCGCAGCTCGCGCACGAGCACGATGCCGGTGTCGCGCGCGAAGGAGGCGATGCCGCGGCGCGAGGTGTGCGCCCGGCTCGGTGCCGTGCGCGGCGTGGTCGGGGTCGTGGTGACGGTGCTCATGCTGCGGTCCTCTCGGTGGGGGCGTCGGCGCCCGTGGTGGCGGCGCCGGCTTCGCGCAGGCTGCGCCCGGTGAGGGCGAGGAAGGCGTCGTCGAGCGTGGGCCGGCGCACCTGCGCGGTGTCGACGGCGATCCCGGCGGCGTCCGCGGCGCGCAGCAGCCGGGGCAGGTACGCGTCGCCCCGCTCGGCGCGGACCTCGAGCGCGTGCGCATCGTCGGGCCCGCCATCAGGCCCGGCATCCGGCCCGACGGCGTCCGCGCCCGCGGGCGCTCGGGTCACCTCGCGGAAGCCCTCGACGCGGCGGGCCAGGGCGGTGAGGTGGGCGGCGTCGTCGTGCCCGGGACCGCCCGACGGCGCGAGCGTGACGAGGACGCGGTCCCCCGCGAGCTCGGCCTTGAGGTTCGCGGCCGTGTCGTCGGCGATGACGCGCCCGTGGTCGACGACGACGACGCGCTCGGCCATGGTGTCGGCCTCGTCGAGGTAGTGCGTCGTGAGGACGATCGTCATCGGCTCGCCCGTCGTCGCCCGCGCGCCGTCGCGCATGCGCAGGACGTGCTCCCACAGGTTCGCGCGGTTGTGCGGGTCGAGGCCCGTGGACGGCTCGTCGAGGAAGAGGAGCGACGGCGCGTGCACGAGGCCCATCGCGACGTCGAGCCGACGGCGCTGCCCGCCGGAGAGGTCGGACACCTTGCGGGCGGCGTGCGTCGTGAGCTCGAGCGAGTCGAGCAGCTCGTCGGCGCGTCGCCGGGCGTCCCGGCGGTCCAGGCCGTGGATGCGGCCCTGGCTCGCGAGCTCGTCGACGGCCCGCTGCGCATGCCCGGCCGCGTTGCCTTGTCCCACGTACCCGATGCGGTGGCGGACGGCGTCGGGCTCGGCCACGACGTCGTGGCCGCCGACGGTGGCGGTGCCCGACGTCGGCCGGGTCAGCGTGGTGAGCATGCGCAGGGTGGTCGTCTTGCCGGCGCCGTTGGGGCCGAGGACGGCGACGAGCTCGCCCGGCGCGACGTCGAGGTCGATGCCCCGCACGGCGTGCACCGTGCGGCTCTCGTCCCGCCCGACGGCAAAGTCCTTGGTCAGTGCTCTGGTCCGGATCACGGTGCTCCTCCTGGGTGCGGTGCGTGCGTCGGGACGACTCTCCTCGGGGTAGCGGACAGGTTCGGTCCTCTACCTCGTGCGACGCTGGGGTCATGCTCGAGACCTCGGGACGACTGCTGCGGCTCCTCTCGTTGCTCCAGGCGCGCCGCGACTGGCCCGGAGCGACGCTCGCGGAGCGGCTGGAGGTCAGCCCGCGCACCGTGCGACGCGACGTCGACCGGCTCCGCGGGCTGGGCTACCCGGTGCGCGCGACCAAGGGGCCCGACGGCGGGTACCGCCTCGACGCCGGGGCGGACGTGCCGCCCCTGTTGTTCGACGACGAGCAGGCCGTCGCCGTCGCGGTCGCCCTGCGCACGGGCGCGCTGCCCGGGGTCGAGGACGCGGCGGCCCGGGCCCTCGCGACCATCCGCCAGGTGATGCCCGCGAGGCTGCGGACGCGCATCGACGCCCTGGAGGTGACCGCCGTGCCGGGGCGACGGGAGCAGGAGCTGCCCACCGTGCGTCCGGACGTGCTCGTCGCCGTCGGGACCGCGGCGACCGAACGACGCGTGCTCCGGTTCGACTACGACGGCGGCACCGGAGAGGTGCTGCGTGCGCCAGGTGCTCCGGAGGGCGCCGGGTTCCGCGCCCCGCGGCGCGCGGAGCCGCACCACCTCGCGACATGGGGCGGCCGGTGGTACGTCGTCGCGTGGGACCTCGACCGGGACGACTGGCGCACGTTCCGCGTCGACCGCATGGTCCCGCGCGAGGGCACGGGGCCGCGCTTCGCGCCGCGCGCGCTGCCGGCACCCGACGTCGCGACCTTCGTCGTGGAGCGGTTCGCCACCACCAGCTACCCGGTGCGCGGCACCGTCGAGCTCCACGCGGACGCCGCGACGGTGGCGCGCTGGGCAGGGGCGGACGCGGTCGTCGAGCCGGCAGGGGAGGGGAGGTGCCGCCTGACGACGGGCTCCTGGTCGTGGGGCGGTCTCGCGGCTCGATGCGCGATGTTCGACGTGCCGTTCGACGTCGTCGGGCCTCCCGAGCTGCGCGACGCCGTGCGGGTCCTGGGAGACCGCGCGTGTGCCGCCGCGGAGGGTGAGCCGGGTCACGAGACGGCGAGTTGACCTCCTGGCACGCGACCCCGTAATGTTCTCGAGGTCGCCCGGCAGGGAGGAACAGACACCACGGCACAGCTCCTCGGAGCAGATGCGAAGTGGCTGGTCCCCCGGGCGAAACTCCCACCAGATTTCTCGGAGCACAGTGCTGCGCCGTGAGTGCGGTGGGGGAGTCTGGATCAGGTACATTTCTGAACGGAAATCCGGTTTTCACCGGTCCGGGACGAACGGCCGGGTCTGGTAGGATTCAGAACGAAGGAAGCGCCCCGCGCAAGGGCCTCGGGAACGAGGTCGGAGGCGGTGTGTGTCGGTTGTTTGAGAACTCAACAGTGTGCTTGTTAGTCAATGCCAAATTTTTTGTCCCTGTGGCATGGCTGGCCTGGTTGCCCGTCGG
>NZ_JBVHRG010000015.1:0-46032 GCF_055567015.1 Sphaerisporangium cinnabarinum
GCCTGGTGGTGCTTGGAGTGGTGCAGCTCCATGATCCGCCCGGAGATGTGCGGCTCGAGCGCACCGTAGTCGTAGGACAGCTCGGGGAGAGTGTAAGCGGGCATCCGGATGTACCTCCTGGTACGGACCGCCGGAGGTCGCCCGACGGTCCCTGGGTCGTGAGCTGACGATGTCCCTGCCGCCTCAGGCGGGCGCTGCGGCGCCCCCGGGGCAGAGACGACGATGACCCGCGACCTGCCCACCGGGAAGAGGGGGCTGGTCGCGGGTCATCGTCCTACTGTGCAGGAACCTCGGGGTCAGCGCTCGTCGGCGCCCTTCTCCGGCTCCACGAGGTCTCGACCGCCGCCGACAGGGGCGGTGCCTGCCTCGATCTGCTCGCGGCTGGTGCTCTCGAGGGCGTCGTGCTCGCCGTGCGAGTGCGCGGCGGCGAGCTCGGCGGGCGTCACGGGCTCGATGCGGTCCTCGTAGAAGAACCGCGACAGGCGCTGGAGGCGCTTGTCCTTCTTGTAGCCCTTGCGGCGCACGCCGCGGGAGTCCGTCGCCGGCTCGATCTCGAGCGGGGCGTGGGCGGAGTAGTTGACCCGCAGCCAACGCTCCTGCTCGTCGAGCGGACGGTGCACCTCGATGTACTCGCCGTGCGCGAACCGGACGATCCGGCCCGTCTCGTGGCCGTGCAGCACGAGCTCGCGGTCCTTGCGCTGCAGGCCGAGGCAGATGCGCTTCGTGACCCAGAACGCGAACCAGGGACCCACGAAGATCAGGATCCGGAAGGCCCACGTGATCGTGTTGATCGACATGTGGAAGTGCGTCGCGATGAGGTCGTTCGACCCCGCGAGCGCCAGGATGATGAACGCAGTGAGGAAGGCGACGCCCAGGCCGGTGCGGACGGGCACGTTGCGCGGACGGTCGAGGACGTGGTGCTCACGCTTGTCCTTCGTCACCGCGGACTCGAGGAACGGGTAGACGAAGAGGAACGTGAACAGCAGACCCGGGACGACCACCGCGGGGATGAGGACGTTCAGCGACAGCGTGTAGCCGCCGATCACGAACTCCGTCTGCCCCGGCATGAGTCGCAAGGACCCTTCGAGGAACAGCATGTACCAGTCGGGCTGGGCTCCCGCGGACACCGGGGACGGGTCGTAGGGGCCGTAGTTCCACACGTTGTTGATCGCCATCGTGCCGCCCATGAGGGCGAGGATGCCGAACACGACGAAGAAGAAGCCGCCGGCCTTCGCGACGTACACGGGGAACAGCGGGAAGCCGACCACGTTGGTGTCCGTGCGGCCGCCACCGGGGTACTGCGTGTGCTTGTGCAGCACGACGAAGAACAGGTGGAGCGCGACGAGCGCGAGGATCAGGCCGGGCACCAGGAGGATGTGGACCGTGAAGAGCCTCGGGATGATGTGCTCGCCCGGGAACTCGCCGCCGAAGATGAAGTACGACATGTACGAGCCGATGAGCGGGATCGCCTTGACCACGCCGTCGGTGATGCGCAGGCCGTTGCCCGACAGGACGTCGTCGGGCAGCGAGTAGCCGGAGAAGCCGGCGGCGAGGCCCATGATCATGAGCAGCATGCCGACCAGCCAGTTGACCTCGCGGGGCTTGCGGAACGCGCCCGTGAAGAACACGCGCATCATGTGCGTGACGATCGACGCCATGAAGATCAGCGCGGCCCAGTGGTGGATCTGCCGCATGAGCAGGCCGCCGCGGACCTCGAACGACATGTGCAGGGTCGACGCGAAAGCGTCGGACATGAGCACGCCGTCCATGGAGGCGGGCTCGCCGTGGTAGGTCACCAGGGACATGCTCGGGACGAAGAACATCGTCAGGAAGATGCCGGTGAGGATCAGGACGACGAACGAGTAGAGCGCGATCTCGCCCAGGAGGAACGACCAGTGGTCGGGGAAGACCTTGCGGGCGAACTCCTTGACGGCGACACCGATGCCGGTGCGCTGGTCGAGGTAGTCCGCGGCCTTCCCCGCGGGGGTCGTCGGCGCGGCTGACTTCGGTGCGGCCGCCCGAGGTGCGGCGGTTCCGGTGCTGGTGGTCACTTCAGACGCTCCCAGAAGCTCGGGCCGATGGGCTCGTGGAAGTCGCTCTGCGCAACCAGGTAGCCCTCGTCATCAACGGTGATCGGCAGCTGCGGCAGGGGCCGCTTCGCGGGGCCGAAGACCACCTTGGCGCTGTCGGCCACGTCGAACGTCGACTGGTGGCACGGGCACAGCAGGTGGTGCGTCTGCTGCTCGTAGAGAGCGACGGGGCAGCCGACGTGCGTGCAGATCTTGGAGAACGCGACGATGCCGTCGTACGACCAGCTCTCCCCGGCGGGGGCCTGCTCGGACACGATGTCGCGCGGGTCGAGACGGACCAGGAGGACGACGGCCTTGGCCTTCTCCGTGATCCACTCGTGGGACTGCATCTCCTCCTGCGACGCCTCGGGGATGACGTGGACCACCGAGCCGATGGTGACGTCGGCGGCCTTGATGGGCCGGCCCGAGGGGTCGATCGCGAGGCGCGTGCCCCGCTGCCAGAGGGTGTGCTTGAACTTCGAGACGTTCCAGTCGCCGCCGACGCTCCCGATGAGCGGGACCGCGATGGTGAGCGGGAAGAGCGCGAGGGCGGAGATGACCGCGCCCTTGAGGACGCCGCGGCGGGCGATGCCCGAGTCCTTGACGCCCGCGTCGAGCTCGGCGAGCGCGGCGGTGCGCGTCTCGGGGTCGCTCGCGATGGGGTGGCGCTCGTCCACCTTCTCGTGGTCGGACATGAGGACCTTGGCCCAGTGCACCGCGCCGAGGCCGATGCCGAGGAGGGCGAACGCGATGGCGACGCCGAGCGTCACCGTCGACAGGCGCACGCCCGCGGTGGTCCCGTCCGGCGGGATCACGAAGTAGACGACGAGGGCCGCGATGGTGCCGATGACGGAGATCCCGAAGAGAGCGGCGACCTGGCGCTCGGCGCGCTTCGACGCCTTCGGGTCTCGGTCGGCCATCCGGCTCTTGTGCTCCGGCAGACCGGGGTCCGGGAACGTGTCGAGGGTGCCGTGCTCCTCGCGGTGCCCGACCTCGCGGTGCGAGGACTCGGACGAGCGGGGGCTCTGGTAGTCGCTCACGAGGACTTCGCTCCGATCCACACTGCGGCCCCGATGAGGAGGCCCATTCCGACGATCCAGGCCCACAGACCCTCGCTGACGGGGCCGAGGGACCCGAGCGACAGGCCGCCGGCCGAGCCGTCACGCTGCTCGGCGAGGAAGGCGATGACGTCCCGCTTCTCCTCCGGCGTCACGGTGGCGTCGTTGAAGACCGGCATCGACTGCGGACCGGTGAGCATCGCCTGGTAGATGTTCCGCTCCGAGGTGTCCCACAGCGGGGGAGCGAACTTGCCCTCGGAGAGGGCACCGCCCGCACCGATCGCGTTGTGGCACATCGCGCAGTTGGTGCGGAAGACCGCGGCACCGTTCGCCGGGTCGCCGAGCGCGGCGTCGACCTGCTCGTCCGTGGGGATCGCGGGGCCGGCGCCGAGCGACGCGACGTAGGCGGCGAGCTGCGCCGTCTGCTCCTCGTCGAACTGGCGCGGCTTCTGGATGGCCTGCGGACCGTCCATCTGCATGGGCATGCGGCCGGTGGACACCTGGAAGTCGACCGACGCGGCGCCGACACCGACGAGCGAGGGCGCGGTGGCCGTGCCCTCGGCGTTCGGGCCGTGGCACGTGGCGCAGTTGGCCTGGAACAGCTTCTGGCCGGTCTCGATGTCCTCGGTGCTGGCGGTCTCGGCGTTGGCCGAAGTCGGGGCAAAGGCGGCGTAGACGCCACCGGTGACCAGCAGCGCCAGCAGCAGCAGCACGACCGGCGCGAAGCGGTGGTGTCTGCGGGCGGCGAGTGCCTTCACGAAATGATCCTCGTCTCGCAGGTGGGGGAGCAGGGGGCGGGTGGGCGGTCCGGGGCGGACCCCGGGCGGGTCGTCAGCGCAAGATGTAGATCACGAAGAACAGCGCGATCCACACGACGTCGACGAAGTGCCAGTAGTAGGACGTGACGATGGCCGTCGTGGCCTCGTGGTGCCCGAAGTTCTTGGCCGAGAACGAGCGGCCGAGAAGGAACAGGAAGGCGATCAGGCCGCCGACGACGTGGAGGCCGTGGAACCCGGTCGTGATGTAGAAGACGGAGCCGTAGGGCGTCGAGGAGATCGACACGCCGTGCTCGACGAGCTCGGCGTACTCGAAGATCTGACCACCGATGAAGAACGCGCCCATGAGGAACGTCAGCGTCATCCACTCGTTCATCCCCCAGCGGTTCACCTGGAAGATCGAGCCGGTGCGCACGGGCTGGAAGCGCTCGGCGGCCCACACGCCCATCTGGCACGTCACCGACGACAGCACCAGGACGGTCGTGTTGATCGCCGCGAAGGTCAGGTTGAGCTTGTCCGCCTCGAGGGCCCACTCGTCGGCGGGCATCACGGAGCGGACCGTGAAGTACATGGCGAAGAGGCCGGCGAAGAACATGAGCTCGCTGGCCAGCCACACGATCGTCCCGACCGAGACGGGGTTCGGTCGGTTGACGCTCACGTGCTGATGGGCGTGGGGGGCAGCCGTTGCGGTCGACACAGGAGCCATTATGGCCGACGAACCTCAGCTTCGCGGCACGCAGACGGCCGCCCGGAGGCGGTGAATCTCACAATGTCTCCAGAACTTCCCACGGAGACCTGCACTTGGTGACGGAAACCGTCCGAGTGCCATGAAACCGGTGTGCCCGCCGCACGGGCCAGGGCCCTTGGTCCCCGGTCCGGCGCCGGTCGGCGCGCGACCCGCCCCAGGGGTGCTGCGAAGCCCTCCGACGTGCCAAGATGCCAGTCGGGACCTGCGTCCGCCACACGCGGCGGCACGCGCTCCCGGGCCCATCCCAGGGAACGACGAAGGCGACGGTGACGACGATGACGACGACCGTGACGACGACGCACGGGGACACGGACGTGACCCCGCGCGCGCCGCGCATCCTGCTCTACAGCGACGACGTGACCGTGCGTGAGCAGGTGCGGCTCGCCGTCGGGCGGCGGCTGGGCGCGGGGCAGCCGGAGATCGAGTGGCACGAGGTGGCCACCCCGGCGGCGGTCGTGGCGTCGGCGGACGCCGGCGGGTGGGACCTGCTGGTCCTGGACGGCGAGGCCGACAAGGCCGGGGGCATGGGTCTGTGCCGCCAGCTCAAGAACGAGATCTACGCCTGCCCGCCGGTCCTGGTCCTCACCGGCAGGCCGCAGGACGGTTGGCTAGCATCGTGGTCGCTCGCCGACGACGCGGTGCCCCGGCCGTTCGACGCGGTCGCCCTCCAGCGCGCCGTCGCCGACCTGCTGCGCGCCTCCGGCACGCGGTAGCCGACCAGGAGACCGACCAGCCGAAGGGCCACCCGTGACCGCCACCCCGCACCCTGCCGCCTCGACCACGAGCGACTCGACGGGTGCGGGGCTCACCTGGCCCGGGCTGCTCACCGAGCTCGTCGCGGGGAACGACCTCGATGCCGAGCGCACCGCGTGGGCCATGGACCAGGTGATGTCGGGCGAGGTCTCGCCGGTGAAGCTCGCGAGCTTCCTCGTCGCGCTGCGGGCGAAGGGGGAGACGGTCGCCGAGCTCACGGGCCTCGCGGACGCGATGCTCGCGCACGCGAGCCGGTTCTCCGTGGACGGGCCCGCCGTGGACATCGTGGGCACGGGTGGCGACCGCGCCCACACCGTGAACATCTCGACCATGGCGTCGCTCGTCATCGCGGGTGCGGGCGTGCGCGTCGTCAAGCACGGCAACCGCGCTGCGACGTCGTCGTCGGGCGCCGCGGATGTGCTCGAGGAGCTCGGCATCCGGCTCGACCACGGGCCCGACCGCGTGGCGCGCATCGTGCAGGAGGCAGGGATCACCTTCTGCTTCGCCATGGTGTTCCACCCGTCGATGCGGCACGCCGGCGTCGCGCGCAAGGAGCTCGGCATCCCGACCGCGTTCAACGTGCTCGGCCCTCTGACGAACCCGGCGCAGCCGCGTGCGGCGGCGATCGGCGTGGCCGACGCCCGGATGGCGCCGCTCATCGCCGGCGTGCTCGCCGGACGTGGCACGTCGGCGCTCGTGTTCCGCGGCGACGACGGCCTCGACGAGCTCGCGGCGACCGGCGGCGCCACGGTGTGGGAGGTGCGCGACGGCGCCGTGACGGAGCGCCGCCTCGACCCCGTCGCCGACCTCGGTCTGACGCCCGTCACGGTCGAGGACCTGCGCGGCGGGAACGCGGCGCACAACGCCGACGTCGCGCGCCGTTTCCTCGCGGGCGAGCCCGGCGCGGTGCGCGAGACGGTGCTGCTCAACGCGGCGGCGGGTCTCGTCGCCGACGGCACGCTGCCCGGGACCGCGGAGGGGTCGCTCGTCGAGCGGCTCCGCGCGGCCTACGACGTCGCGGCCCGCAGCGTCGACTCCGGCGCCGCGCGCGCAGCGCTCGCCCGCTGGGCGGAGGCCGCGGCGCGCGACTGACGGCCGGTCAGTCGTCGAGGCCGAGCGCGAACGCCTGCTCGAGGTCGACGTTCGAGTAGGCGCGGAACGCGATGAACGTCTCGGTGCGCACGACGCCCTGGACCTTGCTGATCCGGTCCGCGATGACGTCGGCGAGCTGGTCGTGCTCCTGGACCCGCACCATCGCGACGAGGTCCGCCTTGCCCGTCACCGAGTAGACCTCGCTGACGCCGCGCAGGTCCGCGACCTCCGACGCGACCTCGGGGATGCGTGCGGGGTCGGTGTCGATCAGGACGATGGCGGTGAGCATGGTTCCTCCGGGGACGGGTCGTCGTCAGGCGACCACTCTACGGTCGGCCCGGCGGTCGCGTGCGCCAGGTCGGCGCCGCTCTCGGGGTCCGCGTGGCGCGCGACGTGGCGGGCCGTGGCCGCGAGGTCCACGTGCGACCCCGCCGAGCGGACCGGGCACGCCCACGGACCCGTGACGTCGACGATCCGCACCCCGGGCTCCTGGAGCCAGGACAGCAGGATCTCGGCCTCGTGCGGGTGGCTCGCGGGGGCCGGCGGCACGGGCGGTGCCACGGTCTCGGCCGTCGCGACGAGCGCGTGCACGAGCGGCCACGGGTCCGTCCCGGGCGCACTGACACCCGTCGCGGCGAGCCGCGCGTGCCGCACGACGACGACCTCCCACCCGCCGGCGTCCGTCGGGCGCGCGGCGACGAGCTCGGCGCACGCGGCGAGCGGGGCGAGTCGCTGCGCCCGCGCCGCGCCCGTGAGGAAGGCGCGCAGGCGCTGGGTGAGCTCGCCGGCCTGCTCGAAGCGCTCGTCGCGCGAGAGGGCCACGATGCGGCGCCCGAGCTCGGCGACGACGCGCGACGGGTCGCCCTCGAACGCCTCGCGCACGCCCGCCGCGACGTCCCCGTAGCCGGTGTCGCGCGCGGCGGTCGTGCACGGGGCCGAGCAGCGGCCCATCTCGGCGAGCACGCAGGCCGTCGCACCGGGCGAGGCGACGACGGGGAGCCGGCGGGTGCACTGGCGCAGCGCGAAGGCGTCGTGCAGGGCGTCCACGGCGGCCTGGGCCTGGTGCCGCGAGGCGAACGGGCCGATGTGCGCCGCCGGTGCGCGGACGTCGCGGACCAGCGAGAGGCGCGGGTACGCCTCGTCGGTGAGCCGGACCCACGTCATGCGCTCCGGGTGCCGCGACCGGCGGTTGTACCGCGGGGCGTGCTCGGCGATGAGGCGCAGCTCGCGGACCTGCGCCTCGAGCGGCGTCGCGCACACGACGGGCGTGACGGCGTGCGCGATGCGCACCATCTCGGTGATGCGCCCACGCTTCTCCGAGCGCGTGAAGTACGACCGCACGCGGCGCCGGATCGACGTCGACGTCCCGACGTAGAGCACCTCGTCGCCCGGGCCGCGGAAGAGGTAGACGCCGGGCGCGTCCGGCAGGCCGTCGGCGAGGTGGCGCTTGCGGCGCACGTCCTGCGGCACGGGGTCCGTCGCCCCGGCGAGGTCCTCCAGGTGCGTCACGCCGAGCGGGCCGAGGCGGCCGAGGAGCGCGTGCAGCACGTCGACGGTGGCCCGTGCGTCGGCGAGCGCGCGGTGGTCCGGCGTCACCGTGGCACGGAAGAGGGCCGCGAGCGTCGCGAGCTTGTGGTTCGGCGCCTCGTCGCGCGTGACGACCCGCCGTGCGAGGGGCACGGTGTCGAGCACCTGGTTGCCGGGCCAGTCGTAGCCCGCGGAGCGGCACGCGGCCTTGAGGAACGAGATGTCGAACGGGGCGTTGTGCGCGACGAGCACCGCGTCGCGCGCGAACTCGAGGAAGCTGGGCAGGACGGCCTCGATGCGGGGCGCGGTGGCGACCATCGACGACGTGATGCCGGTGAGCCGCGCGACGAAGGCGGGCACGGGCACGCCCGGGTCGACGAGCGTCTGGAACTCGCCGAGCACCTCGCCGCCTCGCACCTTCACCGCGCCGATCTCCGTGATCCCGGCGCCCGCGGGGGAGCCGCCGGTCGTCTCGAGGTCGACGACGACGAACGTCACCTCGTGCAGCGGCGTGCCCAGGTCCTCCAGCGTGGGCTGGACGGGGGCGCCCTGCGGTGCGGACCCGGCGCGGGGGGCGGCGAGGGCGGGTCCGGACGACATGGCGGCGAGGCTAGCGAGGGCCACCGACACCACCGCCGCGAGGTCCGTCGGCCGCCCGCCGACACGAGGGCCGGGAGCCCCGGTCCGGGTCCCCGGGCGGCATAGGGTGGGAGCGAGAGAATCGGGACGATCATGGACGAAGCGCCCGGGGCGACCCGTGGACGCGGTGCGGAGGAGGCGCGGCGCATGGTGGCCGACGGACCGGAGGACGCCCTGCCCGCGGAGCCGGACGTGCCGCCGTCGGTCCGGAACCTGCTCGTGGCCGCCGCGGCCGACGCGCTGGGCGCGCTCGACACGGCCCTGGTCCCGGTCGCGCTCCAGCGGGTGCGGGCCTTCGCGCCTCGTCGGCGCGCGACGGCGGGAGCGGCGCCCCTGTGGCGTGCCCTGGCCAACGACGCGGCGTTCCGGCACGCGGTCGCCGCGGCCTGGTCCCGCGAGCACGAGAGCGAGCCGGAGCCCGGCTCCGCGCCACCGGACGACCTGTCCCCGGCACAGGTGCGTGAACGAGCCGCGGGAGCCTTCCTCCTGCGGCCCGACGGCTGGCAGGCGGAGGTGGAGCGCGCGCGCTCGCTCGACGACACCCTCCGGGCGGACCGGTCGGCCCGGGACGACGCGGCCCGCCTCCGCGGCGAGCGCGACAGGCTCGCCCGCCAGGTCGAGGACCTCCGGGCGCGGGTCCGCGACGCCGACGCGCGCGCAGAGGCCGCGACGGCCGAGCTCGCCGCGGTACGCCGGGCCGAGCGGCGGCTGCGCGCCGACGCGGACCGGGCACGGGCCGAGGCGCGGGCTGCCGAGCGGGCGGCCCAGGGGGAGCGGGACGTCGCCGAGGCCGCGCTGCGCGACGCGCGCGAGGAGCGTCGTGCGGCCGCCGTCGACCGGGCCCGTGCGCGGGCGGAGCGGGACGAGGCGCGCCGGGCGCGGACGTCGTCGGCCGACCTCGCGACGGCCCGGGCGCGCCTCCTGCTCGACACGGTGGTCGACGCGGCGGCGGGGCTCCGGCGCGAGCTCGCGCTCGGCCCGTCGACCACGACCCCGGCGGACGACGTCGCCGCCGGGCTGCCGGACGCGGCGCGCACCCGGCCAGGGTCGCGCGGCCGCGCGGCGGACGACCCGGCGCTCGTCGACGACCTGCTGTCGGTGCCGCGGACGCACCTCGTCGTCGACGGCTACAACGTGACGAAGACGGGCTACGGCGAGCTGTCGCTCGCGGACCAGCGCGACCGGCTCCTCGCCGGCCTGCTCCGCGTGGCCGCCGCCGGCACGGAGGTCACCGTGTGCTTCGACGGCGCCGACGGCGGCCCGCGGCCGGTGCACGCCCCGCGCGGCGTGCGGGTGCTGTTCTCCTCGGGGGAGATCGCGGACGACCTCATCCGGCGCCTGGTCGCCGCCGAGCCGCCCGGACGACCGGTCGTCGTCGTGACGAGCGACCGCGCCGTCGCCGACGACGTGCAGGCGATGGGCGCGGCGTGCGTCCCGGCCCGCGCGCTCCTGGCGCGGCTCGCCCGCCGCTGACGACGAGGCCCTCCCCGGCGTGCTGCCGGGGAGGGCCGTGGTGCGCGGGGACGGGGTTCCCGGACCGTGTCAGCGGACGGGCGCGGGCCCGTCGACGTAGATCGCCTCGACGTCGGCCGCGAAGTCCTTGAGCACCTCGCTGCGCTTCACCTTGAGCGACGGCGTGAGGTAGCCGTTCTCGACCGTGAAGTCCGTCGTGAGGACCGTGAACTTGCGGATCGACTCGGCGCGGGAGACAGCCTGGTTCGCGCGCGTGACCGCGGCGTCGAGGGCGGCGAGGACGTCCGGGTCCTTGGCCGCCTGCTCGACGGTCAGGGACTCCTTGCCGTGCATGCTGGCCCAGCCGGGCAGGCCCTCCGGGTCGATCGTCACCAGGGCGCCGATGAACGGCTTCTGGTCGCCCACGACGACGCACTGCGAGACGAGCGCGTGCGCGCGGATCCGGTCCTCGAGGACGGCGGGCGCGACGTTCTTGCCGCCGGCGGTGACGATGATCTCCTTCTTGCGCCCGGTGATGCGCAGGAAACCGTCCTCGTCGAGCGAGCCGAGGTCGCCGGTGCGGAACCAGCCGTCGACGAACGCGTCCGCGGTCGCCTGCTCGTTGTTGTGGTAGCCGCGGAAGATGTGGTCGCCCCGCAGGAGGATCTCGCCGTCCTCGGCGATCCGGGCGCCGCAGCCCGGGAGCTGCTCGCCGACGGTCCCGATCTTCGTGTTCCCCGGGCGGTTGACGCTCGTCGGTGCCGTCGACTCGGTGAGGCCGTAGCCCTCGAGGATCCGCACGCCGATGCCGCGGTAGAAGTGGCCGAGGCGCTCGCCGAGCGGCGCGCCGCCGGAGACGGCGTACTTCGCGCGGCCGCCGAGCGCGTGCCGGAGCTTCTTGAAGACGAGCGCGTCGGCGATCTTGTGCTGCAGGCGTAGCCCGACGCCCGGCCCGGACGGCTCGTCGAGCGCGCGCGAGTACGCGATCGCGGTCGCGGCGGCCCAGTGGAAGATCTTCAGCTTGCCGCCCGCGGCCGCCTTCTGCTCCGAGGAGTTGTAGACCTTCTCGAAGACGCGCGGCACCGAGAGGATGTACGTCGGCTTGAACGTGCCGAGGTCCTCGAGCAGCGTCTTCGTGTCCGGCGTGTGGCCCAGCACCGTGCCCCCGGCCACGACGAGCACGCCGATGAACCGCGCGAACACGTGGGCGAGCGGCATGAACAGCAGCGTGCGGCCGCCCGGCTCCCCGAAGACCTCGGGCACCGCGTCCACGGCGTTGACCGTGAGGGAGTAGAAGTTCTGGTGCGTGAGCTCCGCGCCCTTGGGGCGGCCCGTCGTGCCGGACGTGTAGATGATCGTCGCGACGTCCGCGAGGTCGGCGAGGCCGCGCCGGCGCACGATCTCGGCGTCGTCCACGCCGGCGCCGTCGGCCGTGAGCGTGGCGATCGCGCCGGAGTCGATCGCGAGCACGTCCCGCAGCCCGGGGGCCTGGTCGCGCACCTCCTCGACCGTCGCCGCGTGCGCCTCGGTCTCCACGACGAGCAGGCGCACGTCCGCGTCCGAGAGGATCCACTGCACCTGCTCCGGGCTCGACGTCTCGTAGAGCGGCACGGGCACCGCGCCCGCCGCCCACGTCGCCCAGTCGAGGAGCGTCCACTCGTAGCGCGTGCGCGACATGATGCCCACGTGGTCGCCGGGCTCGATGCCGCGGGCGACGAGACCCTTCGCGACGGCGACGACCTCGGCGTCGAACTCGCGCGCGCTGAGCGCCTGCCACGCACCGTCGGCACCCGTGCGGCGCTCGACCATCGGCGCGGCCGGGTCGGCCGCGACGCGGCTCGCGAGGAGGTCGTTGAGGTTCTTCGAGGGATCGACTTCGACGATCCGTGGGGCGCTGATCTCGTCCATTCTGGCTCCAGTGGCAGTAGTCGACGGTGGGAGAACCCTACCCAGTGGCGGCGTGTGCCCGAGACCTGCCGTTGTCGGTAGGCTTCAGGTGCTGTGCGCTGCTTGCGCAACGTTTCGCGCGGGCGCGGAGTTCCGGTGGCCCGACCCGTGGCGCGGGGTCGAGGCCCCGTCGTCGTGCGTGGTCCGTGAGCGGGCGAGCACCCGCAGCGAGACCTTGCAGTCAGCGGAACCGAGCGAGTAGAGGACGGGACATGCACGCCATCGGGGTGGACATCGGCGGGACGAAGATCGCGGCCGGGGTCGTCGACGAGAAGGGCGAGATCCTCGTCCAGACGCGCCGCGACACCGAGCCCGACGACGTCGCGAGCATCGACCGCGCGATCGCCGACGTCTATGCCGAGCTCACGGCCGACCACGAGGTCGGCGCGATGGGCCTCGCGGCGGCCGGCTTCGTCAGCCCCGACCGCACCTCGGTGCTCTTCGCGCCGAACATCGCCTGGCGCGAGTACCCGCTGGCGCGCAACGTGCGTGAGCTCATCGGCGACGTCGACGTCCCGATCGTCGTCGAGAACGACGCGAACGCGGCGGGCTGGGCGGAGTTCCAGTTCGGCGTCGCGCGCGACGCGACCGACATGCTCATGCTCACGGTCGGCACGGGGCTCGGGGGCGCGATCGTCGTCGACCGCGAGCTCGTGCGGGGCAAGTGGGGCGTCGCGGCCGAGGTCGGCCACATGCGCGTCGTCCCGGGCGGGCACTACTGCGGCTGCGGCCACGAGGGCTGCTGGGAGCAGTACGCGTCCGGGCGCGCACTCGTCCGGGACGGGCAGAACGCCCTCATCGCCCAGCCGGACCGCGCGACGCGCCTGCTCGAGATCTGCGGCGGCGACCCGGACAAGCTCAACGGTCCCCAGATCACCCAGGCCGCGCAGGAGGGCGACGACCTCGCGGTCGAGCTGCTCGCGAACCTCGGCCGCTGGATCGGCGAGGGCGCGGCGTCGGTCACGGCGCTGCTCGACCCGGAGCTCATCGTCATCGGCGGCGGCGTCGGTGCGGCGGGCGACCTCCTGCTCCAGCCGGTGCGGCGCGCGTTCGCCGACCAGCTCTCCGCGCGCGGGCACCGCCCGGAGGCGCGGATCGAGCTCGCCGAGCACGGCAACGAGGCGGGCATCGTCGGCGCCGCGGACCTGGCGCGCCGCTGACGGGCGGCGCGGGCGCGGTGCGGGGGAGGCGCAGGCGTCAGACGACGGCGCCCGGGCCCCGGTCGTCGTCGTCCCGCCGGTGCGGCATGCGCCAGAGCAGGATCGCCAGCCCCACGAGGAAGGCGCCGCCGCCCACCTGCGCGACGATCACGGGGTACGGGCGCGCCACGACGAGCACGACGAGCAGCAGGATCGGCACGCCGACGACGAGCGCCCACGCCATCGTCAGGAGCGGGTCGCGCCCGAGGACGAGCGGCGGGTCCGGGGGCACGAAGTGGCTCTCGGCCTCCTCGAGGTCCTCGACCTCGGGCGTCGTGGGCCAGTCCCGCGGGCCGGTCGGGCGCACCCAGGGCGCCACGGGCACGGACCCGAGCACGTCGCGGCCGCTGCGCGGGGAGCCCTCGGTCGTCCCGGCCGCCGGGTCCTCCGGGGCCCCAGGATCGTCGCCCGGCCGGGCGCCCGGGTCGGAGCGGTCGAGATCGGAGAGCTCGGAGAGCTCGGCCACGATGCCGGCCCACCGGGCGTCGACGTCGAGCGCGGGCTCGGGCACCTCGTCGTGCGGCGCCGTCGCCTCCCCGTCGGCGGCGACAGGGTGGTCCGCACCCGGCGCCGCGTCGTCGGGCGTGGGGTCGGGGACGTCGTCGGGCTGCGGGGAGTCCGGCTGGGCGTTCGGTGCGGCCATGGGAATCACTCTAGAGTCGGATGCACGTCCCGCGCCGGGACCCCGCGAGGAGGAACGTTGTTCTACTGGTTCATGAAGCAGGTGATGGTCGGCCCGATCCTGCGGCTCCTGTACCGTCCCTGGACGCGGGGCGTCGAGCACGTGCCGGACGAGGGCGGTGCCATCCTCGCGAGCAACCACCTCGCGGTGATCGACTCGTTCATCCTGCCGCTCGTCCTCGACCGCAAGGTCCAGTTCCTCGGCAAGTCCGACTACTTCACGGGCACGGGCGTCAAAGGGCGTCTGACCGCCGGCTTCATGCGCGGCGTGGGCACGATCCCCGTGGACCGGGCCGGTGGCAAGGCGAGCGAGGCCGCGCTCGAGACGGGCCTGCGCGTCCTGCGCGAGGGCGACCTGTTCGGCATCTACCCGGAGGGCACGCGCAGCCCGGACGGACGGCTGTACCGCGGCAAGACGGGCGTCGCGCGCCTCGCGCTGGAGTCGGGCGCCCCGGTGGTCCCGGTCGCGATGGTCGGGACGAACATCGCGCAGCCGATCGGCAAGGTCATCCCCACGCCCATGCGCATCGGGGTCGTCATCGGCGAGCCGCTCGACTTCTCGCGCTACCGCGGCATGGAGAACGACCGCTTCATCCTGCGCGCCGTCGCCGACGAGATCCAGTACGCCATCATGCGGCTGTCCGGGCAGGAGTACGTCGACATCTACGCGGCCACGGCCAAGGCGCGCCTCGCGGCGGGCCACACCGAGTCCGAGGTGGCGGGCGGTGCGCCCGGTGGGCGTCCCGCTCCCGACGTCCAGGTCCCGGAACCGCCGCCGGAGCCCGGCGCGGCGTCAGTAGACTGAGCGACGGCCGGTCGTGCCGGGCCCGCAGGCCCGAGCCCCGTCGCCGCCACCCCGCCGGACCGCGTCCGTCCGGCCAGGATCCGTCCTACGAGAGGTTCTGAGTTCACATGTCGGTTCGTCGCGTCGCCCTCCTCACCGCGGGCGGTTTCGCCCCGTGCCTGTCCTCCGCGGTCGGGGGTCTCATCGAGCGGTACACGGAGCTCGACCCGGAGATCGAGATCATCGCCTACCAGTACGGCTACCACGGCCTGCTGACCGGCACGAAGATCGTCGTGGACTCCGAGGGGCGCAAGCAGGCCGGGATCCTGCACCGCTTCGGCGGCTCGCCGATCGGCAACTCGCGCGTCAAGCTCACCAACGCGGCCGACTGCGTCAAGCGCGGCCTCGTCCAGGAGGGCCAGGACCCGCTGCAGGTCGCCGCGGAGCAGCTCAAGGCGGACGGCGTCGACGTGCTGCACACGATCGGCGGCGACGACACGAACACGACCGCGGCCGACCTCGCCGCGTACCTCCACGAGAACGGCTACGAGCTCACGGTCGTGGGCCTGCCGAAGACGATCGACAACGACGTTATCCCGATCCGCCAGTCGCTCGGCGCGTGGACCGCCGCCGAGGAGGCGGCGGGCTTCGCGGCCAACGTCATCGGCGAGCACCGCTCGGGCCCGCGCATGCTCATCGTGCACGAGGTCATGGGGCGCCACTGCGGGTGGCTCACCGCGGCGTCCGCCGCCGAGTACCGCAAGTGGCTCGACGCCCAGGAGTGGGCCCCGGCCCTCGGTCTGACGCGCGAGCGCTGGGACGTCCACGCGGTCTTCCTGCCGGAGCTCGCGCTCGACATCGACGCCGAGGCCGAGCGCCTCAAGGCGATCATGGACGAGCAGGGCAACGTCAACATCTTCCTGTCCGAGGGCGCCGGCATGCACGAGATCGTGGCGCAGCTCGAGGCGGCGGGCGAGGAGGTCCAGCGCGACCCGTTCGGCCACGTCAAGCTCGACACGGTCAACCCGGGCCAGTGGTTCGCCAAGCAGTTCGCCGAGAAGCTGGGCGCCGAGAAGGTCATGGTCCAGAAGTCCGGCTACTTCTCGCGCGCGGCCGCCGCGAACGCCGAGGACCTGCGCCTCATCAAGTCGATGACGGACCTCGCGGTCGAGTGCGCGCTGCGCGGCGAGTCGGGCGTCATCGGCCACGACGAGGAGGACGGCGACCGCCTGCGCGCGATCGAGTTCCCGCGGATCGCCGGCGGCAAGGCGTTCGACGTGTCGCAGCAGTGGTTCGGCGAGCTCCTCGAGGGCATCGGCCAGCCGCTCGTGCCCGCGGCGCCCGCGGCCCACTGACCGGCACGACCGCACCAGGAACCTCGTCAGGGGACGCCGTATGACCACCACGAGCGAGCCGGGGACCGACTCCGGGCTCGACCACTTCCGCACGCTCGTCGCGCTCCAGCAGCCGACGTGGCCGGACGAGGCGGCGCTCGACGCCGTCCGTGACCGGCTGGCGGCCTCCGCGCCGCTCGTGGTGCCGGCGGCGGCCGACACGCTGCGCTCCCGCCTGGCCGCGGCCGGGCGGGGCGAGGCGTTCCTCCTGCAGGGGGGCGACTGCGCCGAGACGTTCGCCGAGGCGAACGCCGACCGGATCCGCAACAAGATCCGCACCATCCTCCAGATGGCGGTCATCCTCACGCACGGCGCGAGCATGCCCGTCGTGAAGATGGGCCGCATGGCCGGGCAGTACGCGAAGCCGCGCAGCTCCGACTCGGAGACGCGCGACGGCGTGACCCTGCCCGCCTACCGGGGCGACATGATCAACGGGCACGCGTTCACGCCCGAGGCGCGCATCCCGGACCCCGAGCGCCTCGTGCAGGCGTACCAGATCTCGGCGGCGACGTGGAACGTCGTGCGCGCGTTCACGACGGGCGGCTTCGCCGACCTGCGCCAGGTCCACGAGTGGAACCGCGGCTTCATGCGCAACCCCGCCTACGCGCGCTACGAGCGGACGGCGTCCGAGATCGACCGCGCGATCCGCTTCATGGACGCGTGCGGCGCCGACTTCGACGCGCTGCGCACGGTCGAGTTCTTCGTCAGCCACGAGGCGCTCGTGCTGGACTACGAGCGCGCCCTCACGCGCCGGGACGCGCGCACGGGGGACGCGTACGACACGTCCGCCCACTTCCTGTGGATCGGGGAGCGCACGCGCCAGCTCGACGGCGCGCACGTCGACTTCCTCTCGCGCGTCGCGAACCCCGTCGGGGTCAAGCTCGGCCCGACGACGACGCCCGACGTCGCGCTCGAGCTCGCCCGCCGTCTGAACCCCGACGACGTCGAGGGCCGCCTGACCTTCGTCACGCGCATGGGCGCCGGCAACGTGCGGGACGCGCTCCCGCCGCTCGTCGAGGCCGTCGCGCGCGCGGGCGTGCCCGTCACGTGGGTCACGGACCCCATGCACGGGAACACCATCACGTCGGCGAGCGGCTACAAGACGCGCCGGTTCGACGACGTGCTCGACGAGGTGCGCGGCTTCTTCGAGGTGCACCGCGCCGCGGGGACCGTGCCGGGCGGGCTGCACGTCGAGCTCACGGGCGACGACGTCACCGAGGTGCTGGGCGGGAGCGAGGAGATCGACGACGCCGGGCTCGCCCTGCGCTACGAGACCCTCGTCGACCCGCGCCTCAACCACCAGCAGTCGCTGGAGATGGCCTTCCAGGTCGCGGAGATGCTGCGCGGCTGAGACCACGGAGGAGACGGCCGTCTCCCGTCGAGCGCAGGGCCGTGGCCCGTCCCGTGGTCGGGGCGGGCCACGGTCGTCCGCGCGGGACGCGAGGTCAGAAGACGTTGAGGACGATCGTCGAACCCTTGGGCGCGGTGCGCCCGTCCCCGCCCGGCGGGTCCTGGGCGTAGACGATGTTGAGCGGGTGGATGCCCTGCGGGTAGCGGATCTCCACCTGGAAGCCCGCGTCCTTCAGGGCCTTCTCGGCGTCCGCGACGTTGCGCGTGCTGACGTTCGGGACCTCGACGAGCGGGGGTCCGAGCGACACCACGACGTTCACGGTGTCCTTCCGGTGGGCGTCGGAGCCTTGCTCGGGGTCCTGGCGGATCACGAGCCCCGCGCCGACGGTCTCGGAGTACTCCTCGGTGACCGCGGGGACGAGGCCCTGCTCCTCGAGGGCGGCGACGGCGGCGTCCTTCGCGGAGCCCGTGACCTGCGGCACGACGACGGGCGCGGGCCCGGACGAGACGGTGAGCACGACCGGCACGTCGTGCCGGATCGTGGCGCCCTCCTCGATGGCGTTGCCGTCGGGGTCCTTCACGGCCATGACCTGGCCCGACGGCACCTCGTCGTGCGGCTCGGCGACGGGGTCGCCGAGCGTGAGGTCGGCGCCCTCGATCGCGGCGGTCGCCTCCTCCTGCGTCGCGCCCACGAGGCCCGTCGGCACCGTGAGCATCCGCACGCCCTTCGACACGACGAGCTGCACGCTGCCGTCCTTGCGCACGTCCTCACCGGACGCCGGGTCGGTCGCCACGACGGCGCCCTCGGGCACGGCGTCGTCGTAGCGCTCCTCGACCGTGTGGGACAGGCCCGCGTCGTCGAGGATCGCGACGGCCTCGGGACGCGGCGCCTCGACGAGGCCGTCCGGGACCTGGGTGTAGGCGCCCGGCCCGGACGAGAACCACCACGCGGCACCGCCGCCGACGCCCGCGAGGACGAGGAGGACGACGAGCGACCAGACGACCACGCGGCCGTGGCCACGTCGCCGCGCCAGGGCCGGGGGAGCAGGGGGCGGCGGGCCGGGCCGCGTCGTCGGCGCGACGACGTGCCCGACCGCGAGCGGCTCCGTGAGGCCCGCGGCCTCGCGGTCGCGCAGGCTGAGCGCGGCGAGGGACGCGGTCGCGGCGGCGGACGGGTCGTCGCGCTCCGTCCGCGGGCCCGGACCCGGCGGGGGCGGCACGACGGCGGCCCCACCGGCGGGCGGGTCGACGCGGCGCTCGAGGTCGGCGGGGTCGAGCGCCGCCCGGGTCGAGCGCACGAGCGCGAGCGCGGCGCCCGCGTCGGCCGGGCGGTCGGCGGGGTCGCGCGCGGCGAGCGCGCAGAGCAGGTCGTCGACCTCGGGCGGGATCCACGGGGCGACGTCCGACGGCGGCGGCACGTCGTTGTTCACGTGCTGGAACGCGACCTGGATCGGCGTCGTCCCGGTGTGCGGGACGGTGCCGAGCAGCATCTCGTACGCGAGGATGCCCGCGGCGTAGACGTCGGTGCGGGCGTCGCACGTGCCGGTCGCGATGAGCTCGGGGGAGAGGTAGGCGACGGTCCCGAGGATCGTGCCCGTCGTCGTCGCGGTCACCTCGTTCACGGCGCGCGCGAGACCGAAGTCGGTGACCTTGAGCCGACCCTCGGTGTCGAGCAGGACGTTCTCGGGCTTGATGTCGCGGTGCACGAGCCCCGCGCGGTGTGCCGCGGCGAGCGCGTCGAGCACGTGCTCCAGCACGTCGAGCGTGCGACCCAGCGTCAGGGTGCGCTCGGTGAGCATGGTGCGGCGCAGGTTCGACCCCGCCACGTACTCCATGGTCAGGTAGCTCGTGTCGCCGTCGAGGCCCTGGTCGTACACGGCGACGAGGCCCGGGTGGGTGAGCCGGGCGGCGGCGCGCGCCTCACGGCGGAAGCGGGAGACGAAGTCGGCGCCGGACGCGCCCTCGGCGAGGTGGGCGTGCATGACCTTGAGCGCGACCTCGCGCTCGAGCCGGCGGTCGATCGCCAGGTACACCGTCGCCATGCCGCCTCGCGCGATGCGCGAGACGACCTCGTACCGCCCGTCGACCAGGCGGCCGACGAGGGGATCGGTCGTCACGGTGGCCACGGGGAGAGTCTAGGTGGCCGGGTGTCACGATCCGGTGAGCGCGGCGCGCACGGCGTGGGTGTCGTGTGGAGGCACGCCGTAGGCTTGCCCGGTGACCGATCGCGACACCAGCCCCCGCCCCACGCTCGACGACCTCGTCGGCGAGTGGCTGACCCTCCCCGACGTCGCCGAGGCGCTCGGCACCGACGTCGGCAAGGTACGCCGCCTCGTGCAGGAGCGGCGCGTCGTCGGCGTGAAGCGTGGCGAGCGCACGACGTTCCAGGTCCCGGCGCGCTTCCTCGTGCCGCTGCACCTGGTGGACCCCGCGAACGTCGGCCGTCCGGACGAGAGCGGCCGCGTGGGCGTCCTGTCGAGCCTGCAGGGCACGATCGTGGTGCTCACCGACGCCGGGTTCGACGACGCCGAGATCCTCGAGTGGCTCTTCACCCCGCACGACGAGCTCGGCGAGGCCCCGTTCGACACGCTCCTCAGCGGGCACAAGGCGCGCGTGCGCCGCGTGGCGCAGTCCGAGCTCTGACGCGTTCCGCCGCCGACCCGGGAGCCCGGGCCGACGGGCGGCAGCGCGGTCAGGCCGTGCGCTCGACGGCGGCGCGCGCGAGCAGCGCGAGCATCGTCGCGCCCGGCTCCGCGAGCCCGGCCCCGTCGAGGGCGGTCGCTGCGCGCTCGGTGAGCTCGGCGATGAGGGACTCGACGGCGTCGCGAGCGCCCGTCTCGACGAGGACGGCGCGCAGGTCCTCCACCGTCGCCGGGTCGAGGTCCGGGTCGCCCAGGTGGGTGAGCAGGAGCTCGCGCTGCGCGGGCGTCGCCGCGGCCAGCGCGCGCACGACGAGCACCGTCCGCTTGCCCTCGCGCAGGTCGTCGCCCGCAGGCTTGCCGGTGACCTGCGCGTCGCCGAAGACGCCGAGCACGTCGTCGCGGAGCTGGAACGCCTCGCCCACGGGCAGGCCGAACGCGCTCGTCGCGGCGACCGCGTCGTCGTCGGCGCCGGCGAGCGCGGCGCCGAGCGCGATGGGGTGCTCGACGCTGTAGCGCGCGGACTTCGAACGGATGACGGCCCGGGCGCGCTCCTCGTCGGCCGCCGGGTCCTCGCCCCACGGCAGGACCTGTGCGTGCACGTCGAGGTACTGGCCGGCCGTGACCTCCGTCTGCATGCGGCCGAACACGCGTCGCGACCGCGTGGCGACCGCGGTCTCGAGGTCGTCGAGCGCGTCGCCGAGCTCCCGGTGGCTCGCGATGAGCGCGAGGTCGCCGAGCAGGATCGCGGCGTTCTCGCCGTACCGCGCGCCGTCGCCGGACCAGCCGAGGTCGCGGTGGCGCGCCGCGAAGGCGCGGTGCGCCGTCGGGCGGCCGCGCCGGGTGTCCGAGGAGTCCATGACGTCGTCGTGGAAGAGCGCCGCCGCCTGGAACAGCTCGAGCGCCGCGCCGGCGCGCAGCGCCGTGGACCGGTGCGGGCCTGCGGCGTCACCGCCGTGCGCGCGCCACGACCAGTAGCAGAACGCGGCGCGCAGGCGCTTGCCGCCCGCGAGCAGCTCCTGCGTCGCGTCGGCGAGCACGTCCGTGTCCGGGTGGGTCCCGGCGAGCTCGGCGCGCAGCGCCGCGGTCGAGGCGTGCAGCGCGTCGTCGACGCCGGCGCGCACCCCTTCGCGGTCGACGAGCGCGGCGGGGCTCGGGTCGGTGAGGTCCTCGGACGCCTGGGGAGGGACGGAGGGCGAGGTCGGCAGCGACGGGTTCGGCACGGGGGCAGCCTATGCGGAGCGAGGCCCACCCTGCCCGTCCGCCCTCGCGGCGGCCGTGCGGCGCGGCGCGTCAGGCAGGGGCCACCTGGCCGCTGATCGTCACGAGGCGTTCCGTCTCGTCGTCGAAGACGCCGACGGCGACCGACTCGGTGGGGGCCTCTGGCGCCGTCGTGCGGACGAACGTGGAGAGCGACGTGAGCGCGCTCGGCACGGTCGACGGGGAGACCACGAACCCGGCCGCGCCCAGCGCCTCGGTGTAGTAGGCGGTGAGCGCCTCGACCGTCTCGGTCGAGCGCAGGTTCAGCGTGAGGTCCACGAGCGTGCCGTCCTGCGACGGCCGCGCCGAGCTCGCGAGCACCTCGGCCCCCGGCGCCACCGGGACGAGCGTGGTAGGGAACCCCTCGACGAGGTCCCCGACCGCCGACGCGGCGTCGTAGTCGGGCAGCGGGGTCCCCGGCGTGCCGGCGTCGGCATCCGGTGCCGGCTGCTCCTCGCGGGGTGCCGCGGCGCCCTGCACGTCGGCCAGGTCCGCCTGGCACCCCGCGAGCGCCGCGCTCAGCACGGCCGCGACGAGGACGACGGCGGCCCGGCCGACGGGGGAGGGCGCCGGGTGCGCGGCGGCGCGGGTTCGTGGTGGCACGCGCACACCGTAGTCACCCGCGCGTGCGCGAGCCACCACCAGGGTCAAGGGCCGACCACAGCGACCGGCGCGCGCTTCGCCTCGTCCACAGCCGGGCGGCGGGCGCCCCGCACGCCGCGCGCACCGGCTGTGATGGGCGCATGACGACCCTCATCCGGGCCCAGGGCCCGCGCGAGCTCCTCGCCTACGTCCCCTTCCGGCTCGGCTACCGACCGCAGGACAGCGTCGTCCTCGTGGGGCTGCGGCCACCGCGCGGCCGCATCGGTCTCGTCGTGCGCGTCGATGTCGCCGACGCGGCGGACGTCGAGCACGGCCCGCAGCTCGCCCGGTCCGTCGTCGGGCACCTCGCGGCCGACGGCGCGCGGCGCGTCGTGCTCGTCGTCTACTCCGACGCGCCGCTGCGCGTGGCAGGGGTCGCCGCGGCCCGGGCGCGGGCCGCCGTCGAGCACTGCCGCGAGGCCGCCGAGCCGCACCACGGGCCCGTCGAGGCGTGGGTCGTGTCGTCGACGGGCTGGTACGCGCTCGACTGCGACGAGGACGACTGCTGCCCGCCCGAGGGGCGGTCGCTGCGCGAGCTCGAGTCGAGCGAGGTCGGCGCGCACATGGTGCTGTCCGGTGCGGCGCTCGCGGACTCGCGCGAGGAAGCCCTGCGCATCCCGCGCGCGGGCGCCGACGCACGGCGCCGTGCCGCACGCGCCGCGCGACGGGTGCACGACCGCGCCCGGGCGGAGGGGTCCGGCGCCGGCCGCGACGCCGGGACCGCGGCCCGGTCGGCCGCCCTCGCGCTGTGGCGCGCGGCGGTCGCGCAGGCCGCCGTGCACGAGGCGTCGCGGGCCGACAGACCCACGCCGCACGAGGGAGGGGGTGGTGCTGCGGCTCCCGCCGCGACGGTGCTCGGGCGCCTGGCCGCCGGGCTCGAGTCGGTCCCCGTGCGCGACGCCGTGCTCCTGTCCCTCGTGCCCGGGACGGGCGACCTGCCGGACCGGACCGTGCGCGGTGGGGACGTGGACGCCGGCACGGGCCGCGCCATCGCCGCGGTGGTGGACCCGGGTGCGGGGCTCGCGCCCGACCCGGCGGTCACCGGCCCGGCCCGGACCGTGCTCGAGGCCGTCGTGGCGCACGCCCCGCGCGGGAGCACCGCGCCCGCCCTGACGCTCCTCGCGCTCGTGGCGTGGTGGCACGGCGACGGCGGCCGAGCGCGGCGCCGGCTCGACGAGGCGCTCGCCGAGGACCCGGCGTACCGCCTCGCGCTGCTGCTCGCGAGCGCGCTCGACGCGGGGGTCCCTCCGGGCTGGATCCGCGCCGACGCGTGCGCCGACACGCACGAGGTCGGGTAGGTTCGACGCAACACGACCTGCGGTCGCCCCCGCGGCCGGCCGCACCCACGAGCCGTCTCCGGAGGACACATGAGCGTCGTCGTCGCGCACCTGAGCACGCCCGAGGGCCGCGAGGCTCTCGACAGCGCGGCCACCGAGGCCGTCCGGCGCGGCACCGAGCTCGTCGTCGTCGTGACCGAGGCCTCCACGTCGACCCCCGAGCTCGTCGCCGCGCACGAGGACGACCTGCGACGCGTGGAGGCCCGACTCGAGGGGACGGGCACGACGCTGCGTCGTGAGCAGGGCTCGTCGGACCTCGCGGACGACCTCGTGAGCGCCGCGGAGCGGTCGTCGGCGGACCTCATCGTCATCGGGCTGCGTCGGCGCAGCCCCGTGGGCAAGCTCATCCTCGGCTCGAACGCCCAGCGCATCCTGCTCGACGCCCCCTGCCCCGTGCTGGCCGTCAAGCCCGAGCGGCCCGCCGGCGTCTGACCCGGGCGGCGCCGCGAGGGGGAATCTTCCGAGGGCCCGGCCCGTTGTACACGTCACGAACCGGGTGACGAGACGCCGTGCGACGTGGTGCGCCGGGCCGTCGAGAGGCGGTCAGGTCCGACATCACCCCGTGTCGCGGCGTCCGGCGCACGGATCGCCGGTACAATATAGGTAGTCCGCCAGAGCCCGACGACTCGCCGTGAGAGTCCAGAGCAGCCCGCACTTCACGGTTCACGTCCCCGCTCCGGCGGCCCTACCGCCCCCCATGATTGCCGAAAGGTCGGTTTGTGGCGCCCTCAACCCCGATTTCCGCACTCCCGCGAGAGTTCGAGCACCCCGCCCTGCAGGAGCTCCTGCGGCGCGGCAGCGCGAACGGTCGCGTCGACGCCGAGAGCTTCCGCACCGCGTGCGAGCAGGCTGCCGTCAACGACGCCAAGCGGCTGAAGGCGGTCTTCCGCGCGCTCGCGGGCGCCGGCGTCGAGGTCGACATCCCGACCACGACGAAGGTGGCCGCGGCGGCTTCTCCGCGCAGCACGACGACGGCGCGCACCAAGCCCGCCGCGTCGAAGTCCGCGTCGGCCACCAAGCGCACGACCACGACGAAGGCCGCCCCGGCGGCCGACGCCGAGGGTGCGGAGACCCCGTCGACCGGACCCGCGAAGCCTGCCGCGCGCAAGACCGCGGCCAAGGCCCCCGCCAAGTCCAAGGCGACGCCCGCGCGCGCCAAGAAGAAGGACGACGACGAGGACGACGCCGAGGTCGAGATCGAGGACCTCGAGATCGACGTGGCCGAGGACGAGGAGGCCGCGGAGCCGGGCGCCAAGAAGGCTGCCGCCGCTGCTCCGAGCGACGAGCCCGAGGAGACCGGCTTCGTCGTCTCCGACGCGGACGAGGACGATGCCCCGGTCCAGCAGGTCGTGACCGCGGGTGCGACGGCCGACCCGGTCAAGGACTACCTCAAGCAGATCGGCAAGGTCGCGCTGCTGAACGCGGAGCAGGAGGTCGAGCTCGCGAAGCGGATCGAGGCCGGTCTGTTCGCGGAGGAGAAGCTCGCGGCCGAGGGCGACGACCTGGACCGTAAGCTCAAGCGTGAGCTGCAGTGGATCGCGCACGACGGCAAGCGGGCGAAGAACCACCTGCTGGAGGCGAACCTGCGTCTGGTGGTGTCGCTGGCCAAGCGGTACACGGGTCGCGGCATGCTGTTCCTGGACCTGATCCAGGAGGGCAACCTCGGTCTGATCCGTGCGGTCGAGAAGTTCGACTACACCAAGGGCTACAAGTTCTCGACGTACGCGACGTGGTGGATCCGGCAGGCGATCACGCGAGCGATGGCGGACCAGGCGCGCACCATCCGTATCCCGGTGCACATGGTCGAGGTCATCAACAAGCTCGCGCGCGTGCAGCGTCAGATGCTGCAGGACCTGGGCCGTGAGCCCACGCCCGAGGAGCTCGCCAAGGAGCTCGACATGACCCCCGAGAAGGTCGTCGAGGTCCAGAAGTACGGCCGCGAGCCCATCTCGCTGCACACGCCGCTCGGCGAGGACGGCGACTCCGAGTTCGGTGACCTCATCGAGGACTCCGAGGCCATCGTCCCGGCGGACGCGGTGAGCTTCACGCTCCTGCAGGAGCAGCTGCACCAGGTGCTCGACACGCTGAGCGAGCGCGAGGCGGGCGTCGTCTCGATGCGGTTCGGACTCTCGGACGGCCAGCCCAAGACGCTCGACGAGATCGGCAAGGTCTACGGCGTGACGCGCGAGCGCATCCGCCAGATCGAGTCGAAGACCATGTCGAAGCTGCGCCACCCGAGCCGCTCGCAGGTCCTGCGCGACTACCTCGACTGACGCGTCGCGGCGGGGCCGGTGCGCACCACCGGCCGCCCGCCGTCGTCGCACGACGAAGGCCCCGAGGAGATCTCCTCGGGGCCTTCGTCGTGTCTGGGGTCTGTGTCTGGGGTCTGTGTCTGAGGTCTGTCTCTGAGGCGGTCGTCGCGGGGGAACCGGGCGGTGGAGCCGGGCCTCGCGGTCGTGCGCTCCTGGCGCGGGACGGTGCTCGGTGGCTCGGCGCGTCAGCGCGCGCCGTGCTCCGCGAGCAGCTTGTCGGTCTCGTCCTGGATGGACGTCGCGAGGTCGGTGTAGGCATCCGCGTGCGCCCGCGCGTGGTGGCCGCAGAACAGCAGCTCGCCGCTCGGCAGGACCACACGGACGTACGCCTGGGCCCCGCAGCGGTCGCAGCGGTCGGCCGCGGTCAGCGGTTCGGTGGTGGTCGTCGTAGCAGTCACATGAACATCAAACCATCACCTCCTGAGGTTTCGTCCCGGGGGAGCGCCGGGTTCGCTACCCGCGAAGCGAGGTCACCCCGACTCGCGGGGTCCCGCGGCGGGCGGCGGGGCAGCACCACGCTGTGGGCGCCCTCGTCTAGGCTTGCCGCCGTGACGACCACCTCCGCTGAGTCCAGCTACACCGCTCGGCACCTGTCCGTGCTCGAGGGCCTCGAGGCCGTGCGCAAGCGCCCGGGCATGTACATCGGCACGACCGACTCGCGCGGTCTCATGCACTGCCTCTGGGAGATCATCGACAACTCGGTCGACGAGGCGCTCGCGGGCAACTGCTCGAAGATCCGGGTGGTGCTGCACGCCGACACCTCCGTGACGGTCGAGGACGACGGCCGCGGCATCCCCGTGGACATCGAGCCGAAGACGGGCCTGTCCGGCGTCGAGGTCGTCTTCACGAAGCTCCACGCGGGCGGCAAGTTCGGCGGTGGGTCGTACACCGCGTCGGGCGGCCTGCACGGTGTCGGCGCGTCCGTCGTCAACGCGCTGTCCTCGCGCCTCGACGTCGAGGTCGACCGCGGCGGCAAGACGCACCGCATGACCTTCCACCGCGGCGAGCCCGGCGTGTTCAGCGACCCGAAGACGGGCCCGACGCCGGACGCCCCGTTCGAGCCGTTCGTGTCCGGGTCCGAGCTCGCGGTCGTCGGGAAGACGAAGCGCGGCGTCACCGGCACGCGCGTCCGCTACTGGGCGGACCGCCAGATCTTCCTCAAGACGGCCGTCTTCTCCTACGACGAGCTCGTCACGCGCGTGCGCCAGACGACGTTCCTCGTCCCCGGCCTCGAGATCACGGTGCGCGACGAGCGCGGCGTGCCCGGGACTCCGGGGGAGTCCGGGCCGCACGAGGAGACGTTCGTGCACACGGGCGGGTCGGTCGACTTCGTCGACTTCCTCGCGCCGGACACCCCCGTCACCGCGACGTGGCGCCTCACGGGCTCGGGCTCGTTCACGGAGACCGTCCCGGTGCTCGACGACCGCGGACACATGACCCCGCAGGCGGTGCAGCGCGACTGCGAGGTCGACGTCGCGCTGCGCTGGGGCACCGGCTACGAGACCGAGGTCCGCAGCTTCGTCAACATCATCGCCACGCCCAAGGGCGGCTCCCACCTCGGCGGCTTCGAGCAGGGCCTGCTCAAGGTGCTGCGCAAGGCGGTCGAGACGAACGCGCGCCGCCTCAAGGTGTCGACGAAGGACGCGTCCGAGCGCATCGAGAAGGACGACGTGCTCGCCGGTCTGACGGCCGTCGTCACGGTCCGCCTCGCCGAGCCGCAGTTCGAGGGCCAGACGAAGGAGGTGCTCGGCACGGCGCCGGTGCGCGGCATCGTGGCGCGCGTCGTGGAGAAGGAGCTGAACGCGCTCCTCACCTCCACCAAGCGCGACGAGAAGACGCAGGCCGCGCTCCTGCTCGACAAGGTCGTGGCCGAGATGCGCGCGCGCATCACCGCGCGCAAGCAGAAGGAGATCTCGCGGCGCAAGAACGCGCTCGAGACGTCGTCCCTGCCCGCCAAGCTCGTCGACTGCCGCAGCGACGACGTCGAGCGCAGCGAGCTGTTCATCGTCGAGGGCGACAGCGCGCTCGGCACCGCGCGGCTCGCGCGCAGCTCCGACTTCCAGGCGCTCCTGCCCATCCGCGGCAAGATCCTCAACGTGCAGAAGGCGTCCGTGAGCGACATGCTGCGCAACGCCGAGTGCACCGCGATCATCCAGGTGCTCGGCGCCGGGTCCGGTCGCTCGTTCGACCTCGAGGCAGCGCGCTACGGCAAGATCGTGCTCATGACGGACGCCGACGTCGACGGCGCCCACATCCGCACCCTGCTGCTCACCCTCTTCTACCGGTACATGAAGCCGCTCGTCGAGGCGGGGCGCGTGTTCGCGGCCGTGCCGCCGCTGCACCGGATCGAGGTCATCGGCGCCGGACGTCGCAAGAACGAGTACATCTACACGTACTCCGAGGCCGAGCTCGCCGCGACGCTCAAGAAGCTCGACAAGGCCGGCCGCCGCTACAAGGACGACATCCAGCGGTACAAGGGCCTGGGGGAGATGGACGCCGACCAGCTGGCCGAGACGACGATGGACCCGCGTCACCGCACCCTGCGTCGCGTCACGGCCGAGCACGCCGAGGCGGCGGAGCGCGTGTTCGAGCTGCTCATGGGCAGCGACGTCGCGCCGCGCAAGGAATTCATCGTCGCCGGCGCGGCCGAGCTGGACCACGCCCGCATCGACGTCTGACGATGTCCGGCGGGCAGGACGCGCGCCGGGCGGGCGAACCCGACGTGATCCGCCTGCTGCGGCGCACCGTCCTGCTGGTCGCGGGACTCAACCTCGCGTACTTCGTCGTCGAGCTCACCGTCGCGCTCGCCGCGGGTTCGGTGTCCCTGCTCGCCGACAGCGTGGACTTCCTCGAGGACACCGCGATCAACCTGCTCATCGCCGTCGCGCTGGGCTTCCCGCTCGCGCGGCGCGCGCTCCTGGGCAAGGGGCTGGCCCTGCTCATCCTCGTCCCCGCGCTGTTCGCCGCCTGGGAGGTGGTGCGCCGGTTCGGCGACCCGCCGCGTGGCTCCTCGTCCGCGTCCGCCACCACGGCGGGTCGCTGAGCCGGGCCGCGTTCCTGTCGGCCCGCAACGACGTCCTCGTCAACGTCGCCGTCATCGCGATGGGGCTCGTGACCGCGTGGACCGGGTCCGGCTGGCCGGACCTCGTGCTGGGGTGCGGGATCATCCTCCTCGCGGGCCACTCCGCGTACGAGGTGTGGGAGGTCAGCGAGGAGGAGCGGCTGGCGGCCAAGGCCGTCGCGGGCGAGGAGATCGGGTGAGGGTCCGTCGTCCGACAGGCGGGCGACCCGGCGCGAGCCGGGCGGCGCTCCGTACGCTGGCGACGTGACCCTCCGAACGCTCCGCGCCACGTCCGCGCGCCCGCTCACCGCCCTGACCGCCGTCCTGCTCGCGGCGGGCCTGCTGGCCGGGTGCTCGTCCGCCGACGAGCCCGCCGCCGACACCACGTCGACCTCCACGGCGACCGCGGGCGAGGAGTCGAGCGCCCCGGCCGACGACGCGACGGACGAGGCGTCCGACGACGAGTCCGGCGACGACGAGGACGCGCCCGAGCTCTCCTACGACGGGCGCGAGGGCGCGACGGCCCTCGACCTGCTCCTCGAGGCGGACCCGTCCGCCCAGGTGACCGGCGAGGGCGAGAACGCGTTCGTCACGGCGATCGACGGCGTCGCCGCCGACCCCGACAGCGAGTTCTGGGCCCTGTACGTCAACGACGAGATGGCTACCGTGGGAGCAGGGTCCCTCGAGACGAAGGACGGGGACGAGATCACGTGGAAGCTCGAGACGTTCACCTCGTGACGCGCCCGGAGAGCACGGCGCTGCGCTGGTGGCGCCCGGCGCTCGTCGTCACGCTCGCGGCGCTCGCCGTCGTCTGGCGGCTCGTGCGCGCCGACCTCGGCGCACCCCCGAACCTCGAGCTCGTCACCGCGGCGACGTTCGCGGCGACGATCCTGCTGCGCTCGCGGTGGGCGTTCGTCGTGCCGCTCGCGGTGACGGTCGTGTCCGACGTCGTGCTCGGCAACACGGCGATCGCGCTGTTCACGTGGAGCGCGTGGCTCGTCGTCGGGCTGGGCTCGCTGCTCGCGCGGAACACCACCGGCTGGCGCCGCGTCGGCGCGGGCGCGGCGTTCGGCGTCGCGGGCTCGCTGTGGTTCTTCGCGTGGACGAACTTCGGCGTCTGGCTGCAGGCGCGTGGCGTCTGGTACCCGGCGGGAGCGGACGGGCTCGTCGCGAGCTACGTCGCGGGTCTGCCGTTCCTGCGCACCATGCTGCTCGGCAACCTCGTGCTCCTGCCGCTCGTCGCGGCCGGGACGCTGCTCGTGGACCGGCTCGAGGCGTCGCACGGGATGGTCGGCGCCCGCGCCGTCCCTGCCGCGCGATAGCGTGGCTCGTACCGGACGACGCACGGGCTGAGCCGACGACGGGCGCAGCCGGGGCGGGAGGAGGACAGCCATGGCGGGACACCGGATCTTCGGCATGAGCTTCGCGAGCCTCTACCCGCTCTACGTGACCAAGGTGGAGCGCAAGGGGCGCACGACGGACGAGCTCGACCAGGTCATCGGCTGGCTCACCGGCTACGACGACGCCGGCCTGGCGCAGGCGATCGCCGACGAGATCACGCTCGAGGAGCTCTTCGACCGGGCGCCCGCGTGGAACCCGAACGCCTCGCTCATCACCGGGGTGATCTGCGGCGTCCGCGTCGAGGACATCGAGGACCCGCTGATGCAGAAGGTCCGCTACCTCGACAAGCTCGTCGACGAGGTCGCGCGCGGCAAGAAGATGTCGTCGATCCTGCGCGGCGAGGCGGCTACCGCCTCCTAGCGGCGCCCGGGGCTCACCCGAGCTCTTCCGCGAGCCCGACGATGATGCCGCCGGGTCCCCGCAGGTAGCAGAGCCGGTACGCGTCCTCGAAGCGCACGATCTCACGCAGCACCGCCCCGCCGTGGCGGGCGAGGCGCTCGACCGTGTCGTCGAGGTCGTCCACGGCGAACATCACCCGGTGCAGGCCGAGCACGTTCGGCGGGGCGGTGCCGAGCCCCAGGTCGAGCGGCGCCGGCGCGTGGTACCGCGTGAGCTCCAGCCGCCCAGGACCGTGGGGGACACGCATCATCGCGATCTCCGACCGCAGGCCGTCGAGCCCGACGACGCGCTCCGCCCACCGCCCCTCGATCGTCATCCGGTTCTCGAGCTCCATCCCGAGCTCGGCGAAGAACGCGACGGCCGCGTCGAGGTCGTCGACGACGACGGCCACGTTGTCGAGGCGCTGGATCGCCACGGGTTCCTCCTGAGGTCTGGTGTCGGTGGGTCGTCCACGGTGCCGGGCAGCCGTGCCGGGCGGCGGTCTCCCCGGGGTCAGGCGCCCTGCCCGACGCCGCGTCCCGGCTCGCTCATGTCACCCGTGCTCGGCGTGCCGTCGCCGAGGCCGTAGCGCAGCAGGACCGTGCCAGTGGGGCTGGACGACGGCGGTTCGAGGAGCGTGAGGTTGGTGGGGACAGCACCGCCGTCGAACACGGTCTTGCCCGTGCCGAGCACGATGGGGTGCACCCACAGGTCGAGCCGGTCGAACAGCCTCTCGCGCAGCAGCGTCTGCACCAGGTCGAGGCTCCCCACGACCTTGACGTGCGCGTGCCGGTCGCGCACCTCGTGCACCGCGGCGGGCAGGTCCGGGCCGAGCAGCGTCGACCCGGCCCACGGCAGGTCCGGCGTCCCGCGCGACGCGACGTACTTCGGGATGCGGTTGAACAGGGTGGCGAAGTCGTCGTCCTGCCCGCCCTCCTGGAACGGCCAGTACGACGCGAAGATGTCGTACGTGCGGCGCCCGAGCAGCAGCGCGTCCGTGCCCTCGTACGCCGCGGCGATCTGCGCGCCCGCGACGTCGTCGAGCAGCGGCGCCTGCCACCCGCCGAACGCGAACCCGCCCTCCGGGTCCTCCTCTGGCCCGCCGGGCGCCTGCCCGACGAGGTCGAGGGTCGTGAACAGCTCGATCTCGATGCTTCCCATGGCTCGGCTCCCGTGGCGTCGTGGTCTCCGTCACGGGTAGGACGTCGTCCGGTCGCCGAACTCATCGACGCGGCGGCCGAGGCGGGTCAGGAGTCGGGCGGACCCGCGTCGTCGCGCTCGTCCGGGACCCACCGGAGGACGTCGCCGGGCTGGCACCCGAGGACACGGCAGACGGCGTCGAGCGTCGAGAACCGCACGGCCTTGGCGCGCCCGTTCTTCAGGACGGCGACGTTCGCCGGGGTGATGCCGACCGCGGCGGCGAAGTCGCCGACGGCCATCTGCCTCCGCTCCAGGAGGACGTCGAGGTCGATGACGATCGGCACCTAGATCACCGCGGCCAGCTCGCGGCGGTCGGTGGTCGCGGCGCGCAGCAGCTCGCGCAGGACCACGACGAGCAGTGCCAGCGCGCCCCCGCCCGCGAGCGAGCCCAGGAGGCCGAGGAGCACGAGCGGGCCGCCGACCTGCGCCCCGAAGGTCAGGTGACCGAACACCGTCGCGGCGAGGGTCGCGACCGTGATCACGCACCCGATCACCACGGTGACCGAACGCAGCGCGCGCGGGTCGAACACCTCGTCGCGGGCGGCGAGATCGAGCAGGCGCCACACCGCCACGAGCGCGACCTCGACCGCGAGCAGCGCCAGCACGGCCAGGACGGAGTACGGGACCACGAGGCCGCGGACCTCCGGGTACTGCGTGGCGACCTCGGCCGCGAGGAGCGGGGCGAGGAACATCGACAGAGCGGTGCCGAGGGCCACGAGGACGAGGAGCGCTCGTGTGCACGCGACGAGAGGACGTTTCATCTATCGATTGTCGATAGATGGGGTGCTGGTGTCAACGAACGAGGCACGACCGTGGCCCGGAGAAAGAACGCGCGGCCCGGCCGTCCTGGTCAGCGCGGCGCCCGCCGCCGCCCACGGCTTCCGCCGTTCTCTCGCCCGTGAGACGGACGATCAGGCGAGTCACAGCGTGTCGTCCGAGGCACCCGCGGATCCTGGCCTGTGGATAACCGGTGCCCTCGTCGTCGTGGCGTCTACCGTCCGGTCCAGAAGTCCACGACCAGGAGGATCATCATGCCCGACCAGCACGAGCGCACGAGCCGGCCCGAGCGATCGACCGGGGTGCCTCGCACGGGGCACCGTCGCCGTGCGTCCCTCGCCACCCGTCGGAGAGCCGCCGTCGGTCGTGTGCTCTCAGGACTCGTGGTCGCCGTCGTCCTCGCGGTCGTCCCCGGGTGCGCGCTGCCGATCGTCGAGACCGACGACGGCGCGACCCCTGTGGCGGCAGCGTCATCCCGGAGCGAGAACGAGTCGAGCGAGGGCGAGTCGGCGACCCCCGGACCTGCCTCGGGAGCGGAGCACGCGATCGTGTCGGGCCAGCCGATCCGGACGCCGTGCTGGTCCTACGAGGGTCCTGAGGCCTTCGTGAACAACGTGTCCACGGAGGAGGAGGAGCGTTGCCACGGGGCCCTCGAGCTCTGGGGTGAGGTCGTCGACGGCGCGGTGGTGCCCACGGGCGTCGGGGCGGTCTACGGGCAGGTGTCGGTCCAACCGGTGCGGGTCGCGACGTCCGAGGCGTGGGGGGTCGGGACCGATCTCGGGGGAGCGGTCGACCTCCTCGCGGACTCGTACTTCGCGGAGAACGGCAGCATCCTCAGCCTGCACGAGGCGACCACCCTCGACGGTGTCCCGGCAAACATCACCCGGGTCCACGGAACGTTCGAGGAGACGCGGACGAAGGCCTTCATCACGGCCTTCGCACCCGAGCGGTTCACGACGGGCACCGACGAGGTGCAGTTCTTCGTGATCGCGATCGTCACCCCCTACGACAACGGCGACGAGCTCATCGACCAGGTGGCGGGTTCGTGGACGTGGGCCTGACGCGGCACCTCGTGCGCTCGGGGACGTCGTCCCCGGGAACGTCAGACGCTGAAGTACTTGGCCTCGGGGTGATGGAACACGAAACAGTCCGTCGACTGCTCGGGGTGGAGCTGGAGCTCCGCGGACAGCTCGACGCCCACGCGCTCGGGTCGCAGGAGCTCGACGACCTTGGTGCGGTCCTCCATGTCGGGGCAGGCGGGGTAACCGAGCGAGAAGCGTGCCCCGCGGTACTCGAGCTTGAACATGCCCTCGACCTCGGTCGGGTCCTCGTCGGCGAACCCGAGCTCGGCACGCACGCGCGAGTGCCACATCTCGGCCAGCGCCTCGGTGAGCTGCACCGACAGCCCGTGGAGCTCCATGTACTCGCGGTAGTGGTTCCCGGCGAACAGCTTCGCGGTGTGCTGATCCACGGAGGCGCCCATGGTGACGAGCTGGACGGGCAGCACGTCGTACCGGCCGGTCTCCTCGACCCAGGACCGCGGCTTGACGAAGTCGGCGAGGCACAGGTGCCGGTCGCGGCGCTGGCGCGGGAAGGTGAAGCGCAGTCGCTCCGTCCCCGGCTCGCCGCCCGACCCGCCGTCGGGCGCGCCGATCCCTGCGAGCCCGGCGCCGTGGTGCGCGACGACGACGTCGTCACCCTCCGACCACACCGGGAAGTACCCGTACACGACCGACGGGTCGACGACGCCCTCGGTGCGGATCCGCTCGTACCAGGCGTTGAGGCGCGGGCGACCCTCGGTCTCGACGAGCTCCTCGTACGACGCCCCGTCGTCGCCACGCCCCGGCTTGAGACCCCACTGGCCCATGAACGTCGCGCGCTCGTCGAGGAACGCCGCGTACTCGGCGAGCTGGACGCCCTTGACGAGGCGCGTGCCCCAGAACGGGGGAGCGGGCACCGGGTTGTCGGCCGCGACGTCGGACCGCGCGGGCAGGTCCTCGGCGGGCGTCTCGGTCACGGTGACCACCGCGTGCCGGCGCTTCTTCAGCGCGGGCAGCCCGACGGCGTCGGGCGACTCGCCGCGCGCGACGCGCACGAGCGGCTCCATGAGGCGCAGTCCCTCGAACGCGTCGCGCGCGTACCGGACCACGCCCGGGAACTGGCCCGCGAGGTCGTCCTCGACGTACGTGCGCGTGAGCGCCGCGCCACCGAGCAGGACCGGCCAGCGGCCGGCGAGCCCGCGCGACGCGAGCTCCGCGAGGTTCTCCTTCATGACGACGGTGGACTTCACGAGCAGCCCGGACATGCCGATGACGTCGGCGTCGTGCTCCTCGGCGGCCTCGATCATCGCGGAGATCGGCTGCTTGATGCCGATGTTCACGACCGTGTAGCCGTTGTTGGTGAGGATGATGTCGACGAGGTTCTTGCCGATGTCGTGCACGTCGCCGCGCACGGTCGCGAGCACGATCGTGCCCTTGGACCCGCTCGCGCCCTCGACCTTCTCCATGTGCGGCTCGAGGTACGCGACGGCCGTCTTCATGACCTCGGCGGACTGGAGCACGAACGGGAGCTGCATCTCACCGCGCCCGAACAGGTCGCCCACGACCTTCATGCCCTCGAGCAGGTGCTCGTTGACGATGTCGAGCGCCGAGATGCCCGACGCCATCGCGGCGTCGAGGTCGTCCTCCAGGCCCTTGCGCGCGCCGTCGACGATCCGGCGCTCGAGCCGCTCGCCGACGGGGAGCGCCGCGAGCTCGGCCGCGCGCTGGTCCTTGAGCGCCGCCGAGTCCACGCCCTCGAACAGCTCGAGCAGCCGGGCGAGCGGGTCGTGCACGAGGTTCCCCTCGTCGTCGTACCGCCGCCGGTCCCACACGAGGTCGAGCGCAGCCTCGCGCTGCTCGTCGGGGATCTGCGCGAGGGGCAGGATCTTCGCGGCGTGCACGATCGCGGAGTCCAGCCCGGCCTCGACCGCCTCGTGGAGGAACACCGAGTTGAGCACCGTGCGCGCCGCGGGGTTGAGGCCGAACGACACGTTCGAGACGCCGAGCGTCGTGTGGATGCCGGGGTAGCGGCGCGTGATCTCGCGGATCGCCTCGATCGTCTCGATCGCGTCGCGCCGCGTCTCCTCCTGACCCGTGGCGATGGGGAACGTGAGGGCGTCGACGATGATGTCGTCCACGCGCAGGCCCCAGTCGCGCGTCAGGGTCTCGACGAGCCGGGTCGCGATCTCCACCTTGCCCGACGCGGTGCGCGCCTGGCCCTCCTCGTCGATCGTCAGCGCGACGACGGCCGCCCCGTGCTCGACCACGTGCGGCATGATCCGTGCGAACCGCGACGTCGGCCCGTCGCCGTCCTCGAAGTTCACCGAGTTCACGACGGCGCGGCCGCCCACGAGCTCGAGGCCCGCCGCGATGACCTCGGGCTCCGTCGAGTCGATGACGAGCGGGAGCGTCGACGCGCTCGCGAGGCGCGAGACGACCTGCTGCACGTCCGCGACGCCGTCGCGACCCACGTAGTCGATGCACACGTCGAGCAGGTGCGCGCCGTCGCGCGTCTGGGCGCGCGCGATCTCGACGCACTCGTCCCAGTTCTCCGCCAGCATCGCCTCGCGGAACGCCTTCGACCCGTTGGCGTTCGTGCGCTCGCCGATCGCGAGGAAGGACGCGTCCTGGTGCAGGTCGGTGTGCGAGTACAGGCTCGCGACGCCGTTCTCCCGCTCAGGGTGGCGCTCGACGACCGGCCGCGCGCGCACCGCCTCGACGACGCGGCGCAGGTGCTCGGGCGTCGTGCCGCAGCAGCCTCCCACGAGGCCCAGGCCGAACTCGCTGACGAACTGGGTGTGCGCCGCGGCGAGCTCGTCGGGCGTCAGCGGGTACGTCGCCCCGTTCGGGCCGAGCACCGGCAGGCCCGCGTTGGGCATGCACGTCACGGGGATCTCCGCGTGCCGCGACAGGTGCCGCAGGTGCTCGCTCATCTCGGCCGGGCCGGTCGCGCAGTTGAGACCGATCGCGTCGACGCCGAGCGCCTGGAGCGTGGTCAGCGCGGCCCCGATCTCGGAGCCCATGAGCATCGTGCCCGTGGTCTCGACCGTCACCTGGACGATCACGGGCACCTCGCGCCCGACGTCGCGCATCGCGTTCCGCGACCCGGTCACCGCGGCCTTCGCCTGGAGCAGGTCCTGGCTCGTCTCGACGAGGATCGCGTCGGCCCCGCCCTCCAGGAGACCCGCGGCCTGCTCGGCGAACGTGTCGCGCAGGTGCGCGTACGTCGTGTGCCCGAGACTCGGCAGCTTGGTCCCCGGACCCATCGAGCCGAGCACCCAGCGCGGGTGGTCGGCGGTCGCGTGGGCGTCCGCGCGCTCGCGCGCGATCCGCGCCCCGGCCGCGGCGAGCTCGCGGATCCGGTCGTCGATGTCGTAGTCCGACAGGTTGGACCAGTTGGCGCCGAACGTGTTCGTCTCGATCGCGTCCACCCCGACCTCGAGGTACGCGTCGTGCACCGCGGCGATGATGTCGGGTCGCGAGACGTTGAGGATCTCGTTGCAGCCCTCGAGCCCCTGGTAGTCCTCGAGCGTCGGGTCCTGCTCCTGGATCATCGTGCCCATCGCGCCGTCCGCGACGACGACGCGCGTGCGCAGCGCCTCCGCGAGGGCCCGGGAGCGGGCGTCGGCGAGGTCCTGAGGAACGACGGTCGGCATGCTCGCAGCGTAGATCGCGTGCGGCACGGCACGGGGAGCCGTCTCAGCCTGCCGACGCGCCGCGCGGACGTCATGGGAAAAGCACGTGCCCGACGGAGCGGGCCCCCCTACCGTGGTCGCCATGGCCTCTCCCTCGACGACCGACCGTGCCGAGGCGGCACTCCCGACGCTCGCCCCGATCGCCGAGCGCGCCGCCGCGCCGTCGACCCTGCCGCCGGTGACGGCGGGCGGGCTCACGTGGCGCCCGGCCACGCCCGCCGACGCGCCGGCGCTGCTCACGCTGCGCAACGACATCGCGGAGGCGGACGACGAGCCGTACCGCGAGACGCTCGCGGAGATCGAGGAGATCTTCACCGCCCCGTGGCGCGACGTCGCGGCCGACTCGATCGTCGGCGTCGACGCCGACGGGACGCTGCGCGCCTACGGGATGGTTGACACCAACCCCGGGGACGCGCGCACCGTGCGGGCGTTCCTCGGCGGCGGCGTCCATCCCACCCACCGGGGGCGGGGCATCGGGCGCGAGGTGCTCGCCTGGCAGGTCGCCCGTGCCCGGCAGGTGCTCGCCGCGAGCGGCAAGGAGCTGCCCGCGCGGCTCGCCGTCTTCGGGGAGGACACCGACCCGCCCGAGAAGGCGCGGCTCTACGCGCGGTTCGGGTTCGTCGCCCGCCGCTTCTATTCCGACCTGCGCCGCGACCTCGCGGCCCCCGTGCCCGACGTCCCGCTCGACGGGTCCCTGCGCGTCGTCCCCTGGACCACCGAGCTCGACGAGGCGACGCGCCTCGCGCACAACGACGCGTTCCGTGACCACTGGGGGAGCGAGCCCCGCACCGCCGAGGCCTGGACCCACGGTCGCAGCGAGTTCGCGCCGCAGTGGTCGTTCCTCGTGGTCGACGACGCGCCCGACGTCGACGCGCTCCTCGCCGACCCGGCCACCGACCCCGAGACCGCGGCCGCGCTGCGCGCGGGCGAGCCGCTCGTCGTCGGCTACGAGATGGCGGGCCGGTACGACGAGGACTTCCCCGTGCGCGGGTACACGTTCGGGTACACCGAGCTCCTCGGCGTCCGGCGCGCGTACCGCGGCCGCCGCGTCGCCGTCGCGGCGCTCGCGGCCGCGATGCGCGCGTTCGCGGCGGACGGCATGCAGTACGCCGCGCTCGACGTCGACACCGAGAACCCGTCCGGTGCGCACGGCCTGTACGCGAGCCTCGGCTACGAGAAGGTCACCGGCTCGCGCATGTACTCGATCGAGCTCTGAGCGAGCTCGACGGGAGCGGTCACAGCGTCGAGGCGGAGAGCGCGTCGCAGTCCTGGAGCGTGCCGCCCTCGTAGCCGGTCGTGAACCAGCGCTGGCGCTGCTCGCTCGACCCGTGGGTCCAGCCCTCGGGGTTGACCTGGCCGGTCGCGGCCTCCTGGATGCGGTCGTCCCCGACGGCGGACGCCGCGGACAGCGCGTCGTCCAGCTCCTGCGCGGTGATCGGTGCGAGGAACGTCACGCCTGTGTCCGGGTCGACGGTGGTCGCCGCGTGGCCCGCCCACATGCCGGCGAGGCAGTCGGCCATGAGCTCGATGCGCACGGAGTCGGACTCCGGGCCCGTGCCCTGCCGGTCCGCCGAGTCCATGGCGCCGGTGAGCTGCTCGATGTGGTGCCCGAACTCGTGCGCGACGACGTACATCTCCGCGAGCCCGCCGTCGTTCGCGCCGAAGCGGTTCGTCAGGTCGTCGTAGAAGCCGAGGTCGATGTACACCGTCTGGTCGGGCGGGCAGTAGAACGGCCCCACGGCGCTCGTCGCCGCACCGCAGCCCGTCGAGACCTGCCCGGTGAAGCTCACGACCTCGGGCAGCGCGTACTCGACGCCGGCCTGCTGGGGGAGGGCCTCGGTCCAGTAGGCGTCGAGCGACTGGACGGTGCCGTTGAGCCGGCACTCGCGCGTCGTGTTCGCCTGCTCGGCGGTGCAGGTGTCGATGTACTCCTGCTGACCGTCGCCGTACGCGCCCGAGTCCGACCCGTCGCCGCCGGTCAGCGCGCTGAGGTCGACGCCCGTCTGGTTGCCGACGAACGCGATGAGCAGCGCGACGAGCACCGCGCCGATCCCGCCGCCCGCGATCAACGGGCCGCGCCCGCGGCCGCCACCCTTGCGGACGCGTCCGCCCTCGAACGATCCGCCTTCCTGGAATGTCACAGGGGAACGCTACCGCCGAGCGCGGCCACAGGCCTCAGAAACGGACCAGGGCGCGCAGCACGCGCGCGAGCAGGTCGTGGTCGCCGCGGTGCTCGTGCCGCTCACCGGGCCCGACGACGGGCGCCGGTGGCTCGCGACGCGGCAGGGTCCCGGGGTCCTCACCCGGGAGCTCGGCGACGGTCTCGGCCAGGTAGGTGTCGACGAAGTCGACGAGGAACCGTTCGACGCGTCGGCCCGTGAGGGCGATGTTCCAGTCCGTCGGGCCCACGAGGATGACCGACAGGTCCTGCCCGAGCAGGTAGACGAAGACGCACGCCTCCGCGGTGTTGAGGATGCACCGCGCCGAGCTGCCCGGGACGGCCGGGCCCTGGGTGAGGGCCGCGGCGACGGCCCGCGCCACCTCGACCACCGGCCCGGGGGAGGGGCCGGCGCTGCCGAGGACCCGGCCGCCGGGTCCGAGCGCCAGCACGTGCGCCTCGTGGTCGAGGGCGTCGTCGATGCCCCGCAGCACGTCCACCACGCTGCGGGGGGCGACCCGCCCGGGCTGGTCGAGGGCGTCCGCGACCACGGGCGTCAGAGGGACAGCGACTCGTCGAGCTGGGCCAGGCCGCGGCGCGCGAGCGCGAGGTTCGCCCGTCCGCGGTCGAGCACGAGGTAGGAGAAGGTGCCGCGCAGGCTCTCGCGCTGCGCGAGGCGGATGAGGTGGTACTGGCGGCCGAGCGTGATGAGGATGTCCTCGATGCCGTCCTCGAGACCGAGCTGCTCGATCGCCCGGAGCTTGGCACGGATGACCTCGGTGTTGGCCGCCGCGGCGAGCTCGAGGTCGAACGGAGCGGTCTGCTTCTGGACCAGGGCCATGCCGCTGCTGTAGTCGACGACCGCGATCGCGATCGCCCCGTCCAGCTCGAGGACCGTGCTCAGTGCTGCTTCGGCGTTGCTCAACGTGCTCTCCTTGCTCGGGCCGGACCGCGGTCTCGTCCGTGGTCCGGGTCGTCCGGAGGCTAGCATGATGGGCTGATTGTCCCGTTCTGTTCCACGCCCGTCGAAGGCGCCGGCGAGGGTCCGCGGCACGGTCCGTGGAAAGACCGCGCGAGAGCGAGCCCGCGGCCCGTAGAATCGTCGGGCCCCGTCGATCGGATCGCCCCACCAGGCTGGATCCACCGGGGTCACCCCTTCGGAGAGGACCTGCACGTGATCACCGCCCACGGCGTCGAGCTGCGCGTCGGCGCCCGCGTCCTGCTGCACGAGGCGACGTTCCAGATCGCCGCGGGCGACCGGATCGGCCTCGTCGGCCGCAACGGCGCCGGCAAGACGACCCTGACCAAGACCCTCGCGGGCGAGACCCAGCCCACGGCGGGCAAGATCACGCGCGGCAACGACATCGGCTACCTGCCCCAGGACCCGCGCACGGGCGACCTCGAGGTCATCGCGCTCGACCGGGTCCTCTCGGCACGCAACCTCGACAAGATCGTGCGCCAGATGCGCGAGACCGAGGGCGCGATGGCGAGCGCGGACGCGGAGACCCACGAGGCCGCGATGGAGCGCTACCCCAAGCTCGAGGCACGGTTCCTCGCGGCGGGCGGGTACGCGGCCGAGAGCGAGGCGCACCGCATCACGAGCAACCTCGGTCTCGACGACCGCGTGCTCGGCCAGCCGTTGAGCACGCTGTCCGGCGGGCAGCGCCGCCGCATCGAGCTCGCGCGCATCCTCTTCTCCGGCGTCGAGACGCTGCTCCTCGACGAGCCGACGAACCACCTCGACGCGGACTCGATCGTCTGGCTGCGCGACTACCTCAAGTCGTACAGCGGCGGCTTCGTCGTGATCTCGCACGACGTCGAGCTGCTGCGCGCGACGGTCAACAAGGTGTTCCACCTCGACGCCAACCGCGGCGAGCTCGACCAGTACAACCTCGGCTGGGACGCCTACCTCGCGCAGCGCGAGTCCGACGAGCGGCGCCGTCGTCGCGAGCGGCAGAACGCGGAGAAGAAGGCGGGCGCGCTCCTCGCCCAGGGCGAGAAGATGCGCGCCAAGGCCACCAAGGCCGTCGCCGCGCAGCAGATGATGCGCCGCGCCGAGAAGATGCTCGCCGGCATCGAGGGCGAGCGCCAGAGCGACAAGGTCGCGAAGCTGCGCTTCCCCAAGCCCGCGCCGTGCGGCCGCACGCCGCTCACCGCGAGCGGGCTGTCCAAGGCCTACGGCTCGCAGGAGGTCTTCGCGGGCGTCGACCTCGCGATCGACCGCGGCAGCCGCGTCGTCGTGCTCGGCCTCAACGGCGCCGGCAAGACGACGCTCCTGCGCATCCTCGGCGGTGTCGAGCAGCCGGACACGGGCGAGGTGCACCCGGGCCACGGCCTGAAGATCGGGTACTACGCCCAGGAGCACGACACGCTCGACATGGACGCGACCGTCGTCGAGAACCTGCGTCACGCGGCGCCCGACCTCACGGACACGCAGGTGCGCTCGGTCCTCGGGTCGTTCCTGTTCTCCGGCGACGACGCGGACAAGCCGACGAACGTGCTGTCCGGCGGGGAGAAGACGCGCCTCGCGCTCGCGACGCTCGTCGTCTCGGCGGCGAACGTGCTGCTCCTCGACGAGCCGACGAACAACCTCGACCCGGCGTCGCGCGCCGAGATCCTCGGCGCGCTCAAGACGTACGAGGGCGCGGTCGTCATGGTCACGCACGACGACGGCGCGGTCGAGGCGCTCGAGCCCGAGCGGGTCCTCCTGCTGCCGGACGGCGACGAGGACCTGTGGAGCGACGAGTACGCGGAGCTCGTCTCGCTGGCCTGACCGGCGTCACGTCAGGAGGCGGCGGCGGTAGCCCTCGGCCACCGCGGCGGCGCGGTCGCGCACGCCGAGCTTGTCGTAGACGTGCTGGAGGTGGGTCTTGATGCTCGCCTCACCGATGAACAGCGTCGCCGCGGCCTCCCGGTTCGAGCTGCCGTTCGCGACGAGCTGCAGCACCTGCCTCTCCCGGTCGGTGAGCGTGCCGGCACCGGGCCGGCGCACCTGACCCATGAGGTGCTGGGTCGCCGACGGCGCGAGCACCGGCTCTCCGCGGGCGGCCGCGCGCACGGCCCGGAGCAGGTCGTCGGGCAGCGCGTCCTTGAGGAGGTAGCCGATCGCCCCCGCCTCGATCGCGGGGAGGACGTCGCTCTCGCCGTCGAAGGTGGTCAGGACCAGCACCCGGGCGTCGGGGACCTGCGCGCGCAGGGCGGCCGTGGCGGCGACCCCGTCCATCCCGGGCATGCGCAGGTCCATCAGCACGACGTCCGCCGCCAGCGCCCGCGCGCGCTCGACGCCCTCGGCGCCGTCCCCGGCCTCGCCGACCACCACGACGTCCTCCGCCCCGGCGAAGGTGTCGCGCAGACCGCCTCGTACGACCGGGTGGTCGTCGACGACGACGAGCCGGATCATCGGTCCGTCCACCCCCTCTCGCTCGCGCCCCCGAGGGCGATCGCCGGGACGCGCGCGCTGACGGAGGTGCCCTCGCCCGGCGTGCTCTGGACCACCACCTGGCCCCCGACCCCGCGGATGCGTTGGCGCATGCTCGTGAGCCCGAAACCGGTGCCGACCCCGTCGGCGAACCCGCGACCGTCGTCCCGCACGTCGAGCAGCACCTCGGTGCCCGTGTACGACAGCGTGACACCGACGCGCGACGCACGGGCGTGCTTCGCCACGTTGGTGAGCGACTCCTGCGCGACCCGGAAGAGCGACACCTCGATCGCCGGGCTCAGCGGTTCCCGCGTGCCGGTGACCTCGACCCGGGTGCCGACCCCCTGGTCGCGCGACCAGCGTTCGGCCAGGGTGCGCAGCGCGTCGGGGAGGTGCGCCTGCCCGAGCTCCCGCGGCGCGAGCGCCCGGACGGAGCGTCGCGCTTCCGTCAGGCTGCTCCGTGCGAGCCGGAGCGCCCGCGTCACGTGCTCGTCCGGCTCGTCCCGGGCGCTCGCGGAGCGCTCCGCGGCCTGGAGCTGCGTGATGATCCCGGCGAGGCCCTGGGCGAGGGTGTCGTGGATCTCGCCGGCCAGCCGCTGCCGCTCGTCCTGCGCCCCGGACTCGCGGGCCTGGACGACGAGCTGCGCGTGGAGACCGGCGTTCTCGTGCAGGGCTGCCTCGAGCCGGGCGACGAGCTCCTCCCGTCTGCGCTCCTCCGGCTCGCTCCGCGCCGTGAGGAGGATGCCGGCGCCGATCGCCGCGGTCTGGACGGTGACGATCACGAGGAACTCCGCGAGCACGTCCGGGCTCGGGTCGGCCCACACGCCCATCGCCGCCCCGTTGAGGGCCACGGAGGTCGCGAGCACGCCGAGCACGCCGACCTGCCACGGTCGGAGCAGGTAGGCCTGGAAGAAGCCGGCGACGGTGAGCACGAGGAACACGTCGGAGACCGTCATGAGGGCGACGCACAGGGCGAGCAGCCCCACGAGGTAGAGGCCCGCCGGCACCGGTCGCAGAGCCCTTCTCCGCAGCGGCAGCGTCTGCCCGAACAGCACCCACAGCGCCGTGGCGGCGATCAGCCCGAGCGCCGACGCGCCCTCCGGCCAGAAGCTCGTGCCCGAGGGCGGCAGCGCCTGGACGAGGTACGCGACGGTGGAGACGGTCAGCAGCAGCCACGGCGCGAACAGCTGCAGCAGGTCCCAGACCCGCAGCTGCTCCTCCCTCCACGCCAGGCGGGGGCGGTGGGCCGCCCCCGCCTCGTCCGTGGCGTCGGGCACGAGCGTCCCGGGACTCAGCTCCGGCCTCGCCGCGAGATCCCGCATCATCGACCCCTACTCCCAGCGGAAGAGCTTCGCGGCGACCGCGCTCGCGACGACCGCGATGCCCGCCATTATGGCAACCTGGAGCCAGAAGGGCTGCCCGGCGCTGGTGGCGGTGACCTGGCCCGCCTCGGCGGACCAGGCCGTGGTGAGGGCCTGGAGCCCGGGCGGCACGTGCTCGCCGACGGCGCGCAGCGCGTCGGGCATGACGGCGCGGGGCAGGAAGGCCCCGCCGAAGAACATGAGCGCGACGAACAGGATCGTGCCGGCCTGGTTGGCCGCGCTGCTCGTGCGGACCACGGACGCGGAGACGAGTCCGACCCCGAGCAGCGCCGCGTAGCCGACGACGAAGGCCACGACGAACTCCAGCGGCCGCTCGGGCGGTGCGACGTCCAGCACCACCCAGGCGGCGAGGACGAGGAGCACGGCCGAGACGACCACCGACGCCGAGGCGACGAGCACCTGGGCGAGCAGGACGCGCTGCGGAGGCAGGGGAGTGGTCGACAGCCTGCGCAGGATGCCGCGCTCGCGGTACGTCGCGACCACCGCCGGGACGTGCTGGACGGCGATCATCACCATCCCGAACACCAGCGCGGTCGGTGCCCAGACGTCGATGGCGCGCAGCCCGCCGGACTCCGGCGTCGGCTCGCGGAGCGCGGGGACCCTGCCGAGGCCGAGCAGGAGCGCCGTCGGGAACAGCACGCCGAAGACGACGGTGGTCGGGTCGCGGAGGAAGAGCCTCGTCTCCACGGTCACCGTCCTGCGCAGGGCGCCCATCAGCCGGCCTTCCGCTCGGAGGCGTCCACGGAGCCCGGGGTACGCCCCGTGAGCGCCACGAACGCGTCGTCGAGGTTGCGTCGGTCGACGCGGAGGTCCTCCGCGACGACCTGAGCCCGGGCGAGGGCCCCGGCGACGCTGCTCAGGACCTGTCCTCGCCCGGTGACCCGCCAGCGGTCGTCCACCACGTCCACCCCGGTCACGTCCGGCAGCCCCGTCAGGACGCTCGCGTCGAGGGGCTGGCGCAGGCGGAAGCGGACCTGCTGCGGCGCGTCGACCCGTGCGACCAGGCCCGCGGGCGTGTCCACGGCCGCGACCCTGCCGCCGCTGATGACGGCGATCCGGTCGCCGAGGCGCTCCGCCTCGTCCATGAAGTGCGTGACGAGGAGGATCGTGACGCCGCGGTCACGGACCCGCTCGACCACGCTCCACGTGTCGCGGCGCGCCTGCGGGTCGAGACCGGTCGTGAGCTCGTCGAGGATCGCGACCCTCGGGTTGCCGACGAGGGCGAGCGCGATCGACAGGCGTTGCTTCTGCCCGCCGGACAACGCCTTGTACCGGGTGTCGCGCTGGTCGCCGAGGTCGAGGAGCTCGACCAGCTCGCGCCGGTCGGCGGGGTCCGGGTAGAAGGAGGCGTAGAGGTCCAGGGCCTCGCCGACCGTGATCGCGTCGGGGAAGCTGCTCTCCTGGAGCTGGACGCCGAGCCGCCGGCGCACCTCGGCCCGGTCCGCGACCGGGTCGAGCCCCAGCACCGAGACCGAGCCGGAGTCGGGCCTCCGGAGCCCGGCGATGCTCTCGACGGTCGTCGTCTTGCCGGCGCCGTTGGGCCCGATGATGCCGAAGATCTCTCCCTCGTCCACGGAGAACGAGACGTCGTCGACGGCGACGTGCCGTCCGTAGCGCTTGTGCAGATGACGGACTTCCAGTGCGGTCATGCTGCGAGGCTAGGGACGCGCGCCGCCCCGGGGATCGACCGTCGCGTCGCTGCTCGGGTGGACGCGCGCCTCCACCGTTCGGTGGACCCGGTCCGCGGCGGGGACGACGCGAGCGCGGCCTAGCTGTACTGACCAGGAGCGTTATTGACGTAGCGAGAGACCTCCGTGTCGAGTGGGAGCTGTCTAGGAACCCGGCTCGTGCCAACGGAGGTCT
>NZ_JBVHRG010000016.1:0-33659 GCF_055567015.1 Sphaerisporangium cinnabarinum
CTTGAACTCAGGCGGGAACTTCTTAGGCACAACGACATCCTTCCAGCAGGACCTCGTCCCGCAGATGGAGTGTCAACCGTTCCTGCAGCAGTCCCCCGGATCCAGCGGCATCGACGCCGCGACGACCCGGACGGTCTTCTACACCGCAGGGACCAATCCGGGCGACGCGTCGTGCGCGAACAAGCCGGAGTGGGCAGGCCAGCCCTGCCTCACGCTCGCGGGCGGGCCCGTGACCGGGCACGATCCTGCACGGATGAGCGCAGCCCTGCCGGTCAAGCGCAACGACGCCTACAACCAGTTCGGCTCACCCACCATCGTGTCCGACTACGTCGGATCCGGCGCCAGCCAGGTCAAGCGCACCACCACCACGACCTACGACGCCGCCGACCGCGTCACCGCCGTCGAGATCACCGGAAACGGCCCCGCCGCCGGGCTCCCGATCGCCAAGACCACCACCAGCTACGACCCGGCGACCGGCGACGTCGTGAAGAACGCGTCCGTCAACGCCCAGGGCGCCGAGACCGCCGCGGTGACCAAGGAGTACGACCGCCTCGGACGCCTCGTCCAGTACACCGACGCCCACGGCGGATGGACCAAGTCGACGTACGACCGGTACGGGCAGCCCGCCCAGGTCACCGACTCCATCGGGACCACCCGCTCCTACACCTATGACCGGGCCGTCGACCCGCGCGGGTACGTCACCAAGATCACCGACTCCGTCGCCGGCGACATCACCGCCTCCTGGGGGCCGGACGGGCAGCTGGAGTCCCAGACCCTTCCCGGTGGCGTCACCCTCACCCTCGGGTACGACACCGCCCGCGTCCCGGTCTCTCGGACCTATACCCGCACCGCCGACGAGACCGTCATCGCCCAGGACTCCGTGGTGGAGAACCACCGCGGGCAGTGGATCACCCACACCACGCCCGGCGGCGTGCGGAACTACACCTACGACCGGCTTGGTCGCCTCACCCAGGTGAACGACACCTCCGCCGCCACCGAGACCTGCACCACCCGCACCTACACCTACGACCACCACACCAACCGCACCGCCACCACCACCGCGACCGGTGACGCGACCGGCACCTGCCCCGGCACCACCGGGGCCACCACCGCCACGTCGACCTACGACTCGGCAGACCGCCTCGTCACGACCTCGGGCGCCGGCGGGAACACGTGGGCCTACGACGCGTTCGGGCGGATCACCGAGATGCCGGCTGCCGACGGCGCGGCGACCGCCGCGACGTCGTACTTCCTCAACGACCTCGTCGCGACCCAGGAAGTGCCGCAGACCAAGCGCACGCAGTGGGGTTTGGACCCGCTCATGCGGTTCTCCACCCAGGACGACTTCGCATGGGTCGACGGCGCCTGGGCCAACTCCACCGAGAAGATCACGCACTACGACGGCGACGGCGACGAACCCGCCTGGATCGTCGAAGACGCCACGCTGCCCGACAACCTGACCCGGTACGTCGAAGGCATGGACGGCAACCTGGCCGTCCAGACCGGCAAGACCGGCGAGCGCATCCTGCAGCTCGTCGACCTGCACGGCGACATCACCGCGACTCTGCCGATCACCGACGGCGCCGCCGAAGCCTCCTGGACCGAAGCGCGGTTCACGTCGTTCGACGAGTTCGGCAACCCCCAACCCATGACATCGGGAGAGACGGGCAACGCGCCCCCGGCCCGGTACGGGTGGCTCGGCGCCGCACAACGCAACGCCGACACCCCCACCGGCGCCATCCTCATGGGCGTCCGCCTCTACCACCCCGCCACCGGACGCTTCCTGCAGACCGACCAAGTCGCCGGCGGATCCGCCAGCGCCTACGACTACTGCAACGCTGACCCCGTCAACTGCACCGACCTCGCCGGCACCTTCTCCTGGAAGGGGCTCGTCAAGGCCGTTGCCGTCGTCGGCGAGGTCGCATCTGTAATCCCGGGACCAGTTGGAGCCGTGGCTGCTGGTCTGTCAACAGTCGCGTATGCCGCATCCGGGAACAAGGGCAAGGCTCTTGAAATGGCGGGAACGATCGTTGCTGCCGCCGTTGGTGCAGGCGCAGTTCTCGGCGCTGTCAAGGCAGTTAAGATTGCGCGAGCGGCCGCGCCTGCGGTTAAAACAGCCATACGAGTCGCGAAGTCCAATCGCGCCGTTTTGTCGAACTCTAAGGTCTGGTCTGCGGCATTCAAGTCAAAGACCTTCGGAGCAAAGAGTAAACTGTTTGGAGACGTGTACAGTGGAGCAGCCAAGCCCGGGGTGCTCAACCGCGGGCGCGTGCAGATCGGATGGTCCGGTGCTCGAGTTGCAAAGGCCAACGGAAGAAAGGTGGCTCGAACTGTATTCAGAATTGCAATCAAGGGTCCATCGGGAAAGAGTCGCGTGCACTTTGATATCGGCTGGGGGCCGTACAGGAGCCAACTGCGATGACTGGCGAGTTTGAGGCTGAGATCCTGTCTCAGGAGGGCGTTGCCTCCGTCGAGGTTCGGAAGCTAGAAGGGGGCATCGATGACTACTACGTGCGATTTTATGGCGACCCTCAGGGCAACCTTGATGTAATTCTCTGGAGAAACAGAGTGGGCAAGTCGTCTCGTCTCTTGTTCCGAGAGGTGAGGCTAGACTTGGATGATGATGACGTGCTCGGTGTTTTGCGAGCGATCGGTTCCGGTAAGGCGTGGACACGGGGAGGTAATTCACTGGAGATTGGCTTGCCGGACGGTTCCGTCAGGAGATTTGTGTAAAGCTTCTTCCGAAGCCAGCGTCCTGAGGTAGTCGACAACTAGCGACTTACGCAGGTGTGTGCGTGTGTGTTCGGGGATGAAAGCTGGCATGGCCGGCCCGACGGTGCGGTACGCGCTCGCCGGCACCCGAGTGCCGATCGCGGTCGCGGACTACCAAGGGCTGCCCGAGGACGCCCGCGGCGTGCTGCCAAGCGCGGCCGAGCTCGAGGCGGTCATCGAGGACGAGCTCGACCACCGAGGATGAGCGCCCAAAAACCCCTCCTGACCAGCGCAGGCGCCGCGCCGATAAGGTACCTTATGTCACTATATGACCGTTTTCCCGCTCTGCCGACGCTTCCCGGCCCCTCACCCAACCAGGCGTAGCGGCGCCCTCCGCGCCTGCGCGGCGGGTCGGGCCTGCCCCTCGACGGGGTCGATGAGGAGGCTGCCCGGCGCCGGGAGCGTGAGCGTCCACCGGTCCGTGACGCCGCGGGCCGTCCGGGATACGTCGAGCTCGCAGCGCCGGAGGTAACCGTCGCCGGCATCGGTGCCCGCCCACCGGTGCGCGATGACGTCGAGGCGCACCGCGGCGTGCTCCCACGCGCCGACGGTGACCAGCCCAGAACCGCGTTCACGCGCCCGGGCGAGCAGTCGCCGACGCTCCGACGCCGTGAGCCGGGCGTCCGGGCCGACGACGACGTACGTCATCCCGTCGAGCAGGGCGGCGACGACGCCGGCAGGATCGTCCCCGGCGCGCGGCACGAGCGCGACGCGCTCGAGCGCCACGCCGGCATCGGTGGCCGCGAGCATCCCGAGGTCGGGAGCCCCCACCACGGCGAGCCAGTCCGACGAGCCCTGGGACGTCGCGAGCAGCGCGAGCAGGAGCGACGTCGAGCCCGTCACGACGCTGGCCGCCCCGCGCGGCAGGCGCCCGTCGTCGAGGATCGCGCCGAGCGGCCGCGGAGCGTCGTCGAGGTCGACGACGCCCGGCGTCGACGCGCGCACGCCTGTGCGCAGCTCGGCGCGACGCAGGGTCGCGCGAGCCACCTCGAGCGGGTCGAGAGCGGTCGTCGGCACCCTTCCAGGCTACGCCGTCGTTCGAACTGGTGTTCGAATACGATTGTGTCGTGGGTAATCGTCGACGTCCGCCTCCGGGCGGCTGGCCGTCCGGTATCGAGACGGTCCCGCTGCGCGATCACGCCGAGGAGGCGCCCGAGCTCGCGCGCCGCGGCGCACGGATCGTGCGCCCGTCTGAGGGCATCCCGGTGCGCGCGTGGGTCACGCAGCGCCAGAGCGGCGAGGCTCGGGTCGACGGCGAGGCCGTCGCGTGGGCGGGCCGCCAGGTCCACGTTCGCTACCTCTCCTGCGAGGGACGGGAAGGGTGGGCGTGGCTCTGGGCCGACGCCGTAGAGCGTCGCTGAGCCCAGACGCGACGAGCCCCGACCGCCAGGGGGGATGCGGTCGGGGCGTCGTGTGCGTGAGCGTGCTCGCGGCCACCCAGACCGCGGGCGCCGAGTGTGCGGTTCCACGGTCAGGCTGGCTGAGCTCGGCCTTCGACGCGGATCCCGGTCAGTCGTTCCCCGTCGCGCACCTGCTCGTAGAGCATGGCGCGTGCACCCTCGTACGTCGCGGCCTCCACCGCGACCTCGCGCACCGGGCCGTCGGCCGGCTGGCCCGGCTCCGGGGCGGCCTGGTACGTGCCGTGGACGATCACCGTTGCGTTTCCTTCGTCCGAGGGCGCAGCTCGACGTGGCCGCGCCACGCTGTCCCGTAGTCGTCGAACTCCACGGTCCACTCGTCGTCGCCGATGCGCTCGACGATCGTCGCCGGCTCCCACTCCCAGGTGAGGCGTTCCGCCCAGACCCGAGTGCCCTCGGGGTAGGGATCGTGGTCGCGCAGGTACTCGGTCACGAGCTCGTCGAGCGGGCTGGGTCCGTCGGGCGCGTCGTCGACGTACCGCTGGAACGGGTCGACAGCGGCCCACGCTTGCGCGAGCGCGGGGACCGGGTCCGGGCCGATCCGCTCGGCCGTCGCCGCGGCGGCCGCCCAGCGCTCGTGGGCCGACTGCCGGGCGATCCCCGCCGCCCGACCGATCGCGTCCCACGACGCCCCGGCCAGACGCGCGGCGACGGCCGCCTCGTCGAGCCGCCGGGCGGCGTCAGCCGCTCTCCGCGCCGCGACGGCTACGGCGTCGGTCGCGAGGTCGGGCGCGATGTGGGCCTTCCATTCAGCGTGGACCTCGTCCTCGACCCATCCGGGCGGGAATGGCGAGCCCTCGTAGGCGACCCTGTTCCCCCGGTCCTCGAGCTCGGGGACACGCACCCTCGTGAACGAGCGTGGGCTGCGCCAGCCGCAGGAGCACCACCCGCGCCAGCCCACGACGTCGTCCTCGCTGCGCACGTCCGCCTGGTACGCGGCGCGCGTGCCGTCGGCGTACTCGTCCACCTCGACCTTCTTGCCCGGCCCGTACGTCCCGCCCAGCGCGCCGTCGGCGAACATCGCCATCGCCGCGCCCTCGTGCTTCCCGTCATCCGTCGCCCAGCCCACGGCCTTCTGCCTCTCTGTCAGGGTTCCCTGACAGAGTATGTCAGGAGCCCCTGACATGCCCCGGTGGTCGGCGTGGACATGCGCCACTTCCGCCACGAGCTCGACGTCGGTGGACCGCGTGCTCACGGTGGTGACCGGGTCGGTGTCGTTCAACATGAGCGCAGGGCCCTCCTCGCGGCGGTCCAGAGCATCCTTCCGCCCGGTTTCGTGCGCATCTACGGGTTCGAGCGCTCAAAGATCGGCGCTGTGGACGACGTGCTCGAGAACCCGTACCAGGCGGAGTTTCCGGTTGGACCAGCCGGGCCGAACTCGCCGTCACGCCGCCCTGGACGGCGGAATTCCGCGGTTCTGCGGCTCGACCTCGCGTAGAGCGATCGGGCAGGTGAAGTTCCACCCGACATCTAGTGCGCCGAGGCGTTGCGGACCACTAGGTATAGGTTCGTGTGTGCAGGGAGCCCGACGGCGTCCTCCAGGAGGCCAGCCGATGGGGTTCACGCTCCACGGTCCTCAGGGCATCCCTGCGCCGTGGACGACGAAGGCCGGCCCAGGGTGCCACCTGGTTCCGGCCCGTCGTCCGCATGTCCAATCCAACGAGGTTTCCTCGTGCACCGGCTCGCGGGTTCAATCTCCAGATGAACACCGTACACGCAGTCGCTCGTCGGTTCGCGCGGACGCCTCCAACGTAGGAGAGCTATGTCCTCACAACCCGCGGGCGGGGATCACCGCCCCGGGGCTCCTCAGTCGAGCCTCGTGATCGTTCTGTTCGTGCTCCTGATGTCAGGCGGGGTGCCTGCCGACGTCGCGACCTGCGTGAGCGACACGCTCCCGCTGCTCGTCGCGAGCACGTAGCCGGAACCGGCGAGCTGGGCACCGCCTGAGGCGGTGCCCAGCAAGCCGGCTTGCCTCACCCTGGTCCCACCGCTGGGGGTAGGGCTTCCTCGATAGGGACCTCGGGTCGCGCGCGCACGAACCTGAGCGGGTGGCGCCAGGACTTCCCCGACCACGCGACGTCGGCGGAGACTTCGACGACGACTGGCTCGACGAGCGTGAGATCGATCGGCGCCGAGCGGGCGTTGAACCTACCGAACGTGCCGGGCGAGATACGCGACGGCCACGGGTGTTCCCCCGTCGGCCGATGCAGCAGCGGGACGAGCCGCCGCCGAGCGCCGGGTGTGAGCGGGGTCGTGCGGCCGACGATACGCAGGTCCCCGTCGATAGACAGGCCCGCGATCACCTCCCAGGGCTGGGACAGGGTGCCGGTCACCGCGGCGCACACCACGTCGACGGTCGCGCGGTGCTTCACCTTCAACCAGGACCGCTCTCCCCCGCGGTAGGGCTGGGCGCCGCCCTTGACGACCAGGCCTTCGACACCGACCGCGGTGTACGTCTCGAACCAGTCGCGCGCCTCTGCCTCATCGCTGGTCACTGGAGAGAGGTTCAGCGGCGGCCGCCACGTTGCGGCGAGCTCGACGAGCAGCGCGCGCCGGGCGTCGAACGGCTCGGCCCGCACGTCGCGGCCACCGAGCTCGAGGACGTCGAAGGCGACCAGGGACGCCGGGCGGGCACGGGCGGCAGCCGTCGCAGCGCGCGGGCCGCGGCCCATGCGCTCCTGCAGTGCCTCGAACGCGAGCCGCCCGTCTTGCCAGACGACGAGCTCGCTGTCGAGGACTACTCCGGGGTCGAGTTGGGCTTCGAGCGCGGCGACGATCTCGGGGAACGTCGACGTCAGGTCGGTCCCGCGGCGGGACCAGATGCGCGCGCCGTCGTCCTGGACCGTCGCGGCCGCGCGGTACGTTGACTGAACTCCTCGGGCGCCCTCCAGTGCCGCAGCGAGGCACCTCGATCCAGCGTGGCTCGCGCGACTCGCTGAACTGTGGGGCCTTCGGTCCCTCCACTCGGGTCCAGTTGAAGGCTAGATTTCGGCCATGAAGCTGACGAAGGCGCAGATTCGGCGATACCGGAGTATCGAAGAGCTCGACGAGTTCCGCATCGAGCCGGACGTCACTTGCCTGGTGGGCAAGAACGAGTCTGGCAAGACCGCCACCCTGCAGGCGCTCTTCAAGAGCCGGGCGATCGACACAGCCTCGTTCGACGACAGTCTCGACTTCCCGAGCCACCGCACCCGCGAGCTTGCGGGCGGCAAGAAGGTCACGGCGACCGTCCTCACGTACGAACTCGACGACGACGACGTTGCCGCGGTCAGCGCACACCTAGGTGAGGCCGGTCTTTCCTCCCGGACGATCACTGTGACGACCGGCTACCGGTATGACTCAACCACGTGGGAGGTGAGAATTGACGAACAAGCAGTTGTCCGGCACCTGCGTGGAGATATCGAACTCCCTGCAAGCACTGCAGCATCGGCCGACAAGGCACGCACCGTCGCTGATCTCCTCACCGTCCTGCAGGGCATGGAAGGTCCGACCCCGGCCACTACCGAGGTCGTCGAGAGGATCACGAGCTGGCGCAAGTCCGACCCCACGCTCAAGGCGATCGATGTCCTGGCCGCTCGCCGCCCGAAGTTCGTGTACTTCGGCGACTACGACGTCATGCCTGGAAAGGTCTCGATCCCGGACCTGATCGCCAAGCGCGACGACGAGACCCTGACCCGCGGTGAGGAAGCCCTGCTGGCACTGTTACGCGTGTCTGGGGTCGAGCCGGAGGCGTTCCTCAGCCCCGAAAGCCATGAGCACCTCATCCGTAGCATGGAGAACGCATCGAACGCCATCAGCGGCGAGGTGTTCGAGTACTGGACTCAGAACAAGAACCTCCGGGTGAGCCTGGCGGTCCACGCCACCCCGGAGGCTGGGGCCAGCTCCAGGGACCCGGAAGGGCCGTTCCTGCAGATCCGCGTGCTGAACACGCGACATAACGTCAGCGTGCCGTTCGACGAGCGCTCGCGCGGCTTCGTCTGGTTCTTCTCGTTCCTCGCCTACTTTGCGGAGCTCGAGGAGTCAGCCGAGCAGCCATTGGTCCTCTTGCTTGACGAGCCAGGGCTGAGTCTCCATGCAACCGCACAGAACGACCTGCTCAGGTTCATCGACGACCGCCTCGCGTCCCGGCACCAAGTCATCTTCACCACGCACTCACCCTTCATGGTCGACGCGCACCGATTCAACCGAGTCCGCACGGTCGTCGACGACGAGCAACGCGGCACCGTGATCTCTGAGGACGTCCTGCGCGTCGACGGCGAGACCGCCTTCCCCCTGCACGCAGCACTCGGCATCGAGCTCACACAAACGCTGTTCGTCGGTCCACACGTGCTCTTCCTCGAGGGCGCGTCCGACGTCGTCTACCTCCAATACCTCTCGGACCAACTCAACGCGGCAGGGCGACGAGGCCTCGACGACCGATGGGTCTTGGTTCCCGGTGGTGGCATCACAAAGCTGCCCGCGTTCCTCACTCTCTTCGGTGCGAACAAGCTGACCGTGGCCGTCCTCACGGACAGCTCGCCAGACAACGCCCACGTCATCCAGGCGCTACGCGACGCGGGCAAGCTCTACCGCGCGGGCCTTGTGCAGATCGGCCAGGCTGTCGGTCGCGACGAAGCGGACGTGGAGGATCTGCTCGACCCCAAGACCTACGTAGAGCTCGTCAACAACGCCTATCAGGGAGTGCTGGCCGGCTCCCCACTGACTCTCGATGACCTCCCGGAGGATCCCCGCATCGTCCGACGGATCGAACGAACTTTCGCGGCCCGTGGGCTCAACAACGGACGGTTCAACCACTACTCACCGGCAGGTGCACTCCTGCGAGGCAAGCAGCGCAAGCCCAGCAAGCCCGTCCTCGACCGCGCGGAGAAGCTCTTCGACCAGATCAACGACATCCTGGAACGCGAGTAGTCCCACTACCGGTTCAGTGAAGGTAGCCGTCCCACTTCGGTTCGTAGCGGCAGCCGCCCTCGAGCGCGCTCGGCGCGGGGATCTGCTCGACGGCGCGCGCGAGGGCGACGTCGTACGGCATCGCCCTCGCGTCGGCCATGGCTCAGCCCGGGACGTTGCGCGGGTCGTGCCCGTGGGAGTCCTTCTTCGCGATCGTCCCGTCCAGGTTCTTGATCACGAGCTCGGCGCTCTCGCGCTCGGCGGCAGCGCGCCCGGCGGCTATGGCGTCGTCCTTCTTCGCGTGGTTCGACAGCGGCTCACGCTCGCCCTGCCGGCGCACGTGCCACTGCTCGTCCTGGTGGTAGACCTCGATCGTCACTGCCACGGGATACCCCTCTCCGTCGGTGCTCAGACCACCACCGTGAACCGGCGTCGTCGCGCCCGCACGCTCGGCGCTAGCGTCAGGCGACGGGCTCGACGAGGGCGGGCGAGTCGTTACGTACGTTCCCCACGGCCGGGGAGACCTCAACGGGTTGCAAGTGCGGTTCGGGAACCCGGTGCAGCAGCGCGCCGACATCGCCGGCGTCAGTGAGTTCGGGGTCGAGCCAGGCGTCCCACAGGTCGTCCGGGAGCAGGAACGGGGACCGGTCGTGGATGTGCCCGAGGGTGTCGATCGCGTTCGTCGTGATGACGGTCAGCGACCAGAGCCACCGGTCGGGGTCGTCGTCGCTCTTGGAGGGGTCGCGCCACAGCTCGTACAGGCCCGCGCCCGCCAGCGGCGCACCGTCGGGGTCGGCAAGGTAGTAGGGCGTCTTGCGGCCCTTGCCGGACTCCGGCGCCTGCCACTCGTAGTACCCGTCCATCGGGACGATGAGGCGCCGCTTCGCCGCAGCGCGGCGAAAGGCCGGCTTCTCGGTGATGGTCTCGACGCGGGCGTTGATCATACGAGACCCGATCTTCGCGTCCTTCGCCCACGACGGCACCAGGCCCCAGCGCAGCGTGCGCAGCTGGCGCACCGGCCGGTCGGTCTCCACGCGCTCGAGGACAGCGCGCACGTCCTGTGTCGGGGCGACATTCCACGAGGGTCCGAGTTCGTCGCCGACGAGCTCTGAGACGTGGAAGCGGTGCGCGAGCTCATCGTCGCGTCGGGCGCTGGCGTATCGACCACACATGGGCTCAGCGTGCCCGCTCCGTGCGACCGCCGCGACCACACGGGGCGACGCATTGAGCCGGTCGTGGGACGCCGGTCGCTACTCGCCCTTACGGCAGATGCGGCATCGTCGTCGCCCGTCCGAGGGGTACACGATCGTGTTCTCGAGCGTGTACTCGTGTCCTCGTGGGCAGTGGGTCTTGGCGGCTTGCCAGCCGCCGGGGCCGACACCGTCGGGGCTCCCTGACCGGTACCAGCGGTCGTAGTGCATCTTGCAGAGGCGACGCGCCTTCGCGGTCCTGTCGCACCCGACGACTTCGCACGGCCGGCCGTGCTCGGTGCGGGCGCGGGCGGTGTCCGCGAAGCGTGCGCGGACGCGGTCTGCTGCCTCGATGTCCAGCCGCCATCGACCGTCTGGGGGCGGTGGGAAGGTCGCGCGGAGCCATGCGTACACGGCAGCACGGGAGACACCGATCTCTCGTGCTAGCTCGGTCGGAGTTGTGTACTCCGCATCGTTCCGCGCGACCGTCATCAGGCGCTGTCAGTCGTCGCTCGTCGTGCTCGGCGCCGGGACGTCCCGCTTGGCCGCGCGGCGCCGGGTGCGGACCTTCTTGTCCGGCTCGGGGAAGCCGATCTTGCGCAGTTCGTCGACGGTCCATCCGGCGCTGAGTGCTGCGTTGAACGCGCGCACGTCCTCGCGCTCGGCGGTCGCGACTCGCTCGGCGATCCGGCGCTGGAACTCGGCGAGTTCCCGGTCGGTCTCTTCGCGGATATCGGTGACGCTCTGTCGTGCCTCCGCGACGGCGCGAATGGCCCCCATTCGTGCTTCCTGTGCGCGCTGTGCGCGCTCCAGTGCCTCATCCACGCTCAGTGTCTTTGCCATGGTCCGAGCGTACGAGAACTGCGCCCAACGAGGAACCCCAACGCGCCGGTCACGGCGCCCTCCGCGGCTCGCCGCGAGCCCGGCCATCGCGCAGGGCGCGATACGGGCCAGAGGCGACCCAGACGGAGCAAGCTATACACTTAGCACGGCTAAGTGGCTCGAGCAGTGGACGGCCCCGCCGGCCACTGGCACACTGGACGTGTGGTCCCCGCACGGGGCGGGGTCGCTGCGCTGGGCTGAAAGGCGGGTGGAACGAATGAGCGACGAGGCTCCTCGTCCCCGGCAGCTTGCTCGGCGTCGGCGCGCGAACGTCGAGGGCGGGCGTCAGCACCGCCACGAGGTCAAGGTCACGCCCGAGGAAGAGGGCATGCTGCTTCGGCTTGCGCACGAGCAGCGCGTCACCGTGCCTCGTCTCCTCGTGGAGTCGGCGCTGGCGTCCGGCGCTTCGGAGACGCCGACCGAACGTCGCAACGCGATGGCTCGGCTCTTCGGGATGCACCGGCTCCTGGCGGCGGTGTCGAACAACGTCAACCAGATGGCGAAGGCGACGAACGCGACCGGTGAGGTGCAGGCCGAGATGGTCGAGACTCTGCGGGCGGTGCGCCGTCTTGCTGAGCGGATCGATGCCACGATCGACGGGCTGAGCCGGCCGTGATGCCCAACGTCGTCCGGGGCGACCGCATGGCCGGACTGATGACCTACCTCGTGGGGCCAGGGCGTGCCAACGAGCACACCGAGCCGCACCTGGTCGCGGGTGACGCCGCGCTGATGGCGTGGCACAGCGACGACGAGCTCGGGCGTGACGCGGCCCTGCGCATCGCGCACCATCTCGACCAGCCGCGCACGGCGTACGACGTGGAGGTGACGGGTGGCCACGTGTGGCACTGTTCCCTGTCGCTGCGCGCTGATGAGGGCACTCTGACGGACGAGCAGTGGAACGCGATCGCAAACGACTTCGTGCGCGCGATGGGGTTCGACGACAACGAGGGCACGAAGGCGCCATGCCGTTGGGTCGCCGTGCGCCACGGTGTCTCGACGAACGGCAACGACCACATACACCTGGCCGTGAACCTGGTGCGCGAGGACGGCACGAAGGCTTCGGTGCACAACGACTTCCGGCGCGCACAGACCGCGGTGCGCGCGCTCGAGGTGAAGCACGGCCTGGAGCAGCTGGAGTCGGTGCGCGCCGAGCGCTCGACGCGCGGCTACGACCCCGCCGAGCGCGAGGCGCAGGCACGTGCACGGGCGCAGGCCAAGTACGAGCGTGCGAGCCGCCTCGAGGGCGGGCGCGTACCGGCCTGGTCTGCGCTACCGGGGGCGGACCGACGGGCGCGCGTCGCGGCCGAGATGCGCACCGATCAGCCCCGGTACCTGCTCGCGCTCAAGGTGCGAGGGTGCGCGAGCGCGAGCCAGGACGAGGCCGAGTTCGTGCGGCGCATGCGCCGCGCCGGGCTGCTGGTCCGGGCCCGGTTCGCGGACGGTCGCACGGACGTCGTCACGGGCTACTCCGTGGCCGAGCGACCCCAGGCTGGCGAGCGACCGATCTGGTACGGCGGCGGCCACCTCGCCCGCGACCTGTCGTTGCCGCGGCTGCGCGACGGATGGCCCGACACACCGACAGGCGCAAGCGACGCAGCGGCCGAGTGGAACGCCGCCAAGCGCGGCCGACGGGTCGTGTCTGCCGGTCGTGAGACGACCGAGCCGGACCCCGAGATGTGGGCCAAGCAGCACGACGAGCTGCGCGCGCTCGTCGACCGGTTGCGGTCGGTCCCAGTCGAGGACCGGGACACGTGGGCGACCGTCGCACGCCAGACCGCGGGCGCGTTCGCCGCGTGGTCGAACGCGACCGAAGAGACGCCCGGCGACCTCGCCGCGGCGGCCGATGCGCTCTCACGTTCGGCCCAGACGCACCGACGCACCGTGCGCCCGGACAAGGCCGGCACGATCGCCATCTCGGGTGCGGCGATGCTCCTGGCGAGCGCGGCCCGCGGCGGGCAAGGAACCGTCGCGCAGGCCGCGATGATCCGTCAGTTGCTCCGGCTCACCCAGGCTGTGCACGGGGCCGCCGTGGCCGCGCAGCAGGAGCGTCACGCGCGCCTGCTCGCCGAGGACACCCGTGCACGCCTCGTGCGTCTGCGTGAGGCCCTGCCGAGCCTGGCGCCGAGTGGCGTCGGGACGGCGACGGTCACCACGCCGGCGCCGACAACGACAGTGCTCGACCGGGACGCGCAGGCGGTGCTCGACCGGCTCAACGCGGGGCACACGGACGCGAGCACCACGGCGTCGCCGCTGCCGGCAGACCTCGAGGCGGCACGGCGACGGCACACGGTCCAGCCGGGCGCAGAGCGCGGCCCGGAGCGATAGGAGGGGGCGAGTCATGGCTGAGGAGAGCGACGGCATCGAAGAAGCGTTCGAGGGTCAGCTGCGCGTGCTGGTCACCGCGGCCGGGCAGGTCGGGGAACGCCTCGCACGCATGCGCGAGGAGGCGCTGCGCCGCGCGCAGGCACGCGGCGAGCAGCAGGCCCGCGAGCTGCAGTCCCGGTTCGAGGCCGAGCGGCGTGCCGCGCGCGTCGAGCTCGGGAACGTGTACCGGTCGGACTGGTGGGACCGGGCATCCGCGGAACAGGTCGCCCAGACGTATCAGGTCGCCAGGGCGTGGGCGCGTGAGGACCCGGACGCGGTGCGCGCCGAGGAGCACATGCGCACCGAGATGCGCACGCGCTACGGACTGGACCCCGACGGCCTCGCGGAGCGGGCGCAGGCCGAGCGCGACGCGCGCACGCCCGGGCCGCGGTTCGAGGCCCGTGACGAGTTCGACGGCTCGCAGCCGGTCCGCGAGCTCACGAAGGACGACGCCCTGGCGATGATCGACCGCCTGCCAGCGGACGCCGACCTCGGACCGGTCGGGCGCGGCGGACTGCGTGACGTGCAGGCCTGGAAGGGCACGGATCCCGACGTCGACCTTGCGATCGCGTCGAAGTTCCCGCACCTGATGAGTCCGGCGGAGCTCGTGGCGGTCGCGGCCGCCGAGAAGGAGCGCCACCGTGCCGCCGCGGAGCACGCCGAGGCCCAGCGGCTCATGCAGCAGTCCGACCGCGAGGACCGGCTGGCGGACCAAGCGCGGAGCGCCGCAGAGCACGAACCGGACCCCGACGAGCGCGCGGGGGCGGCCTCCGAAGCAGCCCAGCGGGACGCGCTCGGCGACCGGGGACGCGAGGACGGGCGTGCCACGTACGACAGCGCCGAACGCCGCGAGGCCACGGCAAGCGACCTGCGCGCCCAGGGCATCGCGAGCGACGTCGTTGACACCCGGATGCGCGCCGACGTCAGCCAGGCCCGGCCAGCAACGGACGCGGTGGAGGCTAGGACCGCCAGCCGCAACCCGAAGGCCCGCAAGACACGGAGCCGCGCAGCCCAGGCACAGCGCACCGGGCTAGATCGCTGACCCACCCACAACCTGAAGCCGAGAAGACCGCACCTTTCGTGCGGTCTTCTCGGCCTCGCTTTGTGTGAGGACTAGTGGGCAGTACGGCTTAGACGTGCCTCCCCTTGTTCCCCCGTTTGGCTTGCTTTTTCTGTATTTTGTCTGCCTTCTTCTGGAGCTTAGCGGCCGCTGCGGCCGATTTTTCCAATCGTATCTGCGCTCCGAGATTTGCCCAGTCCTCGGCGGGGTCTCCACCTAGTTCCTCTGGTCGAAAGTTGAAATTTGAGTCATTGTGGACGAGCGGTACAGGGGCATAGAACTTTACGATGCGGTTTAGTGGCTTCGATGTCTGGAGTGCAACGATCCATATTGCAACAGCGGCGCCAAGGGTTGCCACAAGGGAACCGATCCAGCGGACCACTGGATGGAGCTCGAGGTCCCTAAGGGGTTCGATGTACGTGGTCCATCCAACGATCACTGCACTCGCTGCAGTCAACAAAGGTAGGGCCACAAGAGGGAAGGCCAAAACCTTTGCCTTCTGAATCGCCTGGTCGTCGCCCAGAGTCTGGAAGATGTAGATAAGGCGATTGGCGCCGCGGCTTGTCCAGCTCTTCGTGAGCCCTGCGAACGCGATGGTGGCGATCAGTAAGTTGACCAGCGGAACCCAGGTGTCGTAGCCCTCGGGTGCTCGATCGCCGGCGGGTGTCTGCCTCATCTCGTAGGCCATGTAGATTTGCGCAGATACTGTAGCCAACATGATCAATACCATCAGTGCGTCATAGAGCGCGACCTGGGGGTATCTTGATTGGGCGACCAGGAGGTGCGCTCGACGTTGGACGTCCGCACGGAGGTCGCGAGCGGCAGTGCCCCGCAGGCTCTCCAGCAATTCCACATCATGGCTGAGGGTGCTGCGCAGACGCCGACCTGTTGTCCCGAGCGTGGCGAAGACGGTCACAATAGACGTCAGGACCGCTGCACCGGCCGAAGCTAGAGGCGCGACCAGCGAAGAATCCATGCGTTCCTCCGTTCCGTCAGACCGACTGAGAGGCTACCCCTTGAACGGACTTTGCTCTCGCGACTCGCGTACATCTGGGAACATGCCTTCCGGCGGTGCTATGTAGGGCAGCGGCGAACCGGGGGTGTTCCGGTCGTGCTCACCGTCCACGGGACCGAAGGGACCGTTCTGGGGGTCGAGCAGGACGGCCATGTGGTGGTCGGCGTGGTCGCGCCACCACACGCTCATGCCGGTGGCGGGGTCTTGGCGCAGGTGCTCCCAGGCGCGCCAGAGCGCTTCGAGGCGAATCACCGCCTCGTCGTACTTCCACCACTCGGCGGCCCAGACCCGGTGCTCGCCGCGTCCTGCGATGTGGCGCCGGTAGACGTTGCGCAGGTACTCCCGCACGAACTCGTCGACCGACCCGTAGTAGAGCGCCGGCGCGCCGTCCTCGTCGTCGGCTGGCTCGACGGCGGGCCGCGCCTGGTCGATGGCGTGGGCGAGGTCCTGGTCGGCGTGGTGGACCACGGCGACAGCGTCCTCGAGCTCGCGCTCCCGGGCGCTGACCCCGGCGGTACGCCGGGCGAGGACCCGGCGCGCTTTCTCGACGTCCTCGGCCGCCGCGACACGTTGCCACGTCGCCTTGGTCTCGTCGTCCTCGTAATCGGTGACCTTGGCCTCGGCGACGCGCAGGGCGCCCTCGGCGTCCGCGAGGGCGTCGCGCGCGTCGTCGAGCTGGGTCGTCGCACGAGCGTGCGCCGCCAGCGCGCGATCGAGCGCGGCCCGCGCCTCGACGACCTCGGGCGGCTCGACGGCCGCCCGGCCACCGAAGGTCTGCGCGTCGTCGACGTCGACGGGCTGGGCCTCGATCGTCGGCTCGTAGTCGTCCTCGCCCCAGTCGCTCACGGTGCCTCCTCGAGCGGAGTAGCGGCCGCGACGGTCGCCATCTCGTCGTGGGCCTCGCGCAGGGTGCGCTTGGCCTGCGGGTCGTTCGCCGCGATCGACGCCTCGACGGCCTCACGGTGCGGGCCGGCCATCCAGGGGACCGTCCGGATGAGCGTCGGTCGGGCCCCGGAGGCCAGGACGACGGCGCGGCCCTTGGGCAGCGCTGCGAGGTCGGCCACGTCCATGATGCGTTCGCGGTGCAGCTGCTGGGAGACCGTGCGCTGCCCGCGCCCCGTCGACGTCGACGACGAGAGCCGGTCGTAGTCCCCGATCATGCGCGAGAGGTCCTCGAGGAAGTTTGCTTCGCTCACTCCCCCGCCGTAGACCTTGACGTTGGATGCGCTCCACAGCTTCTTCATGCCGGACTCGCCCCAGACCTCCACGCCCTGGGACCAGCTCTGCAGCACGGTGTCCAGGACGATCCCGCGCGAGCCGTAGTGCGAGTAGAGGTTCGGCAGCTCGCGCCAGCGGCACACGTTCGCGGCCTCGTCGAGCACGCCGACGAGCGGGGTCGCCAGGCGTCCGCCGGCGGACTGCGCGGCTAGCTCCTCGGCCGCCTCCACGACGGCGACGGTGAGCGCGGTGACGAGCGGGCCGGCCGTGCCGCGGCCTTCCTTGGACAGCGAGTACAGGGTGCCGGGCTTCGTCGGCGCCGACTCCCCCGCCGCGGACGGTAGCCCGGCGCGCACGAACTCTTCCGGGCTGAACTGGGGCCGGGTGTCGGCCGGGCTCTGCGGGGTGATCCAGGCCGCGACCTGCCGGTTGGTGAGGCAGGACGCCATCTGCTGCGCCGTGCCGTACACGCCGCCGCGCTGCTTCTCGGGGGCGGCGATGACGCCGGCGACCTGGTCGGCGGTCAGCGTGTAGCCGTGCTCGGTGAGGATCGTGACGGGGGCCTGGTTCGTGGGGCGCGTGAGCCAGGTGTAGACGTCGGTGATCGGACGCTGGTCGAGCGCCGCGGCGAGCAGGAGGCCGGCCAGGAGGTCCTGGCCGGCCGGGTCGAAGTAGGCATCGGTGCGCGCGCCGGGGTCGCGCGAGCCGGACGCGAAGTGCTCTGCCAGCTTGGCCGCGCGCACCTCGTCGGTGACGTAGCTCAGCGGGTTCCACCACCAGGTGGGCTCCTCGCCGGCGATGCCCTGCGGGTCGAACACCCACACCGGCCCGACGGCCGCGCGCGGCCCGCGCGTCTGGTCGACGACGTCGCGCTTGTTCGACGTCGACAGGACCGACCCGGGTGCGTCCAGGATCTCCGGGACGACCATCGACGTCGTCTTGCCGGTGCGCGGACCGGCGATCGTCATGCGCATGTCCTCCCACGAGCTGAGCAGGCGCTGCCCCGTTGAGACCGTGACCCCGATCGGCAGACCGGGTGCGGCCTGCACCCCGAGGCGCTGCGCCGTGCGGCTCACGTGCTTGCGGGAGAGCCCTTCGACGTCGCGGCCGCGGCCCATGTACGCGGCCGCGCGGTCGACGCGGGTCCGGCGGGCGCTCCTGCGGGCGAGGGCGACGGCCACCAAGGTGCCCAGCGCGAGGATGATCAGGGCCTGGCCGGCCAGCACCCACCAGCCGGGTGCGCCCGGCCAGGCGAGGTCGCCGCCGAACAGCCCGAACGTCACGGCGAACGGGTCGCCCGGCACGACGACACCGGTGCCGGCGAGCTTGTGGCCCAGGTGCATCGCGGCGTAGATCGATCCGACGCCGAGCACGACGACGACGATCCCGACCCACAGCAGCACGACCTCGCCGGACAAGCCGCCGGGGTCGCGACGTCGGTTGTTCGGCACGCTCATCACGCTGCCCCCTCATCGAGCAGGCCCGTGCGCGAGCGGTCGGCCCAGCGCACCGCGCTCATGTGCAGCGACTTCTCGGACTCGGTGAGCACCAGGTCGATCGGGATGCCCGGGCGGCCACCGACCTTGACGAGAAACTTGCCGCGTCCAGGGGGCGGCGTCTCGCGCCCCTCCTTGGGGTCCCACGCGGGCGGGTCCTGCCAGCCGGCGAGCAGTTCCTGCTCACCGCGCGAGAGCGCGACGACGGACGTCAGCAGCGGCATCTCGCTCAGGGGCAGGCCGCCGCACACGACCAGCCCGGACCGCTCGATGAAGCCCATGGCCTTCTGTCGGTCCTCCTCGAGCGGGAGGGAGCGCAGGTCCTTGAGCGTGTGCGTGATCATCGCCAGACCTACACCGACGGTGCGGTTGAGGCGGGTGAGGTAGTCGACGCGGTCGACGAGCCCGGGCCCGGCCTTGAGGGCCTGGTGCAGCTCGTCGAGGATCACGAAGTAGTGCCGACGGTTCTCCAGGCCGACGTCGGCGAGGGTCTGGGCGATGTTGACCACCGCGAAGCCAGCAGACCAGGAGGCGAGCAGCGCGACCGCGCGCAGGTCGCCGTCGGACTGAGGGATCGCGGAGACGTCGTAGACGACGGCCCGGTCGCGGCGCATGGGGTGCGTGGTCGGCTTGGCGAACACGTCACCGAACTTCCCGCCCGGGCTCAGCGCCACGAGCGAGGCTTCCAGCTCCTCGGTGACTTCCTGGTAGCGCTGGTCGGTGCCGCGGTCCAGCGCCGCCTCACGCAGCTCGGGGGGCGCGGAGCGGATCACGCGCAGCAGGTCCGGGATCAGCGGGACGCCGTCGTAGTGCTCGTCGAGCCAGGCGATACCGCGCGCGAGGATCGTCTCCTCGCGCGCGGTCGGGGCGCTCTTGCGCAGCACCGTGATGAGCGCGACCAGCATGTTCAGCCGCAGGCCCTGGGCATCGGCCAGGACCTCCTCAGCGGCCTGGCGGTACCCGGCCGTGCGCAACCGGCGCGCGGCGTCGGGAGCCTCGCCCGGGTCCAGGACGTTCAGCGACCCGCGGTTGCGCCCGAGCGGGATCACCTGGCCGCCCAGCTTTTCGACCATGCGGACGTAGTCCGGGCGGGTGTCTCCCAGCACGAGCGGGATGACGCCCTGTCCGGACAGGCCGACGGCCATTCGCATGACCGCGGACGTCTTGCCGAGCCCGGGTCGGCCGAGGAAGAACACCGAGGGGTTCCCGATGAGGTTCGCCCGCTGGTACCAGCTGATCGGGTCGCAGCACAGCGTGGCGCCGGTGAGGATGTGTCGCCCGAACGGCACCCCCACCATGGGGGTACCGGCGCCGATCGCGAACGGCCACATGCCGCACACCTGCACGGTGGTGCCGCGCCACTCGTCGGCCTGCTGGATGTAGTTGGACTGGCCGCGGCCGCGGCCCAGCCACCCGCGCATCGGCGGGCGCTGGGGACGCAACTCGCGCTGCTTGGGTGCCTTCTTCGCGCGTGCTCGGGTGCTCACAGCTTCTCCCTCAGCTCGGCCGGGACCTTGATGTGCTTCGGGAGCACCAGGCCCAGCGGAAGGGCCGCGGCGAACGCGGAGTCCTGCGACCCGTACACGGGCCGCAGCCGCAGGCGCGCCGTCGCGGCGAGGTTGTCGATCGCGGCCCGGGCATCGGCCTCGCGGCTGGCGTCGGTCACCGTGGCGGTGACGAGCATGCCGAACTGCACCAGGCCAGCCCCGCTGGCCTCCTCCTGCGCCGTCGCGGCCGCCGCCCGCACCGCGAGGGTCTCGCGGGCCGCAGGCTTGCTGGTCGAGGTGACCCGGAACTCCGCAGCCCGCAGGTCGGACTCGACGATCGCCGCGGCGCGCGCCGCGTCGATCGGCCGGTACAGCAGCGTCACCCGCTTGCGCGCGATCTCGCGGTGCGGAGCCAGCAGTCGGGCCAGGACGCCCGACTGGACGTTGCCGCGCGGCGCCGACGTCATCGCCCACGTGCACGAGTACGCCGAGTCGTGGCGGTACCCACCCCACGACGCTTCCGCCGCCGACGGGCCGACGTCGGACCAGGAAAGCTCGACAGGATCGCCCGCCGCGTGCGCCTCGTCGATCAGCAGAGCCGCCGCGGGGTCGTAGGCGACGCGGATCGCCTCGCACAAGTCCTGCGCCGACAGCGGGTGCGCCGCGCCCGCACCGGTCGCCTGCAGGCCGGCGGTGAGGCTGGGCAGGCGCGCCGCGAGCTCGCGGCCCATCTCCTCAGGCTTGCGCTTCTTGCCACCCACCCGGTTCGCCGCGGTGAACGTGATCGCGACGTACGCCTTCACCGTTGAGGACCCGGCCGGGTAGCGGTCGACGACCTCGAGGAGCATCTGCCGAGCGAACTCTGGTGCGCCATCGTCCAGGTTCGTCTCGACCTCACGACGAAGACGCGACCCGGAGTCGGGGGCAGTCTCGATCGTGACCGAGGCGGCCTCCACGCCCGGCTCGTCACCGAGATTCGCCAGCCAGTGGCCCCAGTCGGCCACCCAGACGTCGATCTGGTCATGGTCGACGAGCGCGGCGCCGTCGGGCTCGGTGCCGATCACCACGGAGTACGACCCTGTCGCCGGCGTGTACAGCAGCGCGAACGCCCGGCCGTAGGAGTCGGTGTGCTCGCTCAGTCGCGTGGGGGCCGCTAGGCCTGGGAGCTGGTACGTGCCCCACAGCGCGCGGCCCAGGGGCCCGGAGCGGTACACGTGCGTGCCGCGCGAGCGCGCAGACCACCACGCTGCGCGAGCACCGCCGCGGCTGATGACGTTCTTGCCGTGCGCGTCCTTCGTCAGCACGGCCAGCATCACGGCCCCGAGTACACCGGCGAGGATCACGGCCTCGAGCAGCCCGGCGACCATCACGGTGATGACCACCGCGATGAGCCCCGCCAGGAGCATCCCCGTGCCCACGGACCCGAGCCCGAGGATTCCTGGCGATGTCGGACGTCGCCAGTTCCCGTAGGTCCGAGGACCCCTGTTCACCTCAACGGCTGCCATCAGGACCGCCCCCTTCACCAGTCGACTGCTCACCAAGACTCTTCGCTGCACCTGCTGCGGCCTGGCCCGCCTTTGACGCGGCATCCAGAGCCGCGCCGGCCGCCATGCCTACCGGGCCGCCCGCGGCACCAGCCGCGGCCGCCCCACCACCTGCTGCGGCACCTGCACCTGCGCCTGCGCCGGCACCAGCTCCGGCACCAGCGCGAGCTCCAGCGGCACCCGCTCCGGCGCCGCTTCCTGCACCAGCGCCTGCGCCGCTCTGTTGCGGGTTCGGCGGCGCGCTCGGGGTCGGCGCGGTGTTGCCTCCCCCACCGCCACCCGACGGGCCCTGGCTTCCGCTCTGGCCATTGCCGCCCGGCTGCGCGTTGCTCGTCGTCGACGAGTTGGACCCGCCGGAGGCGAGACGCCCGATCGCGGCCGCGCCGCTCGGCAGCGCCGCGAGGGCACCCGCCGCCAGCGCGGCACCACCGGCGCCGCTCGCCATCGCACCCACCATCGGGGTCACGAACCGCATCAGCGCCGGCATCGCGAACAGCGCGATCACCATCAACATCAGACCCGTCAGCACCGCCAGGAGCCCCGAGCCGTCGTCAGAGAAGACGTCCGTGCCGACGAGCTGGAACGCAGCCGCGTAGATGATCGCCGCGGCGGGCTTGTAGAGGATGAACGCCACCAGCCACGCAATGCACTTACGGAACCAGGTCTTACCCATCTCCGTACTCGTGAACGACGCCGACAGCGGCAAGATCCCGGTCAGGACCACGAGCATTCCGCCGCGGGCGACCATGAGGACGATCTGGAACGCCGCCGCGAGGATCGCGATGATCCCGAGAATGATGATGAGCAGAGACCCAAGGCCTCCCGCCGCGGGATGTGTCGTCAGAGCGAGCAAGGTGAGCATGTTCTCTCCGAAGCACGCCGACCCGGCGGCCGTGACGTCGCACTGGAGCGAACCGTTCAGAACCCAGACCGAGAATGAGTCGGCGGCCGCCACGAGGAGGCCCACGATCGTGACGCCAGCACCCGCGACCACGACGAGGGTCAGCAGGCTCTTGACCGTCTCTCTCCCGGGCTCTGCACGCTGCTCCCACGCCATGCGCGCGCCGCCGATGATCACCGAGACGATCGCCGCGGCACCCATGTACCACCAGAGGCTCGACTGCAAGAAGAGCACCGCCCCGCCCGCGTTGCTTGGCCCCGCCGGCAACAGTCCGGTGACGAGCGCGCTGGCGCCGGAGATGAGCACCACAGCGCCCAGGACCAGCCCGACCTTTCCGACGGCGGCGATCCCTTCGCCGGCGCGTATGCGCGTCGCGATGAGCGCGCCCAGGATCACGAGCGAGAGGATTGCGACGACGAGGCTGATCCACGTCACGTAGCCCAAGACGGTCGTGATGTTCCCCGCGCCCGGTGCCGAGTTCCCTGCACTGATCGCAGACTGGCCGCCCGATCCGGTGAGGTTCGGAGTGCCGATGTGAACCCAGATCGTGCCGAGCGAGGCCACCACCTTGCCGAACGCCTCGAGGACCGCGTTGGCCATGTTCTCGATCGCGTCACCGACGATCGCGGAAACCCCATCGCCGACGCATGAACCGATGTTGGCGATTGAGCACATAGGTCACGCTCCCCAGGTGGTGTAGCCCGCCAGGTTCGGGATGGTGGCGAAGTCGAAGGACATAGCCGTCTCGGTGTTGGCCTTCCAATCGCCGTCCTGCCAGATCAGCTCATAGACGGCCGAAAAGTAGATCGAGCCTGCTGAGGTCGATCCTTCGCCCGCGAGATCGATCCGAGCCGTCTCGCCGTCGTACGACAGGATGCGGAAGCCGGCGACCCGCAGGCGCGTGCCTGCGGTCGATGCGCTGCCTTCGGTCTCGGCCAGCAACTCATCCCGATGGGGGCCCTCAGCGGCGAAGTACTTGATCCATGCGGGCGCGACAACGGGGTCGCTACCCAGCGCGAGCGCGTTCGAGGCCGCGAACAACGCCCCGGTGGGCGAATGCTGGAAGCAGAACCGCACCCCCTCGGCTGTGGTCTCCCCCGGCCCGAACTCGGCCGACGTCGGGTACGCGGTAGTTCCCTGGAACGCCCAGTCCGCGGCCGGAGCGGTCGACAACGTCCCGGACAGCGCCTCTCCCTCCAGGCCGCACACGCTGGCGCTGCCCGCGACGTCCGAAGGCTCGGACGTCGGGGAGGCGCTCATCGTGGGCGACGGGGATGACGCTTCGGGTGCGGTGGCAGGATCGTCAGAGCGCGTCGCGTTGACGATCGCGATCACGATGCCGAGTACCACGACGAGGGCGACGAGGACCGCGGCCGCGATGAAGCCGGGCCGGGTGAATGGGTTCTGCTCGTTGTCGTCGGTAGCCATGCCGGACTCCGCTCAGGCTCCCGAGATGAAGCCGACGAGCGCGACGGCGGCCGAGATGACGATGACGCCACCGAGGGCCATGCCGATCTTGCCCACGTGCTCCCCGCCCTCGCCGCGACGGGACTGGACCGCCATGAGGGTGCCGGCGGCGATGAGGCCGAGGATGCAGACCACGAGGCCGACCCACTTGGCCCAACCGAGGATGGTGGTGACCGCTTCGGTGCCCGGAGGCTGTGTCGGCGCGGGGTCGGGAAGCTGCGCCGGGATCACGGCGGCGAGTTCGCTCGCCGCCGTGAGGAGGCTGTGCAGGACGGTCATCGGGTTTCCTTTCGGTTGACGGTGCCGACGGCACCAGGTCGGACGACAGCAGCGAGGTCGTCGACGAGTCGACGGACCTCGCGCGGGGCGCCTGAGAGTGCCGGCGGCTCCCCCAAACGCCATGCCTCGATCCACGGCAGAGTCCACGTGCGCGGGACCCCGCCGCCGACGATCTGTGAGAACTCACGCAGCGGACGTGGAAGCCGGCCCGGTGCGTCAGCGACGATCACCAGTCCCACGACCTCGACGTGCGGGACCAGCCCTGCCGCCCACTGCGTGGCCGCGGCCTGCGCCGCGCGCAGCCCGCGCATGTTCGACCGGGCGGTCAGGACGACGCGGACGCCACCTGCTCCAGGCATCTGGGGCCAGGCGTGCTCCGCGGCAGGCCAGTCAGGCACCAGCGCGGCGAGCGACGTCTCCGCCGCTCCGCCGTGCACCCCGAGCCACCACAGGGGCGCGGCCTGATGCCGGGTGCGGGTCGGGAGCTGGTCGGCGAGGACCGGTGCCGGGACGCCGCGCTGAGGCGCGTGGGGACCGGTAAGCGGGGGCTCGGAGCGCGCCGCTGGGGTCGCCGTGACGGGCGTCGCTGGAATTTGAGCGCGCGACACCCATGGGTTGGTATCGGACATTTGCCCAGAGCCCCCTGATAATTGGACGCAGTCGTCGATGCGCCGACCCTAGCGCGCGGCACCAACGGAAGGCAATAGCATGCCGTATACATCTACGGACCTATACAGAGTCAACGCGGCTGGTGTAGCGTCTAGTGTGTTCGCATGCGTTCGTGGGTGCAGGTGTCTGCCGTGACGTCGGCTCTGGACGCGTTGTTTGAGGGCCGTAGCGCGACGCTGACGGTGCCGGAGGTCGCGGAGATCTTGGGCATGACGAAGCCGGGTGTCTACAAGTGGCTCAAGGACGGCGTGATTCCCGGCTACAAGGTCGGGGCGACGTGGTTCATCCTGCGCGACGAGCTCAAGGCGACGCTGCAGGCGGGCTCCAACGTCCGCCCTGTACTGCGTGAGGACGGTCAGGAGACGCGTCCGAGCGACTGAGCACGATCAGCAGGGGGCTGAGGATGGCACGACGGGTCGCGTGGGCGGCCGGGATGTTCGCGGTCGCGGCCGCCCTGGCAGGCTGCGCCGGCGCACCGGCGACGACGGAACCTGCCCAGGGTGCGCCCGCGCCGACAGTTACTGCGCCCGGAGACGCTGGCCGGTATCCCGGGGCGCCCGACGGTGTGGTCGACGAGGACACTGGCGAGGTCATCACCGCCCGGCCCGTGCCCACCTGGGACGCGGCCTCACGTGAGGGCGCCCTCGAGGCTGCTCGGGCGGCGATGGCCGCGTTCGCGCGCCCAGAACTGGACCACGACGCGTGGTGGGCCGGGCTTGAGCCGTTGTTGACCCAGCAGGCTGCGCTCGACTACGCCTACGTCAATCCCGCGAACGTGCCCGCGACCGCGTTGACCGGGCCTGCCACGGTGGTCGAAGAGACCAGCGTGTACGTCGCCACGGTCGAGGTCCCCACCGATGCTGGCCCGTACGCGATCGTGCTGACCCGCCAGGATGCGGCCGCGCCGTGGCTCACCGCACGCATCACCCCGGCTGAGGAGGGCCAGTAGTGGCCGCCTCGCGGACCACGGGGGCGGTCGCGGTCGTGGCCGGCGTGCCCGTGCTCGCGCTGGGGACCGTGTTCAGCCTGCTCCTGCTCGGCTCGCCCTCCGAGGCCGCCACGTGCAACCCGGCGCCGGGAACGAGCTCGGCGGTCACGCTCGCCCCGGCCACCGCGCCGGACACCACGATCGCGGGCTACGACCACGAGCAGCTCGTCAACGCCGCGCACATCATCACCGCCGGCAAGGCCCTCGGCCTCGGGGTCCGAGACCAGACCATCGGCGTCATGACCGCGATGGGCGAGTCCAGCCTGCGCGTCATCGACCACGGCGACGCCGCAGGGCCCGACAGCCGCGGCCTGTTCCAGCAGCGCGCCAACGGCGCCTGGGGCTCGTATGAGGACCGCATGGACCCGTACATCAGCGCGACGAACTTCTTCACCGCGATGATCGCCAACGTCCCGGGCCGAGAGTCGCTGGAGCCGACGATCGTCGCGCACCGCACCCAGCGCAACGCCGACCCGTTCCACTACACGAAGTACTGGGACGGCGCGGTCGCGGTCGTCGAAGGCCTCTCCGGTGTTGATACCGGCCTGAGCGCCGGCACCGGGGACCAGGTCTGCTCGGGCGGCGTCGCCGTCCCGGGCGAGGTCAGCGCGACCGGGTGGGCCGCGCCCGCCGCCGGTCCGATCGTCAGCAGCTACGGGATGCGGCTGCACCCCATCGACAAGGTTTGGCGCCTGCACTCCGGCGTCGACCTCGGCGGCGGCGGGTGCGACGGACCGATCTGGGCCGCCCAGGACGGGGTGGTGACGTTCACCGGGTTCGACCGTAACGGCAACGGCACGATCACCCTCGACCACGGCGGCGGCGTCCAGACCTCCTACCTGCACCAGTACGCCTCAGGGATCCTCGTGCGCGCCGGCGACCAGGTGAACGCCGGCGACCAGATCGGGCGCGTCGGCTCCTCGGGGCAGTCCACCGGCTGCCACCTGCACTTCTCCGTCCTCGTCGACGGCTCCCCGACCGACCCGGTGCCGTTCCTGAACAACATGGGCATACAGCTCGGCTAACGCAAGGAGAACACCATGAGCGCGACCACCGAAGCAGCGACCTGGCCTCGCGTCGAGGCGATGCTCAACGACGACGGCACCGCAGAGGTCTCCATCGGCGGCACCCTGCACCCCATCGCCGCCCCCAGCGTCGAGGAAGCACGAGTCCAGGTCGTGGCCCTCCTCGCGCACAAGGCCACCCAGCTCGGACGCCCTCTTCGCGCCATCACCCGCGACCCCGACGGTCAGTGGCCCCTGATCATCCACGGCGACGGCACCGTCGAAGAAGACACCGCCACCGAACCCCAGACCCGGAGCCGCACCACGCGCGCCACACAGCGCACCGCCGACGTCGACGTCGAGCCCGCTCCCCCAGCCACCGACACCTCGACGGACACCACGCAGGCCACCGACGAGCCTGAGCCCACGCAGGCGCCTGGCACGGCGCCGCGGGCATGGGTTCGCTCCGCCCATGACCAGGCCGCCGCCAGCACCACGACGACGACCAGGCGTGAGCGTCGCGAGTCGTTCCTGACCGTCGAGCAGACAGAAGAACCCGCGACCGAAGGCCTGCGCGGTCTCCTGACGCGAGCCGGTATCCGGATGGCGCCCAGCGAGGCCGAGCGCGAGCTGCGCGAGCACATCCGCCTCGTCTCCCAGCACTGGCCCGGGCCCCGCACGACCGCGATCGTCAACGGCAAGGGCGGCGCGTCCAAGACCCCCACCACAGCGTTCCTCGCGGCCGTGTTCGCCCGCTACGGCGGCGCCGGGGTCGTCACTCACGACAACAACCAGACCCGGGGCACCCTCGGCTGGCGCACCGAGCAAGGTCCGCACGACGCGACCTTCCTCGAGCTCCTGCCCGAGGTCGACCGACTCCTCGGCACCGCAGCCCAGTCAGCAGATCTGGCGCACTTCGTCCACCACCAGACCCAAGACAAGTACGACGTGCTGCGATCCCAGCCCATGATCCTGGCCGACGAGCAGCGCCTGGGCGTGGCCCAGTTCGACGCGATCCACTCCGTCCTCCGCAAGTACTACCGGCTCATCTTCATGGACTCTGGCAACGACGAATCCGACTCCCTGTGGTTGCGCATGGTCGAGAACGCCGACCAGCTCGTCGTGGCCACCACCACCCGCGGCGACATTGCCGAAGCTGGTGCCCTGCTCCTCGAAGCCCTCACCGACCGCGACGAGCGAAGCGCCGCCCTTGCGCGCAACGCCGTCGTTGTGGTCAACCAAGCCAAGAAAGACGGCACCCTCGCCGAAGCGGAACAAGTCGCCGCAGCGTTCCGACCACTCGCCCGCGAAGCTGTCGCCATCCCCTATGACCCGTCCATCGTCGAAGGCACCCTGCGCTACGGCTCCCTGCGCCCCAGCACCCAGCGCGCATGGCTCGCTGCCGCCGCCGCCGTCGCGCGTGGGTTGTAGCAAAGATGCCAACGCTCCGCGTGTCGCCCCCACCTCCTGCTAGCACTAGCACTAAGTTCGACGGCATGACCAGCAGCGTGACGTCCAGGGCTCGCCGCCCTCGAGGGTCGCTCGACCCCCGCACGACGGCAGCGCTTTACGCGCGCGTCGATGAGGGCACGAAGGCTGTGTTCGATCAGATAGCAGACGCGGCAGGGGAATCGCTCGGTGTCGTACTCGAGCGGGTCGCGCGTCACATTGAGCTTGATGACTCGGGGCTGCCGGCATGGTGGCCCGAGCAGCCGAGCCAGCAGGAGGAGCTGCCTCTCAAGACTGCATAACCGCATAACGCAGAGCGGCCCGCCCCCGAAGGGGCGGGCCACGATACGAAGCTCATCACCCTCAAGCTTGGCGGCGACGGAGGTGATGGGCCCCGATTGACGCACCCTCAGGTGTGTCGCTGTCTGGAGACCATCATAAGCACCCATCGGGCCCTCGCACACGAATTCGAGGGCGACACACCGAGCGGCGGCGACCTGCTCGCGCCCGATTCTGGACGAACGTCCGGTGCGTCCTCTGGCGTCGCGACGGCAGAGTGGGCCGCCTGCGCTCCCCTGCTCGCGGGCGCTCCGCGGGTCCGGCTCGGATCACGACGCGCCGGTGGGGTCCAGTACCGCGACCGCGACGAGCGCCCCCTGACCTCCGCCCTGCCCTCGGCGCCGGCGGCCGTGCGCGTGTACGGCGACGACGGCACCTGCCGCGCCCTGTGCTTCGACCTCGACTCCTCACGGGGTGGCGCCGCGCGCGTCCTCGCCGACGCGACACGCCTCGTACGCGAGCTCGAGTCGGCCGGCGCTCGGGTGATCACCGACGTCTCCCCTAACGGCGGCCGCCACGTCTATGTCCCGCTGGCCGAGCGCCTGGACTACACCAGCGCCCGCGAGCTCGTCGAGGCGATCGCCACCGCCTACCCCACGATGGACCCCGGACCGCACCAGTCGCTGCGCACCGGCTGCATCCGCGTCCCCGGCGCCGCCCACGCAACGGGCGGCCACCAGGCCCTCACGATGAGCCTCAACATCGCCGTCGACGTCCTGCACCGGCCCAGCCCGGCCGCAGCGGTCGCCGCGCTCCAGCACGCCTACCGCGCCCAGATCGACGCCCTACGGACCGCACAGGCACCTCTCCAGGCCTCTGAGCCCGCTACGGACCCCCACAGCTCGGCCGCCCGCGGCCGGGCCCTCTCGGCCCGTCTGACGCGCATCGCCCGCGACGGCGTCTACGACACCGGCCGCTACCCCTCACCGTCCGAGGCACGACAAGCCGTCATCGCCGGCGCGGCCGCCGCAGGCTGGCACCTCGCCGACGTCGCCGCCCGCCTCACCGACGGACGCTGGCCCGGCCTGGCAGCGCTCTACGCCCGCTACTCCCCCACCCAGCGCCACGGCGCCCTCGCCCGCGACTGGCACAACGCCCAACGCCACGTCACCCAGCACACCGACCCGCCCACGACGGCCGGGAATCACACTGTGCATAGATCCAACACAAGCGCCCAAGAGTCACAGGGGGGCACCCCAGACTTCGGCGACGAGCACGCCTTCGTCCGCACCTGGCGAGCCTGCCTCCGCACGACAGAGCAACACCGGTTCCCCGGGCGTAAGTGGTACGGCGCTCGATTCCTCCTACGAGCTCTCGGAGAAGCAGCGCACAAGACCGGCAGCCGCTACGTCTCGTTCGGCACCCGCTCTCTGGCGATCGCGACGGGGATGGACCACTCAACCGTCTCCGTACTGCTCCACGAGCTCGGGAAGGCCGGCTGGATCGACCGGCTCGAGCAAGGTCGGGGCGAGCACGCCGACCTCTACGCCCTCACGCTCCCGTCAGACCTGCTCGATGGCGCCACGGACCTGCGGTGGGACCGCGGGCAAGTGCACGCGCTGAGGCCCGTGTTCCGGGAGCTCGGTCATGTGGCCGCGCTCGTGTTCGAGGCCGTCGAGAACGGCTGCGCGCAGACGATCACGCAGCTGGTGGACGCCACCGGGATCTCGCGGCGCGCGGTCCACGAAGCAGTCGACCTGCTCAGCTCTTGGGGACTCCTCGACCGGACCGCGGGAGCCCTACTCCCCCGCCCCGACGCGCTGCTCCGCGTGGCCGAGCACCTCGGGGCCCTCGAGGGCGTCGCGGCCCAGCTACGCCTCTACGCCGCGCAGCGCCGCGCATGGCGTGCGTACCTCACTCGACACGAAGCCGCCGAGCCCGCAGACCCGGCCGAGTCCTGGTGGTGGCCACCCGACGACGCTCAGGCGAGCGAGTGGACACTGGTCGAAGCGATCGCACCCTGAGATTGGGTCGGCTCGCTCAGCTCGCGCAGATCGTCGAGTGGCACCAGCGGTAGGCGATCGCGAAACCACGACCGCGGGCACGGTCGTTCGCACCTCTCTCGGGTAGAAGTTCCGATATCGCGGAGATATATTCTTGTTATGCGAACTTTGTCGCCAGCTATCGCGCCGTACCTTCGCTCTCAGACCCAGGCGGAGATCCTGGCGCTGCTGTTGCTGCACCCAGAACGCTCCTACACCCTCACGAAAATCTCTGACCGCACGGGAGCGACGGCCTCGGTGGTTCATCGCGAGGTATCGCGACTCGTAGAGGCTGGGGTGCTGTCTGACGAGCAGATCGGACGATCACGCGTGATCCGTGCGAATCAGGACTACAGGCTGTTCGAGCCACTACGGCAGATCATCCTTGGAACCCTCGGCCCGGCACCCGTCATCACCGAGGAGCTCGAGCACGTGCGAGGCATCGATGAAGCTCTGCTGTTCGGCTCCTGGGCTGCTCGGCAAGCTGGGCAGGGCGGTCACGAGCCCCGCGACATCGACGTCCTGGTCGTCGGTGACCCCGACAGGAGCGAACTGAACGAGGCCGCATACCGTGCCGAGAAGCGGCTCGGCATCCCCGTGAACATCAGCCGGGTCACTCCCCTCGCGTGGCGCGAGAGGACTGAGCCGTTCCTGCGTACGCTCGCATCCCGTCCGACCCTGAAACTCGACCTGCAGGAGCACACCCGATGAACGTCACACGCTGGGAACAGGGACGCGCCGAGATCGACCAGCTCATCGAACAGGGCCGCATCGAACAGGTCGCGCCCAGTCGCGAACTCGCAGACCGCATGGTCGAACAAGCACGCACACACCTGGACACTGCCCGCCAGATCGCGACCACCGACCCCGTCGCGGCATTCCAGACCGCCTACGACGGCGCCCGCAAGGCACTCGCCGCGATCCTCGCAAACCAGGGCCTGCGCGCGACCAGCACGCTCGGTGCGCACGCCGTCCTGCTCGAGGTCACCCTTGCTCAGCTCGAGCCGCCGATGGGCACCACGCTGCGCCAGTTCACCTGGCTGCGCAACACCCGCAACGCCAGCGAGTACCCCCGCCTGGACTCCCCCGAGGTCGACGAGCAGGACGTCACTGACGCGATCGCTTTCGCCGCTGACATCCTCGACGTCGCAGCACGGGTCATCCCCAGCATGCCGTCGTCGTACTAGCTGACATCGCTGCCCCGCTGCCCCGCTGCCCCGCTGCGCCTCTACGCCGCACAGCGCCGCGCATGGCGCGCCTACCTCACGCGACACGAAGCCGCCGAACCCGCAGACCCCGGCCGAGTCCGGGTGGCAGGCCCCAGACGATGCACAGGCGAGCGAGTGGACGTTGGCCGACGGCCTCGCGGCGTAGCTCTCCGGACAGCAATACTTGTAAGTCTTACAAGCAACGTAAGACTTACAAGTATTGCAACTATTCCATTAGTTGCTATGCTTGCGGCTCCTGCGCTGCGGCGCGTCCAGCAACGAACGCAAGCATTTCAATGCTTGCATTGCTTCCAGGAGGTGCCCACCGATGCCCGTCACGATCCTCTTCGCCAACAACAAGGGCGGAGTCCAGAAGACCGGATGCACGGTCCAGACCGCAGCCGGTCTCGCACGCCAGGGGCTCAACGTCCTGGTCGTCGACATGGACCCGCAGGCGAACGCCACTCGACGCCTCGGGATCGAGTGGGACCCGGCCAACCCGATCCCGAGCGTGTCCGAGGCCATCGCCGCGAACGCCGAAGGCGCCGGTGAGGGGGCAGTCGTCGAGTGCGGCTGGAAGAACGCCGCCGGCGAAACGACGGCGGAAGCCAAGCACATCGACGTGATTCCGGCTCGCTTCGACCTCATCAACCGCGAAGCAGAGGCCGGCACCGTCGGCGCGTTCCGGCGTCTGCGCAAGGCACTCACGGGCTGGACGGAGGACTACGACGTCGTTCTCATCGACTCCCGCCCGGACCTTGGCCACCTGGTGCAGATGTCGATGAGCGCTGCTGACGTCGTGGTCATCCCTTCAGACACCGGCTACGACTCCGTCGAAGCCGCGATCCGCGTCAGCGACTTCGTGACGCAGCACGCCGTCGACCTCGCCAACCCCGAGCTCCGCGTCGGGGGAGTCCTCGTGACACGGCGCCGCCAGACCGCCGAGGGGGACTTCCAGATCGAGGGCCTACGTGAGCGTTTCGGCGACCTCGTGTGGGACCTGCGCACCGTCAAGATCATCCCCGGCGACGTGGAAGTGGAACTCACGCCTCCGTACGTGCCCGAGTGGACGAGGTTCGCCGAGGCCGACGCTGCCGGCGTGTCACTGACCGCCTGGAACGACGAACGGGGACGCACCACGGTGCGCATCTTCGACGAGGTCGCCCAGCGCATCATCGACCGGATTCTGCCCGCGTACGCCGAGAGGATCGCCTGATGGTCGAGCGCAAGCGACCCAGCGGAACCAGCCCGATCTCCCTGACGCCTCGCGTCGAGCCGATCGCGACACCTGTGGCGGCCGCGCCAGTCGTCCAGCCGACAGCCGAACCGGCAGCTCCGGCGGCGCCGTCGGAGCAGCCAGACATCCGGACCGAGGCCCCGCCTGCGGCGACGACGCCGCGACGTGCCCCGGCGCAGCGCTCGCGCGCGTCCGACCCAGAACCTCCGGTGCAGGCCCCCGTCGGTACAGCCATGATCTCCCGGACCTTCCGATTCCAAGAGGCCCTGATCCGCCGCGCCGAGACAGCCGTCCTGCGCACCGCCGGCCTCGACGGTGGCCACGTGTCCATGACCGCCCTGCTCAACACCGCGCTCGAGCGCGAGCTAGCCCGCCTCGAGGACGAGCTCAACGCCGGCGAACCGTTCCCCGCGAATCGAGGAGAGTTCCGCAGGGGCCGGCCCATCGGGTCCTGACCGCCACCGACCGAAGGAGCAGCGCATGCCCATCGACCTCACACACCCCCACACGGTCACGGTGACGATGCCTCCGGCGCGTGCGGACGTCGAAGGGAGCCTGCTCAGGCTCCTGGCAGATGGTCCGACTGGCGTCGTCGCGGGAGACCTGTTCTGGCCGAACGTCGCGGCCCCCGACCAGCTCTAGGAACTCTGCCCACCGCCCCGGTGAGCCCTCGGATGAGGGACACCGGGGCGGTGTCGTTCCCGGACCCGGCCGGTGGCCGGTGGGGGAGTGGTGGGGCTGGCTGTGGTGGTCGAGCTCGCCGGGGGGATGGGTGCTCCCGACCTTCGGCCGGGACCCGAGTC
>NZ_JBVHRG010000017.1:0-27667 GCF_055567015.1 Sphaerisporangium cinnabarinum
GTGGCCGCTGCGCGGCCGCGGTTGCCGCGCTGCGCGCGGTTTTCTTCCCCTCCTGGCTCTCCATCATCACCCGCGCACCCCGTGCCGCAACCCGCTCGCCTTCGGCGCCGTCCCGCCGTCGAAACCGGCCCGCGCGGACGAAAAGCGTGTCCGCGCAAACCGGCCCCGCCGTCGGGCCGGACCGCGGGTTGCGGCCCGGGGGCCCCGCGCGGGTGGTGATTACGACGCCAGGAGGGGGCGAAAAACGGTCGGGACCACCGGCCACCCACCACCTGCGCAGGAGGGAGCCCTACGTGGCTCAGCAGCCCTAGATCCGTGCGCGTTCCGTCGCCGACTTGCTCGCCTACATCCCCGCCCGCATCGGCTACGCGCCGACCGAGAGCCTGGTCGTCGTCGGGCGCCGGTCGACCACGGGACAGGTCGGGCTGGTCGCCCGCGCCGACCTGTCCGACGTGACGCCCGAGACGGCCGACATGCTCGCGGTGCACATCGCGAACGACCGCGCCGCGTCGGCCGTGCTCGCCCTGTACACCGACGACCGGCAGGAAGCCGACCGCGCGCTCGCCAGCATGACCGAAGCGCTCCACGGGCAGGCCGTCGACGTCCAGGACGCCGTCCAGGTGAGCGCCGCCGGGTACGTCGACATGCACGCCCCGGCCGCCGTCGTCCGTCCCCTGTCGGACGTCACGTCGAGCGTGCTCGCCGCCGAAATGGTCGCCCTCGGCATCGCTCCGGTCCGCGACCGCGCCGGGCTGCTGCCCGCCGAGGCCAGGCCCGAGGCGCAGGCCACGGCCCGTCGGGCCGCCGAGAAGCACGCGGCGAAGAGCGCCGACGAGCAGACCACGCACGCGCTCGCCACGTGGCGGCTCGCGCTCACGGGCCTGGTCGGCGGCCCCGGGGTCTACGGCGAACTGGCACAGATGCTCACGCACACCAAGGTGCGCGACGCCGCCCTGCTGTCCATGGTCCCCGGGATCGACCCCGACACCGTGACCGAGACCGCCGCCGGAAACGCGCCCGACGAGGCGACCGGGCGGGCGGTCGCGGCGATCGTTGACCCGAAGGTGGGCGAGCGCCCGGGCGCCGCCGCCGACGCGGCCGCCGACCTCCTCGCCCAGATCGTCGCCCACGTGCCCACCAGCGCCCCCGCCTGGACCCTCTGGGGCCTGGTCGCCTGGTGGCACGGGCAGAGCCCGGCCGCGGGCGACGCGTTCGCCCGCGCGTTGCGCAGCGACGAGTCCTACCGGCTCGCGCTCCTGCTCAACACCGCGATCCAGGTCGGGATGCCTCCCGCCTGGGTCGCGCGCGAGCGCGACGCGCAGTGACCGTCCGGCGCGCGGCTCGTGGGGGAGTCCCTGCGGGCCGCGCGCCCGTCGCGCGTGGTGCTGCCCGTACCGGCCCATCGAGGGCCGGTACGGGCACCGGGGAGCTGCCGCCCCCCGGAACCCCCGCCTCCAGCGTGGGGCCGGCGTCGACGACGACGCCGCCAACGAGTCCTCGGTGTGCAGGTGGGTGCGGCCGGTGGCCGGTGGGGGAGTGGTGGGGCTGGCTGTGGTGGTCGAGCTCGCCGGGGGGATGGGTGCTCCCGACCTTCGGCCGGGACCCGAGTCGTGGCCGCTGCGCGGCCGCGGTTGCCGCGCTGCGCGCGGTTTTCTTCCCCTCCTGGCTCTCCATCATCGCCCGCGCGACCCTGCGCGCAACCGACCTCGCTGCGCGTCCCGGCCCGTCGAAACTCGTCGGCCTGCGGTCGCTGCGCTCCCTGAGCTCGGCCGACGAGCCCCGCCGGTCCGGCACCGGTCGGTTGCACTCCGGGCCGCTTATACGGGCGGTGATTACGACGCCAGGAGGGGGCGAAAAACGGTCGGGACCACCGGCCACCCACCACCTGGCAGGAAGGGTCACCATGACCACCACCGAAGCAACCTCCACCGAGGTCGAGGCGGGACCTACGCCCGAGAGCGTCGAGTTCGCTCACATCGACCCACGAACGCTCGTCGTCGGCGTCAACGTTCGCGCCGATGCGGACCTCACCCCCGCGTTCGTCGGGTCCATCAAGCAGCACGGCGTCTTGCAGGCCGTCCGCGCCCGCCGCGACCAGGACGGAACCCTGGTCGTCCTGGAAGGGCAGCGCCGCACGCTCGCCGCAATCGAGGCCGGGCGGGCAACCATCCCCGTGCAGATCATCGACGGCACCGAGGACGAAGCCCGCCGCATCGTCGAGCAGCTGGCCGAGAACGACCACCGCAGGGACATGCGCGACAACCACCGCACCGCCGCGTTCCAGCAGCTGTCGCTCATCGGGCTGAGTGCGGCGCAGATCGCCAAGCGCACCGGTACGGACAAGGGCGTGGTTGCCACCGCGCTCACGGTCGCCGGGTCGAAGTTCGGCGCTGCCGTCCAGGCCAAGTACGACCTACCCCTCGACGTCGCGGCTGCGATCACGGAATTCGAGGACGACCCCGAGACCCTCAAGAGCCTGACCGCCGTCGCCGTCGAGGACCCGAACGGCTTTGCCCACGCGGCCCAGCGGGCGCGCGACGACCGCCAGCGCGCCGCCGAGGTCGCGGCGGCCCGCGACACGCTGGCCGCACAGAACGTGACCGAGGTCCCCCGACCCGGCTACGACGACGCCAAGATCAAGCGCCTGGACAGCCTCAAGCCCGCCGCCGACGCCGCGAACGGCACCGACCTCACCGTGGACGCGCACGCCGAATGCCCCGGCCACGCGGCCTACATCTCGGCCCAGTGGCAGCGGGTCGAGGTCGTCTACGTCTGCACGAACTGGCGCAAGCACGGCCACGGCGACCGGTACGGCACCGCGAGCACCCAGCGCACGGGGTCGATGAGCGAGGCGGAGAAGGCCGAGCGCCGCCGGGTGATCGAGAACAACAAGGCGTGGAAGTCCGCCGAGGTCGTCCGGCGCAAGTGGCTCGCGGAGTTCTCCCAGCGCAAGACCGCCCCCACCGGCACGGCGGCGTTCATCGCCGCCCGGATCGCGACCGGCACCCACACCCTGGGGCACGGGGCCGACAAGGACCACGAACTGGCCGCGCAGTGGCTCGGGATCAAGCCCGGGACGAGCACGTACCGGGGCCGCAGCCAGGGCATCGCTCAGGCCGCCGCGAAGGCCACGGCGGGCCGGGCGCAGCACATCGCGCTCGTGCTCTGCCTGGCCGCATGCGAGACCGGGACCGGGGTCCAGTCCTGGCGGCACGAGGGCAGCCTGTCCGAGTACCTGGGCGCGTTGGAGGCCTGGGGCTACACGCTCAGCGACATCGAGAAGATCGCCCGGGGCAAGGCACCCAAGAAGTAACCCAGCCCGGCGCGCGGCCCGTGGAGGAGGAGACTCCGCGGGCCGCGCGCCGTCGCGCGTGGTGCTGCCCGTACCGGCCCATCGAGGGCCAGCACGGACAACAGGAGTCCGTCACCTCCGAATGGGCTACTCCCAGACACCCTCCGGTAGACCGTCGAACCGGTTGACCATCTCGATCCGCTGGCGGAAGATCACGTACGGCAAGTTCTGAGCCCAAGCGAGATCCCCATTCCAGCGGGCGAGCGTAGACAGCGTCTCTGATCGCTTCCCCTCCGATGCGAAGAGAAGAAACCGAACTGCACTTCTCGGGAAAACCCACGCCCCCTCGCCAGCCGGCGGCTGCGGAATTCGCCACTCGCGCTCGTGCATCCACTGGCTCTCTCCCCGAACCCCTTGCGGTGCGCCAGGTGGGGCGCCTTCGCCGGCCCACCCAGGCCACACGCGCACTACCCGGGCCTTGAGGGAGTCCGGAGCGTTCGATGCAACGAGCCCATCCCACTCGTCCCCACGCACGTACAGCGCAGGACCGCCACCAGCGTCCCAGACAGCCTGCTTGTCGAACGCGATGCCGCAAGCGGAATAGCGCGATCCGATGAGACGACCCATCGCGCGCTGGCTGGTCTGCGTGAGAGCGGCCGAGCGGTAGTGCGAATCGAACGCGCGGAAGTAGCGCAGAGCTCCCTCTCTGAGGATGGACGCTAGGCGCTGCTCGGGGGTGAGAGTGGCTATGTCGATCGGTAGTCCTGGCGCGGGGTCTCCCATTCGACCGGTCATATGGAGGAGCAGATCGGGAAGGTCCGGGCTCTGACGCGTGCGAAGGGGAGCCTGCGGCATACCCGGAAGTCTGCCCGTCGCCAGATCAATTGTCGTGCCCGTGCCCACGCCTGGCCGTAACCGGTGGGGAGCGTGGTGGTTGGCCGGGTGGGGTGAGCTCGCCAGGGTACGTGGCTCTTCCGGCCGGTGGCCGGGACCCGATTGGTGGCCGCTGCGCGGCCGCGGTTGCCGCGCTGCGCGCGGTTTTCTTCCCCTCCTGGCTCTCCATCATCACCCGCGCACCCCGTGCCGCAACCCGCTCGCCTTCGGCGCCGTCCCGCCGTCGAAACCGGCCCGCGCGGACGAAAAGCGTGTCCGCGCGGGCCGGCCCCGCCGTCGGGCCGGACCGCGGGTTGCGGCCCGGGGGCCCCGCGCGGGTGGTGATTACGACGCCAGGAGGGGGCGAAAAACGGTCGGGACCACCGGCCACCCACCACCGGGCAGGAAGGGTCACCATGACCACCACCACCCCCACCGAAGGTGTATTCGGACCGCCGATCCACACGTACACCCGCGCCCGGGCCCTGGCGGACGGCGTGCTGGTCGACGCTGGACCGCTGGCCCAGGAAGCAGGGTTCCGCTGGCCCGTCGCGCTCACCCAGGAGGCCCACGCCGAGGCTGTCGCGTGGAACCCCGAGCACGAGGCCGGGCAGGACGAGACCGGGCGACTGTGGGACGTGCTCTGGCTCGCCACGATCGCGGCCCGCGCGGGCCGTTCCCGGTTCACCGTGGCCCGCGTCCCGGGCGCCCCGGGCCAGGTCGAGGCCCAGGACCTCGACTTGGTGCTCCACATCGGCCCCGGCGACACCGCTGCACCGGTCGTGACGATCAGCCTCCCCGGCGAGGACTGACCTACACCCACGGCGGGCCGGCGACCGGCCCGCCGCGGACCACCAGAACCAGCCCGGCTCCCGAAGGGAAACCACCATGACGACCGAGCACCAGACCATGCGTCAGCGCGTGGCCGCGATCAACTGCCACCCTGCCCAGCTCGAGGGCGAGCAGCGCGCCGCCCTCGAGGAGCGCATCCGCCGCCGACTGACCGGCTACCCCGACCGGTACGTCACCGAGTACGCGAACGGAGACGCCGACTTCGCGCTCTGGCTCGCCCTGGTCGACCTCCGGCTCACGCGCCAAATCTGGCTCACCCACCGCGACATCGCGGACCGCCCCTGGCGCGACGACTACGACGCCGGACGCGACCCCATCGACCCCGCCGACGAGGCAGCCGAGGACGAGGCCGGCCAGCTCTTCGACTGAGCCAACCAGCGGGCCGGGCGCGAACCACGCCCGGCCCGCCTCTCAACCCTGAGGTATACATTTTTGTGCTTGCGATGTATACTTGAGTTGTTGGAAGGGCACACAACGGCCGGAGACCACCGGCCACCCGACACCAACGCGAAGGAGGGCCCCCGTGGCTCAGAACACCGCCGCCATCCCGTCTCTCGCCCGCGAGGCGTTCGACCGCAGCATCGAGCTCGCCAAGCAGCGCGCCGCGCGCACGGGCGAGAACCTGAACGACCTGCTCGACCGCATGGACCGCGCGGACCACCGGACGCTGTCCGCGACGAACATCTTCGCCAGCGGCGACCACGCCACCCGCGGCACGTGGAAGGGCCGTACGAACTTCGACGTCGTCGGCGGGTTCCTGCGCCCCGTCAGCCCGGAGCAGTGGTCTACCCGGCTCGGGCAGAGGGCCGCTCTGCGCGCGTGACGTGCCCCGGTGGGCCGGAGAGGGAAACCCCCGGCCCACCGGCTGGCCCACCACACCCCACGCGCGAGCAGGAGCGAACCATGCTGACCATCACCCACACCCGCGAGGCAGGAACCCTCATCGACGGCACCGAGCGCGGCGACACCAACGTCGTCCTCAAGGCGCACCGCTGGCGGTTCAGCCGCAACCTCGGCACCTGGTACGTGCCGCAGTCGCGCGACCGTGCCGCCAAGGTGCGCACGATCGAGGCGACCGCGGCCGCGCTGCGCGAGGCCGGCTACGACGTCCAGGTCACCATCGACGACACGGCCCGCGCGGCCGCTGTCGTCGAGGCCGACAAGATCGCCCGCCGGGCAGCCCGCGCCGACGCGCTGGCAGCCAAGGCCGACCGCAAGGCAGGCGCGGCCGATGCCGCCTACGCGCGGCACGAGGCCGCCGTCGAGCGTCTGCCCGAGGGCGGGGAGCCGATCAAGGTCGGCCACCACTCCGAGAAGCGCCACCGCCGCGGCACCGAACGCGCCTGGTCCACGCTCGGAACCGCCGTCCACGCCCAGCGCGATGCCGACGCCGCCCAGCAGGCCGCGGCGACCGCCGCGGCGACGACCGGCGCCCGGTACAACCCCGTCACCGTCGGGAACAGGATCGACCGGCTGGCCGCCCAGATCCGCAAGTACGAGCGTGAGCTGGTCGCGCCGGTCTACGACCCTGACACGGGATACCGGCCCGCGACCGAGCGCGAGCAGGCGCGGCGCCGACGCCGCCTCGAGCCGGCGATCGCTGAGGCCCGCGACAATCTCGCGCACTGGGAGGGCGTGCGCGCCCAGCAGGTCGCGGACGGCGCCGTCACCGACTACGGGCCGCACAACGTCACCAAGGGCGACGAGGTCAAGATCGGCCACTGGTGGCGCCGCGTCGCCCGCGTCAACGCCAAGTCCGTGAGCGTCGAGACCGACTACTCCTGGACCGACCGCGCCCCGTGGCACGAGGTCACCGACCACCGCGCAGCCCAGACCGCGTGACCAGCAGCCAGGGCGGGCCACGACCGGCCCGCCCTGGCCCAGCCCGCACCGACACGAGGAGAACCGCCATGACGACCGCCACCGCACCCCGAACCCGTAGGCTCACCCGTACCCGCCGCGCCGCCGTGGGGGACTTGCCGCCCCCCACCCCCCCCCGCCTCCGGCGCGGCGCACGACCGCCTGCAACCCCGAGGTGCCCCACCCATGACGACCCGCCGCGTCGACGCCCTGCCCGACGAGCACGCCGGCCCGATCCTCGACCTGCTGGACCGAGTGCGCGCGGCCGCGACGCCGCCTGCCGGCGATGGGGGAGCGTGGGCCGCGGCCGAGGCCGGACAGGTGCGCGTGCGCACCGGGTACAAGGCCGCCCGGCGGACCCTGTCTGCCGGGCAGTACGCCGCGCACACCCTGCGCCTGCTCGCCCTGGCCCAGCCCGAGCCCGAGCGCGAGCCGTGGACCGACGCCCTGGCCCACGCGGCCGGCCCGATCGGCTCATGGGACTGGGACGTGCGCATGCAAGGCGCCCTCGACCTGCGCCGCACGTTCAAGGACCAGCCCGACCCCCTGCCGGCGAGCGTGCGCCCGGTCCGGCTCGTGGCCGCCTGGCTCACCCACGCCAGCGGCACCGGACTCGTGCCCGTCACCGCCCGCCTCGCCGCCCACGTCCTCGAGCTCGAACCCAGCGACGAGGTCCTCGCCGCAGCCTGGTACGCCACCCACGGCGACCGGCTCCTCGCCGAACTCACCGCCCACGGCACACCCACCAGCGGCGCCGCCGACGTCGACGAGGCGCACCTGCGCGCGCTGCTGCGCACCGCCGTCCGCGGCCTCTACCGCTCCCAGCTGCACACGAAGGTCGACCTCGCCGCCCGAGCGGGCATCACTCGCCGCACGCTCGACGCCTGGCTCGTCTAGGCCCTCACGGGGACGGCGCGCAGCGCGTGGGGGAGCGGAGTCGACGCCCGCTGTCATAGCCGGCGGGAGTGCCCGAAAAGGTACGTCGAGACAGAGTGGGGCGCTCGTGCCAGAATCATGGCCACATCCTCATCTGCGTCAGTTCTTGGCCCGTGCGCGGGATGAGCAGGGGCGCAGACGTTCAGCTCGACGAAGAGCGGAACTGGCGGGGCCGGGGCGTCCTTCGATCGCTATCAGCTCTGGACCCCGCGCGAGAGGGGTAGACGCAGCGTCGCGTTCGCAGGGGGCATGTGGTGTTTCGGCGTCGGATCCGAGGGCGCGCGCGGAGCGCCCGCGAAATGCGGGTCAATGATCGCGCCCGGGTGCGCCCGGTTGCCCGAGGCAGGTCACCTCCCCGCGGGGTCGAATCCCGCGCAGTCAATGTTGACATGAAGGAGAGTGACGTGAGAACAACTGGTTACCGTGGTGCAGCTGTTGCGGTCATCGCCCTCGTCGGGGGGCTCTTGACGGCGCCGAGTTTCGCGAGCGAGGGGCCCTCGGGCGCAGTGCCCGACGGCGAGGCCATCGAGATCAACTCGGGCGGGGTCCTCAAGGGGCTTTCGCTAGCCGAGGCGGAGCCCGTCGCGGTGGAGTCCCGCGACGAAGCCCTGGCCAAGGAGATGGGGGAGTGGTTCGCCGGGACGTACAAGGACGAGGAGGGTGTGGTCGTTGTCCGGAGTACGACGAACGAGGTCACGGCAGAGGGTTTCAGGCAGCTGCAGCCCGTTCTCGAGCGAAGCGCGATCGAGGGCGTCCAGGCGCGCAGGGAAGCGGTGCGAGTCGAATCGGCCGAGTACTCGTTCCGTGAGCTGCTGGAGATCAAGCAGTCGGTTGAGGGGGACTTCCTCTCCCTGCCCGGGGCGGTGTACACCGACCTCGACGAGGTCGAGAACAAGGTGGTCCTCGGGTACGACCCGAAGGTGACCACGGCGAAGACCGCCGCTGCGGCATCGGTCTCGCGCGCGAAGGTCGATACGGCGGCGGTCGAGTTCCGTCCGGCAGCGCCGGTTCAGGAGGAGAGCCTGCGGGCGAGGTCGAGCTCGTTGATCGGTGGACTGCAGCTCGGGAGGGACGCGGGCGTACCAGGCGAGATCACCGTCTGCTCCCTCGGGTTGCCGGTGCTGTACAGCAGTTCCACGTTCACCTCGACGGGCTTCCTGACGAACGATCACTGCACGTGGGAGTCGGGCGCAGTGGGTGGCTTCGACGACCCGTGGTTCCACCAGCCGGCGCCCCTCGGGACGACCTGGCGGGCCGGCTATGAGTCGATCGATCCAGCGCTCTTCACCGGTGGCGTGTGCCCGGCCGGACGTGAGTGCCGACGTTCGGACGCTGCGTTCTTCGCCTCCGGGTCGAGCATCTCGACCTCTCCAGGTGTCATCGCGCGGATGGACGCAGCGAACGACTTCAGCGCCTGGTCAGGGAACGCGAGCCCGGTCACGTCGACGGGGGTTCCCTTCGTGGGTGACAGCCTGATGAAGATCGGCCGCACGACCGGGCAGACCTCCGGCACCGTGACCCAGACCTGCATCAATACGAACGCCGCAAACACCAACATCACACGCATCTGCCAGGACCGGGCGAGCTACAACTCGGCAGGGGGCGACTCGGGTGGACCGGTGGTCGCCAACGACCTGGACAGCCCGATCGTCCCGACACCGTACCGGTTCTACGGGATTCACTGGGGCTCGAACGGGGTCTTCAGCTGGATCGGCTGGGCGGTCAACGAGATCGGAGGAACGACCGGCACGCTGGCCTTCGTCTGGAGCTAGGGTGACCGGCGTGAACCCGGCATGGCCCACCCGACTCGTAGCAGCCACGCTGTGCGCCGTGGCGCTTGCGGCTTGCGGCGGCGGCGCGTCCTCGCGGGATGGTGAGTGGGAGGTATCGGGGGAACTCGACAGGTCGCGGTCAACCGTGCCGATCCGGGTCGAGTACGGGCCCGCATGCGAGCAGCTCGAGGGCGTCGACGTCGAGGAGGACGCGGAGCGGGTAAAGATCACTGTTCGGCTGGTCTCTCAAGAACTGGATGACGGTTCAGCGTGTTCCGACGTCGGGACGTTGCAAGAGGTGGACGTGGAACTTGACCAGCCGCTCGGCGATCGGAAGCTGACAGGTCCAGGCTTCCTGGGGCCCAGCGACGGCTTCTAGACAGAACACGAAGGGGCGGCACCCGCTCGGTACCGCCCCTTCGTGCTGTGCAGAACCCCCGCCAGCGCGCGAGAGCCGAAAAGAGAGCCCGCCTCTTGCGCGGAGACGAACGAGGGTTACCCCTGGCGGTTGCGTCGGGGCCTTCCAGCGCCCCGACGGCGGTCTTCGATGCCCTTAAGGGATTCCACGGTCCACACCGGGCCGCCGTTGAGCTCGCCGGCCGGATCGGGTAGCCAGTCCACCCTGCGGTGCCGGGCCGTGCGCAACGACACCGGCGAGACGCCAAGCCGCTGAGCCAGGCGCGCGCTGTCGTACAGCCCGCGCGGCCCAGGCCCGGGATCAACCGGCCCAACGGGCCCGGATTCCTTGCTCATCTGACCACGCTAACAGAACCAAAGCGTTCTGTTTCTGCTAAACTAGAACGTAAGCGTTCGGATATTGGAGGCATGATGAACCACTCTCGTGGGCCCCTTGCTCTCGCCGGTTCGGTGGTTCGGCCAGCACGGGCCACGCCTGAGCCGATGGCGGCTCAGCAGGCGGCCGAGACCTACGAGTCGTTCCCGCGCTGGCCCGTCGTCCTCCTTGCCTCCGGCGCGTTCGTCGCGATCTGGGGCGGGTGGGTGGACCTGGGCCGGATGTCAGGCTTCGGGCCGGTGAACCTGCTCCCGGGAATCATGGACCTGACCGTGAACCTCGCGATCACACTGCCTCTGGGCATGGAGGTCTACGCCGCGTTCGCCCTGGGCGTCTGGCTCACCCACCGCAACATCCGACCTACCGCGCGATCGTTCGCGGGCTGGTCGGTCCTGGCCTCTCTCGTGATCGGAGCCGCAGGGCAAATCACCTACCACCTGCTCCACGCTGCCGGCATCGAGCGAGCGCCCTGGCAGGTCGTCGTCGGCGTTGCGTGCGTGCCCGTCGCCGTCATGGGTATGGGTGCCGCGCTCGCCCACCTGCTCGGCGTGCGCCGTCCCCGTCCGGTCGCAGCTGAGACGGGCGACCCGATGACTGACCCGGCGGCGGCCGCGCCGCTCATGGAGACAGACGCGACGCCCGAGGAGGCCGTGGAGGTCGAGCCGGTGGAGGCCGAGCCTGTCGCTGAGCCGGTCGAGTCCGTCGAGGTCGGGGCGGTCGGCGTGGGCAGCGCGCTGGTCCAGGCGAGTGGTGACCTGGACCCGCGCACGATGTCAGCTGACCAGCGTGACGCCCTGATCCTCCAGCTTGCACGTGAGGCGCGTTCCGAACGGGACCTCGCCCAGCGGGTGCCATGGTCGCGGTCGACGGTGAACCGGGTCCTGCGCAAGCACGACGTCGTCCTGAACCAGCCCGCGAACCAGCCCCAGATGCAGTGGGCCACGGACCGTGGCGAGATGGTCGTGGCGTGAACCCCGGTGCCCGGCGACGGAGCGCCGCGCACGATCTGGCGCGGCCCTGCGGGCCGCGGCTGACGAGCGTTCTGAGTCTTCGGTCCGTCCCTGGCTCCGAGTGTGGCCGGCCGTCCCAGGGTGCAAGTCGGCTCCGCTGCGCTACGGCCCGCACGCCTGGCAACTTCCCGGCTGCACTCGCTGCGCTCGTTGAGCCCGCCGAGAACTTTCCAGACGCCCTGGCACCCCGACTCGCTCGCGATGCTCGCGCCCTGCGGGTGCGTCCTGGGACGGCTACCGGCCAAACGCTCCGCTTGCAGGGACGGTCCGAAAAACGACGTGGGGAGGCATCATGACCAGCCAGCAGGACAAGGTCACCGTGTACAGCAGGCCGGCGTGCGTGCAGTGCGACGCGACCTACCGGGCGCTCGACAAGAAGGGGATCGAGTACACCGTGGTCGACATCTCCGTCGACGTCGACGCGCTCGAGCGGGTGCGCGCGCTGGGGTACTTCCAGGCCCCGGTCGTCGTCGCCGGTGAGCAGTCCTGGGCTGGGTTCCGGCCCGACCAGATCACCGCCCTCGCGAACCGGCAGGGAGCCTGAGATGACGGTTGAGCTCTCCCGTGAGCGGGTCGAGGAGATCAACGCTGCGGCGTGGGAGTTCTGGCGCTTCCACGCGAACGGCGAGGACGACTGGACCCGGGCTTACCTCGCACGGCGCGGGCTGCGCGGCCTGCAGGCCGGGTACGCGCCCGAGGGGTGGGCCCGGCTCGTGGGCCGCATGCGCGGCCGCGGCTGCAGCGCGGACGAGCTGGTGGCCGCCGGCCTCGCGTTCCGCACCGAGGCCGGGGGAGTGGGGGACGTGTTCCGGGACCGCCTGGTCCTGCCCTACCGCGACGAGACGGGCGCGATCATCGGGTTCACCGCCCGCCGCAACCCCGCGACGGACGACGTCGACGACGCCCACGCGAAGTACCTCAACACCACGTCGACGCTCGCGTTCGACAAGTCCCGGGACCTGTACGGCATCGACCCGGCCGCTCTGCGCCGCATCCAGGCCGGCGCGCGGGTCGTGTTCGTCGAGGGAGCCCTCGACGTCGAGGCCATCCGTCGCACCGGGTCGCCCGTCGTCGCGCTGTCCGGGTGCGGTACCGCGCTCACCGCGACCCACCTCGAGCGCGTGCGCCAGATCCACCCCGGCGCGGCCGCGCTGGCGGTGTTCGCGTTCGACGCCGACGCAGCCGGCCAGGCGGCCGCCGTGCGTGCGTGGGACCTGCTCGCCGATGACGAGGCCGGTACGGCCGGTGCCCTGGTCCTGCCCGACGGGACCGACCCCGCCCAGCTCATCCAGGACGGTCACGGCCAGGCCCTGGCCGAGCGCCTGGCCCAGCCCCAGAGCCTGGTGTCCGTCGTGGTCGACGTCGTCCTCGCCCGACACGACCTGGCGACCGTCGAGGGCCGGGTGAACGCCGTGCGGGCCGCGGCCGCGCTCGTCGCGCGCATCGCGGTCGTGCCGCTGTCGCGCGTCGGGACGCAGCTGCACGCGCGCCTGGCCCCGCACACCGACCTCGGGGTGATCTCCGGCGAGCTCGCGATCGCCGCGGCCGCCGCGCGCGGCACCACCTGAGTCGGCATCTGGGCCCGGCTAGGTTGGCATGCGCCAGGACCGGGAGGAAGAGCATGCCGATCAGCGACGAGGAGCGCGCCCAGCGCGCCGACGATGCCCAGCGCATCCGACACAGCACCCAGCTCGAGGGCGGACGCACCAGCGACGCCGCCCGCGCGATCCAGGACAAGTACGTCCGCGGCGAGATCGACGCCGAGGAACTCATGCGACAGACGATCGCGCTCGACAGCGACCAGGACGGAGCCAGCCCTTGACCGCACGCCCCTGGGAGCACGGCGACGAGCACGCCCGCTGGGACGGGTACCTACTCGCCGACGGGCGAACCCTGCGCAACCGCGTCGGCGCCACCACACCCGAGATGCTGCGCGAGCGCGAGGACCGGCGCGTCGAGGCCCGGGCGCTGACCCTGCGCGAGCACGGGCTGCCCGCGACCTACGATCTCGCCGGGCTCCGGGCGATCCACCACCACCTGTTCCAGGACGTGTACGACTGGGCCGGGGACGTGCGCACGGTGTCGATCCGCAAGAGCCGAGACGGCTGGTTCGCGCCGCTGGACCGGATCGAGGACGCGATGGACGCCGTGGCGACCTACCTGCGAGACACCGACAACCTGCGCACCCTGGACCCGAGCGACGTGCTGGGCGCGCTCGCCAGCGTCTACGACGTCGTCAACCAGACCCACCCCTTCCGGGAGGGCAACGGGCGCGTCCAGCGCGAGTTCGTCACCGCCCTGGCTCGCGAGTCCGGCCACCGCTTGGACTGGACCAGGGTGACGCTCGGCAGGCCTGGGTACGAGTCCGAGAACGACCAGGCCTCCCGCCTGGCCCGCACGGGAGACCGCGACCCGCTGCGCGCCATGTTCGCGCGCATCACCACAAAGGACGGCGCGATCGACGACCACGTGAACGACGCCCTGCGCCTGGTCGCCGCCTCCCGACCTCCGTCCGCCGCCCCGCCGCCCGCCAACGCGTCGGCCGTCGCGCGCGTCAACCGGACCGCACCCGGCGCACCCGGCAAGGGCTACGGCAGATGAATCCTCGCCGCCGCCTCGCCGTCCTGGCCGCCGCCACCGTCGTCGTCGCCGCGTGTAGCTCGCCGCGGCCCGAGGCCACGGTCGAGGTCGGGGGAGAGGCATTCGCCGTGGAGCTCGCGGACACCGCCAACGAGCAGAAGGAAGGTCTGGCCGGGCGCGAGGAGATCCCTGCCGGCACCGGGATGCTGTTCCAGTTCGCAGAGCGCGCCGAGCACCAGATGTGGATGGCCGGCATGCAAGTCCCGATCGACGTCGCCTGGATCGACGGCGATCGCGTGATCGGCGTCGCGACCCTCGACCCGTGCACCGAGGTCGATCAGACGACCTGCCCACGGTCGACGGCACCGGGCCCGGTGACCGCGCTGCTCGAAGTACCAGCCGGAGCCCTGGCCGACGTCGCCGCCGGCGACACCGTGGAGACCCGCGACACATGACGTGCCCCATGCTCGTCAGCACCGAGCGTTATATCCTTGGTTATAGATGGAGGTGGTTCCAGTGACGACAGCGCCGAGCGTGGACGTCGAGACCGTGGTGCGACTGCGGCACCGGCAGGTCGTCGACCGGCTCGACGAGCTGCGCCTGGTGCGCAAGCTCGCGGCCCAGATGTCCCAGAGCGAGATCGCGAGGTTGCTCGCGATCAGCCAGCCCGCGGTGCACAAGGCCCTCAAGGCTGCCGAGCGCGTGCCCGAGGTGGCCGACGGGTTCAGCGGCGCGAGCCCGTACGAGATTGCCGAGCGCTACGCCGCCGGCCAGATCGACCGCGCCCGCGTCGTCGACGAGCTCGCACGGTGGCCGTACGCGGGCACCCCGAAGACCGACGGCGTGGACTGGCTCGTCGAGGACGCGACCGGCACGTTCGAGGAGGTCGGGCGCGCGCTGGACGACGGCCTGCTCGACGCCGACACCTACGACGCGGTGCTCGCCGCGAAGAGTGGACGCTCCGCGGGCTGACCGATTTACTCACCTGCGTGAGCGACGACCACGACCGGCACGCGGCCCACCGCGAGACCGTCCGCGAGTTCTCCCGCGCGGGGGGACCGCTGGACAAGGACGGGCAGCACTCCACGCTGAACAACCCCGCGTGGTTCATCGACGGGAAGGTCGACCAGCCCACCGCCCGACGGCGGGCCCTGTGGCGTCGCCTGCGCGACGATGCCCGCGCCGAGGCGCCGGGTGCGCGACAGGACGGGAAGGCGATCGTGCTCGCCGGCCCGCCCGGGGCCGGGAAGGGCCACGTCCAGAGCAACGTGCTCGGGCTCGACAAGGACGCCTGGCTCGTCGTCGACGCCGACGAGTTCAAGGACAAGCTGCTGCGCGAAGCCATGAACGACGGCACCTACGAGACCTTCCTCAAGCCCGACGCCGTGCGAGAGCGCGAAGCCGCTGGGGAACCGTTCTTCCCCCTCGAGCTCGCCGCCCTCGTGCACGAGGAGTCCTCCCACCTCGCGCGCCAGCTCCGCGACGAGGCACTGCGCGAGGGCACCAACGTCGTCATCGACTCGGTGCTGTCCAACCCTCGCGCGGCCGCCGCGCTCGGTAACCAGCTCGCGGCCGCCGGCTACGACGTCGAGGTCGTCGACGTCGAGGTCCCCTACACGCTCTCCCAGGCACGCATCGCCCAACGCTGGCGCGAGTCCTACGAGGGCGCCGTCGTCACGGGGGAGGGGCTCGGAGGCCGCTGGGTGCCCAGCGTGTACGCGCGCGAGGTCTTCGACGGACCCGGAGGGCGCTCACGCTCCCAAGAGTCTGCCGCGGTGCTCGCCACCACCTGCCCGGCGGTGCTGCGCTACCGGCGCTTCTGGACACGAGCGGCTGAGGCGCCGATGCGGGTCGAGACCGACGTGGGGCGCTTCCAGCGCGGAGGAGACCTCCTGGAGTACTCCCTCATCGCCACCAAGTCCCGCGCGTCAGCAGGGCAGGTGCCGCTAGCCCGGCCTCGACCGCCCCGACGTGGACCAGAGCAAGGGCCCGGCCAGGAAAGGTAGGGCAGCCGCGTCGGCGGTACCTTCGGGTGCCGCCGGCTCGCATCTCAGCTGTGCTGCCCGACTTCGCACTGGTAGGAGTGCATGCTCGTCAGGTGCGAGTTCCCGGGCGTCTCCGAGCAGCAGTTCAGCCGCGGTGCTCGAGGTTCACACGTGTCCGGCGAGGCGGCGGACCGTGGGTGCCGATACCCCGAGCGTCCGCGCGACGGCGGCAACAGACTGGGCGCCGGCGACGGATGCTCGCGCCGTGGCGAGTCGTTCCGGCGACATCACGGTCGGGCGCCACGCCCTGCGCACCTACCCTGTGATCGTGGATCGAATCGGCGGCGTCCTGCGCCAGGGCATCACTTGGCTCTCTGCGGTGGGCGGTGTCGTCTCGCTCGCCGTCCTGTTCATCCCAAAGCTCAACGAGCTCGCCGGCGAGCATGGCGTGCTCGGTTGGTTCGTCGGCATCGTCGCGCTCACCGCGTTCTTGGCGGTCGGCGAGCACGCCCACAAGCTAAGAAGGCAGAATCGGGAGCTACAGGCGCGGGCCGCGAACGAGGTTGCGGAGCGAGAGGCCGCGGCCCGGCAGCGGCGGGTCACCAAGGACCTTGAGCTCGTCGACGAGCGTCTGGACGGCTGGACCGTCACCGAGGGGTTCTTCCGGTACCTCGTCGAGGACGCGGACCACAGCCGCTTCCCCAGCCGCTGCAGCCGAGACCTCGACGAACGGGCGCGTAAGTGGGATGTCGACGACCGGCGGATCGCCGACCCGGACCTCGCCTCGGCCTGGACCCGTGTCGAGACCGCGGTCACGGCGTACTCCCTCGCGCTGGGAGAACACACCTGGACGATGGGCTCAGGCGGCCAGCCGGGGGAGCACACATACGTCCAGGTACCGCGCGAGTGGGAAGGGCGCGACCCGCAACGGTTCTACGCCGCCCACGACGCCCTGGAGGCCCACCGCAGGGAGCTCATCACCGCGCTCCGAGACCTCTTCGCAGAGCGCCACGCCCTGCAATGACGCAGACGTGGCGGGCGCCTCTTGCATCTGATGCAACTCGCACTCTTCAGTAGCCGATAACCTCTCTTATGTCATATTTGTCCATATGGACCGGGTCTGTAACGGCAAGCACTGAGCGGCGCGACAGGATCGCACCCCGCTCTCTCGACCTCACCAGCGCCCGGCTGCGGGGAGATCTAGGCGACGTGCAGCCGGCATTCGGGGCAGACCGGTACGGCGGAGGTGGCCTCGCCGCGAGTGACTGGGCAGTGGTGCGGGCACAGGATGCTGACGCGGTGCGGGACCTGGGTGCCTGGGATGGACCCCCAGGCGATGATGTGCAGGACGCGGGCGCGTGCCGAGGTACCGCAGCCCGGACAGGCCACGGTGACCCACTTTTCGATGACGCTCATGCGCGGCCCGCTTTCCGAAGTTGCTCGTACGGCCTGGCCCCGCGGGTCGCGGGTCGGGAGGTCCCCCGGTAGCGGGCTGCTTCACGACCGGCGTTCCCCGCGGCACGTGGCCGCGATACTGACGATGGGCCCTTCGCGGGCTGCTCGCCATGTCAGGGAGGTCGGGGCGCCGACCGGGTGTCAGGTGCGCCAGGTGGGGTCGAAGTCCGGGTGCGCGGCGTAGGGCGTGGCGAGTGCCCGCAGGATGCGGTCGCCGACGAAGGCGATGCCGCTCTCGGCGCGCTCGTCGGTATCACGCTCGAGGTCTGCGGTCATGTCGTACCCGGTGGCCTCGTAAGCGAGGGTGATGATGCGCCGTTTCACCGCGCACTCGGTCAGCAGCCGCGAGCGTGACCACGGCGCTGGTGGTCCCGACTCGTCCTCGAGGGCCGCGCACGCTGCTTCGTCCTCGTCGATCCGGGCGAGCAGGAACTCGGTCAGCGCCATCTGCCCATCCTCCCACCCGCTGCTCGACGACACTGGCGCACGCTGCGAGCAACCCTTGCCGGTGTAGTGTCGAAGTGTGGTTGATCGCCGGATCGGCCCACGTGACGCCGATCGAGTTGACTCTCGGACGCCGGGCGAGATGGATGCCCCGGACGAGGAGAGCTCGGGTGCGCGGTGGGACGATGACGGGGGTTATGAACCCGACCTGGAGGACGAACCGATCTCCTTGAGTGGGGCGCCTGGCGCCTCACCGACTGCCGCGACGGCAGCGGATGTGAGCCGGCCCGCCGGTTCCGAGGATCGGACGACGCCATGAGCACCAGCACCACCCCTACCCCTACCTCTTTCGGTCGGGTGCAGGACACCGCGCTGGAGTTGCGGGGCGTCTTGGACACGGCCCTGCCGCGCGAGCTCGGCACCGAGGCCGAGCCCCAGCTGTACACCGTGACCGCTGTGTTCTCCCGCCGGGTGTCCGGTCCGGAGCAAGCGTTGCTCGAGCTCCCCGCCGTCACCGCGGTGCTCGCCGACCACGGGTACCCGGGCATCGTCCTACGTGTGGAAGACCGGCGCCTGCTCATCGAGAACACGAACCTCGCCATGCTTTCCGGTGGGCTGGCCCACGAGATCGCGACGGTTCTGCGCGACGTCGAGGAGACGATCACGAACGAGCGGACGCGCAAGGCCGACGAGCTGGCCGAGTGGCGCGCGGCCGAGGTGCTGCGCACGGCGAGCGTGAAGTCCGAGGCCGACCGTGTCCGCTTCGAGTGAGGCGCACCAGCCCCTGACGGTGACGGGCCGCGTGCGGCCTGCGGCCCGTGCGACGGCTCGGGACTACTCGGTGCTGGCGAAGATCGTGCGCGAGTCCGGGCTGCTGCGTCGGCGGTACGGCTACTACTGGACCCGGCTCGTCCTGACGGTCGCCGCGCTCGGCGCCGTCTGGGCGGGGGTCGTCCTTCTGGGCGAATCCTGGTGGCAGCTCCTGCTGGCCGTGGTGCTCGCCCTCGTGCTCGCCCAACTCGCGTTCCTGGGCCACGACAGCTCCCACCGGCAAGTGTTCCGGTCCCGCGCCTGGAACGACTGGACCGCGCGCCTCGTCGCGAACGCGCTCGTCGGGCTCAGTCACGCCTGGTGGACGACGAAGCACGACGCCCACCACGCCGCCCCGAACCAGGAGGGCCAGGACCCCGACATCTCGCCCGGAGTGATCGCGTTCACGCCCGCCGTCGTGGCGAGCCGCCACGGCTGGCGGGGGTGGCTGGGCCGTCGGCAGGGCTGGTACTTCTTTCCCCTGCTCGCCCTGGAGGGCCTCAACCTGCACGTCGCGAGCGTGCGCCGGGTGCTCGGCCGCCGGCCCGTGCCGCACCGTGGCGTGGAGGCCCCCGTCCTGCTCCTACGGCTCGCGCTCTACCTGGTGGCGCTGGTCCTCGTGCTTCCCCCGACCATCGCGGCGGCATTCCTGGCCGTGCAGCTCGCGGTCTTCGGCATCCTGCTCGGGGGCGCGTTCGCACCGAACCACAAGGGCATGCCGATCGTCCCGGCGACCGCGGACGTCGACTTCCTGCGCCGCCAGGTCCTCATGTCCCGCAACATCCGCGGCGGCCCGGTCGTCGACTTCTTCATGGGCGGTCTCAACCGCCAGGTGGAGCACCACCTGTTCCCCAGCATGCCGCGCCCGAACCTCAAGCGCGTCCAGCCGCTCGTGCGCGAGTACTGCTCCCAGCTCGGCGTGACCTACACCGAGGTCGGGTTCTTCACCTCCTACCGGATCGTCGTCCAGTACCTCAACGACGTCCCCGGACGCGCCCGCGAACCGTTCTCCTGCCCCCTGGCAGCCAGCCTCGGCCGCTAGGAACACCTGGCCCGCGCGTACAGCCGCTCCCAGGTTCGTTCCCAGGTCGAGGGCGTAGGGTCGGGCTATCCGCGGCGAACGTGCCCCATATGAGGTGCGCGGGCCCGGAACCGCAAGGAGGCCACCATGGCCACCACCCCGCTCAGCTCCGCGACGAACGGACAGCCCACCGCCGCCGTGTCAGGCAGCCATCCCGACTCACGCGTGTCCCGCACGTCGGGCAACCCGACAAGAACTCCCCGAACCCGCACCGGAGCCACCTGGGTCGGCCTGTGCGTCGCCGCCCTCGTCCTGGTCGCACTCATCGTGTTCATGCTCCAGAACACCCAACTCGTGATCGTCTCCTTCCTCGGCTGGCAAGGTTCCGTCCCGCTCGCCCTGGCCCTGCTCATCGCAGGCATCGGCGTCGGTATCGTCGCCCTCGTCGTCGGTACCCTGCGCATCCACCAGCTCCGCCGACGCCTCGCACACCGCCTCTAACGCCCGCGACATCACACCCGTGACCGACGACCGCGAGACCTCGCCACAACGCCCCACCGACCTGATCGGCGAGATCGACGCTTCCCAACGCGAGATGGAAGCCGTCGTCTCCGTCGTCGACCAGGGCGCGCCCATCGACCTCGTCCACTACGTCACCGCCCGCGCCCGTCTCGACGCCGCGATCGCCCAATGGAACCTGCGCGCCTCGACCACCCAGACGTAGCGGCGCGCCGCACACAGGTCCTCGCGGCGCCCGGGGCCCACTCATGAGTCCCACACACCCCAACCGGCAATACCCTCGCGCGGGCCGACGCACCCTGAGCCGCCTGCAACTCGCACCACTTTTAGGCCGATAAGGTCCGTTACGTCTGGTTCGGGCGGTCCCCGTCGGTCTCGCGTTCGAGGATTGCGGTGAGCTCGTCGGCGCGGGGGAGTGCGGCCTGTTCGTCGGGGGGCAGGCTGTCGTAGGTGTAGTTGGCGACGGCGAGTGGTGCGGGTGCGCCGGCGAGGGCGTAGCGGACGATGGCTTCGTTGCGGCCGGCGACGAGGAGGATGCCGACGGTGTGGGCGTGGCGGTCGGGTTTGCGGAGGCGGTCGTCGACGAGGGCGACGTAGGTGCCGAGCTGGCCGACGTGGGCGGGGTCGAACTGGCCGATCTTGAGCTCGACGACGACGTAGCGCAGCTGGTCGACGTGGAAGAGCAGCAGGTCGATGACGAGCTCGTCGCCTGCGACGGTGAAGCGGACCTGGCGGCCGACGAAGGCCATGCCGTGCCCGAACTCGAGCAGGGTGTCCTGCAGCTTGTCCATCAGGGCTTGTTCCATGTCGCGTTCGTGGACGCGCCCGGTCAGGCCGAGGTGGTCGAAGACGTAGGGGTCGCGCACGAGCTGCTGGGCGAGCTCGGAGTCGGCCGGGGTCAGGTGCGTGGTGAAGTTCGTCGGGGCGGCACCGATGCGCTGGTGCAGGTGCGAGGCGATCTGGTTCTCGAGCACGGCGCGGGACCAGCCGTGCTCGGCGGCCTGGGCGGCGTACCAGTCACGGTGGGCCGGGTCGTCGAGGCGGGTGAGCAGAACGGTGACGTGGCCCCAGGGCAGTTGTGCAACAGCTTGTTGCACGAACGCCTCCTCGTCGGGCCAGGCCTGGGCGACTGCGCGCATGTAGAGCAAGTTGCGCCGTGACCAGCCGCGCTGGTCGGGGAACTCGGCGCGCAGGTCGGTGGCGAGCTGGTCGACGACCTTCGCGCCCCATCCCGCGGTCTGCTGGCGGTCGAGGATGTCGCGCCCGATGGACCAGTACAGCCGCAGCAGCTCGGTGTTCGCGGCACGTGCGGCACGTACCTGGCTCGTGCGGACCCGGTCCTTGAGGCGCTCGAGCAGCTCGGCGTATCCGGCCGGTGTGACGTCGCTGGTGCTCACCCGCCCATCCTCACAGGGTGTCGGCAGCTGCAGGCGCAGGGTCGGGGGTGGGTTGCGAGGCGGGGGCGACAACGGCGTGCAGCGTCAGCGGTGCTGTGGGCAGCTGGGTGAACCCGAAGCGGCGGTAGACGGTGACGTGGCGGGGCGTGGCCGCCTGTGCGACGACACGATCGCCGGCCGACAGGGTGTGTCGTAGGCACTGACTGATAGTCGCGAGTCCGCCGGCAGGTAGGCGAGAGGCGACGCTATCGAGGGTCCACTGCGCGGCCCGGTACAGGTCGCGGTCCGCGTGGCGCTGCGCGCGGGTGTGAGCGCGGCGTGCGCGGGTGTCGGCGCGGTAGATCCGCGCGTAGCCGGGTGCGAGGCGTACCAGGGTGACCAGGACCGCCAGGACGAACCAGAGCGCGAGGAACAGCAGGACGGTCATGGTCACAATGGCCGGGAGCCATTGCAGAAAGACGGCGACGAACACGACGAGTAGGACGGCGTACAGCGCGAGGAAGATCCCTAGGACGCGCGCGAAGGTCGCCAGCATCGCGGCCGGGGTGCGGCGGGTCACGCGCGCGACGACGGACCGATCGGCGTGCACGAACCCGGGGAGCGCGAGGACGAAGAACACCCACATCGGCCACGCCGCTGCGGCGAGCACCCGGTGGGCTCGCGGGGAGGTGAAACCCCAGGCCAGGGTCCATGTGACACCAGCAAGATCGCGCACGTGGACGCGATCCATGTGGGCTGGCTCGGATGTCGCGGTGGTGTCGATGGTGGGGTGCACGCGTGCACCGTAGCGCCGGGCCCTTGGTCCTCAGACTGGGTTTCACCCGGTCGCGGCTTCGACGGTTCGGTGCGGGTGGGCTATGTTCCGTGCACCTTCGCTGGTTGTGAGCTTGCTGTGAACCAGGCTGGGGCCTGCCCGTAGGGGGTGTGGGTTTCGGTTGCCGGTGCGCGCTGGTGCGTGCCGTGACGGACGGCTGGTTCACGATGGTGTTTCTCGTGTCGTTCTCTGGGGTTCCTGGTGCGTGGCGGGCCTCGGTCGCGACGTTGGCGGGTCTGACGGCGGTCGCGGTGGGTTCGGTCGGGCTGCCTGCGGTTGCGCAGCCGGTCGCAGCGGTCGAGGCTCCAGCAGCGCCGATCGTGGCGGCTGCACCGGAGCCCGAGCGCACCGACGGGGGCTACTTGTGGGCTCCGGACGCCGTGAGTGCGAAGGCGATCGCGCGGTTGGAGGACGAGCCGGTCGAGGTGGTGGGCGAACGGACACCGGTGTCGTCGACGTATGCGTTGCCGACGGGGGCGATGGTGCTGCAGAGCGCGCCGGGTCCCGTGTGGGTGCCCCAGGGTGAGGGCGACGGGACGGCCCTGGGGGACTGGGCGCAGACCGACCTCGCACTCGTGGAGGGCGAGGACGGCGTCGTTCGTCCTGCCGCGCACATCGGTGATCTGGAGTTCAGCGGTGGCGGAGCTCCTGGGGCGGACGGTCAGATCGAGATCGCGGGGATGACGGACCCTGACGCCGGAGTCCGTTCAGCGCTCTCGTGGCACGGCGCGCTGCCCGAGCCCCGGCTCGATGGCCGGCGAGCGGTGTACGAGGGCGTGGCGCCCGGGACGGACCTGGTGCTCGAGGCGAGCACGTCAGGGTTCCGGCACTACCTGGTCGCCGAGGACGGCGAGGCGGCGGTCGCGGCGCAGGAGCTGCCATTGACGTACTCGGTGGACGGGGCGACTCTGGCGCCCACGGAGGACGGCGGTGCGCTCGAGGCCGTGACTGGTGAGGGCCAGGTCGTGTCGCGGACGTCTGAACCGCTTGCATGGGACGCGAAGGTCGACGCCGACCTCGTCGCACCCGTGACGCAAGAGCTGGTCGACGACACGACCGAGCGCACGTTCGCGCCGTTGCCCGAGCTCAATGTCCTGATGGGTGAGTTGGAAGGCCCCGACTCGGAGCCGGCACCGCAAGGATCCGAGCAGCAGTCATCGGACTCGACGGTTGCCGATCCGCTCGTCGAGTCGGTCCAGCTGGTCTCGACGATCGACGTGGTGGACGCCTCGACGGTGTCGGTCACGCTGTCTGGTGTTGAGGACATGGTTGCCGATGCTTCGACGACCTACCCGTTGGTGATCGACCCGCCGATGTACCTGGCGAGCCACTACCTCGACCTGTACGTGCAGTCCGGGACGACGCGGGACACGTCTGCGGACGGTGAGATCCGCCTCGGCACTTTTGACGGAGGGGCGACGGTCGCTCGATCCTTGCTGAAGATTCCGACGGCGCAGTTGGCTGGTAAGCAGATCTTGAGCGCGCAACTGGAGTTGTTCAACTTCCACTCCTTCTCGTGTCAGGCGCGCAACTGGGAGATTTGGCACGTCGGTGACTTCAACGCCGGGGCGCGCTGGACCGCGCAGCCGGGTTGGCTCACGCACCAGATCACGACGAGCGCGACTGCTGGGTATTCCTCTTCCTGCAACGACGCGTGGACGCGCACCGACGTCAAGAACGCGATGACGTATGCGGCGAATCGTGGTGATGCCTACCTGAACCTGGGCATCAAGGCGCAGAACGAGTCCGACTCCTACGGTTGGAAGCGGTTCTACTCCGTCGACTACGGGTCCTTCGTACCGGCGGTGACGGGGACGTACAACTCCAAGCCAAACCCGGCGGGGGCGGTTGGGGTGTCCCCGAAGGGCTCGCCCGTCGCTGGTACGACGTGGACGAACACGCTGACTCCGACGCTCACGTCCACGATCAGCGACCCGGACGGCGATAAGGTCCGCGCGACCTTCCAAATCCTCAACTCGGCCGGGACTATCCTTCACCAGGCCGAGGTCACCGGAGCCAGCGGTTCATCGGTTCAGTACAAGGTCCCGGCTGGCGTGCTCGTGGAGAACACCGCCTATACGGCACGGGTGGCGACGTATGACGGACGGTTGTGGAACGGTACGTGGTCGCCGGTACTGAAGTTTGCGGTAGACACGAGAGCCCCGGGCGCACCGGTCGTGTCGTCTACCGACTACCCCGCGGACAACGCCTGGCACAAGGACGCGAACCAGGCCGGGACGTTCATGTTCAAGATGGCGGCCGCCGACTCGTCGGTGACCGGGTACAAGTGGGGGCTGGACAAGACCCCGACCACGCTCGTCGCAGTGACCGGTGGGGCAGCGGCGACGGCGAGCATCAAGCCGACCACGGTGGGCAAGCACACGGTGCAGGTGCAGACGGTCGACCGCGCGGGGAACGTCTCCGCACAGGTCACCAAGTACACGTTCCTCGTGGGACGAGCTGGGCTCCTGACCCCGGAAGAGGGTGCACGGGTCGTGCGCCGCGCTCGCCTGGAGCTGGGGACCAACGACACCACGCTGACGCACGTGAAGTACCAGTGGCGACGCGGCCCGGACTCCACCGTCGTCACTGATATCGCCGCCGGCGCACTGACTACCGCCGACGGCGACGCGTGGGGTGCAGGCTGGCAGCCCGCCCCCGCCGCAGGGAGCTATGTCACGTGGGACGCCGCCACTACCCTCGGGTTTTCCGGGGGGCCCGTGCAGGTCCGCGCGGTCCTCGCGTCGAGCGCGGCGGGCGCGGGCGCGACGAACGCCCAGTGGGTGACCGTGACGGTCGACCCCGACGCGACCGGCGCGGCCTCGACCGAGATCGGGCCCGGATCGGTGAACTTGCTGACGGGTGATCACAAGGTGTCGGTCACCGACGTCGAGGAGTTCGGCATTTCCTTGGTCCGTACCACCTCGTCGCGTGACATCGACTCCGGGTACCAGCTGCAAGAAGATCTGGTGCGCCCGGCAACCGACGGAGCCGAATACACCAACGTGCAAGGTGCTGCCGGCGCCTTCCGCGGACACGCCGTCGCGTCGATGGACTCCACCCGGTTCCACTCCGGGACCCAGAGCGTGAAGATCGTGCCGGGCACCACGGGGAACGACAACACCTACGGCTCGGTCGGCGGCGACTACGGGGCCGTGCGTCTCGGCCTGCGTCCCGGTGGGACCTACCGCGTCTCTGGCTGGATCTATGTGCCCGCCGCGACCGGGCTCAACCCGCCCAACGCAGCGGGCAACCGCATCATGATGCTGTCCAAGAAGTCGACCGAGACGCAATACACCACTGGTCGGTCAGAGCCAGCAACGAAGACTGACACGTGGCAGGAGCTCAGTTTCGACTTCACCATCCCCACCGGCTCCAACGAAGCATTCCTGCGTTTGTACAACGGCAACGCCCCAAACTCGGGCAAGGCCGTCTACTACGACGACATCTCTGTCCGGCAGATCGCCGCACCGTTCGGTAAGGAGTGGGCTACCGGTACTGCGGATGCTGCGGCCGGGACGGCGTACACGAAGATCTCGATGCCGTACGACGACGTCGCGGCCGTGCACCTGACGGGTGGGTCCCAGATCTGGTTCAGCACCGGCGACCGCACCAAGTGGTTCCCCGAGCCGGGCGCCGAGGACCTCAAGCTCGTGCGCACGAACGCCAATGCATGGCGGCTGACGGAGGTCGACGGCACCATCACGGACTTCGCGCGCACGAAGTCGACCGGTGACTTCGCCGTGCAGACCACCGCACCGCCCGTCGCATCTGGGCAGGCGAGGCACGTGTACTCCGACATGAACGGCGTGCAGCGCTTGCACCGGGTGATCGCTCCGATCGAGGAAGGCGTGGACGGGTGGCCCACGAACACGTCCGCGTGTACTGCGGCGACGCCGGCTCGCGGGTGCGAGGTCATGGAGCTCGGGTATGCCGGGTCGACCACGGCCACGGGGACGACCCCGGGTGCGTACGCGGGTCAGGTCACCTTGGCGTGGGTCTGGGTGTGGGACCAAGCGACGTCCACGATGAAGAAGGTGGAGGTCGCCCGGTACCGGTACGACACCAATGGGCGCCTGGTGGAGGTCGAGGATCCGCGTATCACCGCCGCTGGCGCCCCGGCTCTGGTGACGCGGTACGAGTACGACGCCGACGGCCGTCTGGCCAAGGTCACCGCACCGGGCGAGGAGCCGTACACGTTCACCTACGGGGCAGGTGGCGGGTCCAAGACCGGTGCCGGCGACTTCGTCGACCCGTCGCTCGGCCGCCTCCTCAAGGTGTCCCGTGCATCTCTCGTGCCTGGTACGAAGGACCAGCTCGGGCCCGTGAACACGAGCACGGTCGTGTACGACGTGCCGCTCACCCGGGCCAAGGGAGGCCCGTACGACCTCGGCGCGACGGACCTGGCGACCTGGGCGCAGTCCGATGGTCCGACGGACGCCACGGCGGTCTTCGGACCGCAAGACGTCCCATCGGTCACGACGGCGACGGCGACCGCGCCTGGCGCGGACGGGTACAAGCCCGCCACGGTCCACTATCTCAACGCCGCCGGACTGGAGGTCAACACCGCCACCCCTGCGGGGAAGAACGCGCCGGTCGAGGGGTTCATCGACACCGCCGAGTACGACCGCAGCGGCAAGACGATCCGCACCCTGGATGCCACGAACCGGCTGCTCGCGTTGCGCAAGCTCCCGAACGCCGAGCAGATGCTCGTCGAGTGGGGCTTGCAGGATCGGACGTCGATCGACCTCGCCACGTTGTTCGACTCGAGGTCGGTGTACTCCGCCGATGGTCTCGAGGTCGTCTCCGAGACCGGGCCCGCGCAACAGCTCGCGCTTGCGAACGACCCGAACGACATCCGGTTGCTGCGCCCGCACACCGACTACCTCTATGACGAGGGCAAGCCCGACGGCGCCGCCTACCACCTCGTCACGACCGAGACCACCACCGGCCTCGACCCCACGAGCGGGGACAAGCTCGACCCCATCACCACCAAGACCGCGTACACGCCTGTCGACGGGGCGTCCGCGCTCGGCGCAACCTCGGGCTGGGTGCACAAGAACGCCACATCGATCACCGTCGACGCAGGCCAACCCACCGCACTGACCTCAACGGTCGTATACGACAACAGGGGTCGGGCGGTCCGGTCCAGCAAGCCCGGGGACTGCTGCAGGAACGGTTGACACGGGGTTAGTGGTGATCATGCCGCAAGGGCGGCGTTCTGGGCGGTGAAGGCGAGCTCGTACTCGACCGG
>NZ_JBVHRG010000018.1:0-13943 GCF_055567015.1 Sphaerisporangium cinnabarinum
GCGCGAGGTCGTGCTGGACAACGTCAATCCCACGATCGTGCCGCGCACCACGACCGCCCGCGCACGCACCCCGCGCGAGAAGTCCGCCTGACCCCACCGACGATCCACCAGGCGATCTGGCTCGGCCGAGCAGGTGGTCCTGGTCCGTCCGGTCACCCGGACGCACCAGGACCACCTGCTCGGCCCGTGCCGGGGGCCGGGGCCCGGGGCACGGGCCGGCGGTGGCGCGTCAGGCGTCGGCGCCGACCTTCGAGCCGTAGAGCGTGTCGATCGTGTCGGCGAAGTCGTCGATGACCAGGCGGCGCTTCACCTTGAGCGACGGCGTGAGGTAGCCGTTCTGCTCGGTGAAGTCCGTCGTGAGCACGGTGATCTTGCGGATCGACTCGGCCCGGGAGACGGCCTCGTTGGCGTGCGCGACGGCGCGGTCGAGCGCCGCGAGCACGTCGGCGTCGTGCGCGGCGGTCTCGACGTCCATGGGCCGCAGGCCGTGCGTGGCCAGCCAGCCGGGCAGCATCTCGGCGTCGAGCGTGACGAGGGCGCCGATGAAGGGGCGCTGGTCGCCCACGACGACGACCTGGCTCACGAGCGGGTGCGCGCGCAGCCGGTCCTCGAGCACGGCCGGCGCGACGTTCTTGCCGCCCGCGGTCACGATGATCTCCTTCTTGCGGCCGGTGATGCGCAGGTAGCCGTCGTCGTCGAACGCGCCGAGGTCGCCGGTGCGGAACCAGCCGTCCTGGAGCGCCTCGGCGGTGAGGTCGGGCTGGTTGCGGTAGCCGCGGAAGATGTGGTCGCCCTTGACGAGGAGCTCGCCGTCCGCGTCGATGCGCAGCGACGTGCCGGGGAACGCGGGTCCGACCGTCCCGATCTTCGTCAGGCCGGGCAGGTTCACGGCCGTGGGCGCCGTGGTCTCGGTGAGGCCGTAGCCCTCGAGGATGCGCAGGCCGACGCCGCGGTAGAAGTGGCCGAGCCGCTCGCCGAGCGGCGCTCCGCCGGAGATCGAGTACGTGAGCCGCCCGCCCATCGCGGCACGCAGCGTCGAGTAGACGAGCCGGTCCGCGACGGCGTGCTGGACGCGCAGCCCGAGCCCGGGGCCGCCCGGTGCGTCGAGCGACCGGGACCAGGTGATGGCGACCTTGGCCGCCCAGTGGAAGATCTTGCGCTTGGCGCCGGTCCCGGTCTTCTGCTCGGCGGTGTTGTAGACCTTCTCGAACACGCGCGGCACGGCGAGCAGGAACGTCGGGTGGAACGAGCCGAGGTCCGCGACGAGGTTCTTCGTGTCCCAGGAGTGCGCGAGGACCGCGTTCGACGCGACGACGACGACCTGGATGAACCGGGCGAACACGTGCGCGAGCGGCAGGAACAGCAGGGTGCGTGCGCCGTCGGCGTCGAGGATCTCGGCGAGGCCGGCCCGGCCGTTGAGCGCGAGGTGCACGAAGTTGCGGTGGGTGAGCTCGACGCCCTTGGGGCGCCCGGTCGACCCGGACGTGTAGATGACCGTCGCGAGGTCGTCGACGCGCTGCGCGGCCCGACGGCGCTCCACCTCCGCGGCCGGGACGTCGGCGCCGGCGGCGCGCAGGGCGTCGACGGCACCGTCCTCGACGACGAGGACGTCCTCCAGACCGGGCAGGCGGTCGCGCACGGTCGCGACCTCGGCGGCGTGCGCGGCCGTCTCGACGACGGCGAGCCGGACGCCGGCGTCCGACAGGATCCAGTGCACCTGCTCGGCGGACGACGTCTCGTAGACGGGCACGGGGACGGCGCCCACGGACCAGGCGGCGAAGTCGAGGAGGGTCCACTCGTAGCGGGTGCGCGACATGATGGCGACGTGGTCACCCGGCTCGATGCCGCGCGCGAGGAGGCCGCGGGCGACCGCGACGACGTCGTCCTCGAACTCCTGCGCGGTGACACGCTCCCACGGGCCGTCGGCGGTGGTGCGGCGCTCGACGAGCGTCGCCCGGGGGGAGCGCGCGACGCGGTCGGTGAGGAGGGTGCTGATGGTCGCCGTGGGGGAGACCTCGACGAGGCTCGGCGACGTGTGTTCCGTCATGAAACTCTCCGCTGAGTGGGACGGTAGGGAGGGACGGCGAGCCACTTTACTCCGTACTCCGAGTATCGAGTTCCTCGACGCCCGACGGCCACCCCTAGGATCGGTGGGTGACGAACGACCCCGGGCAGCCCGCCGTCCCCGACGAGATCCTCCGCCTGCGCGACAGCATCGACAACATCGACGCGGCGCTCATGCACCTGCTCGCGGAGCGGTTCAAGTTCACGCGCCGCGTGGGCGAGCTCAAGGCGCAGGGCGGCCTGCCGCCCGCGGACCCGGACCGGGACCGGCAGCAGATCGCCCGGCTCACGGGCATCGCGAGCTCCGCCGGTCTCGACCCGGAGTTCGCCGAGCAGTTCCGCGCGTTCATCGTCCACGAGGTCATCCGCCACCACGAGCGCATCGCCGCCGAGCACGCGGCCTCGGGCGAGGGGACCCCGGTCCTCGACACGTACTCCTGACGGCCCGGGAGCGGGCCGGGCGGGGGTCCGGAGGACGGCGCGAGGCGCCTCGCGGGCCCGACGCGCGGTGGCGACCCCCGTCGATCTGACGGACCCTGGTGGGGACCCAGGGCGGGCCCCCGGCGTCGGCACCGCCGCGTCGGGCGGCCCTCCCGCCACGCCGACGGACGTCATGAGGTGTTCGCATGAAGATCGATTGGCTCAAGCCCCTCCTCGGCCATCCTGGCCCCTTCGCGACGGTGTACATCGACGCGACGCGCGCCAACGAGGCCGGGGACCGCGAGGTCGAGAACCGCTGGAAGGGAGTGCGGCGACAGCTGCACCAGGAGGGCGCGCCGGACGCGGTCCTCGACGACCTCGAGGAGGTGGTGCTGCGGCCGACGCGGGTGGGCGGCACCCACGGGCGCGTGCTGATCGCCGACGACACGGGCGTGCTCGTCGACCGGGTCGTCAAGGACCCGCCGGCGCTCACGAAGGGCTCCTGGGGCCCCGTGCCCGCGCTGCTCCAGGCGGCGCGCGCGGCGGACGAGTCGGTCGACTACGTGCGCGTCGTCGTCGACCGGCAGGGCGCCGACCTCACGTGGTCCGTCGCGGGCGGCCACCTGCCCTACAGCGAGCCGGACACGGTCGAGGGCGGTCACGACGTCATCAACAAGGTCCGCACCGGCGGGCTCTCGCACAAGCGCATCGAGTCGCGCGCGGAGGACTCGTGGGAGCGCAACGCCGAGGCGGTCGCCGCGGAGCTGGAGCGCCAGGCGGCCGAGTACCGGCCCGAGCTCGTGCTGCTCACCGGTGACGTGCGTGCCGTGCCGCTCGTGCGCGGCGCGCTCGGCCACGCGATCTCCGAGCTCGTGGTCGAGGTCCCGGGCGGCGGCCGGGGCGCGGGCATCAACGAGGCGTCGTTCGAGGCGAACGTGGCCGACGCGCTCGACAGCTACCGGGAACGCCGCCGCGAGAAGGTCCTCGCGGAGTTCCGCCAGGAGCAGGGTCGTGAGTCCGGCGCGGTGACGTCCGTGGAGGACGTCGTCGCGGTGCTCGCCCGGGGCCAGGTCAAGGAGCTCGTGCTGGCGGACGAGTACGGGCAGGACGGTGCGCTCGACGACCGCTCGCTGTGGATCGGGCCCAGCCCGCTGCACATCGCGGCGACCCGCGAGGACATCGAGTCCCTCGGCGTGACCGACGGCCTGGAGAAGCTGCCCGCCACGGTCGCGCTCGTGCGGGCCGCCGTCGGGCAGGACGCCGGGCTGACGTTCGCGCCGGAGGGCAGCGTCGAGCTCATCGAGGGCGTGGGCGCCACGCTGCGCTGGGCGGACGAGGGGACGCCGCGCGAGGTCGCGGCGACGATGTCCGGTGACGACTCGCGGCTGCGCGGCGAGATCATCTAGGACCTCCGGCACCGACGACGACGCCCTCCCCGGCCGCGGCCGGGGAGGGCGTCGTCGTCGGTGCTGTCGTGCGGGGTCAGCCCTTCTTGCGGGCCTCGGGCTCGCCGAGCTCGGAGGAGACGACGACGATCCCGCCCTGGACGGCCGGGTCGCCCTGGCCCTCGGCCGCCGCGACGAGGTCGAGCGTGCCGGTGACGCGCCCGCCGTTGCGGACGTCGACGACCGACGCCTCGACGCCGGCGAGCGACGCCGCCGGCACCGCGACCTGCGCCGCGAGGATCGGGGTGCGCATCGACACCTTCGCCTCCGACTTGATCTTGCGCAGCGCCGCGAGCGCGTGGCCCGCGGCGGTGAGGACGGCCGGGTCGGCGTCGCCGGCGGCCGCGCGCGCGACGTCGGGCGTGGGCCACGGCGCGCGGTGGACGGAGCCCTCCGACGCGCGCCACCACGACCACACCTCTTCCGTCGCGAACGGCACGAACGGCGCGAACAGGCGCAGGAGCGTGTCGAGCGCGATCGCGAGCGCGACGCGCGCGGACCGGGTCTCGGGGGAGACGTCGGAGGCCGCGGCCCCGGCGCCGTACGCGCGGTCCTTGACGAGCTCGAGGTAGTCGTCGCAGAACGTCCAGAAGAACGTCTCGGTGACCTCGAGGGCGCGCGTGTGGTCGTACGCCTCGAACGCCTCGGTCGCCTTCTCGACGACGGTCGCGAGGCCCGCGAGCATCGCGCGGTCGAGCGTCTCGGTGACGAGCGCCGGGTCGAGGACGATCTCGCCCGTCCCGGTCTCGGCGTCGACCCCGAACGACAGCGCGAACTTCGACGCGTTGAGGATCTTGATCGCGAGGCGACGGCCGATCTTCATCTGCCCGACCTCGAACGCCGCGTCCGTGCCGAGGCGGGCCGACGCCGCCCAGTACCGGACGGCGTCCGACCCGTGCTCCTCGAGCAGGCCCATGGGCGTGACGACGTTGCCCTTGGACTTCGACATCTTCTTGCGGTCGGGGTCGAGGATCCAGCCCGAGATCGCCGCGTTCTTCCACGGCAGCGAGCCGAACTCGAGGTGCGAGCGCACGACCGTGGAGAAGAGCCACGTGCGGATGATGTCCTGGCCCTGCGGGCGCAGGTCCATGGGGAAGACGCGCTCGAACAGGTCGGGGTCGACCTCCCAGCCGCCCGCGATCTGCGGCGTGAGCGACGACGTCGCCCACGTGTCCATGATGTCGTTCTCGCCGACGAACCCGCCCGGCACGCCGCGCTGGTCCTCGGTGTACCCGGCCGGGACGTCGGACGACGGGTCGACGGGCAGCGTGTCCTCGGACGGCACGATCGGGTGGTCGTGGTCGATCTCGCCCGACTCGAGCACGGGGTACCACAGCGGGATCGCGACGCCGAAGAAGCGCTGGCGCGAGATGAGCCAGTCGCCGTTGAGGCCACCGACCCAGTTCTCGTAGCGCACGCGCATGAAGTCGGGGTGGAACGCGAGCTCCTTGCCGCGGTTCAGCAGCTCCTGGCGCAGGTCGCGCGTCGTGCCGTCGGCCGTCGTCCAGTCGCGGCCGCCGTTGCGGATGTACCACTGGCGCGACGTGACGATCTCGAGCGGCTTGTCGCCCTTCTCGAAGAAGTTCGCCTTGCGCTGGGTCGGCACGGGCTCGCCGTCGAGGTCGCCCGCGTCGCGCAGCGCGTCGACGACGACCTGGCGCGCGGAGAACGTCGTCTTGCCCGCGAGCTCGGCGAACACGCCCTGCCCGGCGTGGGACGTGATCCAGTCCGGGGTGTCGCGCGTGATCCGGCCGTCGCGCGTGATGATCGAGCGCGTGGGGAGCTGCAGCTCGCGCCACCACTGCACGTCGGTGAGGTCGCCGAACGTGCAGCACATCGCGATGCCCGCGCCCTTGTCGCGCTCGGCGGCGGGGTGGGCGAGGACGGGCAGCTCGACGTCGAAGAGCGGCGAGCGCACCGAGGTGCCGAAGAGGTGCTGGTAGCGCTCGTCGTCCGGGTGCGCGACGAGCGCGACGCACGCGGCGAGCAGCTCGGGGCGCGTCGTCTCGATGTAGACGGGCGCGCCGTCGTCCGGGGTGCCCGGCGCGACGCGGTGGAACGCGACCTTGTGGAAGTGGCCCGGGTAGTCGCGCGCCTCGAGCTCGGCCTGCGCGACGGCGGTCTGGAACGTCACGTCCCACAGCCCGGGGGCCTCGGCCTGGTACGCCTCGCCGCGCGCGAGGTTGCGCAGGAACGCGCGCTGCGCCGCGGTGCGGGACCGCGCGTCGATCGTCTGGTAGTGCTGCGCCCAGTCGACCGAGAGCCCGAGCCGGCGCCACAGCGCCTCGAACTGCTTCTCGTCCTCGGCCGTGAGCCGCTCGCACAGCTCGATGAAGTTGCGGCGGCTCACCGGCACCTGGTCGGCGGCCTTGACGGACTTGCCCTCGCCGCCCTCGTGCGGGGGCTCGAAGCCCTCGACGTAGGGGAGCGTGGGGTCGCAGCGGACGCCGTAGTAGTTCTGGACGCGCCGCTCGGTGGGCAGGCCGTTGTCGTCCCAGCCCATCGGGTAGAACACCTCGAGGCCGCGCATGCGCTGGAACCGCGCGACGACGTCGGTGTGCGTGTAGGAGAACACGTGGCCCACGTGCAGCGAGCCCGAGACGGTCGGCGGCGGGGTGTCGATGGAGAAGACCTGCTCGCGGGTCTTCGAGCGGTCGAACGCGTACGTCCCCTGCTCGGCCCAGCGCGCGTCGTACGTGTCCTCGAGCCCGTCGAGGCTCACCCGGTCGGGTACTCCCGCGACCACCGCGCGGACGACGTCACCGGCTACGTGCCCGGCGGAGGAGGTCGTTGCTGCAGCGGGTTCGGCCGCGCCCGTCGGCGCGTTCGTCGGGAAGTCGCTCATGGTCGTCCATTCTCCCAGATCCCGGGGCCGTGCCGGACGCCGTCTCGGGGTCCGGCAGGCGTCGCCGCGGGCCGTCCGCACCGTGCGGACCGAGACGGGTCGAAGGTCCCTGGGGCGAATGGTCATCGAGTCGTAATCTGCACGCAAAGCGACAGGTGCTCGTGGGCGCACCTCGACCCGATCCCCGCGCCGACCCCTGGAGCACCCATGACCGTCACGACCACCGACCGCACGCGCGCCGCCGGGGCGCTCCCGCCCGGCGTCGTCCTGCCGCCCGCCCTCGCCGCCGCCCTCGCGGCGTGCCCGCGCCTCGTCGTCCCGGCCTCGCGCGAGGAGCTGTACCGCCTCGCGCTCGGCCCCGACGGCGGCCCACGGTTCGACGTCGAGTACGACGCCGGCGGCGAGCGCGTCGTCGAGGCGGAGGTCGTGCGGTGCCGCAACGGGATCGCCGTGAACTACCCCGAGGACTACATGCGCCGCCGGGACCCGGACTGCATGCGGATCGCCGACGACCTGCCGACCGACAAGCCGCGCTACCGCGACGTCTTCGGCGCGGAGTTCGGCCCGGTCAAGGACGAGACCCTCGCGTGGCTCGCCGAGCAGGAGCTCGTCGTCGTGCCGTTCCGCGCCGGCGGGCGCACCCACGGGTACCCGTCGCTCGCCGTCTGCCCCGTCAACGCGGCGTTCTTCGCCCTCGCCCTCGTCGACCTCCAGGGCTGGACCACGTTCGACGAGCTCGGCCCGTTCGCCCCGCGCTCGATCCTCTACGTCGCGCCGCCGCTGCGCCACACCCGGTTCGACGGGCGCCAGGTGGTCGTGCACGACCGCTCCGAGACGCTCCACGAGGTGTTCGCCTACAACCTCTACCCGGGGCCGAGCGCCAAGAAGGGCGTGTTCTCGGTCCTGCTCGACGTCGGCGAGCGGGAGGGCTGGGTCACGGCGCACGCGTCGTCGGTCCGCGTCACCACGCCCTACGAGAACGAGACCGTGATCATGCACGAGGGCGCCTCGGGCGGCGGGAAGTCGGAGATGTGCCAGGACCTGCGGCGTCAGGAGGACGGCCGGATCCTGCTCGGCACGAACGTCGTCACGCGCGAGCCGTACGTCATCACGCTGGGGGAGACGAGCGCGCTCGCCCCGGTCACCGACGACATGACCCTGTGCCACGCCGCGCTCCAGACCGGCGACGGCCGCCTCGTGGTGACCGACGCCGAGGAGGGCTGGTTCGTGCGCGTCGACAACCTCACCGGGTACGGGCAGGACGCGCACCTCGAGCGCGCGTGCATCCACCCCGACGTGCCGCTCGTGTTCTTCAACATCGACGGCGTCCCCGACGCGACCGTGCTGCCCTGGGAGCACTCGCTCGACGCCGACGGCCGACGCTGCCCGAACCCGCGCGTCGTCGTGCCGCGGCACCTGCTCACCGACGTCGCCGGGCCGGCCGAGGTCGACGTGCGCACGTTCGGCGCCCGCATGCCCGCCTGCACGCGCGACCACCCGACCTACGGGATCATGGGCATGACCCACGTCGTGCCCGCGTCGCTCGCCTGGATCTGGCGGCTCGTCGCGCCGCGCGGCGACAAGAACCCGTCGATCGGCGAGTCGCGCACGGCGACGGAGGCGCTCGCCCACGGGGGCATGGTCGCGGAGGGCGTCGGGTCGTACTGGCCGTTCGCGACGGGGACGAAGGTCGCGGCGGCGAACCTCCTGCTGCGCCAGCTCGTGGAGACGGACCGGACGCGCTACGTCCTCACGCCCAACCAGCACATCGGTGCCTACCGGGTGGACTTCGCGGCCGAGTGGCTCACGCGCGAGTACCTCGCGCGCCGCGGCGGGGGACGGCTGCGGCCGGACGAGCTCACGCCCGCCCGCTGCCCGCTGTTCGGCTACACGCTCACGGAGATGAAGATCGACGGCCAGCTCGTGCGGCCCACCTTCCTGCGGCCCGAGCTGCAGTCGCAGGTGGGGGTCGAGGCCTACGACGCCGGGGCGCGGATCATCACGGAGTTCTTCGCGAGCGAGCTCCGGCAGTTCCTCACCGACGACCTCGACCCGCTGGGACGGCAGATCATCGAGGTCTGCCTGCGCGGCGGCTCCGTCGAGGAGTACGCGGCGCTGACGCCGCTGTTCGTCTGACGCGCCCGGTCCGGTCCTCGCGGCGAGGGCCGGACCGGTGCCGGACGGGCTCCGGGACCCGCTCGCCCAGGACCGTCCGCGGAGGGTTAAGGTCGGCCCATGGGTCTGACGATCGGCTACGCCGCCATGCTCGAGCAGTTCCACCCGACCGAGGCCGTCGCGCTCTCGGCCTACGCGGAGGAGCACGGCTTCTCCGGGACCATGGCGGCCGACCACTTCCAGCCGTGGGTCTCGGCGCAGGGCGAGTCGTCGTTCGTGTGGAACGTGCTCACGGCGCTCGGCGAGCGGACGCGGGGCGACCTGGGCCCGGGCGTCACCGCGCCGACGTTCCGCTGGCACCCCGCGATGGTCGCCCAGGCGTCGGCGACGCTCGCCGCGATGTATCCCGGGCGGCACTGGCTCGGGCTCGGCTCCGGCGAGGCGCTCAACGAGCACGTCGTCGCGGGCTACTGGCCCGAGGCGCCCGAGCGCATCAACCGCATGTTCGAGGCGATCGACGTCATCAAGAAGCTGTTCCAGTCCGGGCTCGACAACAAGGACGTCAAGCACTCCGGGCAGTTCTACAAGATGGAGTCCACGCGGCTGTGGACCATGCCCGAGGTCGCGCCCGAGATCCTCGTCGCGACCGCCGGCCCCGTGACCGCGAAGCGCGCCGGCCGCCACGCGGACGGCCTCATCACCGTGGGAGCGCCGCTCGAGAAGATCTCCATGCTGTTCGGCAAGTTCGACGACGGCGTGCGCGAGTCCGGCCGCGACCCCGAGGCGATGCCCAAGGTGCTCCAGCTCCACCTCTCCTGGGCCGCGACCGACGAGGAGGCGCTCGCGAACGCGATGACCGAGTGGCCCAACGGCGGCATGAAGTTCCCCAAGGCGGACATCCGCTCGCCGCACGACTTCGAGCAGATGGCGAAGCTCGTCCGTCCCGAGGACTTCGAGGGCCGCATGGTGATCTCCGCCGACCCGGACGAGCACCGCGCGTACATCCAGAAGTTCGTCGACCTCGGCTTCGACCGCATCTACCTGCACAACGTGGGCCGCAACCAGCGCGAGTGGATCGAGGTCTTCGGCCGCGAGGTGCTCCCGAAGCTCTCGCGATGAGCGAGCACGGCGCCGCACCCGGCGGGCCCGACGGCGGCGCGAGCCCCGACCGGTCCGCGCGCCTCACGGTGTGGGCGCCCGAGGGCCTCGGCGAGGTCCGGCCGGGTGACGACCTCGCCGCGCTCGTGGGCGACCTGCTCGCGGGCGAGGCGCTCGCGGAGGGCGACGTCGTCGTCGTGACGAGCAAGGTCGTCTCGAAGGCCGAGGGTCGCGTCGTCGCCGCGGCCGACCGCGAGCAGGCGATCACGGACGAGACGGTGCGCGTCGTCGCGACGCGCGAGCGTCCCGGCCAGCCGCCGCTGCGCATCGTCGAGAACCGGCTCGGCCTCGTCATGGCCGCGGCGGGCGTCGACGCGTCGAACACCCCGGAGGGCACGGTCCTGCTGCTCCCGCTCGACCCCGACGCCTCCGCGCGGGCGCTGCGCGGCGCGCTCCGCGAGCGGTTCGGCCTCGACCGGCTGGGCGTCGTCGTGACGGACACCTCCGGCCGGGCGTGGCGCGACGGCCTCGTCGACATCGGCGTCGGGGCCGCGGGGGTCGTCGTCGCGGAGGACCTGCGCGGCGGCGTGGACTCCCACGGGCGGCCGCTGTCGGTGACCGTGACCGCCGTCGTCGACGAGGTGGCGGCCGCGAGCGAGCTCGTGCGGGGCAAGGCGGCGGGCCGGCCCGTCGCCGTGGTGCGCGGGCTCGGCCGGTACGTCGGGCGCGAGGACGGCCCCGGAGCCCGCGTTCTCGTGCGCGGCTCGGGCGACGACCTGTTCCGCGAGGGCAGCGCGGAGGCGTACGCCCGCGGGCGCGCCGACGCGCGCCGCGAGCAGGGGGACGACGCCGCGCGGGAGGCCGCGTACGCCGACGGGTACCGCGCCGGGTTCGCCGAGGGGTACCGCGAGGGCTCGGGGAACGAGCCGGTCACGGACTGAGGTCAGCGTGCGCCCGCGGCGGCGAAACCCCTGGCGTCCGCCTCGCCGTCGCCGCTAGCCTGCCCGGATGCTCCCCTCCGACTGGATCGCGCACCGCCGCCCCGACGACCGCGAGCACGTGGGCTGGATCCGGCCGGAGGGCGACGCCTGGGTGGCCGTGTCGCTGCTCGGGCACGAGCTCACCGGGCCGGTCGACTGGCTCGAGGCCGAGGAGGCCCTCGACGCGAGCAGCCTCGCGTGGCTCGCCGACGTCTGGATGCTCGAGCAGGACGACGCGCCGCCGCTGCGGGTCCGGCTCGTCGAGGTCACGCCGGACGGCGTCGTCGTTCAGACGGACGACTTCGGGGCGATCGACGTCCCCGTCGAGCGCCACGACCTCCCGTGGCCGCCCCCGCCGACGCTGCGGCCGCGGCGGCCCGACGACCCGGACGGACGCGTGCTGTCGTCCCGAGCGTGACGGCCGTCCGGGTGCGGGCGCCGGAGGGCGTCAGCCCGCGTCCGTCGTGCCCTCGTAGAGACCGATCTGGTTCCCGTCGGCGTCCTCGAACGCGGCCCACCACGACGAGGGGCTGATCTCCGACTTCTCCAGGACGACGCGCCCGCCGAGCTCACGGACCTTGGCGAGCGTCTCCTCGATGGAGTCGACCTCGACGTAGCTGCGCGGGCTGGTGAACCCCTCGGAGCGCGGGGCGAGGCCGCCGCCGCTGATCTTGTTCGGGGCCTGCCACATGGGGTAGCCCTCGAAACCGGGCACCTCCGCGATCTGCCAGCCGAAGAGCTCGCCGTAGAACTGCGTGGCCCTGCCGTTGTCGCTCACCGGGATGTCGATGTGCGTGATGTCTCCGTGCGCCATGGTTCCTCCCCGTGCCGGTGACGGGCGGGCACCCGCCGAGCACCAGCCTAGGGACCGTGGTGCCGCGCGCACCAGAGCCGCGCACGGGCCGCGCGCAGGGCCGCGGGCACGGGCGCGGGCACGGCCGGGCGCGAGCGGTCGGCGCTCGCCCGGGCTCAGTGCCCGTCCGGCGCGGAGGAGCGCTCGACGACCGAACCCTCAGGCTCCACCTGAGGGTCGTTCGCGGGGTCCGTGCGCTCGGGTGCGGGGGCGTCGCCCGTGTCGTCCGCGTCGCCCGGCGCCGCGCCCGGGGCGAGAGGGAGGTCCGCCCGCGGCTGGTCCGACGCGGGCCGCGGCGCGTCGTCCCCGGAGAGCCAGCGCAGCCAGCCCGAGCCCGGGTCGGGCTCCAGCACGAGGGCCCGGACGAGCAGCGTGAGCGGGATGGCGAGGATGGCTCCGAGCGGCCCGATGACGAACGTCCAGAAGACGACGGAGACGAAGCTCAACGTGAGGCTGAGGTTCACCGCGTCGGCGACGAACTTCGGCTGGACCAGCACCTGGAGCACGACGTTCACCACGCAGTAGACCGCGACGACGGCGAGCGCGAGCTGCCAGCCCCCGACCACGAACGCCATGACGACGGGCGGCACGAGCCCCAGGACGAAGCCGATGTTCGGGATGAAGTTCGTGACGAACGCCAGGATCGCCCACACCGTCGGCGCCGGGACGGACAGGAGCCACAGCGCGACGCCGTCGATCACGGCGACGACCGCACCGAACGACGCGTTGACCACGAAGTAGCGGCGCACCCCGCCGCTGAACCGGGTCGCCCGGTCGACCGTCGCGGCGCGCTCGGGCCCGAAGACGGAGCCCGCCGTGGAGTACCGCGCGGCGTCGGCAGCCATGAAGATCGCGTAGGCGAGCACGAAGAAGAACGCGGTCGCGATGCCGAGGGCCATGCCGGAGACGTTGCCCGCGAGGCTGACGACGCGCCCCGGGTCGAGCCACGACGTGGCCGCCTCGGCGATGTCCGTGTCGATGCCGACCGCTGCGAGCTGGTCCACCACGTCGTCGACCGCGCGCACGAGGGCCGGGAGGTACTCGCGGACGAGGTCCACGAACCGGACGCCCGCGAACGCGAGCATCGCGACGAGCGCCGCGAGGATGAGGTAGGCGACCGTGACGACGGCGGCCGTCGCGGCCCAGCGCGGCCAGCCCCGGCGCTCCAGGGGGAGGCGCACGGGGTGGCAGATGATGACGATGACCGCCGCGAGGAACATCGGGGCGAGGACCTCGCGGGCGGCGTGGACCCCGGCGAGGACCACGACGCCGGCGGCGAGGGCCAGGAGCGTGCGCGTGGCGGGAGGGAGCCCCGGGGCGGGAGGCGTCGTCGTGGTCACGCGCCGACGATAGCCGCCGGGGTGCGTCGCGCACCCGGGCGTCCGCGCGCGGCGCGGCGGGTCAGCCCTTCGCGGCCTTGGCCGCGGCCTTCTGGGCCTTCTTGAACGTGCGGACCTCGGCGAGCGACTCGGGGCTCGTGACGTCCGCGATGGACCGGCGGGAACCCTCGTCCCCGTAGTGGCCGGCGGCCTCCCGCCACCCCGCGGGCCGCACGCCCCGCTGCTTGCCGAGGAGCGCGAGGAAGATGCGCGCCTTCTGGTCACCGAACCCGGGCAGCGCCCGCAGGCGCGCGAGCACCTCCGCGCCCGTCGGCTCGCCGTCCGCGCCCGGCGCGGTCCAGATCCGGGTCGCGTCGCCGTCGTACTCGTCGACGACGACGCGCGCGAGCTCCTGCACCCGGCCCGCCATCGAGCGCCCGTAGCGGTGGATCGCGGGCGGCGTCGTGGCGAGCGTGACGAACGCGTCGGTGTCCGTGTCCGCGACGGTGCGTGGGTCGATCGAGCCGAGGCGGTCGCGGATCTTGCGGGGCCCGGCGAACGCGTGCTCCATCGGGTACTGCTGGTCGAGCAGCATCCCCACGAGGAGCGCGAACGCGTCGTCGCTGAGCAGCGCGTCCGCGTCGGGGTCGCCGGTGATCCAGAGCTGGTCGGTCATGTCCCCATCATGGCAGTCAGCTGCTGACGTGCTCTAGGTGTACTGACCAGGAGCGTTATTGACGTAGCGAGAGACCTCCGTGTCGAGTGGGAGCTGTCTAGGAACCCGGCTCGTGCCAACGGAGGTCT
>NZ_JBVHRG010000019.1:0-1943 GCF_055567015.1 Sphaerisporangium cinnabarinum
GGTGTGTGTCGGTTGTTTGAGAACTCAACAGTGTGCTTGTTAGTCAATGCCAAATTTTTTGTCCCTGTGGCATGGCTGGCCTGGTTGCCCGTCGGGTGGTTGGGTTGGTTGTGTCTGGGATTCCTTTGGTTGATTTCGGAAGATGATGTCATCTTTCGTGTTGATGCCAGTTTTGTGAACCCTGTTGGGGTTCGCTTCGTATGGATTGTTCACTGCCGGGCTGTGCTTGGTGGTGGGCGTTGTTCATTTACGGAGAGTTTGATCCTGGCTCAGGACGAACGCTGGCGGCGTGCTTAACACATGCAAGTCGAACGATGATGCCCAGCTTGCTGGGTGGATTAGTGGCGAACGGGTGAGTAACACGTGAGTAACCTGCCCTTGACTTCGGGATAACTCCGGGAAACCGGGGCTAATACCGGATATGAGCCGTCCTCGCATGGGGGTGGTTGGAAAGTTTTTCGGTCAGGGATGGGCTCGCGGCCTATCAGCTTGTTGGTGGGGTGATGGCCTACCAAGGCGACGACGGGTAGCCGGCCTGAGAGGGCGACCGGCCACACTGGGACTGAGACACGGCCCAGACTCCTACGGGAGGCAGCAGTGGGGAATATTGCACAATGGGCGAAAGCCTGATGCAGCGACGCCGCGTGAGGGATGAAGGCCTTCGGGTTGTAAACCTCTTTCAGCAGGGAAGAAGCGCAAGTGACGGTACCTGCAGAAGAAGCGCCGGCTAACTACGTGCCAGCAGCCGCGGTAATACGTAGGGCGCAAGCGTTGTCCGGAATTATTGGGCGTAAAGAGCTCGTAGGCGGTTTGTCGCGTCTGGTGTGAAAACTCGAGGCTCAACCTCGAGCTTGCATCGGGTACGGGCAGACTAGAGTGCGGTAGGGGAGACTGGAATTCCTGGTGTAGCGGTGGAATGCGCAGATATCAGGAGGAACACCGATGGCGAAGGCAGGTCTCTGGGCCGCAACTGACGCTGAGGAGCGAAAGCATGGGGAGCGAACAGGATTAGATACCCTGGTAGTCCATGCCGTAAACGTTGGGCACTAGGTGTGGGGCTCATTCCACGAGTTCCGTGCCGCAGCAAACGCATTAAGTGCCCCGCCTGGGGAGTACGGCCGCAAGGCTAAAACTCAAAGGAATTGACGGGGGCCCGCACAAGCGGCGGAGCATGCGGATTAATTCGATGCAACGCGAAGAACCTTACCAAGGCTTGACATGCACGAGAAGCCACCAGAGATGGTGGTCTCTTTGGACACTCGTGCACAGGTGGTGCATGGTTGTCGTCAGCTCGTGTCGTGAGATGTTGGGTTAAGTCCCGCAACGAGCGCAACCCTCGTCCCATGTTGCCAGCGGGTTATGCCGGGGACTCATGGGAGACTGCCGGGGTCAACTCGGAGGAAGGTGGGGATGACGTCAAATCATCATGCCCCTTATGTCTTGGGCTTCACGCATGCTACAATGGCCGGTACAAAGGGCTGCGATACCGTAAGGTGGAGCGAATCCCAAAAAGCCGGTCTCAGTTCGGATTGGGGTCTGCAACTCGACCCCATGAAGTCGGAGTCGCTAGTAATCGCAGATCAGCAACGCTGCGGTGAATACGTTCCCGGGCCTTGTACACACCGCCCGTCAAGTCACGAAAGTCGGTAACACCCGAAGCCCATGGCCCAACCGTTCGCGGGGGGAGTGGTCGAAGGTGGGACTGGCGATTGGGACTAAGTCGTAACAAGGTAGCCGTACCGGAAGGTGCGGCTGGATCACCTCCTTTCTAAGGAGCTACCAACCCTCGCCTGCCGGTGTTTGCTGGTGGGTGGGTGGTTCAGGTGCCACGCCATCGCCGTACGTGTGGTGGGTGGTTGCTCATGGGTGGAACATTGACGAAAGAGCTTTCTTCGGTCTTGCTGGTGTCAGTACCTGCCGGCTCGCACGTGTCCTTCGGGGCT
>NZ_JBVHRG010000019.1:2034-5712 GCF_055567015.1 Sphaerisporangium cinnabarinum
GTTCGTGGGGGTGGTGGTGGAACATCACGGGTGAGACCTGGGGGGCTTGTCGAGCACACTGTTGGGTCCTCAGGTCACCGGCCACCGGTTGGTGGGGTGCCTGGTACGGGCCGGTCCTTGGATCACGAACCGCTGCGCGGGTCCTTCTTCTTCGGGAGGGGGGTTCGGGTGGTAGGCGGGTCTGGTGGGGTCGGGGTCGTTGGTTGTTTGAGAACTGCACAGTGGACGCGAGCATCTTTGTAAAGATCAAGACGCACCCTTTGGGGTGTGGTTCTTGGTTCTCTGCAGTTTTGTTGTTTTTGTTGAAGTTTTTAAGGGCACAGGGTGGATGCCTTGGCACTAGGAGCCGAAGAAGGACGTGGTAGCCTGCGATAAGCCTCGGGGAGCTGGCAAACGAGCTGTGATCCGAGGGTTTCCGAATGGGGGAACCCCGCACGAGTCATGTCGTGTGACCCGCACCTGAATATATAGGGTGTGTGGAGGGAACGTCGGGAAGTGAAACATCTCAGTACCGACAGGAAGAGATATTCCGTGAGTAGTGGCGAGCGAAAGCGGATGAGGCCAAACCGGGCGCGTGTTCAAGCTGTCAGGCGTTGCGTGTTCGGGGTTGTGGGACCCTTCTGGTGGATCTGACAGTCCACCGGGGAGTAAGAAAGCCGTGTCATAGTCGAACCGCATTGAAAGGCGGACCACAGACGGTGCGAGTCCGGTAGACGAAATGGTGCGGCCTCCCGAAGGGGATCCCAAGTAGCACGGGGCCCGAGAAATCCCGTGTGAATCCGGCAAGACCACTTGCTAAGCCTAAATACTACCTAGTGACCGATAGCGGACCAGTACCGTGAGGGAAAGGTGAAAAGTACCCCGGGAGGGGAGTGAAATAGTACCTGAAACCGTGTGCCTACAATCCGTTGGAGCCTCCTTGGCTGGGGTGACAGCGTGCCTTTTGAAGAATGAGCCTGCGAGTTAGTGCTCAGTGGCGAGGTTAACCCGTGTGGGGAAGCCGTAGCGAAAGCGAGTCCGAACAGGGCGCCCATAGTCGCTGGGTCTAGACCCGAAGCGAAGTGATCTAGCCATGGGCAGGTTGAAGCGCGGGTAAGACCGCGTGGAGGACCGAACCCACCAGGGTTGAAAACCTGGGGGATGACCTGTGGTTAGGGGTGAAAGGCCAATCAAACTTCGTGATAGCTGGTTCTCCCCGAAATGCATTTAGGTGCAGCGTCACGTGTTTCTTGCCGGAGGTAGAGCTACTGGATGGCCGATGGGCCCTACAAGGTTACTGACGTCAGCCAAACTCCGAATGCCGGTAAGTGGAAGCGTGGCAGTGAGACTGCGGGGGATAAGCTCCGTAGTCGAGAGGGAAACAGCCCAGACCACCGGCTAAGGCCCCTAAGCGTGTGCTAAGTGGGAAAGGATGTGGAGTTGCACAGACAACCAGGAGGTTGGCTTAGAAGCAGCCACCCTTGAAAGAGTGCGTAATAGCTCACTGGTCAAGTGATTCCGCGCCGACAATGTAGCGGGGCTCAAGTACACCGCCGAAGCCGTGGCATCTGCGCTCAACTCAGGCCTTCGTGGTCCAGAGGCGCAGGTGGGTAGGGGAGCGTCGTGTGGGCGGTGAAGCCGCGGGGGAACCCAGCGGTGGAGGCCACACGAGTGAGAATGCAGGCATGAGTAGCGAAAGACGGGTGAGAAACCCGTCCGCCGAATGACCAAGGGTTCCAGGGCCAGGTTAATCCGCCCTGGGTAAGTCGGGACCTAAGGCGAGGCCGACAGGCGTAGTCGATGGACAAGGAGTTGATATTCTCCTACCGGCGAAGAACCGCCCATACCGAGCCCGGTGATGCTAACCGTCCAAACCTGCCCATCGACCCTTCGGGGTCACCGGGCAGGGGCGCGCGGGACCCGAACCGGTAGTAGGTAAGCGTATTAACAGGGGTGACGCAGGAAGGTAGCCCGGCGTGGCGATGGTAGACCACGTCCAAGGCTGTAGGCCGTCGGGTAGGCAAATCCGCCCGGCACACAGGCTGAGAGCTGACGGTGAGCGCACAAGCGCGAACTGGGTGATCCTATGCTGCCAAGAAAAGCCTCGGCGCGAGGTTCTAGCCGCCCGTACCCCAAACCGACTCAGGTGGTCAGGTAGAGAATACTAAGGCGATCGAGAGAATCGTGGTTAAGGAACTCGGCAAAATGCCCCCGTAACTTCGGGAGAAGGGGGGCCCGAAGCGTGAACACCCTCGCGGTGGGAGCGTGGACGGCCGCAGAGACCAGGGAGAAGCGACTGTTTACTAAAAACACAGGTCCGTGCGAAGTCGCAAGACGATGTATACGGACTGACGCCTGCCCGGTGCTGGAAGGTTAAGAGGACGGGTCAACCCTTCGGGGTGAAGCTCAGAATTTAAGCCCCAGTAAACGGCGGTGGTAACTATAACCATCCTAAGGTAGCGAAATTCCTTGTCGGGTAAGTTCCGACCTGCACGAATGGCGTAACGACTTCTCCGCTGTCTCAACCGCGAACTCGGCGAAATTGCACTACGAGTAAAGATGCTCGTTACGCGCAGCAGGACGGAAAGACCCCGGGACCTTTACTATAGCTTGGTATTGGTGTTCGGTGCGGCTTGTGTAGGATAGGTGGGAGACTGTGAAGCCCGTACGCCAGTGCGGGTGGAGTCAACGTTGAAATACCACTCTGGCCGCTTCGGATGTCTAACCTCGGTCCGTGATCCGGACCAGGGACAGTGCCTGGTGGGTAGTTTAACTGGGGCGGTTGCCTCCTAAAATGTAACGGAGGCGCTCAAAGGTTCCCTCAGCCTGGTTGGCAATCAGGTGTCGAGTGCAAGTGCACAAGGGAGCTTGACTGTGAGACTGACAGGTCGAGCAGGGACGAAAGTCGGAACTAGTGATCCGGCGGTGGCTTGTGGAAGCGCCGTCGCTCAACGGATAAAAGGTACCCCGGGGATAACAGGCTGATCTTGCCCAAGAGTCCATATCGACGGCATGGTTTGGCACCTCGATGTCGGCTCGTCGCATCCTGGGGCTGGAGTAGGTCCCAAGGGTTGGGCTGTTCGCCCATTAAAGCGGTACGCGAGCTGGGTTTAGAACGTCGTGAGACAGTTCGGTCCCTATCCGCTGCGCGCGCAGGAAACTTGAGAAGGGCTGTCCCTAGTACGAGAGGACCGGGACGGACGAACCTCTGGTGTGCCAGTTGTTCCGCCAGGAGCACCGCTGGTTGGCTACGTTCGGAAGGGATAACCGCTGAAAGCATCTAAGCGGGAAGCCTGCTTCAAGATGAGGTTTCCATACCCTACGGGGTGAGAGGCACCCAGCAGAACACTGGGTCGATAGGCCGGACGTGGAAGCGGGGACGAAAGACCCGTGCAGCTGACCGGTACTAATCAGCCGACAACTTCAACACCAAACACTCTTGTGCTACGCGTCCACTGTGCGGTTCCCGAACCACCAACACCACACCCCCACCCGGGGGTGCCCCGGTGTCGAGGAGGTTCAACAGAGTTACGGCGGTCACAGCGAAGGGGAAACGCCCGGTCCCATACCGAACCCGGAAGCTAAGCCCTTCAGCGCCGATGGTACTGCCCTGGAGACGGGGTGGGAGAGTAGGACGCCGCCGGACAACCCTTCACCGAAGGCCCACCCCACACGGGGTGGGCCTTCGGCATTTCCGCA
>NZ_JBVHRG010000020.1:0-1766 GCF_055567015.1 Sphaerisporangium cinnabarinum
CTGGGCAACGACGTGGACCCGGACGGGGACGTGATGACGGCGTCGCTGGCCGGGGACTCGCCGTCGAACGCGACGGTGCAGGCCATCATGGGCGGTGCCGCGCTGCAGGCCGTCGTGCCCGAGGACGCGACCGGGGAGGGCTCGTTCCGGTACGCCGTCTCCGACGGCCGCGGCGGGACCGCGGAGGCCTCGGTGTCGCTGCGCGTCTCGCCCTGGGGCGAGAACGCGCCGCCGGAGCAGACGGGCGACCCCGTGGTCCGGGTGGAGCAGGGCGGGACGGCGTCGATCAAGGTGCTGCCGTACTTCAAGGACCCGGACGGCGACGACCTCTACCTCGCCTCGGCGGCCGCGACGGTCGCGGGCGACGACGTGCGCTCGCGCCCCGACGGCACGGTCGAGCTGCGCGACGGCGGCGGCTCGACGGGTCGCAAGATCGTCACGGTCACCGTGGCGGACGGCCAGGGCGGCGTGTTCGAGGGCAAGCTGCTGGTCGACGTGGTGCCGGGTCCGCAGCCGCCGGTCGCGGTGAGCGACCACGTGGTGGTGCCAGCGGGGCAGCCGGTGACGGTGGAGCCGTTGCGCAACGACACCGACCCGAACGGGGACGAGCTGCGGCTGGCGTCGGTGTCGGAGTCCGCGCCGGCGCAGATCACGCCGAACTACGACGCGGGCACGTTCACGTTCCTCTCGATGGAGCCGCGCTCCTACGACCTGACGTACCAGGTGACCGACGGCCCGAACGCGACGACGGGCCTGGTCCGGGTCGACGTCCTGCCGCCGTCGGCGGCCGAGGGCGCCCCGATCGTCGTCACCGACACGGCCCTGCTGCCCACCGGCGGCTCGACCCTGGTCGACGTGCTCGCGAACGACACCGACCCGGCGGGCGGCGTCCTGGTGGTCCAGTCGGTCTCGGTCCCGGCGGACGCGGGCGTCTCGGTGGCCGTCCTCGGGCACCAGATGCTCCGCGTCACGGAGCTGCGGCGGCTCGACGGCCCCGTCAGCATCGCCTACACCGTGTCGAACGGCACGGAGTCGGCCGTGGGCGAGGTGCGGGTGGTGCCGGTGCCGGCGCCGACGCGGTTGCAGCCGCCGAACGCGGTGGCGGACGAGGTGACGGTGCACGCCGGGGACGTGGTGACGGTCCCGGTGCTGAAGAACGACACGCACCCGGACGGGTTGGAGCTGTTCCTGCAGCCCGAGCTGGAGCAGGACGTGGACCCGGCGCTGGGTGAGGCGTTCGTCTCGGAGGACACGCTGCGGTTCAAGGCGGGCCCGGAGGCGGGCACGGCGTACGCGATCTACCGGGTGCGTGACGCGAACGGGCAGGAGGACTCGGCCCAGGTCACGATCCGGATCCGTGACGGGGAGGACAACGCCCCGCCGCAGCCGCGCGAGATCGAGGCCCGGGTGCTGTCCGGGTCCAGCGTGCGCATCGCCGTCCCCCTGGACGGCATCGACCCCGACGGCGACTCCGTCCAGGTGACGGGGGTGGCGGCGCCGCCCGCGAAGGGGTCCGCGAGCGTCGTCGAGGGCTTCCTCGAGTACGTGGCCGCCAAGAACGCGACCGGTCTCGACACCTTCACGTACACGGTCCTGGACGCCCGCGGGGCGACGGCGACCGGGACCGTGCGGGTGGGGATCGCGCGGCCGGGCGAGAGCAACCAGTCGCCGGTCGCGGTGGACGACGAGGTGACGGTGCGTCCGGGGCGCACGGTCTCGGTCGCGGCGCTGGCCAACGACACCGACCCCGACGGCGACCAGGTCGG
>NZ_JBVHRG010000021.1:0-1763 GCF_055567015.1 Sphaerisporangium cinnabarinum
CTGGGCAACGACGTGGACCCGGACGGGGACGTGATGACGGCGTCGCTGGCCGGGGACTCGCCGTCGAACGCGACGGTGCAGGCCATCATGGGCGGCGCCGCGCTCCAGGCCGTCGTCCCCGAGGACGCCGAGGGCACCGGGTCCTTCCGGTACTCCGTGGCCGACGGCCGCGGCGGCGTCGCCGAGGCGGGCGTCACCCTCAAGGTGTCCCCCTGGGGCGAGAACGCTCCCCCCGAGCAGACCGGTGACCCGGTCCTGCGGGTCGCCCAGGGCGGCGCCGCGACGATCAAGGTGCTGCCCTTCTTCAAGGACCCGGACGGCGACGACCTCTACCTCGCCTCGGCGGCCGCGACGGTCGCGGGCGACGACGTGCGCTCGCGCCCCGACGGCACCGTCGAGGTGCGCGACGGCGGCGGCTCGACCGGCCGCAAGATCGTGACCCTGCTCGTCTCCGACGGCGAGCTGTCCTTCGAGGGCAAGCTGCTGGTCGACGTGGTGCCGGGTCCGCAGCCGCCGGTCGCGGTGAGCGACCACGTGGTGGTCCCGGCGGGGCAGCCGGTGACCGTGGAGCCGTTGCGCAACGACACCGACCCGAACGGGGACGAGCTGCGCCTGGCGTCGGTGTCGGAGTCCGCCCCGGCGCAGATCACGCCGAACTACGACGCGGGCACGTTCACGTTCCTCTCGATGGAGCCGCGCTCCTACGACCTGACGTACCAGGTGACCGACGGCCCGAACGCGACCACGGGCCTCGTCCGGGTCGACGTCCTGCCGCCGTCCGAGGCCGAAGGCGCCCCGATCGTCGTCACCGACACCGCGCTCCTCCCGGCGGGCGGGTCCACGCTCGTGGACGTCCTCGCGAACGACACGGACCCCGCGGGCGGCGTGCTCGTCGTGCAGTCCGTGCGCGTGCCCGCCGACGCCGGGGTGTCGGTCGCGATCCTGGCCCACCAGATGCTACGGGTGACCGAGATCCGGCGCCTGGACGCGCCGGTGACGGTGGAGTACACGGCCTCCAACGGCACCGAGACCGCGACCGGCCAGGTGCGGGTCGTGCCGGTGCCGGCGCCGACGCGGCTGCAGCCTCCGAACGCGGTCGCGGACGAGGTGACGGTGCACGCGGGGGACGTGGTGACGGTCCCGGTGCTGAAGAACGACACGCACCCGGACGGGTTGGAGCTGTTCCTGCAGCCCGAGCTGGAGCAGGACGTGGACCCGGCGCTGGGCGAGGCGTTCGTCTCGGAGGACACGCTGCGGTTCAAGGCGGGCTCGGAGGCGGGCACGGCGTACGCGATCTACCGGGTGCGGGACGTCAACGGGCAGGAGGACTCGGCCCAGGTCACGATCCGGATCCGCGACGGTGAGGACAACGCCCCGCCGCAGCCGCGCGAGATCGAGGCCCGGGTGCTGTCCGGGTCCAGCGTGCGCATCGCGGTCCCCCTGGACGGCATCGACCCCGACGGCGACTCCGTCCAGGTCACCGGCATCGCGACGCCCGCGGGCAAGGGCACCGCACGGGTCGTGGACGGGATGATCGAGTACGCCGCGTCGAAGAACGCGACCGGGGCGGACACGTTCACCTACTCCGTGCTCGACGCGCGCGGCGCCACCGCCACGGGCACGGTCCACGTCGGCATCGCCCGTCCCGCGGAGACCAACCAGGCTCCCGTCGCGGTGGACGACGAGGTGACGGTGCGTCCGGGGCGCACGGTCTCGGTCGCGGCGCTGGCCAACGACACCGACCCCGACGGCGACCAGGTCGG
>NZ_JBVHRG010000022.1:0-1599 GCF_055567015.1 Sphaerisporangium cinnabarinum
CGCCAACGTCTGCGCCAGATACGTCTTGCCCGTCCCCGTCGGACCGATCAACAAGATGTTCGACTTCGCCAGCTCCACGTAGTCCGCGTCGTCGGTCGCGAGGGACTCGCCCGCCTCCTCGGCGGCAGCGGCGGCGCGGACGCGCTTGTAGTGGTTGTGCACCGCGACGGCCAGGGCCCGCTTCGCGCCGTCCTGCCCGACGACGTAGCGGCTGAGGTGCGCGAAGATCTCGTGCGGCGTGGGGAGCGGGCCGCTGCCGGTGACGATGTCCTGCTCGGCGGACTCCGCCTCACGGTCCTCCTCGACCATCTCGAGGCAGAGGGCCACGCACTCGTCGCAGATGAAGACGCCCGCGGGGCCCGCGATGAGCCGCTTCACCTGCCGCTGCGACTTGCCGCAGAACGAGCACGTGAGCGCGTCCGCCGCGCGGGGCCCGCGCTGACCGCGTGCGCCGCCGTCGTCGGTGCCGTCGGAGCGTGCCACCAGGTGCCTCCAGTCGAGTCGGTTGCGGCCGATCGTAACCGTCGCCCACGACACCCCCGCACGCGCGCGGCCCGGGCGCGCCGGTCAGGCGTGCGGGACTCGTCCGCCGCGGCGGCCGAGCTCGGCGGCGAAAGCGCTAGACTGGAACCGTTCCAGAGAAGAGTGCGTCGTACCTGCCGCGGGAGGCCGAGTGACCGACCTGATCGACACCACCGAGATGTACCTGAAGTCGATCTACGAGCTGCAGGAGGAGGGGATCCCCCCGCTGCGCGCGCGGATCGCCGAGCGCCTCGGGCACTCGGGGCCGACGGTCTCGCAGACCGTGGCGCGCATGGAGCGCGACGGCCTCGTCGTCGTCGGGGGCGACCGCCAGCTCGAGCTCACGGCCCTCGGCCAGCAGACGGCGGTGCGCGTCATGCGCAAGCACCGCCTCGCCGAGCGCCTGCTCACCGACGTCATCAAGCTCGACTGGGAGCACGTCCACACCGAGGCCTGCCGCTGGGAGCACGTGATGAGCGACCTCGTCGAGCGGCGCCTCGTCGGGCTCCTCGACCACCCGGCGCACGACCCGTACGGCAACCCCATCCCCGGCCTGCGCGAGCTGGGCGAGGACCTGCCCGAGGTCGGCTACCTCCAGGGCGTCGTGTCCCTGCGGGCCCACCTCGTCGCGCGCGCCGCGGTGCCCGGCACGGAGGTGCGCGTCGTGCTCCAGCGCATCGCCGAGCCGATCCAGGTCGACGTCGAGCTGCTCGCCCGGTTCGCCGAGGCGGGCGTCTTGCCGCACCGGACCCTCGTGGTCACGGTGGGCGACGGCGTCGTCACCGTCTCGGGCGAGGGCGCCACGACGGTCCTCGACCTGCCCGACGACGTCGCGCGGCACCTGTTCGTGACCGCGGACTGACGGCTTGTGGCCCTGGCCGGCCGTTGAGAACGAGGTTGGTCCCGCTATCCGGTGGATAGCGGGACCAACCTCGTTCTGGTGGGGGAGCGGGGTCGTGCTCGCCTACCGGGGTCGTGCGGCGGGGGTCGTCAGGGGACGATGAGCCCGGCGGTCTGGGTCTTGGCGCGCTGGAGGCGGGCCTCGGCGTCGGACCAGTTGACGAGGTTCCACCAGGC
>NZ_JBVHRG010000023.1:0-1207 GCF_055567015.1 Sphaerisporangium cinnabarinum
GGGACTGCTGCAGGAACGGTTGACACTCCATCTGCGGGACGAGGTCCTGCTGGAAGGATGTCGTTGTGCCTAAGAAGTTCCCGCCTGAGTTCAAGCGTGACGTTGTGCGGGTCGCCCGTCGCGGTGATCTGACGCATGCCGAGGTCGCGTCCGACTTCGACGTCTCTGTGGAGTCTGTGCGGCGCTGGGTGCGTCAGGCCGATATCGACGACGGCGTTGTCGATGGTCAGACGAGCAGCGAGCAGAGCGAGCTGGTCCAGCTGCGCCGCGAGAAGCGCCGGTTGGAGATGGAGAACGAGATTCTGCGCCGCGCGGCCGCGTACTTCGCCGCTGGATCGCTCCCAAAATGAGCTACCCGCTGGTCCGTGACCTGGCCGCCGAGGGTATCCCCGTGCGGCTGACCTGCGGGGTGCTCGGCCACTCCACGCAGGCGTACTACGCCTGGGCGGCCAACCCGGTCAGCGACCGGGACCTGGAAGACGCCTACCTCACTAACGTTCTGATCGACGCCCACGACGACGATCCGGAGTTCGGCTACCGGTTCCTGGCCGACGAGCTCGAGCGCGCCGGTCATGACGTCGGCGAGCGACGCGTCTGGCGGCTGTGCTCGGCGCAGAAGTTGTGGTCAACCACGGTCCGCAAGGGCCGACGCGGGGCCGGGAAGTCGCCGGGACCTGCGGTCCACGACGACCACGTCCGACGCAACTTCACCGCCGACGAGCCGGACAAGGTCTGGGTCACTGACATCACCGAGCACCCCACTGGCGAGGGCAAGATCTACTGCTGCGCGATCAAGGACCTGTTCAGCAACCGGATCGTCGGCTACGCGATCGATGGGCGGATGACCGCCCAGCTCACCGTCAGCGCCCTGCGCACCGCCGTGGCCAGACGCGCCCCGACCGGCGTCGTGGTCGTGCATTCGGACCGAGGCTCGCAATTTCGAGCGCGTTCCTTCCGGGCGGTCCTGGCCGCAGCCGGGCTGAAGGGATCGATGGGTCGCGTCGCCTCCGCGGGCGACAACGCGGCCATGGAGTCCTGGAACGCGCTGCTGCAGAAGAACGTCCTGAACCGTCGCCGCTGGGCCACCCGCGACCAGCTGCACGACGCGATCGTGTTCTGGATCGAACGCACCTACAACCGGCGTCGGCGCCAGCGTGCCCTCGGCAAGCTCACCCCGGTCGAGTACGAGCTCGCCTTCACCGCCCAG
>NZ_JBVHRG010000024.1:0-1016 GCF_055567015.1 Sphaerisporangium cinnabarinum
TGTACTGACCCGCTGCGTTGTTGACGCGGTCGATGGGGCGAATGCCGCCGATGCCAAGGTGGGGTCGGTTCATGTTGTAGTGCTCGAGCCATCGGGGCAAGGCCGCGGCGCGTTCGGTGTTCGAGGTCCAGACGCGGGCGTAGGCCCATTCGGTGGCGAAGGTCCGGTTGAGTCTTTCGGCCTTGCCGTTGGTCCAGGGGCAGTGCGGGCGGATGAACTTCTGGCGGGCGCCCAAGCGCGCGACGGCCATCGCGAACCCTGTGCCGGGGCGGTAGGCGAACGCGTTGTCGGTGATCACTCGTTCGATGCGGGCGATGCCGTGGGCGGCGAAGTAGGCGGCGGCGTTGGTCAGGAACCGTGCGCAGGTGCTGGTCTTCTCGTCGTCGTGGATCTCGACGTAGGCGAGGCGGGAGTGGTCGTCGATCGCGGCGTGCACGTAGTCGTATCCGATCCCGCGACCGCGGACCTGCTCCGAGCGGCCGTGCGCTCGCCAACCTCCGCCGTCGGGGATGCGCCCGAGCTTCTTGACATCGACGTGGACCAGCGACCCGGGGTAGGGATGCTCGTAGCGGTTCGCTGAACGCCGGGTGGCGCGGATGACCTGCCCGGTCACCGGGTCGCACTGCGCCAGGGGCGGGACACGGTGGCGGGCTAGGACCCGTCCCACGGTCGAGGCCGGCACCCCCACTATCCGGGAGATCGTGAGTGGGCCGCGCCGGGTCAGCATCCGCGCGATCCGCACCCGCGTCTCGACACAGGCCGGGGTCCGGCGCGGGTGCGTGCGCGCCACGCTCGGCCGGTCGACCAACCCCGGACGGCCCTCGGCCTGGAACCGGCGCCACCACCGCCACGCCGTCGTGCGCGAGACACCCATCTCCGCCGCGACATGCGCGACCGGGCGACCAGCAGCGATACGCCGAACCATGATCAACCTGCCGGCCGGAGTCAGCCGGGCATTAGCGTGGGACACGAGAGACCTCCGTTGGCACGAGCCGGGTTCCTAGACAGCTCCCACT